>NZ_CP126115.1:992376-1647252 GCF_030123505.1 Neobacillus sp. YX16
AAATTAACGAATCTTAGCAGTGATGTGACCAAACCAGGGGATGTCGATGCCAATGTCGATGCATCCTTAGGAGACATCGGAACTTCAGGAAGCTACTATACTGGTTTCCTTTCAACGGACCAATTGAGTGCTGGTGTATGGTCTAGTTCAGAAGTCAATGGTTACCGAAATATAGTAGCGAATCGTTATCAGAGTGGAGATGGCACGAAAGGCCTCGGAATTGGTTCTAGCTTGCTTTATTATCAAAGAGCATTTATGTCCAATCCACAAGCTGATAAACCAACTATAAAAATTGCGATTGCAGAAGATCTGAACGAGGATAAGGAAATTGACTGGCAGGACGGAGCCATTGCCTACCGTGAAATCATGCAGAATATCCCGGGGGCGAATAATGTAAACAATCTTGTCGGCACCCGGATTGCCATGAATTTCGGCTCCCAAGCACAGCAGCCATTTTTAAAAACATTGGATAATGTTAAAAAGGTGGCTCTCGCTACGGATGGATTAGGTCAGTCCGTCCTGTTAAAAGGATATGGAAATGAAGGTCATGACAGTGCGCACCCGGATTATGGCAATGTTGGTGAGCGAATCGGCGGCGCGGATGATTTAAAAACGCTAATAGAAGAAGGTCATAAATACAATTCTGAATTTGGAGTCCATATTAATGCTCAAGAAACGTATCCTGAAGCCAAAGCATTTAGTGAGGATTTTATTGATGGTAAAAATTCCCTAGGTTGGGGCTGGTTGGACCAATCCTATACCATTAATAAATTAAAAGATTTGTATTCTGGGTCACGGGCAAAAAGACTGGACGAATTAAAAGCAGTTGCACCTGGCCTTGACTTTGTTTACTTAGACGTGTGGTATCAAGATCAATGGGAATCGGATCGAATCTCCGAGCAATTTCATGACCGCGGATGGAGAGTCACAACCGAATTTGGTACATCAGTAGCTAATTATTCTACCTGGCAGCACTGGGCTACAGATAAGAATTATGGCGGACCTGCCAGCAAGGGAATCAACTCAGAAGTACTCAGGTTTATTAGTAATCATCAAAAAGACTCTTGGGTATTGAATTGGCCGGAAGCAGGCGGAACGGCTGATCATCCATTGCTTGGCGGATTTGAATTAGCCGGTTTCGAGGGGTGGCAATCGGATAAGAACTTTGACCAGTTTATCCGGATGACATTCGATACCAATCTGCCAACAAAATTTTTACAAAAGTATTATGTCACCAATTGGACAGATGTTGAAGGTGACAAAAACAAAACAAACTTGGAAAAGGAAATTAAATTAGCGGACCCAAGTAATGGGGACGATGTGGTTGTAACAAGAAAAGACAATTCTAGAGAGCGTATCATTACACTTAATGGGAATGTTGTCCTTGATGAACATGCCTATTTACTTCCTTGGGTGGAACAAGATTTTAAAAATCCTACACCTGCAGCTGAAAAATTGTATCATTGGAATTTAGAAGGTGGTACTACAACTTGGACATTGCCAGATGGATTTGTTGGTCCATCTAAAAAGGTTTATGTGTACAAATTGACCGATCAAGGCCGGAAAGATGTGCAGAAAGTCGAAGTGGTCAGTAATCAGGTAACCTTGATAGCTGAGGCAGCAACGCCATATGTTGTTATTCCGGACAAAAAGGAAAAGGGCTTACAGGTCGAAAATTGGAGCGCCGAAGCTCATGTCTATGACACGGGATTCAATTCGGGAACCGTCAAAGATGAAGTGACAAAAGTGGCAGGAGATAAAGATGCTGTAAGTGTCATCAGAACGAATCAAACTGGAACAGCACGTAATGTAAGCAGCGGCGACTATTATCTGAATATGGAAAGTCCAGCGGAAAATACAACCGTTTCCCGCTCCATTACTGACCTTGTGCCTGGCAAGGATTATGTGGCAGAGGTATATGTAGAAAACAATAGTGATGTAAAAGCCGAAATCACAGTAACTGGCGGGGTAAAAGATGTAAGTAATTACACACTAAGGAGCCTGCAAAAGAACTTTGTAAAAGCAGACTCGCATGCTTCAAATGATGGATACAATAGCAAAATGCAACGAATGCAAGTAAGCTTTACGGCTACATCTAAAAAGGCTGAAATCATTCTCAGCCGTGAGTCCGGAGAAGGAACTACCAAATTTGATGATATTCGGGTCGTACAAAAATCCTTGAATAATGAAGGTTCATCCAGTGTATTCGAACAAGATTTTGAATCGGTCGTGCAAGGAATTTACCCATTTGTTATCGGGAATACGGAAGGTGTAGAAGACAATAGAATTCATTTGTCAGAATTACATGCACCGTATACACAAAAAGGATGGGCAGGCAAAAAATTAGTGGATGATGTCTTAGGCGGAAATTGGTCCGTTAAAGTAAATACTGGTAACAAAGGATTAGTGTATCGCACGATTCCGCAGCACTTCCACTTTGAACCGGGAGTTACCTATAAAGTATCCTTTGCCTATCAAACTACGGCCAATGCTTATCGCTTTATCTCAGGGGATCAAGAAATCGATGTTCGAGATATTGCGGCTGCCAAGGGACTGAGTATGAATAGTACACTACCAGCATCTACTGATACTAAAACGGCTGAATTTACTGTCACTGGTTCTGAGAATGGACAAACGTATATTGGGATCTTCAGCGATGGAACTAGCTTGAATGGAGATACCGGGGCAGGAACGTTTATTTTAGATAACCTTCGGATTGAACAGGTGCCTGTCATTACAGGTAATTAGTCGAGTGGTTAGTGACAGAAAAGAAGAAGTTGGAAAAATCCATGTATTCATTTAGTTTGGTTAAATTCAATAATATTACATTTGCTAGTTTTTATGTTAAGTCTGTTTTTAATGGTCAATATTGCATCTCATGTTACTAATGCGATTAGGCATGGAGGTAAATAGAAGGGATATTATTCCCTTTTATTCCCCCATGTCTTTTTGTATATGATTTCAAAGGCAAGAATAATTTTCACCTTGTTTTGAGGGTGGATTAAATCATTCGAAAAAGAAATTAATTTTCTGAAGGAGGTAATGAACGTGATTAAAAAGCAATTCTACTTTTTAACTATCGTATTCTTGCTAGTAAGTGGTATCGTTAGTCCATTTAGTAATGTTGTAACGGCCAATGAGGCTCCATCCAGTAATTCGACAGAAGGTAATCAATATGAAATTTACCCATTACCACAAAACCAGATCTATTTAGGAACCAATTTTACCGTGACGGATGTGGTGAATATCGTCATTGAACCTACTATAGATGAGTCCACACGTAACTTTTTAAACAAAATATTGGAATCTAAATCGATCGGGGCAACAATTTCAGAAGAAGTAGTTTCAGATAAAACTAATATCTTAATTGGGACGAAGAATTCCAAGGGATATGTAGAGAACTATGTTAATAAGAATATTGAATATGATTCAGCTATTTTCAATGAATTGGATGCTTATGTTTTGCATATGGACAAGGGACTAGAAGAAAAGGGGACAATCGCCATACTAGGGTCGTCTAGGGATGCAGCCTATTATTCCCTTGCTACGTTAAAAATGATTTTTGATCAGATTCCTGGAAAAGACTTAAAATCAGTGAAAATTGAGGACTTTGCTGATGCAAAATGGAGGGGGTTTATTGAAGGTTTTTATGGTTTTCCATGGTCACATGAAGATCGGATAAGTCTTATGAGATTTGGCGGAAACTTTAAGATGAATACTTATATATTTGCGCCAAAAGATGACAAGTATCACAACTCCTCATGGAGAACCCCTTATCCAGCAGAAGAATTAGCTAAAATCAAAGAACTTGTTGATGTGGGTCATGAATCTAAAACTCAATTTGTTTGGGCAATTCATCCTGGATTTAACATGATCAACTGGAATAATTATGACAATGAACTTCAAATCTTACTAAATAAGCTGGATCAACTTTATGGAATAGGCGTTCGTCAATTTGGATTATTCATGGATGATATCAGCACTTCCCAGTCCTTAGCAGAAACAGACAAACATGTAAAGTTAATTACGGATGTCGCTAATTGGCTTGATGCCAAGGGAGATGTGAAGCCATTGATTTATTGTCCTCCTTTCTATAATCAAGGATGGACCGGAGAAGGTGGTAAGCCGTATCTGCTTGCCTTAAAGAATGTTCCAGAAAATGTAGAAATTATGTGGACAGGAAGAAGCGTTGTTGGTTCAGTCAATACGACAGATATGCAATGGCCAAAGGATTTACATGGAAGAGATCCTTATATGTGGCTAAATTGGCCAGTTAATGATTACAAGGATTCAAGGTTGTTGTTGGGAAAGGCAGAGGTATTAACGCCTGGAACCCATAATATTGCAGGTGTGGTCTCGAATCCTATGGGACATGCGGAGCTATCGAAAATTGCCTTATTTGCAGTGGCGGATTTCACTTGGAACAGTGATAATTTCAATGATGATGAGAGCTGGCTGAATTCGTTTAAATATGTGGCACCTGAGGCTGCAGAAGAACTTCATATCATCGCTTCTCATCTTAGCGATCCATCGCCAAGCGGGCATGGCCTTGTGGTAGGGGAATCAGAAGAAATGAAGCCAGCACTAGAATTATTTTTGAGTAAATTTTCTAATGGGGAGTCTGTTCAGGAAGTAGGGAATCAATTACTAGCTGAATTTGATCGTGTGTTACTTGCGATTAAGGACTTTAGAGAGAAAAGTCAAAATAAAAACATGGAGGAAGAAATTAACCCATGGCTAACTGTTCTGAAATACGTAGTTGAAGCAGATAAAAGTGCTGTTAAATCAGCGATGGCCCTTCAAAATAACGATTTAGATCCAGCATGGGAAGGACTTGCGAAGGCTGCAACTTCCTTATCAGAATCAAAGACTATTAAAATAAAAAAGTTGAATTATCCTGATGTAACCGTAGAAGCAGGAGCAAAAAGGTTAGCGCCTTTTGCCAATGATCTGATAAAAATGCTAGATGCAAAGATTTCTTTATCACTTAATCCAGAATATACTCAAACCATCACAAGGAGTTCTTACGGGTCTCAAACTTTAGACCAAATGATTGATGGAGATTTAAACACCTTCGCCTATATCCAAACGATTCAAAAGAACGGTGATTGGTATGGTGTAGATTTTGGAAAATCTATCAAGGTTCATGATATCGATATCATTCAAGGAAGAAATAATTCTGATCATGATATCTTCCAAAGGGGAATTTTAGAAGTATCAAATGATAGCCTGAATTGGACTGCAATTGGCTCAGAAAGGTCAGGATTCAAAATATCAGAAAAAGGACTTGATATTGAAGCAAGATATGTAAGGTACAAATTGACTCATGCCGGCATTCCGGGCGGGAAACCTGACTTATGGACAGCGATAAGGGAATTTACAGTGAATGGCGGCAGTGAAAACGCAAGTATCTATACGAATGTGCCTGAGTTTATGGAAACTCAGTTAAGTACTTCTGAAGAAACGGTGGAAATAGCAAATGTTGAAAATATTACGTTAAAACCATCGCAATATATTGGAATTCAACTTCCGACGATTGAAGAAGTATCTCAGATCACATTGGATCGTTCGGATGTTAATCTCGTGCTGGAGTTGTCAGAAAACGGAGTGGAATGGACACCAGTAACGATTGATGGCCCATTTGCAAATGCCGCCTATGTAAGGTTAATCAACAATGGAGAGGAAGAGGTCACCTTTGAATTACGTAAACTCTTAATAAAAATTCTAAAGTTTACTGAGCCAAACATCACTCATAATTATGAAGGTGTATATAGTGGCACGGTAGATACTTTATTTAATGGGAAATTGGAAGAAAAAACGTGGTTTAAAGGACTGCAGAATGTCGGAAACTACGTGCAGCTTGATTTGGGTGGTATTGTAAAAGTTGAAAATGTTGCCGTGGTCATTAATGATGGAGAAGGGGACTATTTCCGAGAAGGAGACCTGCAGATTTCTACAGATGGTACTACTTGGGAAACAATTCACACCTTTAACAATCCAAATGACCGAAGTTTAAATTTTCCAGAGCATGAGGTTCCTTACCGGTATAAAAGGGTTCAGGTTGATGGTAAATCTGCGAGATATGTAAGGCTTATATCAACAAAAAACCACCCGTATTGGCTTTCTCTAAATGAAATAATCGTTAACGAAGGTTTAGAGAGACCAGGTACTGAAAATCATACACTAAAAGCGGTACCACAAGGTGATCCTGGAAGAGAAGCGATCAATGTAATTGACCAAAAACTATCGACTTTTTATAAGCCAAAAGGGGAGTCGCAGGCGGGATCCTTAAATTATAAAATTTCAAAAAATACTCAGTTAAGCCAAGTCATTATTTTACAAGATCCATCCGCCATTTCAGATGCAGAGGTTTCAGTACGAGACGTGAATGGCTGGCATAAGATAGGTAAACTATCACAATCTTTCAACAGCTTGAACACATCTAGATATAAACATGTTCTAGAAGTTATGATTCAGTGGACTGGTGATGTGAGTCCAATAATTAATGAAATCATAACAGTTAAGAGGGATGGTAATCTACCACGTATCCAGCTTGATCTTCTAGATGAAGAACTGCAATTAGCATTTGATCAAAAACTCGTCACCCATATTGGTATTTTAAATAGCTTGCTTGCGAAGGCCAACACTATTCAGAAACATCAAGGAAATAAGGAACAAACCCTTAAAGTATTGAATGCCTTTGAAAATGAGGTTAAGGCACAATCTGATAAAAAAATAAATAAGGATTACTCAAAAATGTTGTTAGAAATTACGGATGAAATAAGAATTTATTTCACCTCTAAGGAATGAAGAACATCGTCTAGTCGAATATAAAATAAGAGTGGCAGTCACCGTTCAACTTATAGTGGTGCTGCCATTCTTTTTATTTTTTGGGACGTGGGGACAGGAACCTCGTCTCTATGCAGTATTACTATTAATCTGGAAATCACTAAAAAAAACAATATTCCTAAAAATTTGGACAATATCTTTATTGTGTAAGCGTTTTATTAAAAGTAAGCTAGATTACAAGTAGAGGGTGGAACTTGATGTTAAGGTATCGTCTTCTATTAAAATCGTATATTCAGAGGAGGGTATATATGAAAAATTCAAGAAATAAGTTTAAGAAAACGATTGCAGTACTTTTAGCTGGTTGTATGGTAGGCTCTACATGGTATGCGAATAGTTCCCTGGTACTAGCTGAGGGAAATACGGCAATTAAACAAGAAGGAAGTCAAATTATTCCACAAGGTTCACAAACGGTTATTTCTTCTGATCAAATGGACGTTCTTGTCGATGTGAATTTTCCAAGAGTAATTCAGTACAATTTAAAATCTGGAAATGGAGCAGGGAAGACTTTTTACGGACAGACTGAGGCATTAGATACAATCCTTATTAATGACGTAGCAGTAAAACCAAAAGTAAAAGCAATAGTTTCATCTGATAAAATTGAGTACAAGATGACTTTAATAGACGATAGTAACAATATCAATGCAGTAATTACTGCAGAATTGGTTGTTAAAGGAAATATTTTAGAATTCAATATTACAAAAATTGTGGACAACAAAATCGTAAAAACAATTGAAATTCCAAATCACAATTTAATTTCAGTAAATAGTAGTCAAAAAGATGCTGTACTAGATGGAGTACAGATGTCTACAAATACACACATCAATGGTGACAGACAGGTAAAGGTTGATAATAATTTGAATACGCAAGATGAAGAGCAAAAAGGATATATGTATGCTTTTCTTTCTAATGATGAATTAAGTGCAGGTATATGGTCTAATACGGAGAATAGTTTAGCAAAAAAATTAGATCCAAATTCTTATGCTGCAAAAACTGATGCACAAAGAATTACAGCTAAGGCTACGACTAATAGTGCAGGGCAAAAAACAATTGGTTTAAGTAGTACATTCTGGACGTATCAAAAATCAGAAGAGCATCGTAAGGAAGATGGCACTTTGGAGCTAGAAGATGAAACAGTAAACAAGGTAGATGAATTGCCATCTGCGAAGGTTGTTATTACTGGTGATGCTAATGGTGATAAAAAAATAAACTGGCAAGACGGAGCTATTGATTATAGAAATATTATGAACGAACCTCTAGGGTCAGAAAAGGTTCCAGACTTAGTTGGTTACCGCATTAGCATGAACTTTGGCGGTCAAGCCCAAAATCCTTTCTTAATGACTTTAGATGGAGTTAAGAAGTTTTCTTTAGGTACCGATGGACTAGGGCAATCTATTCTTTTGAAAGGTTATGGTAGTGAAGGGCATGATTCTGGTCATTTAAATTATGCAGATGTTGGAACTCGTATCGGTGGCGCAAAGGATATGAAAACATTGCTAGAGAAGGGTAAAGAATATGGGGCAACTTTTGGGATTCATGTGAATGCAAGTGAAACTTATCCAGAGTCAAAATATTTCCAAGAAGATCGTTTATTAAAAAATCCAGATGGAACTTATAAGTATGGTTGGAACTGGATTGATCAAGGAATAAACATTGATGCTGATTATGATTTAAGAAATGGTAGAGCACAACGATTCAAAGATTTGTATGACGTTCTTGGAGGCAAAAAGAATGATTTAGATTTTATTTATGTAGACGTTTGGGGTAATGGACAGTCAGGTGATAATAGTACATGGCCAAGCCGTCAGTTAAGTAAAGAAATTAACAGTTTAGGTTGGCGCTTAGGTAGTGAGTGGGGATATGCAAACGAGTATGATTCTACATTCCAACACTGGGCAGCCGATTTAACTTATGGGGGTTTTACTCTAAAAGGTATCAATAGTACCATCACTCGTTTCATTAAAAACGATCAAAAAGATGCATGGATTGGTAACTATCCCAAGTATGGTGGCGACGCGGATGCTCCATTATTATTTGGCTACAGCATGAAAGACTTCGAAGGATGGCAAGGTAGAAGTGACTACAAAGCTTATATGGATAACTTGTTTGCAGTGAACGTTCCAACAAAATTCATCCAACATTATAAAGTAACACAGTGGGAAGATGGAAATGCAGTTGAAATGACAGATAATAATAAAACTTACAACTGGGTACCAGGCATGAAGGCATTATTAAAAGATGACTCTGGTAAAAATACACTTGTAATTGAAAGAAAGTCTAATGATTTTGCAAATGATAAAGATGGTTACCGTACAAGAACTATGACATTTAATGGTAATAAAATATTTGAAGGTAAACCTGGTGATGAAAAGTATTTAATTCCATGGTCTTGGGATCAAAATGGTAAAAAATTGCCAGCAGCGAAGGAAAAATTATACCACTGGAATACAAATGGTGGAGAAACTACTTGGACTGTTCCAACTGGCTGGAAAGGTACAGTTAAAGTTTATGAGTTAACAGAATTAGGTAAAGAAAATGTGGAAGACGTTACGATTAAAAATGGTCAGATCACATTAAATGCAAAAAAATCTACTGCATATGTAATTCATAAAAGAGCGGAATCTAACAAAGATGTTAATTGGAGCGAAGGAATGCATCTTGTAGATACTGGCTTTAACAGCAATTCCTTAAAAGATTGGATAGTTACAGGAGATTCAGAAGCGGTTAAGATTACGAAGAGTGAAGGTAATAATAACATGTTAACAATCTCTAACAATAAAGAGAAAGTAAATGTTACTCAAAAAGTAACGGGATTAAAACCAAATACTAAGTATGCTGCTTATGTTGGTATAGACAACAGAAGTGAAGAACAAGCAAGTATAACAATTACTTCTAACGGCAAAAAGTATACAAATAGTACTGGTAAATCTATCGCTAAAAACTATGTTAGAGCTTATGCACACAATACTCTAGGCTCCGAGAAAGCAAAAGCAGATGGTCAAAT
Source organism: Neobacillus sp. YX16 (assembly GCF_030123505.1). Lineage (GTDB taxonomy): Bacteria > Bacillota > Bacilli > Bacillales > Cytobacillaceae > Neobacillus. The sequence continues at coordinate 1,002,227 of NZ_CP126115.1, forward strand.
GGCTTCAACAGTAGATGGAACAAGTTATTTCCAAAATATGTATGTATTCTTTGAAACTGGTCAAGAAGCATCTGATGTAACCATTGATTTATCTAGAGATGCTGGGAATGGTGCAAGTTACTTTGATGATATTCGTATCGTAGAAAATAACGCTAATAACCAAGTAAGCAGTAATCAATTCATACAAGACTTTGAAAATGTTGCACAAGGTATCTATCCGTTTGTAATTGGTAATATTGAAGGTGTAGAAGATAATAGAACTCACCTTGCTGAATTACATGCACCATATACTCAAAGAGGTTGGAACCAAAAACTAGTAAATGATGTTATTGCTGGTAAATGGTCAATTAAAACAAATGGTTTAACGCAACGTAACAAACTTGTATACCAAACAATACCTCAAAACTTCAAATTCCAACCAGGTGTAACGTATAAAATCACTTTTGATTTTGAAGCAGGTAGTGATGGAACTTACGCAGTAGTAACAGGTAATGCTCCATTTGAAGAAAAAGGAGTATTAACTATGGATGAATTAAAATCAACAGCAAGTAGCGATAAGGATGCAAAAGCTGGCACATATTCCTTTACATTAGAAGGGGATGCATCAGGTCAAAGCTGGTTTGGTATTTATTCTACTAACAAAGCTGCCGATACTCAAGGTGTGACAGGCTCACAAGCAAACTTTAATGGCTATAAAGATATTATGCTTGATAATCTAGTTATTGAAACGGTACCAAACAACTAGAATCAGTTGTTTTAAAATGGGGGAAATTGTCTGTAATGAACAGGTGCCTGTCGCTCCCTGAGTTTTGTCGAAGATTGATAAGTATTTTATTGGAATGTGAAAAATAGCGTCGAAGAGGGAAGTGTTTCTAACACTTCCCTCTGTCCTTTTTAAAAAGGTCTTTTTATATTTGTATCTGATTACCGTTAGTTGTTGGGTTGATTGTACAAGTGGTGATGATATAATTTAGGTTAATAAAAAATGTAAGTATGGTTTGGAGGAAGAGTAAAAAAATGGAACCATTGCAGCATGAAAGTTTAATTCCGTTATATCACCAACTAATGGAAAGATTAAAGGATTCGATTGAAAAAGGAAATTGGACACCTGGAGATAAAATCCCATCGGAAAATCAGTTAATGGACCAATTTGGTGTGAGCCGCAACACAGCCAAAAAAGCAATTGAGGAGCTCGTACAGGCCGGAATCCTTTACCGCATCCAAGGAAAAGGAACTTTTGTGGCAAAGCCGAAATTGCAGCAGTCATTGATGGGGTTCTACAGCTTTAGCAAAGTATTAAAAGAAAAAGGATTGAATCCCAAGGATATTATCTTGAAGATTGAAGAAGTAAAACCAACTGCAAAAATCCGGGAAGCGCTCCAACTTAGAGATGATGAGCATGTGATTGAAATGAAACGCCTTCGCTGTGCCAATAATGAGCCGTATATTTTGGAATCATCTTTTATTCCTAAAGGTGTGGTTTCCGATACGGAGCAGCTAAAGAAAGTGGGCGATATATCCTTATATGATTTATTTTCTCAACAATACAACATCGTGGTAACAAGGGCAAAAGAGGCATTTGAGCCCGTTCTCATCCGTGCTGACGAAAGTGAATATCTTCAAACGGAAGAAGGGCGTCCGGCATTGTTACTGGAACGAACCGCTTTTGATGCGAACGGATTGCCTGTTGAATTTTGTATATCCATTGTGCGAGGCGATCGCTGCCGCTTTTATACTGAACTAACATAAACGTTGAAAAACTCATAGCCCTTTTGTCTATGAGTTTTTTTTGACTTCAAAAATAAAATTTTAGTTGATGGGTTGACAGGTTAACTGCTAGGAGGTTATATTCAAATTAGCTAAATTTTCAGTCAAGAACTGAAAGTCATTTTTAAAAATTTCCGTATACCAACAACCCGTCAATGAATTGGGTGGAAGGACTCCTCTTTTACAAAACGTATAAAAATATTAAAGAAATTTCCGTAATGGGAGAAAAAACTGTTATCCTATTAAAAAAGGCGTTTAAGTTCAACCTAAGAGGTGTTTTAGCAGTGGCAAGATTAAAAGATATTGCGGAATATGTTGGCGTTTCCATTTCCACGGTTTCAAGAGTGATTCAAAATGATCAGACCAGAAATGTGAATCCGGAAACGAAAATGAAAATTTGGGAGGCAGTGAAGGAGTTAGGGTATATTCCAAATCAGCATGCTCGAAATTTAGTGACCAACAAGCAAGAAAAGAATAAGACAAGAACAATGAAAATTGGCTGGGTAGCCAATCCAAAATCAGCAGAAACGAACCCTTACTTTGCAACGATTTATACAGGTATTCGTGATACATTAGCAAATAATGATTACACTCTTATTAGTATTACCAAGGATGAAATCGAAAATGAGACACTGCTTCTTAAAACGATTCATGACTTGGGAATTGAAGGCCTGCTTCTACTCGATAAGATTGAAGATAGCCTTATCGAATATATTCAGCAACAAATTCCTGTAGTAGGGCTGGACTTTTATTATTCAGACAAAAACATGGCCATCGTAGACTATGATCGCAAAGCCGCCATCAATGCAGTGGTTCAGTACTTTGTAAAACAAGGACACCGGGACATCGGATTTATTGGCGGAGGTGTTGATGACACCATTGAAGATTTGTCTGCGGAACATCGTTTTAAAGGATTCCAGCAGGCCATGGTGGAAGCTGGCTTAGCGATTCAACCAGAATGGGTCATCAATACAAAGTGGAAAATGGAAGCCAGCTATCAGCAAATGAGGAATTTGTTAGAGCAGGAGCCGCTGCATTTGCCCACCGCTATGGTTTGCGCAAGTGATTTAATGGCCATCGCTGCAATAAGGGCTGTCAGAGAAAGTCATCTTAGAATCCCTGAGGACATCGCTTTTTTTGGTGTGGATAATCTGGAAATGGGAAAATATTCATCACCTCAGCTTTCAACGGTAGAAATCCCCAAATATGAAATGGGAAGAATGGCAGCGAAAACGATTATGGAAATGGTGGAAGAGGAAGTAAAACTTCCGATAAAGATGATTTTACCGTTTGAATTAGTCATTCGTGAGTCTTCTAAAATAAAACGAACCTAAAAGGTTCTTTTTTCAACAACTATTGGAAAACGTTTGGATTGAATCGGGAAAAATATTGGAAAACTAAATTTATTGAAGATAGGAGCGTTTAACATGAAACCACTGACAGCTATTTTGATCGGAGCAGGTGACAGAGGGGGAAGGGCTTATGCGCCTTATGCCTTAGAGTATCCGAATGAATTAAAGATTATCGGTTTGGCAGAGCCCAACAAAGAAAGAAGAATCAGATATCAGCAGGACCATCATATTTCTGATGAAAATTGTTATGAATCATGGGAAGAGATATTGAATCAAGAAACAAAAATTGCCGACATTGCCATTATCTGCACACTTGATCAAAATCATTTCAAGCCTACTATGAAGGCATTGGAATTGGGTTATCATGTTCTTTTAGAAAAACCAATGTCCCCAGATCCGGTCGAGTGTATTATGATGGAACGTGCTGCCCAAAAGTATAATCGCCAGTTTACCATCTGCCATGTCCTAAGGTATACGGAATTTTGGGCAACGATAAAAAAGATTATTTCTAAAGGGGACATTGGGAAGGTCGTATCTCTGCAACTAAATGAAAATGTGGAAGTCATGCATATGTCCCACAGCTTTGTCCGTGGCAATTGGAATAATAAGGGCAGGACGAGTCCGATGATTCTCCAAAAATCTTGTCATGATATGGATATTATTTCTTTTGTGATCGGCAAGGATTGTAAACAAGTTAGTTCATATGGTTCGCTCATGCATTTTAAGGAAGAAAATGCCCCCATTGGAGCACCAAATAGATGTCTAGATGGCTGTCCTGCCGAAATGGAATGTCCTTTTCACGCAGGCAGGTATTATCTTGGAGAAGGGAAAGGATGGGCAAAGAAATTTACAGAAGATGAAACAAACGAAGGCATTATAAAGGCATTGAATGAAACGCCCTATGGAAAATGTGTATATCGCTCAGATAATGATGTGGTCGATCATCAGGTGGTCAATATGGAATTCGAGGGTGGAGCTACAGCAACGTTCAGCATGTGCGGTTTTACAAGGGAACAAACACGGATTGTTCAAATCATGGGTACAAAAGGGGAAATACGTGGAAATATGGAGGAAAACCGTATATCCATCTTTGATTTTCTCACAAGACAGGAAACGGTCATCCATTTTGACAACCCCATTGGAGGACATGGCGGGGGAGATCAAGGCATTATGAGAACCTTCCTAAGAGAGATTCAATATGGAAATAAACAAGATAGTGTTTCTTCCGCTTCTGCATCCGTTAGAAGTCACCTAATGGCATTTGCTGCTGAAGAATCCAGGATAAATCAGGGTCAATCGATTAATATTGATGAATATTTTACTAGTTTAGCTGGAAGTGTTAAAAGTTAAAGAAATCTCCCAATATTAAAAGTTATCTAATTTAGGGAGGTGGTCATTGTCTAAAATTAGTGTTTGCAAGCTTCTCATACAGACTATTAGAGTTAGCAAAATTGTAAGGGTTATCATAGGGGAACAGGTCATCATACCATTCATGTCTAGGAGTACTTTTTTAGAAATCTACTAAACATTTAAGAGAAGGAAGGGAAACAAGATGAAAAAGTGGCTTATCATGCTTTTAACTGTATTTTTAGGATTACTGGGGTTAGCCGGATGTAGTGATAGTGATACCACCTCAGGAAATTCCAAGGATGGAAAAGTGGAAATAACGTACGGATTTTGGGATAAGAAACAAGTCCCTGCGATTGAAGAAATTATTAAATTATTTAACGAAAAGAATCCGAACATTAACGTGAAAATAGAGCTAACTCCTTATGGCCAGTACTTCCAGAAGCTTGAAACAGCTGCAACGGGGGGAGCATTGCCAGATGTTATGTGGATGAATGGTGCTCATGTTGAACAATATGCGGAAGGGAAGGTCATTCTCCCGCTTAGTGACCTTGCAAAGGAAGATAACTATAGCTTGGATAATTATCCGAAATCATTAATTGATCTCTACACGTTTGATGGAAAGTTATATGGTATTCCAAAAGATTTTGATACAACAGGTTTATGGTACAACAAAAAAATCTTCGATGAAGCGGGTGTTCCATATCCAGATGAAACTTGGGATTGGGACAAGTTAAAGGCGGCTGCAGAAAAGCTGACAAATAAAGATAAGGGCATTTGGGGCTATGCTGCTGTAATGGGCAACCAAGGTGGCTATTATGATTTCATTTGGCAAAATGGCGGTTATATTATTTCTGACGATCGAAAATCTGTAGGCTTTGACCAACCAGAGGCGATTGAGGCACTAGAATACAATATTAGTTTTATAAAGGAAGGTTTATCTCCAACACAGGCTCAAATGTCGGAAACGGCTGCCTCTGAACTATTTACTTCAGGAAAGATAGCGATGATGTTTGATGGTCCTTGGATGGTTCCAGAGTATAAGAATAATCCTGATTTGAATGTTGCTGTGGTACCGAAAGGAAAACAACGCGCGGTCGCAATTCACGGCTTATCCAATGTGATTGCTGCCAATACAAAACATAAAGATGCGGCATGGGAGTTTGTCCAATTCCTTGGCTCCAAAGAAGCAGCAGAAGTGTTTGCGAAAACAGGAACCGTTATTCCTGCCTTTAATGGTACACAAGATGCCTGGGTACAAGCCGTTCCTACTTTAAACCTTCAGGCCTATATTGATGGTGTAGAATACTCGGTTCCACTGCCTAGTGTGAAAAGCACAGGGGAAATTTGGCAGTATGAAACAGATGCTCTTAAAAAAGCTTGGAGTGAGGAAATAAGTGTTAAAGATGCTGTAAAAGAGTTATCGAAAAAGGCAAATGAGGCATTATCTAAGTAATGAAAAAATTGAAGAGGAGACTTGTTTCTTCTCTTCTTTTTTCTAAAAAAGGAGGGAATATTGTGAAGGGACTTCCTCTAAATGTTGAAGTGAAAACGAATAAAAAAATTAAGGTTTCTACTTTTGCGAAGACAAGGAAACGCTCCGATTACTTTTGGGCTTATCTCATGATTGCTCCAACCATGTTAGGCCTGTTTATTTTTTATCTGTGGCCAATCATTCAAACCTTTTACTTTAGTTTCACGGAATGGGGAGCGTTTGGACAGTTTGAGTGGACTGGGTTAGATAATTATAAGCGATTGCTTGAGGATACCAACCTTTTAAAATCATTTAAGAATACGGGGATTTATATCATTTTTACTGTCCCTATTGGGATTTTCTTATCTATTTTAGTAGCTGTTCTCCTAAACCAGAATATTAAGGGAAAATCGGTTTATCGCACATTATATTTTTTACCCGTCATAACGATGCCGGCTGCGATCGCCATGGTATGGAAATGGCTTTATAATTCTGATTACGGTCTTCTTAACTATCTTTTATCCTTGATCGGAATTAATGGCCCACAGTGGGTAAGTGATCCGAAAATTGCACTATATTCAATCATTGTTGTAGCCATCTGGAGTGGAATTGGTTATAACATGGTCATTTTCCTTTCCGGGCTACAAGGAATTCCGAAAACCTATTATGAAGCAGCGGAAATAGATGGAGCAAGCCCCATCAGGGTGTTCTTTAAAATTACACTGCCACTACTGTCACCGATTATTTTCTTTGTAAGTATTATGTCTTTCATCGGGGCTTTTCAAGTGTTTGATTTAATTTTCATGATGATAGGAAAAAGTAGTACAGCCTTGGAAAATACGCAATCAATCGTTTATTTATTTTATCAGCATGCTTTCGTATTAAACGATAAGGGATATGCAGCCGCCATCGCAGTTCTGCTATTAATAGTGATTCTGATTATTACAGCCATTCAAATGGTTTTACAGAAAAAATGGGTTCATTATGACTAAAGGAGGGAGACGCATTGGAAAAAGCGAAACAGCTTGTGATAAGTAAGACATTCCTTATCCATTTCGTGCTCATTGTGGGATCGGTTGCAATGGTTGTGCCTTTTTTATGGATGATTCTAACTTCATTAAAAACCTATGCTGAGTCTATCCATGTTCCGCCTGTTATTATTCCAGAGGATTTCCAATGGGGAAACTATAAAGAAGTTTTTGGGCTCTTGCCTTTTTTGAAATTTATGTATAATACCTTCATTGTTACCATCTTACGGACAGTTGGGCAGTTGTTTTTGTGTTCGTTAGCTGCCTATGCCTTTGCCCGCATTGTATTTCCTGGCAGGAATTTTCTGTTTATGTTAGCGATATCTGTTTTAATGGTTCCGGGGCAAGTGTTTTTACTGCCGCAATATATGATTATGGTGAAATTGGGTTGGTTGAATTCATTGCAAGCGGTCATTGTTCCTGGTTTGTTTAGTGCCTTCGGTACGTTCCTGCTCCGTCAATTCTTTATGGGGCTGCCTAAAGAATTGGAAGAAGCAGCCAGACTTGATGGCTGCAACCATTTCCAAATTTACTGGAAGATTATGCTTCCTCTCGCTAAACCTGGTTTGATTGCATTGGGGATTTTCACTACTCTTTGGAGCTGGAATGAGTTAATGTGGCCGATGATTGTGAATAGTTCTCCAGAATCTATGACTCTTTCTGTCGGATTGTCCTCGCTCCAAGGTCAATATTTAACAAATTATCCTATCCTTATGGCAGGATCGTTTTTAGCCATACTGCCAATGCTGATTTTATTTATTTTCTTGCAAAAGCAATTTATTGAAGGCATTGCTGTAACAGGTGGAAAATAAAATTTGTTCCCAACCCATTGGGTTGACCCTACAAGTTGGTGTGGTATAATATAATTACTTACAATAATCAGATCATTATACTCATAGTCTACTTTCTATGAGTTTTTTAATCGACAAACTTGTACCATCAACCCAATGTCGTGAATCGGGTGGCATGGACTTTTTGAAGAAAACTCAACTACCCGATTACATTAATTTTTTTAACAGATAAGCAAGGATACTCGAATAAATCAAAATGGATAGTAGAGGTGTAAGAAAATGAAAATGGCAATTGGTATTGATATCGGCGGGACAAAGATTGCAGCAGGAATCATTTCCGAATCAGGAGAATTGCTTCATCGCACAGAAGTAAAAAGTGATCCTTATGACCGGGAGAACATGTTTAAACAAGTAGTAACAGTGGTGGATCAAGTACTTGAAGGGACATCATTATCAGAGATTGAAGGTATTGGCGTCGGAGTACCAGGCAAAGTCGATCGCGAGAATGGCATCGCCGTTTTTCAAAACAATTTGCCTTGGCAGCAGTTTCCAATTGCCGCCCGATTACAGGAACAATTTGGCGCCAAGACGATCACTACTGACAATGATGTTTATATGGCGGCTTTTGCTGAGTGGAAAACGGCCAAGGGAAAAACCAACGAGACCTTTGTCTATGTGACGATTAGTACAGGAATTGCCTGTTCGATCATCCATCATGGATCCTTTTTTAGAGGAGCTGGTTTTGCCGGGGAACTGGGGCTGATTCCGGTTCTTTCGAAGGAAGGCAATGAGAGATTGGAAAAAATTGCGGCAGGCCCAGGGATCCAGAAAATAGCGGGGATTCCAACCAAGGATGTCTTTACTGGATATTTAAACGGGTCACAGGAATTTCAGTCAGTCATCGATGATGTGACCGCACATTTAGTCCAAGGACTCTATTCCATTTCCTGTTTATTAGACCCGCATAGAATAGTTTTCGGTGGTAGTGTCATTGTTAATAACCCATTTTTGCTTGAATTAATCAAAGAAAAACTAAAAATCTATCAACTTCCTGAACAGCAGCATCTTTTAGACCAGATGAGTATCAGTACATTGGCGCAGAATAATGGCGTTGTTGGTGCAGGATTACGCGTATTTGAAAGAATCTAAAAGGAGTGGTTGAGATATGTTTACATTAAGTCAAGAAAAATTAGTGCCATTAGGGGCATCGATTACAACAGCGGAAATAAAACAACAGCCTGAATTATGGGCTGAAACCTTTGCTTTGTATACGGATAAAAGCAGGGAAATAGAAGAGTTTTTATTTAAACTATCTACGAAATACAGTCGGGTTCGAGTAATTTTTACAGGTGCCGGAACGTCTGCCTATGTTGGTGACACCGTCACACCATACCTAAAAGAAAAAGTTGATGAAAACCAGTGGGAATTGCTGAGTATTCCGACAACCACTTTGGTATCCAATCCCTATCAATTCCTAAAAGCGGATATGCCAACCTTACTCGTTTCGTTTGCTCGAAGCGGTAACAGCCCGGAAAGTGTTGCTGCTGTACAATTAGCTGGGCAAATCGTAACCGATTTGTATCAAGTAACAATTACTTGTGCTAAAGAGGGTCAATTAGCCAAGCGGACTGTAGGGGATGAAAAAAATTTATTGCTATTGATGCCCGAAAAATCGAATGATCAAGGATTTGCGATGACGGGAAGTTATACGTGCATGGCGTTAACGGCGTTACTCGTTTTTGATTCATTATTAATTGAAGAAAAATCGACGATTGTAAAAACGATTCAACAAATGGGTGAGAGTGTCATTCAAAGAGAAGACGTCATCCAAGCTATGATCGATCATGATTTTGACCGAATTATTTATCTAGGCTCTGGCAGTTTAGAAGGTTTAGCGAGAGAAGCACAGTTAAAAATATTAGAGCTGACTGCAGGTAAAGTTGTCACCGCCTTTGATTCACCATTAGGATTCCGACATGGTCCTAAATCCTTTGTGAACGAAAAATCATTAGTTTTTGTGTTTGTTTCCAACCAACCTTATACACGTCAATACGATTTAGATATGTTAAAAGAAATGCAGCAAGATAACATGGCCAGCTATATTTGTGCCATCGGGGTTGATGGAGAAACTAATTTTGATGGGAACACATTTGGATTCGACAGTGAGACCAAGTTCGTACCGGATGCTTACTTAGCATTACCATTTGTCATGATTGGGCAAACGGTTTCATTGCTCGCTTCAGTAAAAGTAGGTAACACGCCAGATACTCCTTCACCGACAGGAACGGTGAACCGTGTTGTTAAAGGCGTAACTATCTATGAATATCAATAGGGGAATAAGCATGTCCAAGTATATCTTTGCAGAAACGTTTTTTCTTGAGGAAAAGGTTGAAGGGCCTGGATTTTTGGAAATAAAAGATGGAATATTCGGAAGTTTTTCAGAAAACAGCCCAGATGCTGCGGCTGAAATCATTGATTACACTGGGTATTGGATTGCTCCTGGTTTAGTAGATACCCATATTCATGGCTTTAGAAATCACGATATTATGGACAATGATTTTGAAGGTTTGAATCAGATTTCTAAAGGGCTCCTCTACTGCGGAGTTACCTCGTTTTTGCCGACAACCTTAACCTCCTCAACTGAAGAGTTGAATCATGTTGTTGAAATGATTGGTACTAATTACAAGAAAGTTCGTGGAGCCAAAATTAAAGGGATTTTTTTGGAAGGTCCGTTTTTTACAGAAAAGCATAAAGGGGCACAAAACACGAAATATTTTTGTGACCCGTCGGTTGATCTATTAAAAGTTTGGCAGAAATTATCCAATGATTCTATTAAAAAAATTGCGATTGCGCCCGAAAGAAATGGTGCAGCGGAATTTATTGAATATGCGGTAGGAGAAAAGATTGCAGTGGCATTAGCCCATAGTGACGCAACATATGAAGAAGCAAAGCAGGCGGTTGAAAAAGGAGCTTCGATTTTTGTTCATACCTTCAATGGAATGAGCCCGCTGCATCATCGTGTGCCAGGGATGGCCGGTGCAGCGATGAATTTGAAAGATGTATTTGCCGAAATCATATGTGATGGGCATCATGTTCATCCGGCAGCTGCAAACATTTTAATGAATGCCCGCGGCAGAAATCAAACCGTTATGGTAACCGATTGTATGATGGCTGGAGGAATGCCAGAAGGAAACTATCAATTGGGAGAATTCCCTGTCGAGGTGAAAGCAGGTGCAGCCCGCATCGAGGGGGGGAGTCTAGCAGGCAGTATTTTGCAGCTGAAAGAAGCTGTCAAAAATGTCGTTGATTGGGGAATTGCGACACCGGAGGAAGCGATCTATATGGCGAGTACCGCTCCCGCAAAAAGTATTGGGCTGGATGGGGAATGTGGGAAAATTGCTGAGGGGCACTCTGCTGACTTTATTGTGTTGAATCCTGATCTGAATTTAATTGCGACTTATCTTGATGGTGTTTGTCGTTACCATTTACGGAAAGAGGGAGTGCGATGATTTTAGCCGTCACAATGAATCCATCCGTGGATATTTCCTATCCGATACATGAATTCAAGTTGGATGCTGTGAACCGTGTGGAAGATGTTCGAAAATCTGCTGGCGGTAAAGGCTTGAATGTTGCACGGGTGATTGCACAAATGGAAGAAAAAGTCCTAGCAACCGGTGTGCTTGGCGGTACCATCGGCGATTACATCGTTCAGGAATTAAATAAAAGCCATATTTCCAATGACTTTTTAAAAATCGAAAAGGAATCGAGGAATTGTATTGCCATTCTTCATGAAGGGATGCAAACGGAAATTTTAGAATCTGGGCCAACCTTGACAAATGAAGAAGGGACAGATTTTTTAGAGAAATATGAAGTCCTGTTGGCTAAAGTTTCCTTGGTGACGATTTCAGGCAGTTTGCCGAAGGGGCTGCCGGTGGATTTTTATCAGCAAATGTTAGCGGTTAGTCAGAAGAAGGGAATTCCGGTGATATTGGATTCGTCAGGAGAACCGTTACGAGCAGCCTTGGTACATAAAGAAAAACCATTTGCGATTAAGCCGAATATTACGGAAATATCTCAGCTGCTTGGCGTGGAAGTGGATAGCAGGATAAGCAGTTTGAAACAAGCTTTAGATCATGACTGGTTTAAAGGGATTGACTGGATTGTCGTCTCGATGGGTGGGGATGGTGCTTTTGTAAGACATGGTACGGAAGATTACCGGGTCACTCTCCCAAAAATAGACGTGGTAAATCCGGTTGGTTCCGGAGATGCTGTCGTTGCAGGGTTAGCTGTCGCACTGAATCGAAATCATTCGGTCGATACTGTGCTGAAAACGGCTATGACTACGGGGATGCTCAATACGATGGAAGCCGGTACGGGATCGATTAATATGGCAAAGTTCGAACAGTATTTTGATTTAGTAAAAATAGATTGATAGGGGGAAAATCGATGCTAGAATTAACAAAAAACAAGTTGGCTGCTTTAAAACGTTTGTCTGATGAAAATGGTGTTATTGGTGCTTTAGCGATCGATCAACGCGGCTCATTGAAAAAAATGATTGCCGCTGGGAGTACAAACCCGGTTGGAGATGAAGGCATTATCCGCTTTAAAGAATTGGTTTCTGAAGAATTAACTCCTTATTCCACTGCAATTCTATTAGATCCAGAATATGGACTCCCAGCTTCTAAAGTTCGCAGTAAGGATGCCGGTTTATTGGTAGCCTATGAAAAGACCGGATACGATGCAACAGCTGTAGGCCGTCTGCCTGATTTATTGCCTGAGTGGTCAGTGAAACGGTTGAAAGAAGCTGGTGCAGATGCAATCAAATTTTTATTGTACTATGATATCGATGAAAATGAGAAAATCAATGACTATAAACATGTTTATATGGAACGGGTTGGTTCGGAATGTGCGGCCGAGGATATTCCGTTTTTCTTAGAAATCGTCTCCTATGATGCCAGCATTGATGATGTTAAAAGCATAGAGTATGCCAAAGTAAAGCCGCATAAAGTGATTGAAGCAATGAGGGAATTTTCCAAACCACAGTATCAAGTTGATGTTTTGAAAGTAGAAGTACCTGTGGATATGAATTTTGTTGAAGGATATTCAGAGGGTGAAACCGTTTATAGTAGGGATGAAGCTGCTGCGTATTTCAAAGAGCAAAGTGAGTCCACCGAGCTGCCGTTTATCTTTTTAAGTGCAGGAGTAAGTGCGGCATTATTCCAGGAAACATTGAAATTTGCCAAACAATCCGGTTCGACCTTTAATGGCGTGTTATGCGGACGTGCCACCTGGAAAGACGGAGTTGCCCCATTCGCTTCCGGTGGTGAACAGGCATGCCGTGAATGGTTACAACTCATTGGCAAAAAGAATATTGAAGATTTAAATGTTGTTTTGAAAGAGTCCGCCAGCTCCTGGTTTGAAAAGGTTAAAAATAATAATAGTTTCGCAGCTTATTAATTTAGTGGCTATACCCAAGAGTTTTGGTCACTTGAAGGCCAGCTTTCGCTTTTATTATTTGAAAAAGGCCGGACTCATCATGAGCCCGGCCTTTCGCTAATATAGGTAGTGATATGGATAAAAAAACCATCTAAGTTCTAGATGGCTTCGCTTGATTTCATAAAACTCTTTTAAACTCCCTTATATGCTTTACGATAGATTTCAGCCAATTCTGTTACTAAAGGGAGTTTAGGATTTGCAGTAGTACATTGGTCTTCAAATGCTTTATCTGCGAGGTAGTCAACCTTGCTTTCGAAAGTGTCAGCATCTATATTATTTGCCTCAATACTCATAGGGATTTCAAGCTCTTTTGCAAGGCGAATAATTGCTAGAACAAGGCTTTCAACTCCTTCTTCCGTGGTATTCGCAGGCAGTCCAAGGGTTCTTGCAATTTCCGCATAACGCTTATCTGCAACAAAATGTGCATATTTCGGGAATGCTGTAAACTTATTCGGTTTGGCAGCATTATAGCGAATGACATGTGGCAGTAATATCGTATTTGCACGTCCGTGAGCGATATGGAATTCTGAGCCAAGCTTATGGGCAAGGCTATGATTGATACCAAGGAAGGCATTCGCAAAGGCCATACCAGCAATCGTTGAAGCATTATGCACTTTTTCACGTGCCAATTCGTCACTGCCATTTCGATACGCTCTTGGCAGGTATTCAAATACAAGCTGGATTGCCTTCATCGCAAGTCCATCTGTATAATCATTCGCCATACAAGACACATAAGCCTCAATCGCATGAGTCAAAACGTCCATTCCCGTATCTGCTGTAATATGTTTAGGAACAGTCATTACAAATTGTGGATCAATGATTGCTACGTCTGGTGTTAATTCATAATCGGCGAGCGGATATTTAATATTTGCTTCCTTATCGGTTATAACGGAGAAGGAAGTTACTTCTGACCCTGTTCCAGAGGTGGTTGGTATTGCTACAAATTGTGCTTTTTCACCTAACTTAGGATATTTCACAATCCGTTTTCGGATATCAAGAAATTTCTGTTTTAAACCAAAGAATTCTGATTCTGGATTCTCATAGAACAGCCACATCCCTTTGGCAGCATCCATCGCTGAGCCACCTCCAAGTGCAATGATTACATCTGGCTGGAATTTAGCCATCATTTCGGTACCCTTCATAACCGTTTCAATGGATGGATCTGGTTCTACCTCTGAAAAAATTTCACAATGAACATAATCAGGACGTTTTCTTAAATAATAAAGTACCTTATCAACATAGCCTAGTTTCACCATTCCGGGGTCCGTTACAATAAATGCTTTAGAAATCTTCGGCATTTTAGCTAAATACTGTGTTGAATTTTTCTCGAAATAGATTTTGGACGGAACTTTAAACCATTGCATATTAACATTCCTTTGGGCTACTTTTTTAATATTGATTAAGTGAATCGCACCAACGTTAGTGGAAACAGAATTTCCTCCGTATGAACCACAGCCAAGGGTTAGTGAAGGCATATAAGCATTGTATATATCACCGATGGCACCCTGTGAAGATGGGGCATTGACAATGATTCTTCCAGCTTTCATCCGGTAGCCATACTGCTTAATTACATTTTGGTCTTGGGAATGGATGACTGCAGAATGTCCTAAACCGCCAAACTCCAACATTTCTTCTGCTCTATCTAGTCCTTCTTCAAAACTGCTGACCTTGTAACACGCTAGGACTGGGCTTAATTTTTCTCTTGATAGCGGGTATCCTGGTCCGACACCTTTTATTTCAGCGACAAGGATTTTTGTGTTTTCGGGAACGGTTACTCCTGCCAATGCAGCAATTTTACTTGCAGCCATTCCAACAATATTCGGATTAACGGCACATGAAATTTCATTAATAACTAATTTTTCAACTTTTTCTTTTTCTTCTTCATTTAAAAAGTAACAATTATTTGCAATCATTTCATTTTTGACTTGAGAATAAATTTCTTGATCAATAATAACTGCCTGTTCAGATGCACAAATCATTCCATTGTCAAAAGTCTTTGATAGAATTAAGTCATTCACGGCTTGATGAATATTGGCCGATTTCTCCATATAGCATGGAACGTTACCTGGCCCAACACCGAGGGCTGGTTTACCAGAGCTATAAGCGGATTTGACCATTCCTGCACCGCCAGTTGCAAGAATCATCGATATCTTTGAGTGATTCATCAGTGCTTGTGTAGCCTCAATAGATGGCGTTTCAATCCATTGTATGCAATTCTCAGGAGCGCCTGCCTTTATCGCTGCATCCCTAAGGATTCTTGCCGCCTCGCTGCTGCATTTTTGTGCGGATGGATGGAAGGCAAAAACGATTGGATTCCTTGTTTTTATGGATATAAGTGCCTTAAACATCGTGGTGGATGTTGGATTGGTTACTGGTGTCACACCTGCGATCACACCAACTGGTTCGGCAATTTCAATAATTCCTTCGTGTTCGTTTTCGTTAATGATTCCGACGGTTTTATCATATTTGATATTATGATAGACATATTCAGTTGCAAACATATTTTTAATAATCTTATCTTCATAAACGCCTCGTTTGGTTTCCTCAACAGCAAGTTTTGCAAGCTGCATATGCTGATCAAGGCCAGCTAAGGCCATTTGCTTTACAATCGCATCAATCATATCTTGGTCAAAGCTGCGGAATTCTTCTAACGCTGTTAGACTATTTTCTACCAAGGTATCAACCATTGTAGTTACACTTTGTATGTCCTTGCCCATTTTTTCTGCCACTGCCATTTTAATTCCTCCAATTACTTAAGATTTTGTGAAATGTTTCACAAGTACTTATAAAAAAATAATAAAAAACAGAATTTATATGACTTACATTGTTACTCGCATACAGGGTTTCGTGGTATCTTTTCAAAGGATATGTCAGTAAGGACCTTTGAATATTTTTTTACAATGACGACAAAGTTTACTGTCCATATATAACTTGGAATGCTTTCGTTATCTTTGAACATCATTGCCTCAAATTCATCACCAACAGTATCTTCGAAAGTTTCTTGGGTATACGTTTCAGAATCTGTTGAAAAGGATTTCCATTCACATAGCATCATGTCATATCACTCCTTGTGCTCTTTATAGATTTATAATAACACCGATTTCGGATAAAAGTTTGTGAAATATTGAACAAAGTTTGAAATCTTAACAAATATACCAAAAATGATCCTTTTTTCCTAAATGGAGGAAAAGGAGGCAAAAAAACAGCCCAATCGATGGGCTGTTAGTTATCTTGTTTTTCTTTATCGAACCAAAGCAGTTCTTGATCCTCTTCATCGCCATTATAGTTGATAAGAATCTCTTCGCCTGCTTTAATGTCTTTGTATGCAAAAAAATCAAAGGTATGGTTTGGAAAATTTATCTCATACGTAGCATTTGGCTGATAGGAATGATTAAAGAGCATTCCATACCCTAAGAGAAGGCATGTGTGGTTGATTCCATATTCAAATGCATAATCGGCAAGCAAGGTTTTTTCAATATGTTCATGCTCCGCATTTGGATAGGCGATAACGGGTGCTTCATGGATCAGTTCGCCTTTTTTTATATCACGTTTTGCAAATACGCCTCTATTGAACTCCCCATCGCTGAGTTTTGATATTTTTATTTCTATCATGTTCGTCACCTACATTTACTTTCCTTGAAGTCAATTATCCTTTTAGTTTGACAGGTAATTGCATTGAAAGCAACCGTTTTCGGTTAACTCGCATGATAGTATGTCTAATAAGCTCAAAATTTAATCAGGACTGATCGTAATATGTTCAAATTTTGATACCTTAAACAAGCCTTTGTCCGTAAGTTTTAGTTCCGGAATGACAGGAAGAGCTAAAAAGGAAAGGGTTAAAAAGGGATTAAAATGACTGTTTGCTCCAAGCTTTTCGAGAGCAATATGAAGGCTATTTAGACTCACATATACTTCCCGGTAAGGGCGGTCAGATATTAATCCTGCAATGGGCAATTCTAATGATGCGAGGATTTGGCCATCTTTAATGACAATCATCCCGCCCTGCATTTTTTTAATCGTGTTTGCTGCTAGTACCATATCGCCGTCATTGGTTCCAGCAATAATGAGGTTATGTGAATCATGGGCAATCGTGGTGGCAATAGCACCATTTTTTAACCCTAAGCCTTTGACAATTCCTAAACCAATTTGCTTCGTCATATGATGACGCTCAATTACGGCTAGCTTTAATTGATCAGCCGTAATTGAGGGTTGGAAGAGTCCTTGATCACAGAGATCCACTTCATCCACAATATGCCGTGTGATAAGGCTGTTAGGAATGATTTGGATGATATTAGCTTTTTTAGAGGGTAAGGGAATGTTTAAATTATTTTCCACGATATCATCAAAATGGACTGACTCTTCCAAACCATTCTTATGATTATTACTACAATCAATTATCAATTTTCCATCTTGGACGACTGCCATTCCATCCTTATATACATGTGATATTCTGACACTTTCAAGGTCATCAACGAAGGAAAAATCAGCTTTGTAACCTGCAGCGATAGCTCCCTTTTCTTGAAGCCCAAAACATTCCGCGGCATTGATGGTAGCCATTTGAATAGCGGTTATAGGGGATAGTCCTTCTGCAATCGCCAGCCTTACGTTGTGATCAATGCTGCCCTCCAGCACAAGGTCATCTAAATGTTTGTCATCTGTAACAAATAAACATCTGCGGGAATTGTACTGATTTACAACCGGAATCAAATTGCGTAAATCCCTTGCAACAGTACCCTCACGAATCATTAAATACATTCCGCTCTTAAGGCGCTCTTTAGCTTCTTGTGCTGTTGTACTTTCATGGTCTGTCACAATACCAGCAGCCATATACACATTCAAATCTCTCTCAGACAATCCCGCGGCATGGCCATCGACTTTTTTGCCAAATCGTTTCGCATCAGATATTTTATTCAGCATATCATCCTCAGCATGAAGGACTGCAGGAAAATTCATAACTTCTGCTAATCCCAGGACTCGTGGATGTTGATAAAAGGGTTTTAAATCCTCCGCTTTTAAAATCGCACCTGAGTTTTCAAAGCTTGTGGCTGGAACACAAGAGGGAAGCATAATATAAAAATCGAAAGGAAGGTTTTCTGAAGAATCGAGTATATACTGAATACCTGGAGCACCTAAAACATTCCCGATTTCATGGGGATCTGCAATAACTGTCGTAACTCCATGAGGAAGAAGGACTTTAGCGAATTCACTTGGTGCAACCAAGGACGATTCAATATGAACATGACCATCAATGAAGGCAGGAAGTACATACCGTCCGTTTGCATCCACATTATGCTTTCCTTCATATTTACCGACACCTGCGAAATATCCATCTACAATGGCGATATCACCTTCTATTATTTCTCCGTTAAACACATCAATAATCCTGCCATTTTTAACAACGGTATCCGCAGGTTCTTTTCCTGAAGCCACTGAAATTCTTCGGGTTAATTGATTTCTTTCCATTGCTCAACACCCTCTAACTTTGAATTAGTATTCTACTTTATTCTTTGAGTTTTCCCATGTTCGAAAAGGAATATCACCATCGTCAGGAAAAAGTTGCTTCATGGGTATTTTTCGAAATTCCATTGGTAATTCAAGCTGGTCATAAATGAATTGATCATCAAACCCTATCTTGGCCGCTTCCTGTTTTGTGCAAGCATAGTAAACGGCCTTCGGTCTCGCCCAGTAAATAGCACCAATGCACATTGGACAAGGTTCACAGCTCGTATATATTTCGCAATCCGTCAGTTGAAAATCCTTTAAGTAGCTGCAGGCCGCGCGAATAGCTTGGACCTCTGCATGTGCAGTTGGATCGTTAGAGGAGGTCACTTCATTACGTCCAACCCCAATTATTTTTCCATCCTTCACCACAATGGCTCCAAACGGCCCACCGTGATTGGTTAGGACATTCTGGAGCGCTTCCTCGATTGCTTTTTGCATAAAATGAAAATCTGACATGTAACCTCTCCATTCTTTCGTATATTTTTTTTCATATCTATATAACCTGAACTACATTATTCTCTAATACACATAGAATTTCTTTCTTGTTGTAAGGTTTGTTGTCATACTTTTTATGGCAGCGACTCTTAAAAAACTATGGTAGATTATATGTCACTTATGTGGATACTATTTCGGCATTTGGATAGTATAGTGAAAAAATGGCTGGACGAGTTTGCTAATCATTAAGATCTGACACCTAATCGGACCCTTTATGTGAGATTAATAAAAATTGAGAAAGAACAGTAGATGTATTTTTAAGAAATCTAGAATATATATAGTTTTAACAGTAAGACAGCTGTTTGCAGACCAGCTGGAAGGGAGAGGTGAGGCCATGGATTTACATTGTGAGGAAGTTAATCAAATGAACAGGAAGGAGTTTATACAAAAAGTAGGCTGGGTGTTTGAGCACTCACCGTGGGTGGCTTCAGCTGCGTGGGAAAATATCCCTTTTGAATCTCGTGAACACCTTTTACAAATGATGATAGACATTGTTCAAAATGCGGAGGAATCTATGCAGTTAGCCCTACTTCGTGCACATCCAGATTTAGGAACAAGATTGCAAATGTCAGAGATTTCTCAAAAGGAGCAAGCTGGTGCAGGGCTTGATCAGCTCACAAAGGAGGAATTTGAGGACTTTGTTTCCCTCAATCAGTGCTATGTACAGAGATTTAAATTTCCTTTTATTATGGCTGTGAAAGGTCAGAGCAAAGAAAGTATTCTTGCTGCAATGAAGCAAAGGGTTCATAACTCTTACGATGAAGAGTTTAACATCGCGTTACTTGAAGTCTATAAAATCGCAGGCTTCCGATTGAATGATATTTTCATAGTATGAAGTTCATGATGACCGAAATCCAAGGAAAATAAGAAAAGTGGTAACCATGAGACGTTCATGATGACCGAAACCCAGGGAAAATAAGAAAAGTGGTAACCATGAAGCGTTCATGATGACCGAAATTCAAGGAAAATAAGAAAAGTGGTAACCATGAAGCGTTCATGATGACCGAAATCCAAGGAAAATAAGAAAAGTGGTAACCATGAAGCCTTCATGATGACCGAAATTCAAAGAAAGTAAGAAAAGTGGTAACCATGTGAACTTATATATTAAGCCTGTCTAAAAAACAAGAGGAGGCTTTAAATATGAAAAGAACGATGAGCTACGGAAAAGCAGATGTTTGGGTTTATCGGACCTACGCTAAGCCGTTAACGGGTATTCGTTCCATTCCCGAGTCCAACTTTTCCGGCCGGAAAAACATTCTGTTTGGCATGAATGTAAAAGTTGCTGTAGAAGGTGAAGCATTTTTTTCTTCATTTAAAGAAGGAGATAACACATTAGTGGTCGCAACGGATTCAATGAAAAACTTCATCCTCAAGCATGCAGGAGATTATCAGGGTGCGACACAAGAGGGATTCCTTGAATTTGTTGCCCACCGCTTTCTTGAAACCTATTCCCATATGACAGGCGTCAGCATCTCAGGAGAACAAATTTCCTTTGAAGAGCTTCCCGTCCCCACAAATGGAAGCTTTGAACCAAGTCCGCTTGTATTTCGTTATTCTTTAAATGAACAGGCCGGAGCCTCGGTTGAGGTGAAACGTAATAAAAACGAAACCATCACTACCAATCAAATAAGCAGTTTAAAGGGTCTGAAATTGATCAAGGTAAAGGGGAGCTCGTTCTACGGCTACGTAAAGGATGAATATACGACATTACCTGAATCTTTTGATCGCCCGCTGTTTATCTTTTTAAATATAGATTGGCGTTATAACGATCTTGAAGATGCAAGAGGAAATACATCTGATGGTTATGTGGCAGCAGAGCAGGTAAGAGATATAGCTTACACCGTCTTTCATGAGGAAAACTCACCTTCCATCCAAAATCTAATTTATCGAATTGGTACAAGAATCCTAGAGCGCTTTCCCCAGTTAGCAGAGGTTCGATTTGAATCGAATAACCGGACTTGGGAGACGATTTTAGATGAAATTCCTGACTCACAAGAAGGAAAAGTTTTTACTGAACCCCGCCCCCCATATGGATTTCAATGTTTTTCAATGAACCGTGATGACCTCAAGGAGGACCCAATTAAATGACAGGGAAGCTGACAACGCATGTCCTCGATATAAGCATAGGAAAGCCAGCTAGAGGTGTGTTAGTGGAGTTAGTACGTGTTGGTCCAAATAATGGGATAGAAACAATCCAATCTTTCTATACAAATGAAGATGGCAGATTAAATCATCCCCTATTGGAAGGGGAATATATGAAAAAAGGAATCTATGAACTTCATTTCCATGTTGGAGACTATTACCGAAATCGAGGAGCATCCACTGAAAATCCCTCGTTCCTAGACTGTGTGCCCGTACGATTTGGTATTTCAGAACCGGCTTCCCACTATCATGTGCCGCTTTTGATTTCACCAGGAGGGTATAGTACTTATCGAGGGAGTTAGGAGGGAAAATGAACACAGAACTTTGGGTGAAAAATGGATATGTTTTTACCAGTGAAGGCTTTCGGTTTGCTAGTATAAAAATTAAAAATGGCATAATAGAGGCTCTATATGATAGTGAAATGGAACCACAAAAAGAATACGAGAACAATTTTATAGATGCTTGTGGTTGTCTAGTGGTACCAGGATTTATCGATTCGCATGTTCATTTTAACGATCCAGGCCGGACGGATTG
The DNA here is from genome assembly GCF_030123505.1 of Neobacillus sp. YX16. Classification (GTDB taxonomy): domain Bacteria; phylum Bacillota; class Bacilli; order Bacillales; family Cytobacillaceae; genus Neobacillus. Next base: position 1,024,155 of record NZ_CP126115.1, read on the forward strand.
GGAAGGAATCGAGACCGGCAGCCGTGCTGCAGCCATTGGGGGAACCACAACTATTTTTGATATGCCCCTGAATTGTTCTCCATCCGTGACAAACGTGAAAAATCTACAAAATAAAAGAGACTATTTAACCTCTAAGTCTTTTATTGACTATGCACTATGGGGTGGCATGACTGGTAATAATGTTCAAAATAAAGCAGAACTAGCTCAAATGTCTGAGGGGATTATCGCTTGGAAGGCATTTATGTCAGATAGCGGCATCGATGATTTTCCCTATGTCGCACCAAATCAATTAGAACAGGCTATGAAGATTGCTGCAGAACAAAATAAAATCCTTGCTCTTCATGCAGAGTGGCAAGAGGAGATTAATAGTTTTACCACTTTTAATAAAAATCAAAAGGGGATGAATGAGCGGAAGGCATTTCTCGCTAGCCGGCCAATATCAGCTGAAGAACAGGCAGTAAGCTCTGCAATAGAGTTAGCTGCAAAATATGATACGACAATCCATTTCGTTCATATTAGTTCGCCGAAAGTAGTTGAAATGATTCAACAAGCAAAGAAAAGTGGAATTAACGTTACCGTTGAAACCTGTCCCCATTATTTAATTTTTGACGAAGAAGATTTCCTTAAGAAAGGTGCCATTCTAAAATGTGCCCCGCCGCTTCGACCACGGGAAGAAGTAGAAGGATTATGGGAATGTATCACCAATGGCTGGATTGATACAATTGGCTCCGATCACTCGCCATGTCTTTATTCCATGAAAAACACTGATTCCATTTGGGAGGCATGGGGTGGGATTCAGGGGGTGCAATTTACCTGGCTTGCATTACTGGATGAGGCATTGAAAAGGAAAATCCCACTTAAAGATATACTCCCGTTGGGCACTGCTTATGTGGCTGATCGTTTTGGAATATCAAAGAATAAGGGAAGAATCCGCCCTGGATTGGATGCAGATTTAGTCTTGATTTCTTTGGATGAAACAACGTTTGTCGACCAGCCTACGATTGCTTTTCGAAATCAATATTCTCCCTATGAAAATAAAACTTTTTTGTTAAAAATAAAGAAAACCATTTTAAGAGGAAAAGTAATTTATGACGAACAAACAGGGGGAACGGAAGAAAAGTATGGTCAGTATATACAGCCAAGGAAGTGAGTTTATGGGTCAATACCCCATTAATCTAGAAGAGACAATTGAGTGGTTAGCTTCATTTGGGGGAGAGCCAGATGGAGGTGTAACTCGAACACTTTATTCCCAGCCTTGGAAGGAAGCCCAGCAAGCCTTAAAGGGCTGGATGGAGGAAGTGGGGCTGCTAACATATTATGATTCTATTGGAAACTTATTCGGAAGATTGCCTTCGCCTCATCCGAATGCCGAGACAATCCTAATTGGATCACATGTCGATACCGTTAAATCAGGTGGTAAATATGATGGGGCATATGGAATTATAGCTGGAATAATGGCTTTAGACTTTTTAAAAAAGAAGTATGGCCAGCCCGCCATTAACCTTGAGGTGGTTTCTTTTTGCGAAGAGGAGGGGAGCCGCTTTCCATTGGCATTGTGGGGGTCAGGCATGATGACTGGTCTATATTCTTTTAAAGATATTGTGGATATTAAGGATTCAGAGGGAATTAGCTTTGAAACCGCCATGATGGCTGCTGGATTTGGAAATTCTGAATACTGGGTCCGAAAGGATATTCAGACCTTTATTGAATTACATATCGAGCAAGGACCCACCCTTGAAAAAGTAGAAAAATCAATTGGCATAGTAAAAGCCATTGTCGGTCAAAAACGGTTTCGAATTACGGTGAATGGTGAATCTAACCATGTTGGTACAACCTCGATGAAATGGAGAAGAGACGCTCTTCATGGGGCGGTAAACATGATTCATGACTTATATGAAAGTGTGAAGGAATACGACGAAGATCTGGTAACAAGTGTTGGACAGCTATTTGTAGAACCCAATGTACCCAATGTAATTCCTAATCAGGTTCAGTTTACAGTAGATGCGAGACATCCAAACGAAAGTGTTTTACGTTCCTTTTGTCAGCAATTTAGTCAGCAATTTCAAGAGCACGCCAAAAAAAGGAATCTGAATATCCATGTGGAAATGTGGCATGAAGTTCAGCCTGCCCAGATGGATAACAAGCTTAATGAAATCATTCAAAATATCTGTACTAGCAGCGCTATTTCCTTCTATAGAATGAATAGCGGTGCGGGTCATGATGCTCAGTTGTTTGCACGAGTTTGCCCAACGACAATCCTATTTGTACCCAGTCAGGGCGGCATTAGTCATTCACCTTTAGAGTATACGTCGACGAAAGACTTAGAAACTGGTCTTAGTGTACTTACACAATTATTACATCAATTAGCCTACTAACAAAGAGGAGGTTTTTCTTTGAATCAGGATAAAGCAAAAATGGTGCAGTGGATACAGGAGCATGAGGAAGATTTAATTTCTTTTTTAAAAAAATTAGTGCAAACACCATCGGATAATCCATCTGGTGATTGTTTACCAATTGCCAAAGTTTTAGCGAAGCAGCTTTCCGGACTTGGGTTTGAAAATGTATCTCTTCTTGAAGTAGACGAAGAAAGTGTTAATGCAAATGGAATGATTAGTATGGCTAACGTCCTTGTCCCCACAGTCTTTGGTGAAGGGACAAATGTTGTTTTAAACGCGCACGGGGATGTAGTTCCTCCTGGATTAGGATGGAGTGTCGACCCCTATGGAGGAGAAATTATTGATGGAAAAATGTATGGGCGAGGAGTCGCGGTGTCAAAGTCTGATATTGCTGCTTATTCCTATGCAGTGCTTGCTTTAAATCAGGTCAAAGAAAAGCTTTCTGGAAGGGTGGACTTGGCATTTACGTTTGACGAAGAAACAGGAGGAGAAATAGGTCCCAAATGGCTCATTGACCAAGGTCATATCAAGCCTGATCAAGCGATCGTTGCAGGGTTCAGCTATTCGGCTGTTAATGCTCATAATGGCTGTCTGCATTTTGAAATCAAAACAACGGGAAAGTCAGCACACGCTGCCCTGCCGCATACAGGAATTGATGCAGTTGAAGCGACGTCTAAACTCATAAATGCTTTATATGATTACCGTAAAACACTGGCTGAAAAGAAATCATCCATTCCAGGAATTGATTTTCCAACCTTGAATGTGGGACTCATTTCAGGCGGAATTAATACCAACGTTGTACCAGATGAATGCACGATTAGGGTGGATCGTCGATTAATCCCTGAAGAGGACTATATTGCCGCAGAGGCTGAGTTTAGGGAACTTGTTCAGCAAGCAGTATCAGATATCCCAGGCATCAAAATTGAAATCAGGAAAATCCTTCATGCAAAAAGCTTTGGACCAGTTTCGAAAGATACACCTGTGGTTCAAGCATTGGCTGCAAACTGGAAATTAATTTTAAAGGGAGATGGGGAGTTACCGGTCCACGGAGTACCTTTATATACAGATGCCCGCCACTTCTTTGCAGCGGGAATTCCTACGATTATGTTTGGAGTCGGACCAAAGGTGTTAGAAGAGGCAAATGGACACCGTGCCGATGAGAATATCCGTCTTTCTGATTTACAGGCTGCTACCAAAATCATTTCTTGTACCCTTTATGATTTATTAGCAGGAGGAAAGTCATGAAATTAACCCAGCGCGAGCAGGAAAAATTAATGATTGTTGTCGCGGCGGACTTGGCAAGGCGTAGAAAAGACCGCGGATTGAAATTAAATTACCCTGAAGCGATTGCCCTCATTACCTATGAAATTATGGAGGGTGCTAGAGATGGTAAAACCGTGACGCAGTTGATGAGTGAAGGGACAACGATTCTTTCCACCGAGGACGTGATGGAGGGAATACCGGAAATGATTCGCGATATACAGGTGGAAGCCACATTCCCGGATGGCACAAAGCTCATAACCGTTCATGAACCAATTCGGTAAAATGCCAGTTTAATAGTAAAGGCGGAGAATTGTATGATTCCTGGAGAATATGTATTAAGACAAGAGCCGATTGTCTGTAATCAGGGGAGACCAGCTTCTAAGGTACTGGTACTAAATAAAGGGGACCGTCCTGTACAAGTAGGTTCCCATTTTCATTTTTTTGAAGTGAATGGATCTCTCCAATTTGAACGGTCGGAAGCATATGGAAAACACTTAAATATTCCGGCAGGGACTGCTGTCCGCTTTGAACCTGGTGATGCAAAAGAGGTAGAGCTGGTTCCATTTGCGGGTAAGCGTGAAGTTTATGGTCTAAATAATAAAACCGATGGTCCATTGGAACCGAAAAAGGGGGACCCAACATGAGTTTCAAAATGTCTAGAAAACAATATGCAGACATGTTTGGTCCTACTAAGGGGGATGCCATACGACTAGCTGACACCGATTTATTTATAGAAATTGAAAAGGACTATACCATTTATGGGGATGAAGTGAAATTTGGCGGCGGCAAAGTTATTCGTGACGGGATGGGACAGCATCCGCTTGCTACACGTGCTGATGGGGCACTCGATGCTGTCATTACCAATGCAATTATTGTTGATTACACAGGAATTTATAAGGCAGACATCGGGATTAGAGATGGCAGAATTTCAGGAATTGGAAAAAGCGGTAATCCACTACTTATGGATGGAGTGGATATGGTCATTGGGGCTTCAACAGAGGTCATTGCAGGCGAAGGAATGATTGTCACTGCCGGAGGTATTGATGCCCATATCCATTTCATTAGTCCTCAGCAAATTGAAACAGCACTATCCTCTGGGATTACGACTATGATTGGAGGAGGCACTGGTCCTGCTACTGGTACCAATGCGACGACTTGTACTCCCGGTGTGTGGAATATTCACCGGATGCTGGAAGCAGCAGAAGAATTTCCGATGAATCTTGGTTTTTTAGGAAAAGGTAATTCCTCATCTGAAGCACCGTTAATCGAGCAGGTGAATGCAGGTGTCATTGGGCTTAAGCTCCATGAAGACTGGGGGACGACCGCCTCAGCTATTGATCACTGCTTACAGGTGGCTGATCAATTCGATGTCCAAGTTGCCATCCATACCGATACCTTAAATGAAGGCGGGTTTGTCGAAGATACGCTGGCTGCCATTCATGGCAGGGTCATACATACTTACCATACTGAAGGGGCTGGGGGAGGGCATGCCCCTGATATTATTAAAGTTGCCAGCTACCCTTATATTCTTCCTTCCTCAACCAATCCGACACGTCCTTATACTAAAAATACATTAGATGAGCATTTGGATATGCTCATGGTTTGTCATCACTTAGACCCTGATGTTCCAGAGGATATCGCTTTTGCTGACTCGCGTATCCGTAAAGAAACCATCGCGGCAGAGGATATTCTCCATGACATGGGCGTATTCAGTATGATTAGTTCAGATTCGCAGGCAATGGGTCGTGTCGGTGAAGTGATTACAAGGACTTGGCAGACAGCAGATAAAATGAGAAAGCAAAGAGGGAAATTGCCAGAGGATACAGGTATTGGAGATAACTTCCGTGTGAAGCGATACGTCGCTAAGTATACCATTAACCCAGCAATTACCCATGGGATTGCCGATGAAGTTGGTTCCATTGAAATTGGGAAACTGGCTGATTTGGTGATTTGGGATCCAGCTTTTTTGGGAGTTAAGCCTGAGATTGTTATCAAAGGTGGCATGATTGCCCACAGTTTGATGGGAGACCCAAACGCTTCCATCCCTACTCCTCAGCCTGTTTTGTATCGTCCGATGTTTGCATCCTTTGGAAAGGCAAAATACTCTACATGTATTACCTTTTTGTCAAAAGTGGCAATTGAACTTGGTGTTCATGAAAAATTGGGGTTGAAAAAACAAATTAAGCCGGCACATGGAACCCGTCAACTTTCAAAAAAGGATATGAAGCTCAATGCTGAAATGCCAAAAATTGAAGTAGACCCGCAAACATATGAAGTCATCGTGGATGGAGAACTTGTAACCTGTGAACCTGCAGAAGTACTGCCAATGGCACAGCGTTATTTCTTATTTTAGGAGGAGCAAAGGTATGATTATTACTAAGATCGTTGGAAACGTGGACGATATCTCGTCTGCCGGCAGGCATATAGAAAGAGTTTATTTATCAAGCGATGACTTAGTAAAACGAATACAGCGCGTGACAACAGACCATGGAAAAGAAGTGGGAATCCGCTTAATGGAGCAGAAGGATTTGATGGATGGAGATATTTTATTTATGGACGAAAGAAATATGATTGTCGTTAGTGTAACAAGTGATGACCTTCTCGTGCTTCGTCCTGCAAATATAAAGCAAATGGGTGAAATCGCTCATCAGCTGGGCAATCGCCATCTGCCTGCACAGTTTGAAGAAGAGGAAATGCTCGTTCAATATGATTATCTCGTTGAGGAGCTGCTCGTCCAATTAGAGATTCCTTTTACAAGGGAAGAAAGAAAAGTAAAAAGGGCATTTCGACATATCGGTCACAGTCATGGATAGTCAGCTTTTAAGCTTACTGCAATTAGGAGATTCAAATTTTCCATCAGGAGCTTTTTCTCATTCTTTTGGATTAGAAACCTATATTCAGGACGAAAGAGTCCATAATAAAGAAACATTTTTTGAATGGATTCGGATTTATTTGGTTAAACAACTAGCTTATTCCGATGGGTTAGCCTGTCGCTTAACCCTTGAGGCACTAATGAATCAAGATGTTGCTGAGATTTGGAGCCTCGATCGAAAATTGTTTGTGCAGAATATGCCGGAAGAATCCAGACAGGCGAATCGTCGGATTGGTGAAAGACTAGTGGTAATGGGAATGGATCTCTATTCCATTCCTTTATTAGAAGAATATTTGAAAAAAATACGTGCAAATGAAGCTTTTGGACATCCTGCAATAGCCCTTATGATCATTTGCCATTTTTTAAAGATTGATAGAAACCAAGCCATTTTAATCTTCTTACATTCTACGATAGCCACACTTGTTCAAAATGGCGTTCGAGGAATCCCGCTTGGTCAGACAGCCGGTCAACGGATTCTACTTGAAATACATCCAGTTTTGTTGAAAACAGTTAAGTGGATTGAAGCCATAGATATAGACGATTTTGGAGCAGTTGCGCCAGGGATTGAAATTGCGCAAATGCGCCATGAAAAGCTGCATGTCCGATTGTTCATGTCGTAAAACTTAAACGAAAGAAGGCGAGAGGATGGAACCGGTACGGATTGGAATTGGCGGACCAGTAGGAGCAGGAAAAACAATGCTGGTCGAGCGATTAACGAGATACTTAAATGATGAATTTAAGATGGCTGTTGTAACGAATGACATTTATACAAAAGAAGATGCGCAGTTTCTGATGAAAAACAGCGTTCTGCCTGCTGATAGAATAATTGGAGTTGAGACTGGCGGATGCCCGCATACTGCTATTCGAGAAGACGCGTCAATGAATTTTGCTGCCATGGAGGAATTAAAGGCAACTCATCCGGACCTTTCGATTATCTTTGTTGAAAGCGGTGGCGATAACCTGGCTGCCACCTTTAGTCCGGAGCTTGTTGATTTTTCTATTTACATCATTGATGTTGCCCAAGGGGAAAAAATCCCTCGCAAAGGCGGACAAGGAATGATTAAATCAGATTTGTTAATTATCAACAAGATAGATTTAGCTCCGTATGTCGGAGCCAGTTTGGAAGTGATGGAAGAAGATACGAAGGCCGCGAGAGGGAAGAAGCCATATATCTTTACTAATTTGAAAACAGACATAGGACTAGATCTCGTCGTAGATTGGCTAAAAAAAAATGCGTTATTGGTAGGATTGGGATAAGTGATTACCACAGGATATTTAAGACTAGCCGCAGTGCGGAAAAAGGAGAAAACCATTTTTAAAGAAACCTATTCAGAGGGAGCTTTTAAAATAACTAGGCCAGTATATCTGACTTCGGGCGGAGAGGCGTATGGGTACGTGATGAATCCTGGCGGAGGCTATGTTGACGGGGATTCTTATAAGATGTCTATTGTTTTAGAAGAGGAGGCGGAAGTTTTGTTAACAACTCAATCCTCCACGAAGATTTATAAAACAAAGACAAAGCCAGCTATTCAAGAGATGGACATTCATTTGAAAAAGGGAAGTCTCTTAGAATATCTGCCAGATCCGGTTATTGCTTATCAGCATGCATGCTTTAAGCAGAATATGATTGTTCATATGGACAATGGTGCTTCTCTGGTTTGCTGCGATATTTTTACACCGGGCTGGGCCCCGGATGGCACTCTATTTCGCTATGACTTACTCCAATCGAAGATGGAAGTCTATTTGGAACAGCAGCTTGTTTTATTTGATCATATCAAACTAGAACCAGATGAGGATATGACAGGAATAGGCTACATGGAGGGATATACCCATTTCGGCACGATGATTATCATTGATGAGCGGGTGAATAAAGCATTATTAGAAGAAATCCATGACCTTTTAGAGCCTCTTACCGAAATCAGAATCGGTGTCTCCATGCTTGCGGTTCCGGGATTTGCACTGAGAGTACTCGCATACTCAACACAAGCTATAGAGTATATTCAAAGTGTTACCCACGAACTCATCAGGAAAAGAATCTTGGGGAAAGAACCTGTCTTTTTACGAAAGTATTAAGGTGGAAAAAACGGTTGGCACGTAAAATAGGAATACAACACGTAAAATCTTAGGAAGTTCAAAGAGCCAACGTATGCTGTTGGCTCTCAGGCATTAAAACGTATGTGCTAAATCTTTAGCCCGCGCGATGGCGTTTTCTTTGATTTCCTGAGCTTTGTCAGGCATTGCATTATGCCCTTCAACAAATAATCCTTCGAAAGAAGGGACTCCATAGAATTGCATCATAATATCCAGGTAGCGGTGACCCATCTCCATTGCTGCAGCAGGTCCTTCGGAATAGATACCACCGCGGGCTTGAATATGAAGAGCTTTCTTATCTGTTAAAAGGCCAATCGGACCTTTTTCGGTGTATTTGAAGGTTTTGCCTGCTACTGATACTGCATCAAGATAGGCTTTCATCACAGGTGGAAAGGAAAAATTCCATAATGGAGTGACGAATATATATTTATCAGCAGAAATAAATTGCTCACTAAGCTCCGAAAGCCGGCCGACTTTTGCTTTTTCTTCTGCGGAGAGCTCATTAAAGTCTGTTCCTGACCGAAGCTTCCCCCAGCCGCTAAAGACATCAACGTCAATATGTGGAATATCCTCTTTGTAAAGGTCCAAATTAATAATTTCATGATTTGGATTCACTTCTTTGTATGAGTCAATAAATGATTTACCTACTGCCATACTATAAGACTGAGTATCATCATGAGGATGAGCTGTTATGTACAATACTTTTGTCATTTTTGTATCGATCCTTTCTGTATCTAGCTTGCATTCTAGTTTGTGCATTGAATGTAAGTTTATGCAGATACAAAATCAGATAAAAACCAAAAATAAAAGGAATTTGCGTTTGGCAAATTCCTTTTATTTTTAGTTATTATTTTCGCTGAAGTAAGGGTTTCCACTAATGCTTGAACGCATTTCGTCCGTTAATGTGAATTGCTCATTTGCTGTTGAATTACTTGTGGAAGTTTCATTGTTTTGAATACTTCCATCATAATGAATTGGTTTATTTGTCATAGGTAAATCCACCTCCATTAATATAGTGTATACATAATTCTACTATTTATTTATCGCGATTAATAGGTAATTTATAATATTCTAAATGTTATTATACTGGTAATAATTTACTATATAAGTGCTAGTATTTGGTATAACACCTTTCCTTATTTAACCTTTCTCTGATATTTATGATAAAATTTTTTAAAAAGGCTATGTTAAATTGGGCTGTTGATTTGTGCTCCACTAAGGAATGCTTCTTCGAATAATCACCGCAGGGACAGGCCGTCTCTGCCTGTCCCGAGGCGCTTCGCTTTCCGCAGGCGGTTCGGGAAGCCTCCTCGGGCGCTAAGAGATAAGTGGGGTCTCCCCTGTCCCGTCCTCCTGCAGGACATTGATTTACTTCCTCGAATCTGCCCACGCACGAAGAAAATGCGATAGCATTTTCGAGGAGTCTCGCGCCTTCCGCACAAATCAACAGAGTTCTAAAATCAACAGTTACCTTTAACAAAGCCTTTAAAAAAGGAGTCGGGCTCATCATGAAATTAATTGACCTCCATTGTGATGCATTACTTAAACTTTCAGAAGGAAAAGGCTCGCTGCGTTTTGCAAATGCAAAAGAATTGCAGACGAATAAAATGAGGCTGCATAAAGGGCAAGTCAAGGTTCAGTGCTTTGCCATATTTATTGAGCCAGACATTCCTTCTGACCAGAAATTTCAAGAAGCACTCGTACAAATTGATTATTTTTACAAAGAAGTACTCGGGAAAAACCAAGATATGATTCACATTAAAGAATGGTCTGATTTTGAAAACATTAATATCGGCCAAATTGGTGCCATGCTAACCCTTGAAGGTGTGGACGCCATCGGCAACGATATAACGAAACTCCACATCCTTTATCAACTGGGTGTTCGTTCGGTGGGTTTGACATGGAATAATGCGAATTTAGCTGCAGATGGAGCCGGCGAACCACGTGGCGGCGGGCTTACGCTTTTTGGGAAAGAGATCGTGCAGTTTAATAATGACCATCAAATTCTGACGGATATCTCTCATTTGAGCGACAAGGGGATTTGGGAGGTCATACAATTAGCTAAATATCCAATCGCCAGTCATTCAAATTCAAGATCTATTTGTCATCATCTCCGCAACTTAACAGATGAACAAGCGACTGCGATGTTTAAAAGAAATGCGATGGTTCATGTTGTCTATTACCCCCCATTCGTAAAGGAAGCTGGAGAGGTGAAAATTTCAGACTTAATAAAGCATATCGACCACTTCTGTTCTTTAGGCGGTGTGAAGCATATTGGGTTAGGCTCTGATTTCGATGGAATATCAGTGTTTATTACTGATTTAGAGGACGCTTCGAAATCCCAAAATCTCATAATTGAATTATTAAAGCATTTTAAAGAGGATGAGGTGAGAGGCTTTGCTTACCAAAACTTCCTCGACCACCGTCCGGGAGTGTTAGGATGAAAGTTAGGCAGAATGGAATAAGTGTTGGCATGTTGCCGACAGGTCCAAAAAATTGCATTACTGATGTTGCAGGCGTAAAGGTAGGTCATGTAACGCTTGATTATCCGCTGGATCAAGCAGGAGATGACTATGCTTGTACCGGAGTAACAGCGATACTGCCTCACAAAGGCAATGTATTTAAACAGAAAGTAACAGCTTCGAGTTATGTGATTAATGGCTTTGGAAAAACAACCGGCCTAGTTCAAGTAAATGAATTGGGACAGCTTGAATCACCGATTATGTTAACAAATACGTTTGGAGTACCTGCTGTCACTCAAGGGACTTTAGAATACATGCTGGCGGAGAATCCTGAAATTGGGGAAACAACAGGTACAATTAACATAGTTGTTGGAGAATGCAATGATAGTTACTTGAATTCCATTAGGAAATTTCCAGTTAAACCGGAGCATGCAATAGAAGCGATTAGAGATGCTTCAGACCATCAGGCTGAGGAAGGGGCTGTTGGTGCTGGTAAAGGGATGATTTGCTTTGGTTACAAAGGAGGGATTGGTACGTCTTCGCGTACCATCGGAGAATACACCATTGGCTGTTTAGTTCTAAGCAACTTTGGTAAAAAGGAAGAACACCAGACATTTCGGTATTCAAAAGTGGAGGGGCTCTCAGATACATCAGATGGCTCGATTATCATTGTGCTCGCAACAGATGCTCCTTTAAGTGACAGGCAGCTATTGCGTTTATCCAAACGCTGTGGAATTGGTCTCGGCAGAACAGGCAGTCATTTCAGCCATGGCAGCGGGGATATTGTCATTGCCTTTTCGACAGCTCATAAATCAGACCATTTTTCCGAAGAATCGACGGAAGAAAGGATCCAGCTTCGCGAAGACCATCCCCTGATGAACCAGCTATTTACGGGCGCTGCAGAAGCAGCAGAGGAAGCAATCCTAAACTCACTTTCACAGGCAGTGACCACAAAAGGAAGAGCGGGAAGAGTTGTAAATAATATTACCTTTACGGGCGAGGAATGAATGATATGTATCTAACCATAAAAGAAACAGCAGAATATTTATCCATGCCAGAAACAAAAATAGAAGAACTAATCAAACAAAAAAAAATCCGAGCCATCCATGACGGAGAAGGCTGGATCATCAACAAAGAACAATTCAACACCCATCTAAAACAAATCGAAAAATACAAACACCTGGTCGAAGAAATCCTCAGCGAACCCATCCCAGAAGACCACGATATTAAGGATGAGGACTGATGGGTGCTTAAATGGGTGCCTGTCACCGTCCGTGGACAGTGTCCACGTGGAATGGACACTAACCCAAAACGCTTAATAAGGAGGGGTTTCTAGTGGGGGATTTTTTCTTGAAAAGAGTTTATGAATCATATGATGAGTCAGATGGTTTTCGGATTTTAGTGGATCGATTGTGGCCGCGTGGGATTTCGAAGGAGGCTGCTAGGTTGACGGCTTGGCAGAAGGAGGTGGCTCCTAGTCCTGAGCTTCGTAAGTGGTTTTGCCACAAGCCCGAGTTGTTTGAGGAGTTTCGTGTAAAATACATAGAGGAATTGCGTACGGATGAACAGAAACAGAAGATAATAAAAGAAATTATTACCATGACATCAAAGGGGAGAGTTACTCTACTGTACGGAGCAAAGGATCCTGTATATAATCATGCAATTGTTTTGCAAGATGAGTTAAACAAAATCATAGATTAAGAAAAAGAAAAGAAGAGGAGCCCTTCCATAAAAAAGGCTCTTTTCTTACGTTTAGTAGTTCAGATAACGTGGAGATACAATAGAATTAACAGAACATCAAATTACTGGAAGATATTATTTCTAAAACACAAGCTACAAATGAATTTTTTATAAATAAGGCTATTAGTTGTGCACTAAGAGAATATGGAAAAGATTACCCTAATAAAGTAATAGAATTGGCAAGTAAATATCCATTATCAAAGTTTAGCAAGAGAGAAGCTTTAAAACAAATAGCACTTTAATCAATTTTCGATCAAAGGACTGTTAATTGTAGATTACTCCCATAAAAGAAGAGCTCAGCAGTCGTTTTGGAATCGTTATTGGGTCAGATCATAATTGGCGAGTTTCTTTATTAGGAATATAAAAACCTTATTTATATAAATATAACCTCTTTTACTTGTGTAAGGTTAACCGTAATGCATCAAAATGAGGTTCTCTTGGATTTTTGAGATAAAACTCACTCCCTTTTTAGATGTATTGCCCTTAATCAGTAACCAGTAAAAGTAAAATAAGCGGAGATTTTCCGGTTAGTTTCAGAATAGGGTTCGTTTCGGGGGATATAAGGGGAGGTTTTCCGGTTATTCAAAGCAATATCCACCATTTTAACGTTTTTCGAATCAATAGGCGGAATCTCTCCGTCTATTTAAGCGAATTTCAAGGCTATTTACAAAATAAGCGAAATTTTTCCGTCTATTTATCAGATCGGATGTTTAACCGTATCCCCCAGCCGATATGGCGGACCTTCTGAATTCTGGATGCAGGAATCAACAGCTTTTTATCGACCAGCTATAAAGATCAATAAAATTGGTACTAAAAACGGTACTGCAAATAACAGAAGTTTTGACCCTCTATAATAACAAAGCACCCGAAAATGGAACCCTTTACAATATAAACTCTGAGCTTTTTTTAGTGCTATTTACTGTATGAATTTCAACTGTTATTTAGTCTGTAATTTAAGGTTTTCCACAATGGCTGAACTACTTATTTTCATGTATATATCTTTATTTATCTTAGAGGATTATGACATAAATCTCTTGAATATGTAGGATATAGATTTGATCAATGGAGGTACAAATCCTTATGAAATTTTATTCCTTTAGTAAAGAGAATGGTAAGCAGATTACAAAATTTAATTCTGATTTTATTATGACTCGAATCATACAAACAAATAAGGATGCTTCAATTGGTTGTATGCATTTAGGTGGAAATGGCTTGATAGGTTTTCACCAAGCAGTAGGACCCCAACTATTGTTAATCTTAAATGGAGAAGGTTTGGTAAGTATTAATCAGGAAGAATATCATAAAGTACAACCTGGTGATGCTGTGTTTTGGGAAAAAGACGAATGGCACGAAACAAAATCAGAAAATGGATTAACAGCTATTGTGATTGAAAGTGAAGAGTTAAATCCATCAGCCTTCATGACTTCAAAAAATTAACATTACACTTGGAGTTAAACTCACAGATCCTACATGAGTCTGGGTGTCACTGGGAAAACTCCTAAATAAATCAACACAAATAGGAGTTTTATAATGAAAAATTATTTATTATTATTTTGTATGATATTAATCCTGTTTGGAACTTATACCGGTATTCATGGCTCTTCGGCCAGTACTAAGGTCATTAATCTTGTAGCCCTCGGTGATTCCATCACACATGGAATAGGGGACCCTGCAAAAAAGGGATACATAGATGGGATTAAAGTGAAGCTGGAAGATATACAGAAAACTCCTGTCAAAGTGAGTAACTTCGCTATACCAAGGTATTCTAGTGATAAAGTTCTCGAACAACTGCAGGATAAAAAAATCAACACGCAGATTAAAAAGGCTAGTTATATCATTCTTTATATCGGAACGAATGATTTTAGAAAGAGTGCTAATTATCAATTTAACCCACTTGATGTAAAAAGAGTAAATGATGGTAAAGTTACATTCACAACCAACCTTACTAAAATCCTTGAAAGCATAAGGAAAAATAATTCTTCTGCTCCTATTTTTGTGCTAGGTTTATATCAACCCTATGTCGAATATTCAAATCGCAAGGAAATTCTAAGCACCATAAAAGATTGGAATGATGAAATTGTCAAAGTGACAGATAATTTCGATCGAATTGAATATGTAGCCACGCTTGATCTATTTCAAGATAAACCCAAAAGTACGTATTTCAGTGATTCTTTACATCCCAATCCTGCTGGCTATAAATTAATTGCTAATCGATTATCTGAAAAAGTATTAAAGGAAATTGGTTTTAAATCATCAGTGAATTAGAAAACATAGTGATAACAGGCTATGAATAAAGGAATAAAAAGGAGTATTTTGAATGATAACACTAAACGAAAAACCCGTTGTAAAAGCAGAAATGCTTATTCGCAAACCCGTTGGGGAAGTATATGAAGCTTTTATCAACCCTGAAATCACTACAAAGTTCTGGTTCACCAAAAGCAGCGGAAGATTAGAAGAGGGTAAAACGGTCAGGTGGGACTGGGAAATGTATGGTGTTGGGGATGAATTATATGTTAAGAAATTAGAGCAAAACAAGGTAATTAGAATTGAATGGACCGACGGTACACAGGTTGAGTGGCTATTTACTCCCCGAACAGATAATCAAACCTTTGTTTCCATCACAAACTCAGGCTTTTCTGGAACTGGCGATGAAATGGTAAACCAAGCGATTGATTCAATGGGAGGATACACAATGGTACTCTCTGGATTAAAAGCGTATCTAGAGCACAACATTCAATTAAATCTTGTAGCCGACAAGGCACCAGATGCGAACGTAAATTGGTAAGAGTAATAAGGCAGCTAAATCCCCTTGATTTAGTCTGCCGTTTTGTCATGAATGAAGCAGAGTTAAAAGGGAGTACAGAAAATGGAGAAATATATAGAGCGCATTAAACAGGTTTACCCTAGCCTGTCCATCCTGGATTGTCAGCTAAATGAAATTGGCCAAAATAATGATGTAATAATTGTAAATGGATCAATCGTTTTTAGATTTCCAAAGTATCAAATGGGGATAGATAATTTAAAAAAAGAGACTGAGATATTAGAAGCTATTTATAGCAATGTATCTATTCCGATACCAAATCCTATCTATCAATCTTTTGAAAATTGGGAAGCAGGGAAAGCTTTTGTCGGCTATGAGTTAATTCAAGGGTCTCCATTATGGAAAACAAGTTTCGCAAGCATTAAAGATGAAGAAGTATTAAATAGACTTGCATCACAACTTGTTAACTTTCTTATCGAGATACATTCCACTTCTAAAAAAACACTGCCATTAAAGGAAACCAATCCCCGTGAACAAATGATAAACCTCTATCAAAGAATACAAATTAAACTGTATCCCTTTATGAGGGAAGAAGCACAACGACAAATCTCTGATTCGTTTGAAACCTTCCTATATAGCAAAACATGCATAAACTTAAACACCACTTTGATCCATGGTGATTTTGGGGCAACCAATATTCTATGGAATCCTGATACCTATGAACTATCGGGGATTATAGATTTTGGCGGCAGTGGTATAGGTGACCCCGCCTATGACTTTGCAGGAATCCTATCCAGTTACGGGAAAGATTTTTTTAATATATGTTTGAATTTGTATCCAAATGGAACCGAAATAGCTGAACGAGTTAAGTTTTATAGAAGTACCTTCGCATTACAAGAAGCCCTGCATGGGGTGGAAAATAACGATGTAGAAGCATTTGAAAATGGGATAAAGGCATATCGATAAACTTCAAACAGAGTTCTTAGATTCTTAAAAAACTGTCTCCAATAGAACCTCATATAGTTCTTAATGCTTAATTTTGTGCTTTCCTCCGATAAAGAAATAAAGAGAAATTAGGTATATTCTCCTGCCATTTTAAGCATTATAAAAGATGTTGCTAGCCCAACATACATAATAAGGAGGAAATACAAATAATGACCAATAAAAATAACAATCGTAACCAACCTCATACTGGTGGAAGCAAAGCCGATACGGAATTTGGTTCAGAACAAGGATTAAGTAAGAAAGCAAGGAAACAAGCTGCAAGAGATAATAAAAAGAACTCCTAAATTAAAGTGGAAAACGCATCACAAGTAAAACAAGGTGTTGCTGCGGCAACATCTTTTTACTTATTCTAACGGGTGAGGTTAGACTTAAAGCCAAAGAGATAATAAAGAAATCCAGTTTTATTCACTGGATTTTGTTCGAGATATGTACAATTGGTAGGGGTAAATAACAAGAGCAAAGCAGATCGAAACAAAAAAAACGTGTTTGGATTTATAATTTACTAATTTATAGACCTTTAATTTTTGCATTATCCAGTTAATCGGATAAGAAAGAAATAAGTCCATAAACGTATTAATCAAAAGGTATAACCAGAATTTTCCGAAGGGTCAAACGAAAAATCCAAATCGTGCCTATAAAGAATGGCCCTAATGTAAAGCTCAAATCATTAATAACTTTATTTAGTAATCCGCCTTTTACTGTCCACCATTTAAAAGGAACAGATAACATAGAATTAATCGCAACAAGTAAAGACGCTAAGATTGCAACGGGTGTATATTTTTTAAACACATTTTTTGGAATAAAGAAAACAGTTGACCACGGTATTAATAAAAGACTAATTCTAATTATAGCTACCAACTTTATAATACTCCTTAGCTGTTTTCCTTTATGTTGCTTAAGACAGGAAAAAATATACTTTTATTCTTATAAATGTAGCGCTCGGATAGATTTTGCCAGTGTACGGACATTGTCCTTCAATATTAAGAATGCAACCTGTCACATAAGCATAAGTATTCCATAAGTATTATATAATTCTACATTGCTATAAAAAGGCAAGCACGGTTGTGTTTGCCTTTTTAATATGTCCCGTTTATTTACCCGTTAAGGTAAATAGGGAGTATTTTTTTCGTTAAATATTGTGAAGGTTTTCACTTAAACTATAAAGGACTTTCCTTAAAGAACCGGCTGCCAACCCAGTCGGGTTTTTTTTATTGAACTAAAGAAGTAGGATAGTTGAACAGGAAATTCGAAAATTTACGGATATTTTCCTAATCATTTATTTGTTAAGATAAGGATGTAGGTAGTATAGGTACATAGAAAAGTAGATGGAGGAGCAATTCTTTCGTGAGGTTAATAAAAGTTATTTTTGCATCAGTAATTATATCAATAATTATTTCACTATTTGTTTCATTATTAAATTACATTCCATTATCAAAAAGAGAACCTGATATTTACTATTTTTCAATTGGAGAAAGTTTAATCTTCGGAATGTTGTATATCACTCCAATTTTGTTCTTGGTGAGTATCATAGCCTTTATTATCTATATATTAATTGGGAAGATTAAACGTTTTTCCCATTTAACTAATGTACTTTTAAGTATATTAATATCAGGTACAATAACATCGCTAACTATCTTTGTCATTGACAAAAACAATGAAACTGACGATATTTACTTGATACCTAAAGGATTTGAAGGAGATGTTTTTGCTTTCTACAATATCAAAGGGGCACCGATGGTTAAAACTGAAAATGGCTATGAAGTGCATGTTATTAATGAAAAAGGATATTTCGTAACTTCGAAACCTGATATGGATTATGGCACAGTAACGGATAAATACTATTATGTAGATGAAAAAGGTGATCGAACTCCAATTAGCAATAAATGTGTTAGTTTATTCGGAACGCTTGGATTTTCAACATTTGACTATGACGAAGAAATCGATTTAAATTATACAGGTTTCAAGCTAACAAAAGATAAATGTAGCGATGAATTTATGACGGAAAGTAATGGTGCGGAAGAAAGTCAGGAAGAGATTATCCGTGAAATATTGAAGCATTACTATGGAGTTGAACAATAAATTGCAAGTAAACTTTTTGATAAATATATCTTGTTGAACTAAACCAGCTAATAGTTTGTCAACATTTTTCAATTAAAAGTTTAATAACCTCATGTTATACTAAAAATATTCATGCCAAATAACCTTCCGTTATGCTCTTTTTGGAAGGTTTTGTTGTATTTAGTTAGATATAGATTTTAAGCTATATCTTGGAAAGTAGATCTGCTTTTTAATAAGGCGTAAATCCAATGTAAGAGCTTATTTGTACAGGCAATGATCGCTACTCTAAAGGGTTTTCCTTCTTCTCGTTTCTTATCGTAAAACTCTCGTAGTCTTCTATTGCGTGGAATAATCTCATCAGTCGTTTTCTTTTACGGGATTCCCGAATACCACTTTGAACAGCCATATACAAGGCGTGGCGAAGCCTACACGAGCCACGTTTGGTTATTCGGTTTACCGATGCAGTAAACTTTCCTGAAGAGTACACACTAGGATCTATTCCAGCGAATGCAACCAACCTCTTGGCACCATTAAACCGATCTATCTCTCCGATTTCAGAAATAATCGTTGCAGCGATTTTTCTCCGATTCCAGGGATAGATTGAAGGATTTCATATTCTTCAATTTCGCTAGCGAGGGCATCTATTTCATCCGCAATATTGGATAGATGCTCTTGGTATTGAAGAACAATCTTAACCAAAATTTCAAGGTTGAAAATATGACTATCATAGAGATTGTTTTGAAAAGGATCACGAAGGGCTGCTTCTCTTAACTTCTGTGCTTTTTCCTTTGCCCATGACTCCGAACGACTCATACATAATGAAGCTATTGTATCCGTTAACTCTTTTTCACTCACACTTAATACAGCCTTAGAAGTAGGGAACTCTAGTAAAGTAAGCAATGATACTTTCGAATATAGGCTTCCAAATACACCTCGATACTCTGGAAATACCTGATCGATTAAAGAATGAAGCTGTAACTTTGTTTTCGCTGATATTTCTGCAATACTCTCTTGTTGTCTTGTGAGATTACGAAGGTTTAAGAGTTGAACTCCACGCTTCTTGTAAGGCTCTAATTCTTCTTTATAATACAATTCACAAAGGTGATAAGCATCGATTGCATCTGTTTTTACCTTTCTTAGGCTTGAGCTCTTGGCTCTGTGTGAGATAAGAGGATTGACGATAATATAAACATATTTTTGTTCCTCTAAAAACTGAATAACGGGAATATGATAGTGCCCAGTTGATTCTAAAACGACCGAAGGTTGATGACCACCTGCTGATTTCTCAACTTCTTGAAGGAAATCTAATAAATTCCCCAAACCCTCAAGATCATGATTAATACTAAAGCTCTTACGGTATGGCTTACCTTTATCTAAAAAAGCTTGTACCTGACTTTCCCTTTTGATACATCCAGACCAATGACTGGATTCATACTTTATCTCCTCCCTGAAATGCAATATTAGTCGGTATCCCCTAAGGCTTCTTGTAATGTCATAGGTTCGCTTGTTAAACGGGATCTATGTCCCAACCAGCCTGAAACATGTTTATACAAGTAGGGGGTGAACAGTTTAGCTAACGGGATTGAATCCCACGGGTGCGACGTTCTACCCCGACTACCGTAATCATAAGACCATATGAAAAAGGTCAACCAGAAAAATCTGACTAACCTTATATTACGAACGGGTGCAAGAGTTAAAGATGGGATTGCTGCGGCGATTCTTTTTTGTGGAGCTAACGGGCAGGTGTGCGGCCGAGCATAGGTCGTATCATATAGCGGGTGGGATTCCCGTCGAGTAAGAACTAGCCATTCGCTCGTAGCGAGTCTTGAAGGACTAAAGGTAACTTTAGTCTTTAAGCGTAGACAGTTAGGTGGCGGGCCGAAAGCCCAAGGGTTGAAGGGATTGAGCTCCATAATGTTAGAAAATCGAGAGGGCTGATGACATACCTGCGTTCAGAAAGCTACATTTTATCTTTCGTTAATGGCAAGAAGGGTAAAACCTCTCTGGGGTCAGAGACCTTGGCACGTTACACATTGATATGATACGGCAACTCGGGAGACCCTACCGGTCTTTTCTTATTTTAATAGAAGAGTATGGTCTACAAGTGATAAAAAGCGAGGAAACCAAATGCCGTGTAGGGAGTCGGATAGCAGCGTAGTACCAATGAAGTTGGGTAATGCCGATGGAGGAAAGGCTAGCTACCAGTTATCACCCTTACTAGGGACACATTTACTACACACAGAGGTAGGTATAAATAAATGGAAACAAAACTACTAAGGATAGCAGAATTAGCAAAATCTAATCCTAAAATGAAATTTACATCTCTTGCACATCTTTTAGATAAGGAAGCATTAATTCAATGCCATCTTGAACTACCCAATAAGAAGGCAACTGGGATTAACGGTACTACTAAAGAGCAATACGATGAAAGTTTAGAAGAAAACATAGAGGACTTAGTAAGTAGGCTCAAAAGCAAAAGTTATCGTCCTGTTCCAGTAAGACGAATGTATATCCCAAAGCTCAACTCAAACAAGATGAGACCATTGGGAATACCGGAACAAGAAGATAAAATTGTTCAAAAAGGCATTACGAAAATACTAAATGCCATCTATGAAAATGACTTTCTAGACTGCTCATTTGGGTTCCGTCCAAATAGAAACTGCCACGATGCACTGAAAATACTGAATCATTATATTGAGAAGAGAGCAATAAGCTATGTAGTAGATGTAGATATTAAAGGCTTCTTTGATAACGTTGACCACAAATGGATGATGGAATTCTTGAAACTCCGAATCACTGACACTAACCTACTGAGACTAATCAGCAGGTTTCTTAAAGGTGGATACATGGAGGAAGGTAAGAAATACAAGACAGACAATGGTACACCGCAAGGTGGAGTGATATCTCCGATATTAGCCAATGTCTATCTCCATTACGTTCTTGATCTATGGTTTGAAAAAGTGGTTAAGAAACAATGTAAAGGCCAGGCGTATATAGTAAGATACGCAGATGATTTTGTTTGTTGTTTTCAGAATAAAAGTGAAGCCGAGCAATTCTTTCATTCATTAAAAGCGAGATTAAAGAAATTTAACCTAGAAATAGCCGAGGATAAAACTAAAATAATTCCCTTCGGACGGTTTGCGGAGAAGAATGCAAAACGTGACGGAATTGGCAAACCGGGTACCTTCGACTTCCTTGGATTTACTCACTATTGTGGGATAAGTAAGCACGGGAAATTCCGAGTAAAGCGGAAAACGAGCAGGAAGAAAGTCCAAGGCAAACTAAAAGGAACTAAAGAATGGCTGAAGAATAATAGGAATAAAGATATTCATATGATTATGGATAGATTTAAACGCTCACTAATAGGTTACTACAACTATTATTGCATCACAGATAATACCCAAACTGTTAACAACTTTAAAGAGAAAATCGAATGCTTACTATACAAATGGCTAAACAGAAGAAGCCAAAGGAAATCCTTTACTTGGGACAAATTCAGGCTCTTTCTTAATAAATATCCACTACCTTCACCAAGAATCAAAGTGAATATTTATGATTTAAGAAAAGAAATTAGCTATATTCTGTGAATGATAATTTGGAGGAGCCGTGTGCGTTAATAGCGCAAGCACGGTTCTGTGAGGGGAGGAACACAATCTACCGTAAGGTAGAGAGGTTCCTTTCTACTCGACTAGTGAAAGCTTAAAAGAACGGAGGAATGCTATGGAAATGGTAATTCGTGATATGGTTATAGAAGATGACTCGCCGAGTGTTTTGCAAATAATAAACCAATTTAATAATGAACCCATTAGTTTAGAGACTTTCAAAAATAATCACAATACCTATAATCATTCTCCAATTATAAAGCGGGTTGTACTTGAGCTTAATAAACGAATCATTGGTTTTGGTTTTGTTGTTAGTGAAACACCTAACATTCCTCCTGGTTTCCTCTTTGAAAAAATCTTTGTAGATAAGCATTATCAGAGCCAAGGATTTGGAAGAATAATTGAATCGGTTCTTTGGAGTTCTGTAATAGATGCCAAACCCCTTGGAATACAGTCCATTATAAATGAAGGCGATTTAAAATCTAAAAAGTGGGCAGAAAAGTATGCATTTATTGTAAAGGAAGTCCAGTTTGAGTCGGTACTTGATTTATCTACTCATTCTCTTACAAGGATAGAAGACAAGTTAAATCAGCACGAGAAAAATGGTCTAACATTCAAAACTATGAAGCATTATCCAGGAGATGAACATTTTGAACTGTTATGCGAATTGTTTAGAACTTTACTAAAGGATTCTCCTGATTGCAATGGAACTGAAATGGGAAAGGATATGGCAGTGTCTTTATTAAAAACCTTCAAAGAAGAAAATATTATCCTCGCCATTATCGATAATCGTTGGATAGGGATGACTGTTTTGTTTAATAGAAATAAAAATGAGATTTACAATTTTTTCACAGGAACTATTGAGGAAATGCGTGGAAATGGCATTGCAACAGCATTAAAATTAAAAGCTATTTCAAAATCCATTCCTATGGGATATATTCGTATGCGAACAAATAACTTATCCACCAATTACCCGATGTTATCTGTAAATAAAAAACTAGGATTTGTTCAACATCCTGGAAAATTGATCCTAACAAAACAACTTGTTTGGAGTTAATATTTTGGTAAACGAGGGCGATTGTTCAATAAGAGCAATCGCTTTTTCACTAACTAGCAGGATAGTTGAAATAAGAAGAGGTTATGTTGTGGAATGATTTATCATAAGTAGTAAATTTTAATTAGGGGATTTTTTATGACAACAAGAAACAAAAGTGCATCTAAACTTTTCTTTGCAGTATCAATATTTCTTCTTTTATTCGTTATTTATGATTACTTAACGGAATGTATTGGATGTGTGAAAATTGATTTACGATATTTTCTTATCTCTTTATTTATAGCTTTAGTTTTATATATTACTATCAAAAAATTTTTAAAAAATAATGATTAAGTTCTTCAATTAACGGGGGCGATACTTCAAGAAGGAGGTCGTCTTTTTCTTTTTGCAAGAAAGATTGTGAAATGATGTACTTAAACTATCGGGGGAGGTTAATATAAAAAGGATTTTTGATTGAAAGTGAAGAATATTAAATAAATCCATCTAAAATTTTTAGAGGATAAATCAAAAAATAATATGATTCGGGTAGAGGTAAAAGTCGATTATCAATTATCTTTCATCATTCATCAACATTATTAAATGTTGGGGAGGTGAAAATCATTTTTAAGATTTCCGCACACAGAATAAGGGGTTACCGTTGAGAATAGGGATATGAAAAAATAGGTTAAAATGCAGTATGTACGCCATTATGTTCATTTTGCATTTTAGCTTGTAACGACAAGGAGTTGAAATTATGAAATTACTACTTACATCTGCAGGCATCAATAACAAAAGCATACATGACGCGCTGGTTGACATGCTGGGCAAGCCAATCGCCCACTCCAACGCCCTGTGCATCCCCACCGCGATGTACGGACACCCCTGGGTCGGCCCCGGCGTCAAAGCCTGGCAGTTCATCAGCGGGAAAGAAGAGAATCCCATGGTCGACCTGGGCTGGAAGTCCGTCGGCGTTTTGGAGCTCACAGCGCTGCCAAGCATCGACGAAGACCGCTGGGTGCCGCTGGTCCAGGAGACGGACGTCCTGCTGGTGTCGGACGGCGACTCCCTCTACCTGTGCCATTGGATGCGGCAATCCGGGCTGGCAGACCTCTTGCCGTCGCTGCACGCAGTCTATGTGGGAATGAGTGCTGGGAGCATGGTGATGGCACCTAACATCGGGGACTTCTTCGTTGGCTGGAATCCACCCAACGGTGGTGATGAAACGCTGGGACTTGTCGATTTTGCAATGTTCCCGCATTTGGATCACGAGATGCTGCCGTATAACACGATGGCTAATGCAGAGAGATGGGCCGCCGGGATGCAGGGGTCGGCGTATGCAATTGATGATCAAACCGCCATCAAAGTGATCGATGGAGAGGTCGAAGTTGTCTCCGAAGGGCATTGGAAACTGTTTTCGCACTGATATTACTCCACCGCTAAAACATATCAAAAAACGTAGGCGATATTCTTGTGATAAAAATATGATTTCACTTGACTGGGTCATGGCTTCAACCAGCATCAACAGATGAAGTGCTGGCCATTGCTTGATAACTTTGGGTCAAAGAATCTTGATGATATAGGGAAACAGTAGAAGTGTTCTAATTCAAGGTAAAAGCAGAGTGAGACGTTAAACTGGTGTGCACCCAATTTAAGCTTTAATGAAGTAGTAAGATATGCCTAACGGAGTCAGACCATACAGGTTCCGTTAGTTTTTGTAAAACCACGGGTTTCCACACTCCACATACACTCTGGATATGTGGAGTGTGGAAACCCGTGGTTTTAATACATAGTTAGCTTGGTCAATAAAAATCCTTATTGGATTTTGAAAGATTGTAAAATTTTACACTAAAACAAACGGGTGCTTTTCTTAAAGATCTGGCAGTGCATATGCAGCCTTTTTTTTTTGGACTAACGGAGCAGGGTAGTTTCTTCCCTAACTATTTAAGGTTTGTCCTTCAAAACAGAATCCGTTACCTCCAATAGGCGTTTTTCTATTTCATATAACAAAGTAAAATACACATAAAAAGTGTGACAAACTTCCAAGCATGATAAAAATGTGGAAGATCTCATGAAAGCCCATGTATTTGGATTGAAGGAATTTTGGCTTTGCCCCGTAAATAACTCCACCAATTGTATAAAAAATTCCTCCGAGAACTAATAAAAATAACCCCAACCTATCCATGCTTCCTGCTAGTGGCGAGAACACAAATACAATCATCCAGCCCATAACAATATACAATGCAGTAGAAATCCAGCGTGGACAATTAAACCAGACCATTTTAAAAACAACTCCACTTAATGCTACGGCTGCAATGATAGAGAATAGAATATTTCCGGTTGTTCCATTTAAACTAATAAAGCAAAAAGGCGTATAGGTGCCGGCAATTAATATAAAAATCATCGAATGATCAAGCCGCCTTAAAAAAGCAATCACATGATCTCTAGCTATTACCATATGGTAGGTGGCCGAAGCAGAATAAAGAAGTATCATGCTGACTCCGAAAATGATGACGGCAGTAATCGCCATCGTTGACGAGGTCGTACTCGACACTTTGATTACCATTGCAAGAAGCCCTACAAAAGATAACAGCGCTCCAGTCAAATGAGTCAGTCCATTAATTGGTTCTCGAATAAAATTACTCATAATTCCCTCCTGATTACAACATGTAGTTTTAATAACTACTTATAATGATACCTCCAATACATTATCTAGTCAATGTTAAATTGTTACGATATAATGTTAATCAGATATCATTAAAAAAGGGGTTTATTATGATGGAAAAAATCCATGAAATTATTGAAAAGATTGGTCTTCATACCAACATGACGCTAGATGAAATACCGAATATTGATTTATATATGGACCAAGTCATTCAGTTATTTGAGAACAAATTTGGAGATTTGAAGAGAAACGATGAGGAAAAGGTTCTTACCAAAACGATGATCAATAACTATGCAAAAGGAAAGCTTATCTTTCCAATAAAAAATAAGAAGTATTCCAAAGAACATTTACTATTGATGAGTTTAATTTATCAGCTAAAAGGGGCTCTTTCGATTAACGATATTCAGGTAACGCTTGATGGAATTAACAAAAGAATTACCAATGAGGATATCGAGTTAGACTCATTCTATAATAGTTATTTGACTCTATCACATAAGAATGCCACAGATTTCAACATGGATATTGAAGATCGCATTAAGGATATAAAGGAGGAAGTAACAAAAATGGAGGATAAGCACTCACCTTACCTTGAGCAGGTGCTAATGATATCTTCACTTGTACATATGAGTAATTTGTATCGAAAAGTCGCAGAAAAGCTGGTTGACGAAATCGTTATAGAAAAAGAAGCAAAGCGCCACCGCTGATTGACAGTTTTCAATCAGCGGTGGCGCTTTAATGAATTGAAATGTTGGAGATTTTTTTCAAAAGTTATAAAAATGGTGAAAATTATTTACAATAAAATGTAGATGTGTTATATTTCTTTTGTAAACGTTACCATTAAAATTCATTTCAGGTGGGGAAGAAAAATGAAATTAGATAAATTTAAAGGGATTATTCCTGCATTTTATGCTTGCTATGATGATTTAGGAGAAATATCGGAGGATAGAACAAAAGACCTTTGTAACTATCTTTATGAAAAAGGGGTAAAAGGTTTATACGTAGGCGGCAGTTCGGGTGAATGTATTTACCAAAACCTTGAGGAGAGAAAAGCGACATTAAAATATGCCGCAGAAGCGCTAAAGGGAAAACTTACTTTAATTGCTCACGTTGGTGCGCCATCCACTAGAGAGAGTAGAATTTTAGCAAAATATGCCGAAGAGCTGGGCTATGATGCACTATCAGCTATTCCGCCAATCTATTTTAAGCTTCCTGAAAACTCTATCTATAAGTATTGGACGGAGATTATAGAATCAACTGAACTTCCGTTTATTATTTACAATATCCCGCAAACTACCGGGTACAATCTTTCTATCAATCTTTTTAAGAAACTAATAGAGAATAAAAAGGTTATTGGAGTTAAAAATTCCTCTATGCCGGTAATGGATATTGAACGCTTTAAAGCTGCAGGTGGAGAAAACTTTATTGTATTTAATGGTCCAGATGAACAGTACGTTTCTGGAAGAATAATCGGTGCTGACAGCGGAATCGGTGGTACCTATGCAGCAATGCCAGAACTATTCTTAAAAGCTGAGGAGTTTGTGTCTTCTGGAAATTTTGAACAAGCGGGAAAAATCCAAAGAGATATAAACGACATCATTATTGCTTTATGTTCCCTTAATGGCCATATGTACTCTGTGATTAAGGAAGTTTTAAAATTAAGAGGAGTCAATGTTGGTAGTGTAAGAGGACCTCTTGAGCCAGTACACGGGGAAGATTTAAACAAGATTGAAAGAATTAAAGATTTAATTGATTCTGCCATTCTAAAATACGGAAGGTAATGAAATGAAGAAAAGAATTGTCTGCTTTGGCGATTCAAATACTTGGGGCTATGATGCAAATACGTTGGAAAGATTTCCAGAGGGCGTTAGATGGACTAGTCTTTTAGCTGAGCTTTTAGGTGATGAATTTCAAGTAGTTGAAGAAGGGCTTTCAGGCAGAACAAGTGTTGTAGATGATCCTCTTTTTGAAGGATTAAATGCATTTACCTATATTCATCCATGCTTAATGAGTCATGCACCACTTGAGCTCGTTATTATCATGCTTGGCACAAATGACACGAAAGAAAGATTTAATCTTACTGCTTATAATATCGCTCAAGGGATTGCCAGGCTTTCACTTAAAGCGAAAAATACACCTGCTGGGATAAAAGGCAGCTTTCCAAAGGTGTTAGTCATTGCCCCTCCCCCAATCGGTAAAGAATACTATGAAACTAGCATAGGAAACTCAATGGGGATAAATTGTGATAGAAAATCAGAAGAAATGCCCATGTATTTAAAAGAATTACTAAAGATTCAGGGGACGGAATTCCTTGATACCAAGGGGTTCATCGTTATGAATACCATTGATTACATGCATCTGAATGAGGAAGGCCACAGGCTTTTATCAAAGCTTGTCTTCAATAAAATAAAAAATATTTTATAAAGGGGAGAAATCAATGTTTAAAAAACGTTTTCTAGCTTTGACAGCAGCTGTCGTACTGGTACTTTCCATTCTTGCTGGGTGTACAGGAAAAGACCCTGTCAAAACAAGTGGAGATTCAAAATCAAAAAAGCAGGTTGAAATATCAGTTTGGCTGACACCTCAATGGAAAGGGGTTATGGACCCTGCTGAAGAAGGAGCGGATTACGACAGTTTCTTCAAATATGCTGCTGAGAAATTTTCAAAGCAATATAAGGACCATGATGTAAAGGTGAACGTTCAAGTTGTTGCTGGAGATCAAAGGGATGAACTGTTAAACGTTAACCTTAATGGAGGCACTCCTCCAGATATTTTCTTCGAAAGCGTTTTCGCAATGGGAGACTACGCACATAGAGGTGCACTCGTTCCATTAAATGACATTGTGGATGATGAAGCTAATAAAGATATTTCACAAAATTACTGGGATAGTGTAACTTTCGGTGACGATGTCTATTTCTATCCATTCTCACATATGCCAGGTACTCTAGCTTATAACGCTGATATGTTCAAGGCTGCAGGTCTTGAGGAGTATCTTGGCAGCGAAAATGAAATAAAAACTTGGTCTCTTGCAGACTATGAAAAGATTCTTAAGACTTTAAAGACAGACCTGCCTAAAGATAAATATTCGAATGCATTTCCAATGGCATTGTACGCTCTAAATAATCAGGCAGACACTTGGAACCTTGCTTATTTAAGAATGTTTGGCAATGAGTTTTTTGATGAAAAAGGAAATCTTGTAATCGATGATGCAAGAGGAGAAAAGGCTGCAGCATGGTTAAAGAAGATTTATAAAGATGGATTAACGAATCCTGGTGTTGAATCAGTATCCTCAAATGATGTAAATGCAATGTTCCAGAATCAGCAGCTTGCAATCAGCTTTACAAACTCAGTTTTATTTAACAATGCAAAAGCGGATATGGAAAGCGGTAAGACACCTAAATTTGATATAAGACTAGCTAACATCCCATCTGAAAGTGGAGACCCTTTGACTTTCACTTATGTTACTGGTGCAGCAGTGTTTAATACTGAAGATGAAACTAGAATTAAGGTTAGTAAGGATTTTGTTAAATTCTTCTCGACTGATCCTGAATTAGTGAAAGCTTCCAAAAACGGTGTTCCTGTTAGAACTTCTGTAGCTGAAGAATTCAAAACAGAAAAGCCTTTATTCGAAGCATACGATAAAAATGCAAAATATATGTTTAATTTCACAGGAAACGTCCCTGGATACAGCCAATTAAGACAGGTTCTATATCCGGAGCTTCAAGCCCTCTATACTGGACAAAAGTCAGCAGCAGAGGCTGTTAAAAGTTATCAAGAAAATGGTAATAAAGTGATTGAAGAGTCAAAAGCAAATTCAGTAATTTTTAATAAATAAACCCTGCATGCAATGACTTATGGCTTTCTAAAGCCTTTATAAATGGGGTTTTAGAAAGCCATAGAAAGGTAAGGGAAAGCCAATGAGAATCAATAGGGACTCTATTAAAGAAAATTTAACCGGATATTTGTTTATTGCGCCGCAGTTATTGCTTTTTCTAGTATTTGTTGTGTATCCAATTATTGAAGGTATCAGGCTAAGTTTGTATAGAATTAATTATCAAACAGAAACTTTTATTGGTTTTGAAAACTATAATAGATTATTTTCAGATCCTGTATTTGTTAAGTCTACTATTAACACGGTTATTTTTGTCGTATTTATTGTCGCATTAACCGTAATCTTTGCTCTTTTCGTTTCATCAGCTATTTTTGATAAAAATGCAAAATACGTGTCCTTTATTAGGGGCAGTTATTATATTCCCGTTATGGTTTCTATGGTTGTAATGAGCATGGTATGGAGCTTTCTCTTAAATCCAGCCAATGGACTTATTCCGTATGCTGCAAGGCAGTTGGAATTATCATCGGTAAATTTTTTAGGGGATACAAATCTTGTTCTGCCAGTTATCATTTTTGTTACATTTGCAACCAACGTAGGTTCGGCAATCATTTTGTACGTAGCTTCGATGATTGGTGTACCGAAGGATGTTTTTGAAGCAGCTGAAATCGATGGGGCAAGCAGGCTCGAAATCATATTTAAAATCCTTATTCCAATGGTTAAGCCTACCACAATCTATATTATTATTATGAACATTATTGCTGTGTTGAAGATATTCGTTGTCATTCAGCTATTAACAGGCGGCGGACCGAACAATGCGTCTACAACACTGATGTATTTCTTATATAATAACGCCTTTAAATACAATCAGCTTGGTATTGCCTCTGCTGTTGGTGTAATCATGTTCTTAATTGCACTCGTATTATCTATTCCACAGTTAAGAGCTATGTTTAAGAAGGATTAGGGGATGATGGGTATGTTTGGAAAAAGAAATAAAAATAAGAAAAAGAAAGAAAAAATTGACATCGTATTAAATAGCCTGGTAATTCTCTTTGCTGTGCTTAACCTATTCCCTCTATACTGGCTGTTTACAAGCTCCTTAAAGAACAGCTCGGATGTTGTAAAAATGCCGCCGGATTGGTTTCCAAAGACAATTACCTTTAGCAACTATGTAGATGTTTTTAATAATCAGCCTGCATTTAGATGGGCGTTTAATAGTATTTTTGTTTCTCTCGTCTCTACTATTGCTCTAATCATTGTAAGCTGCCTTGCTGCTTATGCATTTTCAAAGCTTAAGTTTAAAGGGAAGAATGTTATTTTCATTATTTTCATTTCAAGTCTAATGGTTCCAAAAGAAGTTATGATTGTTCCTTTATTTAGGATCATTCAAGATTTGGGGATGGTAAATAGTCTTAATGGTATGATATGGCCGAATGTGGCCACAGCGTTTGGAGTATTTATGCTGAAAGGTTTCTTTGACAGCATTCCAGATTCATTAAGGGAATCGGCAAAAATTGACGGAGCTAGTGAATTTACTGTTTTCTATAGAATTATGCTTCCAATGGTGAAACCAGGTATAGGTGCTTTATTTATACTAAATTTTGTTCAAGTTTGGAATGACTATTTATGGCAATTAGTTGTAGGCCAAGATGAGAATTCGAAGACTTTGATGGTAGGTATTGCAACATTGATGCAAGACTTAAATCCAAACTTTGCTTATAAGATGGCAGGAGCAACAGTAGCTGCTGTTCCAATGCTTCTTATCTTTATTTTCTTCCAAAGGTACTTTACTAGTGGAATTTCGATCGGAGCAGTCAAAGAATAAATTTTCAGCTTGGAGATGCTTTTTATGAATAACAAAGATAAAATATTTGAACAAATCAAAGGGAAACTAATTGTTTCCTGCCAAGCCCTTCCTGAGGAACCGCTTCATAGCCCTTCTATAATGGGGAGAATGGCGTATGCTGCAATGCTCGGAGGAGCTTGTGGTATTAGAGCAAATAGCGTAGAAGACATAAGAGAAATCAAAAAGACAGTTGATTTACCGATTATCGGTATCATTAAACGTGTTTATGAAGGATCAGAAGTTTTTATCACTCCGACTATGGAAGAAATTGATCTTCTCTATAAAGAAGGAGTCGATATTATTGCATTAGATGCTACCAATAGGGTGAGACCAGATGGTAAGTTCATAAGTGAAGTATTTCCGATGATAAAACAAAAGTATAATGGCCAAATTTTTATGGCAGATTGTTCAACTTATGAAGAAGCGCAATTAGCCTATGAATTAGGATTTGATTGTATTGGTACAACGTTAAGCGGATATACCGAATACACGCTTGGCAGGCATTTACCTGATGTAGAATTAATTGAAAGAATCGTTAAGGATATTAATGTTCCGGTTATTGCTGAAGGCGGTATTTGGACTCCGGAGGAACTTAAGACTGTTTTTAATCGAGGAGTTCATACAGCAGTTGTTGGAACTGCGATCACAAGACCAATGGAAATTACTAAGAGATTTATTAATGCGATTAAAAGTGAATGTCATAACTGTTAACAAATAGATCCCCGAGTTTTCTCGCGGGATTTATGCCGCCTATGGCGGTTATATGTAAAGGGTGAGTGAAGTGAAAATATTAGCTGTAGATATCGGAGGCACATCCATAAAGCTTGGTATTTCTGATGAACAAGGAAATATTGATGTATATAGAGAAATTAATACGGAAAGTAAAAAAGGCGGAAAGCATGTAGTTGAAAAACTCATTAAAGTCATGTCAGAATACGAAGGACTTGATGCTATCGGAATAAGCACTGCTGGACAAGTTGATAGTAAGGAAGGGTATATTATTTATGCCAATGGAAATATTCCAGACTATACCGGCACTAGATTAAAAGAAATAATAGAGGGAAAATTCAAGGTTCCTGTTAAAATGGAAAATGATGTCAATGCAGCAGCTTTAGGCGAAGAGTATTTTGGTGCTGGCAAGGAATTTAAGGACTTTCTTTGTTTGACTTATGGAACAGGTATTGGCGGTGCCATCGTAATTAATTCCAAAATATATAAAGGCCATAATGGTGTTGCGGCTGAATTTGGGCACATCATTACTCACCCATTAGGAAATACCTGTAACTGCGGCGGAAAAGGTTGTTATGAAACATACGCTTCGACAACAGCCTTAGTAAGAAAGGCTAAAGAAATTGATTCAGATTGTATAAATGGTAAAGTTATCTTTGAAAAAATAAATCAAGGAAATAGCAGATTAGCAAGGGTTGTTGATGAGTGGGTTTTTGAAGCAGCCTTAGGTCTAACCTCCTTAATTCATATATTCAACCCGCCTGCCATAATTATTGGCGGAGGAGTAATGGAACAGGAAAAGCTTGTGCACATGGTTTCAACTAAAGTAAAAGAGCTTACAATGGAGAGTTTTTCTGAGGTGAAAATAATGAAGGCCTCTCTTGGAAATAAAGCGGGAATTCTTGGTGCAGTTTCACTGCATTTAAGAAGTGGGTACTAGGAGGTTTGCTTAATGGCAAAAGTAGATATATTTTCACTTATCCGTTCAAGATATAATGCATTTACGAATACAGAAAAGAAAGTAGCAGATTACATCCTCGAAAATATGAAAGATGTAATCTACATGTCCATCACTGACCTTGCTGATGCTTGTCAGGTTGGGGAGTCTAGCGTATTTAGGTTTTGTAAAACAATGAAGCTAAAAGGCTATCAAGAGTTTAAAATTGCTCTGGCACACAGCATATCACATGGTGAAGAAACGAATCAGATTTCAGGACATATAACGATGCAGGACACGATAGAAGAAGTATCCTCAAAGATATTATCCACCAATGTCAGCGCGCTGACAGAAACATTTAACCTGATAAATGGAACCGATATTTCTAATGCAGTCGATAGGATGATCCAGGCCGAAAGAATTCATTTCTTTGGAGTAGGTTCTTCTTTAATGACAGCTATGGAAGCAAAGAATAAGTTTATTAGGATTATCAATAAAACGGAGTGTTCATTGGATCCCCATCTGCAAATCATGTCGGCCGCCTTGATGTCAGAAAAGGATGTTGCTGTCGTAATTTCGTATTCAGGGTCAACTAAAGATACCATTGCAGTGGCAAAGGTTGCAAAAGAAAGAGGAGCATTGGTCATCGCTATCACTCGATTTGCAAAATCACCTTTGACCAATAACGCTGATATTACCTTACTTTGTGGAGCTAATGAAGGTCCGCTTCAAGGGGGAAGTTTATCTGCTAAGCTAGCCCAGCTTTATCTATTAGACATTCTCTATATGGAGTATTTTAGGAGGACGAACAAGGAGTCCATTCTTAATAAAGAAAGTACGGCAAAAGCAGTTATTGAGAAGATGCTTTAATACTTCAAAAAAAACATATGGTGTGAATCATATGTTTTTTTGAAGTATAGAATTTAGGTTTTATTAGGGTGTTTTCATTCAGTCAGAAGGATTGGCTTCATGTATTTGATTCATTTGTATATCTTGGACACCTGCCCCAACCTCGATAGCTTTTGGTGTGGTGTCCTCCATTCTGGAGTTACTAATCCAGACAGAATCAGCCCGATTTTCTCCTCCGTAAACTTTTATAGATGCACTGGCACTTTTAAAACCCTTTAGTGAAATATTATTTAATACCACATTCCTAGCTCGGTACTGTACGGCAATAACGGGGTTCCCTTTATAATCGTAATCCGGGTCGCCAATCAACGTAAAATGGTTGATCACGACATTTTTATAGGCAGACACAACCAATCCACGTGGGGTGGAATCTTTATATAATTCAGTAAAAACCGGCATAATAGCTGCAAGATTTATAGCAGAAATATTATATGCTGATTTTGACTCGATATCTGTACTTTTGTGGTGCCCGATATGTCGGAAGTTATAGGAACGATTATCGTTTACTGAGATATGACCAACGATTTGAATATTTGAGGCAGCTGACGAGTTCTGATGGGCTTTTACTTCAATACCTCCAAAGCATCTGGCTGAAGAATTATTAACCAAAAGCACATTCCTTGAACCATCATCGACTTCAAACCCATTAGAATTTGAAAAACCCTTCTGATGGGCACGACCCCTCGGGTCACACATATGTGAATTTGAAATAAAAATATAATCGCTATGATGGGTCGTTATCCCGTCATCTCCAAAACCATAACCAGTTAAACCATCCAGCCAAACATATTTACTCCCGCCTCGAGCGCGGAATCCATCTCCAGCATAATTGTATAAAGTTGACGAAATATCAAAGCAATGGAGCCCAGGATTGATCGCTTCAACATCCTTCACCCAGCCATAAGTGACATTCGCATAGGTTAAGCAGCTTGAATGATTGCCCCAGGTACTTGTCTTTTTTACAGCCCCGAGTCTTTCGACATTCCAATCAAGCGTCATTCCCTGAACGAACAAATGATGATTCCCTTTCCAATGATTTGCATTGGTAATTAATCGATTTCCTTTTGGAGAATTGTCATGTAGCTTAATCGTTGTTTTACCTTTTCCAGCCCCTGCGAGATAGGTCCATGATGGCAAGCAAATTCCTTTCGTAATAAATATGCCTTCTGGAACTTTTAGTTTAACAAATCCCTTTCCTATCGCTTTTTTAAAAGCAGCTGTGTTATCTGTTTTTCCATCCCCAATACCGCCATAATCCTCAATATTTACCTCCCTGGTAATTCTGCTCATTAAGACTTCGTACTCGTC
Organism: Neobacillus sp. YX16; assembly: GCF_030123505.1. Taxonomy (GTDB): domain Bacteria; phylum Bacillota; class Bacilli; order Bacillales; family Cytobacillaceae; genus Neobacillus. The sequence continues at coordinate 1,059,655 of NZ_CP126115.1, forward strand.
ATCCAGTTTCGGCTTCCATTCAGGATACACATTCCCTTTAGAATCGACGTAAGTTTGTGTAGGCTCCAAAATGGTATACAACTTGGTAAATAATCGAAACAGTCTCTCTATAATCTTTTTCGAAAAAGGAACTTTGATAGGTGTCTTGTTGAATGGAGGTACCGGCTTATTCTCACGGCATTGATGAAATAGCTGTTCTGTCTCTGTTATGGATTTTTCTATATCAAGAGGTTTTCCGGTAATTTCAAAAAGCAATTCCCCATTTTCTCTCGGGTCATGGAATTTATTGAAATTCATCATTCTTCTTCACTCCAAGAAAAAAACATTAATAAAACTATTATTGCCGATTAGTAGGAAAAGCTCTAGTAAAAGAGGAAAACTGAATTTTTTGTGAACATTAGAGGTCGAGGCTTAGGTATATAGAATACATACTGTGAACGTTACTTAGCATCCTTTCCTATTTTTCTAAATATAAAATCCTGCCGCTAACATTCCAATTGGAAAGCTTCCTGCAATGCATAGCCTTGCTAAGCTAACCTTACCATATAAGATAACGGTGCCAATTTTATGATCCCAAGTGGACATTCCTCTCCCCTTTAAATCTCTGTAGGATAAAAAGAAGCAAATAATATTAAGTAAAGGGATACCGAGTCCCATTCCTAAAACATTTACAAAAAAACTTCGTTTAAAGGCTGTTATAAAATTGAGTCTTTCCCCATTCACACTTTTGATTTTAGTATTTAAGAAAGCCCTTCCAAAAGTATTGCCAAAAATAGAAATGATAGCAGGTTCAAAGATAATCCAAAGAAATAAACTAAAGATAAATATATTAAAATTTGAGGTTTCAGCAATGAATGTTGGGAAAAGAATCGATACGGATATGATGAAAATGATGGAAAATAAGGAAAGGTCAAAAAATCTAGCAAGGTATCGGACATAAGGTCTTCCAAATGGATAGGTAGCTTCTAGATACTCTTCTCTTGTTTTGAATTTATCCGGAAGTAGATGGATTCTTGTAGATTCAAAAATACTATCTGAAAATATCTCTACACTTTTTGCCATTTGCCAACAGTTCATGGATTTGTTCCAGACGAAGGTATCACCTGATAGGACATTTTGCTCTATCAATTTTTTTAATTCAAATAAACAGACGGGTCCTTGCTGCTGAGAATCTTGAATAAAAAACCAAACGTTTTCGTTATCTGATTCCATTTCATCGTCCCCCAATTAGGTAAATTATACCACGTGCAGTTTATGACCATTTTTGTCAGTTTTGTGTATTTTGTGTATTTTGAATATTTATTGACCATTAGCTCAAAATACTAACATACGTTCGGAGGTGAAAGCTTTGGAAGATAAGAATTATGAGAAAATTTATGAAGAGTACAAGCAGCAAAGTGAGCAGCAAGCGCAGTTAGAGGCAGCACAAGGCAATCCTGATGGGAGAGAGGAATTTGTAGCCGTTAGGAAAAATGATGATGGGGACATCATTGCCTTTAAAACAAGCACAGGAAGAGAACTGGATTACATTACGGCTTTAACAGAAGCAAAATCAGGTCAAATTGCACATGTAGATGTTTTCCACAAATATGGAAGAGATATCATTCGCAGCGAACCAGATGGAATAAAAGAAAACAATCTGGATCAACTTCCTGGGTTTTAGATTAGTTAGTGGAGTGGCACAATGTGGCCGCTCCTTTTTTCTTATCATTAGAAAAAGGGTTTTTCCCAATTCAATGGAATATAAATAGTAAAAAGGACTTTTAGTAGGGGGAAATGCAGTGAAGTTCTTGAGACTGATAGGGGCATTTTGCGGGATTGGAAGTCTTATATTTTGTAGTTATATGCTACTATTTAACCCATATACCCATTCAAGCGTAGAGCCAGATGTCTTTACTTCTTTTACTGTTATGTACTTAATTCCTATTTCGCTGGCCACTTACGCAAGCATTTCCTTAAAACCAAAACTCCTTATTATTTGTTCGATATGGGCATTACCTCTCAGTTTATACTGTTTAGCCACTCCAGGTTTATTTAAATATATTGTTATTGGACCTGTTCTATTGTTTATTGTAGGAGTGAAAATCTTAAAGAATAAGAGAATTTCTTAGAGGAAAAGGTGGTTGGTATGTTTTTTCTATTGTTAACTGGAATGATTATTTCTTTTGTGGTAGCGGCTGCGTTATTACTAAAAGGTGAAATGATATTTGGCATAATTGCTTTGACAGCAGGTATATTATTGCTGCTGTTTGTACTGTTTTATTATGGGAAAAAGAAGTATCGAAAAAAGAAGAAGTATGATTGTACACCAGACTGCCTAGATTTTGATTGCGGACCAGATTGTGATGGAGGACCTGATTGTGACTGTGGACCTGATTGTAATTAAATTAAAGCGGTTAACTGATATTGTACCTTGTCACCGGATGAAGTCTAGAAGTCTAACAATAAAAGGGCATACGCTTCCATTATGTGCACGGTGCACGGGGATCTTATTGGGGTATTTATTTTTTCCTTTATTATTTTTATTTGAATTAAACTTTCCACTTTGGCTGGGAATCGTATTAAATCTTCCTATGGTTATGGATGGATGGACCCAAAAAAGGAAACTTCGATTGAGTAACAATCCATTAAGGTTAACAACGGGAATCGTAAGTGGATTAGGTCAGAGCATTATAATCGTTAGTATCAGCCAAGATATTATTTCTTTTGTATTGTAACAGAAGTACGCTATTATCCCTTTCATACTCGTCCCACAAAGCATATTATAGGACAAGACGTTATGAAAGGGTGATGTTGATTGTTGGACTCTTTATTTGAGTTTTTATCTCAGCTAATCTCAATGGTTTATCAATTTATCTTATACATTTTAGAAACACTTCAAAATATTTTATAAAAGGTCGAATGCGTGGCCTTTTTTTTGTTAAAGTAGAATTTAAAGAGTGCGAAGGTTGTGAAAAAATGGAATGCTTGGGATGTAACTTGGCGAATAAAAATCTGCCTGTTCATGTAGTATTTGAAGATGAGTATGTTTGTTGTTTCTTGGACCATGAGCCATTTAATGAGGGGCATATTATGATATTGCCAAAAAAGCATGTCTATGACGTAGAAGAACTTGACGAAAATACTGCTGGTTCCATTATGAATGCTTCTATTCTTCTATCAAAAGCTATAAAAAAGCTGTTTAACCCAGATGGTATCACCATCTGCCAAAATGGCGGGATATTTAATGAATTAACGCATTATCATATGCACGTTGTACCTAGATATAAAGGTCAATCCTTTGCCGATTTCTATTCAGAAGATGAGATTATCATAGAAGATGAAACAAAGTTAAAAGAGACTGCTGGAGAACTAATGGAAGTAATTAGTAAATTAAACAAATAAGGGAGAAACTTATGATAACTCTATACATAACTAGACATGGTGAAACAGAGTGGAACAGAGAAAAAAGAATGCAAGGCTGGCTGGATTCAAATCTAACTGAAAACGGTATTAAAAATGCAGTATCATTAGGTGAAAGATTGAAAGATACAGAGTTAGCAGCTATTTATTCAAGTCCAAGCGGGAGGACGAAAGCCACTACTAACTTGATACGAGGTGAAAGAGACATTCCTGTCGTTTACGATGAGAATTTAAGAGAAATTAAACTGGGTCAATGGGAAGGAAAAACTCATTCATCCATTAAAGAAATGTATCAAACCGAGTTTGAGTCATTCTGGAATACACCGCATCAATATACATCTGTTGGCGGAGAAACGTTCGAAGAAACACGAGCAAGAGCCAGTCAGGTTTTGGATCGAATAAAAAGAGAATATAAATCTGGGAATATATTAATTGTTACTCATTCGGTAGTAATCAAATGTTTGTATTCATTTTTTAAAAATTCACCAATTAAAACCTTATGGGAGCCACCCTATATACATGATACGAGTCTTACTATTGTTGAAATGAATGAAGATGGTTTTAAACTTGTGTTAGAAGGAGATATCACTCATTTGGAATCTGTGAATTTTATATAGGGAGATGTGGACTAGTTGGATGTTAGATTAGTAAAAGCAACAAATTCAGATGCAGAAGCGATTTTTGATATTCAAGTCAATGCCTTTATCCCCTTGTTGGAAAAATACAAAGATTACCAGACAAATCCAGCAAATGAAACCATCGATCGTGTTATCGCAAGAATAAACAATCCACATAGTGGATTTTTTAAAATTCTGGTTGAAAATCGTCTTGTGGGTGCTATTTGTGTAGTATGGAAAGTGGACGAACAATTTTGGATAAGTCCTATGTTTATTCTTCCTGAATATCAAGGGAAGGGGATTGCCCAGAGAGCTATTACTCTTGTAGAAAAATTGTTTCCTCAAGCTATTAGTTGGGAATTGGCAACCATTTTAGAGGAAGAACGTAATTGCTACTTATACGAAAAAATGGGCTACATAAAAACAGATGTTAAAAAGAATTTAAATGAAAATACCACACTTATTTTTTATAAAAAAGAGATATAAGAATTGGAGTGAGGAAGATTACTAGAATGGATCCAATCAAAGCTGCTGAACTGTTTATCCTGAATCATTTTCCGAATTGCTATGGATCCGTATTAGCAGGAAGTTTAGTTCGAGGTGAAGCCACAGAAACATCGGACCTTGATATTGTGATATTTGAAAAGAATCTTAAAACTGCATATAGAGAGTCAGTCATTGAATATGGTTGGAATATAGAGGTTTTTGTACATAATTTAACTTCATATAAGGAGTTTTTTAAAAGTGATTGTGAACGAGCAAGACCTTCCTTGCCCAAAATGGTTTCAGAGGGCATCGTCTTAAAAGATAGTGGTATCATCGACCTCATAAAACATGAGGCAAATGAGTTATTAGATAAGGGTCCAGAAGAATGGTCAACTGATACCATAAAAGTAAAGCGCTATTTCATTACTGATACACTAGATGACTTTATAGGGAGTACCCTTAGAGCAGAGGAAATCTTTATCGCCAATACACTTGCTGATTTGGTTAGCGAATTTGTCTTAAGGTCCAATAGACAATGGATTGGTGCTTCTAAATGGGTAGTGCGCTCATTAAGGAATTATGACGAAAAGTTTGCAGGCCATTTTGTCGAGGCATTCGATACTTTTTATAAAACTGGTGATAAAAGTATGATTATCGTAATGGTTGATGAAATCCTGCAGCCCTTTGGCGGACGACTATTTCAGGGTTTTTCGTTAGGGAAATAGTTAGCGATTCGCCACAGGAAAAGATAGAAAACATCTATGGCAGTTCGAAAGATGGATGTCTCATAAGAATTCTAGAAAATATTAGATAGAGGTGAAAAGATGAAGCAGCTATTTCAATATAATTGGCAGGTACGAGAAGAATGGTTCAATTGGTGTAAACAGTTTACAACTGAACAGTTATTGGAAAACAGAGCAGGAGGATTTGGCAATATACTCCATACTTTATTGCATATTATTGTAGTTGAATATGATTGGATTAATGATTTAAAGGGGGGAAAGGGTTATAAATTTAATATTGAGGAATTCAACTCCATTGAGGACGTAATAAAGCTTCATAATGGCTGGCATGCAGAAGTGGAAAGATTTGTAACAGAATGGAAGGTAGAAATGAGTAGTAAGATTTTAGAATTGGATGACGGAAGAAGTTTTACATATGGAGAGGTAGTAAATCACGTTATAGTACATGAAGTTCATCATATTGGACAATTATCCGTTTGGGCACGTGAACTTGGTTCGTCCCCCATTTCGGCCAATTTAATAGGAAGAGGTCTACAGTTCTAGTTGTTTAAATAGTAGTTAGAAGTATTAAATATGGAAAAATCACACATACTTTCCTCATTGAGACATTGAAACAGAGGGGGAGTATTATGCATTGGTATGAGAAGTTAAATCAATATTTTCCTGTAGAAGAAATGAAGTCTAGAGAGCATATGGAAACGTTATTAAAAGAGCGTTCTGATATTTATCATAAAGATGAGGGTCCGAATCATGTTTTGATGTATGCAGAATTAGAGGATTTTGTTTTTATTGATTATCTATTTGTTTCAAAAGATGCGCGCGGGCAGGGACTCGGTCATAAGCTCATTGAAAAAATGAAACAAAAAGGAAAGCCTATTATTCTAGAAGTTGAACCCGTTACCTATAAAGACAGTGATACGGGAAAAAGGCTGCATTTTTATAAACGTGAGGGGTTTGAGCACGCAAATTCAATCGGGTATGAAAGACGGTCACTTGCTACAAATGAGGTTAATAAAATGGAAATCCTCTATTGGGCTCCAAATATGGAGTCTGAGGAGTTGATTTTTGAAGCCATGCGAAAGACCTACAATAAGATTCATACCTATAAGGATCATCATTTTTACGGTGAATCTTATCAACCTGTTGAAGAGGTATTGACCTATAACGAAGACACTCAAAATCAAAATATATTAGATGATCTTTAAAATCGTGCTTTACTCCTAAGAGGGTAAAGCATTTTCTTTTTACTGGGAAGGATTAACAGGTTTAAATGATGAATATATACTGTTGAGAAAACATGGGGGGAGGAAAGTGGATGAAAAGACTTATAATTTTCTTATTTCTTTCAACGTTTTTAGCCTCCTGTAATCAAAGCAGTCTAACGATTGGATGTCCTGATGGTGCCATTGAGTGGGTCGATCTGTTAAAGATTGATGATGTTACCTATCAACATCAATTTGAAAATGCGCCGGATGAACCATTAAGCACTCAAATTGAAAAAGGAGAGCCTATTGGAAAAGTTACCTATAAGATGGCTGACAATGCCTGCAGTGACCATGAAATGAGAAATGGTGATGCAGCCTATTTGGCAAAAGGAACGACCGTTTATGCCGTAAGGGGCTATCCCTCATCCCTAATGGTAGTAGCAAACGATAAAGTGTATGTGGCAGATCAAAAGAAAGATGCGAAAACAATGGGAGATATTTATCCAATTAAGGATTTGGTTAAGGACATACATATAGATAGCACAGATGACGGCAGCAGAATCCATACTTTTTCGCGTGAAGCGAAGGAAAAGTTTCTTAATGAATGGCTTCTATTAGAAGCTATAGACCCTATGGAAATGTATAAAGAGGATGCTTTTGAAGGAAATCGTATATTTTTAGAGATTGAAATAAATAATGGGGTTTCATTTAGAGAGCTATACTGGTCTGACACCAACGCCTTCCATCGCGGTGCCTATGGAAACAAAATCATTCAGGAAGTAATTAATCAAGAAACAGCTTTAATAGAGTAGTTTAGTTGAAGCCTTCCTTCTCACAGGTAAGGCTTTCTATATAAATTCATTATTACATAATAGGTCATAAGAAAAGGTGGTAGATTATGTTTGATCAATCTCCTTACACTTGTCGTGTAGAATGGGGCAGACGCGGTGCAAGGGAAGCAGCAGAACGCGGTGACATTATCATTATTGTCGATGTCCTTAGCTTTTCATCAACAGTGGTATCAGCTTTAAATTTTGATGCAGTAATCTATCCCTATCCTCCTAACTTAGATGGGAAAGAGTACGCGCAAACCATCAATGCGGAATATATTTTAGGAAGAGCAGAGGCAGCTAAGGCAGGGAAACCAACATTATCACCTGTATCCTTTAATGATGAACATACAAACAAAAAGTATGTATTAACCTCACTTAACGGTGCTTTTTGTACATGGATTGCCTCTAAAGTGCCTGCCCTGTTAATCGGGTCTTTGCTGAATGCTTCATCCGCAGCAGCTGTTGCCAACCAATTACGATTACAAAAGAATGCAAGTATTACCGTAATTCCCTGCGGAGAAATGTGGAGTAATGGAAAAGAAGAGGAAGATACACTTCGTCCGGCAATTGAGGATTATTTAGGTGCTGGTGCAATTTTATCGTACCTAGAAGGGGAAAAGTCACCTGAAGCAGAAGTTTGTAAGGGGGCATTTTATCATGCAGAACCAAAGTTAAATGAATTGATTTGGGATTGTGGAAGCGGCCGGGAATTGCGTGAGAAAGGATTCGGGGCGGATGTGAAGCATTGCAGCCAATTAAATACATACCAAACGGTTCCCTTTTTAAGAAATAACCATTTTGTGAGGTTTAACCAATGAATAAAATAAAGATTCGAAAGTTTAAAGAGACTGATTTTAATAGGATTCAAGAGTTAAATCGAGAAGAGGGCTGGGGTAATCTAGTTAAGAAGAATGAAGATACAAAGCAAGCTTGGGAAAATTCTAATGTATCATTTGTTGTAGAAGCAGAAGGTGACGGAGTAGTTGGCTATATTCGGGGGTTTACGGATACACGTATCACTCTGTATATTTGTGAATTACTAATTGACAAAAATTATCGTGGATTAGGTATAGGGAAGGATTTACTTCAGCACGTCCACCGTTTATACCCGAAAACAAGAATTGAAATGCTTGCTTCCAGTACATCGCGTTCATTTTATGAAGAACAAGGATATCGTCCTTTTTATGGTTTTAGGAAAACTTTAGAGGAATAAAGTTAGGAGAGGTTATAGTGAAGAAAATTTATCTGATCAGGCATTGTGACGCAAAAGGGCAGCCACCTGAAGCAGCACTTACAGAAAGAGGCTTTAAACAAGCCATTCAATTAGCGGATTTGTTTACTGGAATTTCAATTGACCGTATTATCGCTAGTCCATATACGCGTGCAGTTCAATCAATAGAGCCACTTGCAAAAAGACTTAATTTGGAAATTGAAACAAACGATTTATTAACAGAACGTGTACTTAGTTCCGAAAACCTTTCCGACTGGCTTGAAAAACTAAGAGCTACCTTTGATGATTTTGAATTGAAGTTTGAAGGTGGGGAGTCTAGTTATGAAGCAGTGAATCGTATTGTAAGCGTAGTAGAGGATGTTCTAAACAGTGAAGCTCAAAATACCATTATCGTTACACATGGTAATTTACTGTCTTTACTTTTAAATCATTATAATAAAGAATTCGGATTTGATGATTGGCGGAATCTACGCAATCCTGATGTATTACTATTGAAAATAGAGGGCGATAACTTACACTATGAAAGATTGGTAGTGGATTCAAACCATCAACTATCTTTAATTAAACCAACGGTAGATTTGAAGGAAGAATACCTCTCGTTCTATGAGGAATGGTTGGAAAGCAAAGAGGATATGGTACCTTGGGTTATTAAAAAAGACCCATCAAACTTTGAGGCAATGGTCCAATTTTTAAATGATAATGAGCAAGGACGCAACCTACCTGAAGGCTGGGTGCCAGATTCAACATTTTGGTTAATAAATGAAGATAAAAGAATATTGGGTGTTGTTAATATTAGACACCGCTTAACAGAAACTCTATTAAATATAGGCGGACATATTGGTTACGGAATCCGTCCTTCAGAGAGAAGAAAAGGATTTGCGACTAAATTATTGTCATTGGCGCTTGAAAAAACGAAAGAGTTAGGAATTAGAAAAGCTCTGGTTTTGTGTAATGAAGATAATACAGGTTCCTTCAAAACGATTATTAATAATGGAGGTATACCCGATTCAGACTTTGTTGAAGAAGATGGAAATATCATAAAAAGATTTTGGATAGAGAAATAATATTTTTTATATGGATAGGGAGAAATATGGAACAACGAAAGAAAGGGAATATGGTGGGAAGAGAAAAGGAAATCAAAATCGTTATCGGAGCAGGGGAGTACAACAATAATCCAGGCTGGGTACATTCACAGGAAGAAGAACTTAATTTAATAAATGAGACCACTTGGGATAGAATGTTTCCTCATAATTCCATAACGGCGATTCTAGCAGAGCATGTTTGGGAACACTTAACGTTTGAAGAAGGTGTTCAGGCTGCAAAAAATTGTTATAAATACCTGAAAACTGGAGGCTATGTTCGCTGTGCGGTTCCAGATGGATATTTTCCTGATGAGGAATATCAAAATATAGTAAAAATAGGCGGCCCAGGTCCAAAAGATCATCCCGCTGCAAGTCATAAAATTGTCCATAATTATCGAACGCTATCTAACATGTTTGAAGCCGCAGGATATGAAGTGACTTTACTTGAGTATTGTGATGAGGAAGGTAATTTTCATTTCAATGAATGGCATGCCAAAGATGGAGTGATTTTTCGTTCGAAAAAGTTTGACCCAAGGAATCAAGGGGATAAACTATTATTTCCTTCACTTATAATCGACGCAATGAAGCCATGAAAATCAATGAGACATTATATTATAAGATCCGCAAATAAACAGGGGCAGGGAAACCTGCCCCTGTTTTATTAAATTTGTTTCTTACCTTGGTATTTCATCTTAAACTCTGCTTCACTCATATTTGGATTCTTTCTAGGTGTAGTTTTGCTAAGAGCCTTCTTCATCTCAACACTTGCATCATCGCCTGTATTATACTTTCCATCCATATCAATCACTCCTTTTTGTTACTTAGTATCAAACCTAACTCATTCGTTCATTCTTTATTTTAATAAAAAGAGGGAGGGAACATTGAGATTGATATTTCTTTGTAACTATTTTCCGGCATCACCACCACCACCGGCGTCTATGCCATCATCCCCAGCATCATTATCATCGAAAAAATTACTAACTTTTTCAATAATAGATTGTTTTTGTTCCAGAAATTCATCATCAAAACTTGTTCCCATGAAAGTTGAAATTGAATAGGTCTGAATCATTTGCTGCTTATTTTTTGTTAAGATAAAGAAGAGTATAGTAATGGAAAGTAGAACAAATAAAATTATTAATATTAATTTAATCAAATACATCACTCCTAACCTTGTCCGTTATAAAACTCTATGACTCATATCATATTTTATACCTAGCCCGCTCAGCTTTCGAACCGGTCTCTAAAGTCTATGGTACAAGCTACTTGATTCACTACTGGTGCCCTGTAACGAGAAAATTCAGCTTTAACGGTAATCAGAGTGTCGTTCTGGTGTCGGGTAACGAGAAAATTCAGCTTTAACGGTAATCAGAAGTTCGTTCTGGTGCCCGGTAACGAGAAAATTCAGCTTTAACGGTAATCAGAGTGTCGTTCTGGTGCCGGGTAACGAGAAAATTCAGCTTTAACGGTAATCAGAGTGTCGCTCTGGTGCCCGGTAACGAGAAAATTCAGCTTTAACGGTAATCAGAGTGTCGTTCTGGTGCCGGGTAACGAGGAAATTCAGCTTTAACGGTAATCAGAAGTTCGTTCTGGTGCCCGGTAACGAGAAAATTCAGCTTTAACGGTAATCAGAGTGTCGTTCTGGTGCCGGGTAACGAGAAAATTCAGCTTTAACGGTAATCAGAGTGTCGTTCTGGTGTCGGGTAACGAGAAAATTCAGCTTTAACGGTATTAAGAGTGTCGTTCTGGTGTCGGGTAACGAGAAAATTCAGCTTTAACGGTAATCAGAGTGTCGTTCTGGTGTCGGGTAACGAGAAAATTCAGCTTGAATGGTAATCAGAGTGTCGTTCTGGTGCCGGGTAACGAGAAAATTCAGCTTTAACGGTAATCAGAGTGTCGTTCTGGTGCCGGGTAACGAGAAAATTCAGCTTTAACGGTAATCAGAGTGTCGCTCTGGTGCCCGGTAACGAGAAAATTCAGCTTGAATGGTAATCAGAGTGTCGTTCTGGTGTCGGGTAACGAGAAAATTCAGCTTGAATGGTAATCAGAAGTTCGTTCTGGTGCCCTGTAACGAGAAAATTCAGCTTGAGCGGTAATCAAAAGGTCGTTCTGGTGCCCGGTAACGAGAAAATTTAACCACAACGGTAATCAGATGGCTTATTTGAGCCAATATAAAGAGATAAGGATGTGTGAGCGCAATGATTCAAGCAACTCTTTTATTTATTCTTGCAGGGATTGCAGAAATAGGAGGGGGTTACCTTATTTGGCAATGGCTTCGGGAAGGGAAGCCGTCCTATTGGGGATTAATTGGCGGACTTGTTTTAGCCTTGTACGGTGTCATTGCGACTTTTCAATCATTTCCATCATTCGGAAGAGTGTACGCAGCCTATGGGGGAGTTTTCATTGTGCTTTCGCTTTTGTGGGGGTGGGGCATTGATAAAAAGACTCCAGATTTATATGACTGGATAGGTGGCGGAATATGTTTAATAGGTGTTCTAGTGATGTTATTAGCACCAAGACAGTAAAAAATGAGCTTGGATGTCCAAGCTCATTTTTCCTATTTCTGTGCAAGCTCATACTGGGTAATTTTATCTTCGTAGTTCAGCGTTACGCCAATTTCATCCCAGCCGTTAAGCAGCATTTCTTTAGGATATGGGGCAATATCAAAAGTAAACTCCAACCCTTGATTATCGGTAACCACTTGGTCTTCGAGATTCACAGTAAGTGTGTACTCCTCAGATTCAGCTTTACGCATAATACTTTGAACTTGTTCTTCACTAGCTTGAATCGTAAGAATACCATTTTTTACGCAGTTATTTTTAAATATATCTGCATAGCTTTGTGCAATAACTACTTTAAAACCAAAGTCCTGAATCGCCCATGGTGCATGCTCACGAGAGGATCCACAGCCAAAGTTTTCACCTGCTACTAAAATAGAGGCACCCTGATATTTTGGATGATTCATTGAAAAATCCTTACGTAGGTTACCTTCATCATCAAAACGCCAGTGATAAAATAAAAATTGTCCAAAGCCGCTTCGCTCAATTCTTTTTAGGAATTGCTTCGGAATAATCTGGTCTGTATCAACATTACTTCGATTTAACGGGCAAACAATTCCTGTATGAATGCGTAGTGGTTCCATTTATAGTACCTCCTGTGCAGTGAACTTGCGAACATCAACGAAATGACCTGTAACAGCAGCAGCAGCAGCCATTTCCGGACTGACAAGGTGGGTACGAGATCCGTTTCCTTGACGGCCTTCAAAATTACGATTAGAAGTAGAGGCACAGCGACCGCCTGGAGGAACAATGTCATCATTCATTGCCAGACACATACTGCAGCCTGCTTCGCGCCATTCAAAGCCTGCTTCTATAAAAATTTGGTCAATACCTTCTTTTTCAGCAGCGAGTTTTACACTAAAAGAGCCCGGAACTACAATCGCCTTCACCTTAGGATTAACCTTGTGTCCGCGGACTACATCAGCCGCCTTACGTAAATCGCTTAACCGTGAATTTGTACAAGAACCGATAAAAACATGATCAATCTCTACACTTGAAATAGGCTGGCCCGCTTCAAGTCCCATATATTGAAGGGCACGAGTAATTTCATCTTTTTTATTAGCCTTTTCTTCATCTTCTGGATTTGGAACAGAGGCTGTAATTGGGATACACATACCTGGGTTTGTTCCCCATGTAACCTGAGGTTCAACTTCCGATGCCTCAATTTCAACCACAGCGTCATATTGTGCACCTTCATCAGAGGCGAGTGCCTGCCATTTTGCTACGGCTTCAAGAAAAGCTTCACCCTTAGGAACATGACGGCGTCCTTTTAAGTATTCAAAAGTTGTTTCATCTGGAGAAATCAAACCAGCTCGTGCACCAGCCTCAATGGACATATTACAAACCGTCATACGCTCTTCCATGGAAAGTGTGCGGATTGCTTCACCTGTATATTCCATCACATAGCCGGTTCCAAATTGAACCCCAAACTTACCGATGATCGCTAAGATTAAATCCTTTGCAGTAACTCCTGTTCCAAGCTTTCCATTTACTTTCACATTCATTGTTTTTGGAGGGGCTTGCCAGAGTGTTTGTGTGGCTAAGACATGTTCCACTTCACTTGTCCCAATTCCGAACGCTAAAGCACCAAATGCACCATGTGTAGAAGTATGGCTGTCACCACAGACGATTGTTTTTCCTGGCTGTGTAAGACCAAGTTCAGGACCAATTACATGTACAATCCCATTGTCGGGATGTTGACGATCAGAGAGTTCAACGCCAAACTCCTGACAATTTTCTTTCAATGTATCAATTTGTTTCTTAGAAATAGGATCTTTGATGACGTTTCGGTCACGAGTGGAAACATTGTGATCCATTGTTGCATAAGTAAGGTCTGGCCTGCGTACTTTTCGTCCATTCATTCGTAATCCTTCGAATGCTTGAGGAGAGGTTACTTCATGAACTAAATGCAAATCGATATAAAGTAAATCAGGTTTTCCTGCTTCTTGATGTACAACATGCTGCTGCCAAACTTTTTGAATAATATTTTTTGGTTTTTGCATAGTTTCCTTCCTCACTTTTATAGATTTAGTAGAGAGGGAGAATCATTCCCCAGATAAAAAAGATCCTTGAGATACAGAAGCAGCTGGACCAATGAGCCCAGCTGCGACTAGTTATACGTAACAGCTCATGATACATTTTGATGCGTTTTGTGATTTAATAAAATCGACAATCAGACGAGTCATTTCAGCAGTGCCTACAAGTCTTCCTTCAGGAATTTGAAGGTCAGCAGTATGGAAGCCGCTATCTAATACAGACTGTACAGCTTCTTCAATTAACTTCGCCTCATCGTTTAGTTGGAAAGAGTAACGCAGCATTAATGCTGTGGATAGAATCATCGCTACTGGATTAGCAACACCTTTTCCAGCAATGTCAGGTGCTGAGCCGTGAACTGGTTCATAAAGTCCAACACCATCTTCACTCAAGCTTGCTGATGCAAGCATTCCTAGTGAACCTGTTAAGACGGAGGCTTCATCACTAAGAATGTCACCGAACATGTTCTCCGTTACAATGACATCGAACTGTGTAGGATTTGTAATCAATTTCATTGCAGCTGCATCCACCAATACATGTTCAACAGTCACATCTGGATACTGAGCTTTTTTCTCTTCTACAACTTCACGCCACATCTTACTGGATTCCAACACGTTCGCCTTATCAACGGATGTAAGGTGTCCACGCCGTCCTTGGGCAGCTTGGAAAGCTTTGTCTACGATTCTTTCAATCTCCTTACGAGTATAAGCAAGGGTATCAACCACGGTTTGCCCGTTGTCACGGCGTTCGCTTGGAGTGCCAAAGTAAAGGCCGCCTGTTAATTCACGGACAATGAGCAAGTCGCTGCCTGCAACAATTTCTTCTTTTAAAGGAGAAGCATGAAGTAAATTTTTAAATCCTTTAATAGGTCTTAAATTTGCATATAAATCAAGGGCCTTCCGAATACCGAGTAATCCTCTTTCGGGGCGTAAATGGGAGGGGTTGTTATCCCATTTAGGGCCGCCAACCGCACCTAATAATACCGCATCTGCCTGTTTACAGGCGTCAACTGTTGTTTCCGGCAGCGGAGTGCCGAATAGGTCAATGGCTGCCCCTCCGATCTCATGGGTTTCGAAGTTAAAACTGTGGTTAAATTCTTCAGCAATAGCATTCAATACATCTTTTGCGGAATTAATAACCTCCTTGCCAATCCCATCACCAGGTAGTAATACAATACGTTTTTTCATTCGAAGCAACCTCCTCATCATTTTTTAATTCGCCTTGCGAAAAAGCCTTTTATGCTTGAGCTGTTGCTGCTTGAACAATAGCTTTAGGGGTAAAAAACACTCGATTAACAGCATTCAAGAACGATTTGGCAGAAGCTTCTAATACGTCCTGAGCTGAACCTCGGCCACTTACCTTTAAACCGTCAACAGTCATTTTTACATGTACCTCTGCCAATGCGTCACGCCCTTGACCAACGGAGTTTAGTTTAAAATCAGTTAAGTGAATTTCTTCTTTAATAAGAGCTTCCAATGTGTTCATTAGTGCCTCAACGCTTCCTGAACCTGTACGAGCCGTTTCTACTCGAACACCTTCTGGCGTGTTAAGCGCAACAGTAGCAGTAGGAAGGTTGGCTGATCCATAATGTACTTGGAAAGCAACAAGTTCATATTTCTTCACATCAACAACGTCTGTTTGGATATCCGTTAGAATCGTAAATAAATCTTCATCAGTCACTTCTTTTTTACGGTCGGTGAGCGTTTTAAAAGCTGTAAATGCTTCAAGAAGTTTTTCAGCTGGTAACGTAAAGCCCATATTTTCAATTTTATCTTTAAAAGCATGTCGTCCAGAATGTTTACCAAGGACTAAATCATTCGATTGAATCCCGACCATTTCAGGAGTGATAATTTCATAGGTTAAGGTATTTTTTAATACACCATCCTGATGAATTCCAGACTCATGTGCAAAGGCATTTTTTCCAACGACTGCTTTATTTCCAGGAACCATCATCCCCGTAAAGCGGCTGACAAGGTCACTGGTGCGTTTGATTTCTTTTAGAACTAGATTGGTTGTATAAGGGTATTTATCTTTTCTGATATTTAGGGCGACTGCGATTTCCTCAAGTGAGGCATTCCCCGCACGTTCACCAATTCCATTAATGGTTCCTTCCACCTGGGTAACACCGTTTTCGATTGCCGCAAGTGAATTGGCAACCGCCATACCTAAATCATCGTGGCAGTGGCAGGATAACGCTGCTTTGTGGATATTTGGAACATTCTCACGAATATATCGGAACATATAACCATATTCAGCTGGAGTTGCATAACCTACAGTATCAGGTAGGTTGATGACTGTCGCTCCAGCGTCAATGACCTTTGTAATGATCTTGACAAGAAAATCAAGATCCGAACGAGAAGCATCTTCAGCAGACCATTCGATATGAGGGAATCTTTGTTTTGCATATGCCACCATATCAACAGAGGTTTGAATGACTTCCTCAGGTGTTTTGAACAATTTATATTTCATATGAATAGGGGAGGTAGCAAGGAAAACGTGCAACCTTGGTTCCGCTGCATCCTTTAATGCGTCCCACGCAATGTCAATATCCGATTTGGTTGCTCTTGCCAGGCCAGTAACGGAACTGTTTTTAATACTCCGGGCAATTGCTCTTACTGCCTCGAAATCCCCTTGGGAGGAAGCCGGGAAGCCGGCCTCCATAATATCCACACCAAATCTTTCTAGTTGTCTAGCAATTTCTAGTTTTTCGAGTTGGTTTAAATTCACACCAGGAGACTGTTCGCCATCGCGAAGTGTCGTATCAAAGATGTTAACGTGAACCATTTACCACCACTTCTTTCTTTTGGTTTACAGGTTTTTTAATAAATGGCATTAAGGCACGAAGCTCACGGCCTACTACTTCAATTGGATGGTTATTTTCAGAGCGGTTAATTGCGTTAAATTGAGGACGGTTTGCTTGGTTCTCCAAAATCCAGCCTTTCGCAAATGCACCTGTCTGAATATCCGTTAATACATCTTTCATGCGTGCTTTTGTTTCTGCGTTAACAACACGTGGTCCAGAAACGAAATCTCCCCATTGAGCCGTATCAGAGATAGAATAACGCATGTTTTCTAATCCTCCTTCATAAAGAAGGTCAACGATTAATTTTAATTCGTGTAAACACTCAAAGTAAGCAACTTCAGGCTGGTAACCAGCTTCTACAAGAGTTTCGAAACCAGCTTTGATTAGAGCAGTAGCACCGCCGCAAAGAACGGCCTGTTCTCCGAATAAATCTGTTTCTGTTTCTTCTTGGAAAGTAGTTTCTAGTACACCTGCACGAGCAGAACCGATTCCTTTAGCGTAAGCAAGTGCCAATTCACGTGCTTGGCCAGTGTAGTCTTGGTAAACAGCGTATAGTGCTGGAACACCTGCACCTTCTGTGTATGTGCGTCGAACTAAATGTCCTGGTCCTTTAGGAGCAACTAGGAATACGTCTACATCAGCAGGAGGAACGATTTGTGTAAAATGAACATTGAATCCATGTGCGAATACTAGTGAGTTACCAGCTTCAAGGTTTGGTTTAATGCTTTCTTCGTATACTTTAGGCTGCATTTCATCTGGAAGTAAAACCATTACAACATCAGCTTGAGCTGTTGCTTCTGCAACTGAAGTTACTTCAACACCATCTTCAACTGCTTTATCCCAAGACTTTCCGCCTCTTAAACCAACAACAACGTCAAAACCGCTTTCCTTTAGGTTTAATGCGTGAGCATGACCTTGTGAGCCATATCCGATTACTGCGATTTTCTTTCCTTGTAGAACTGCCTCTTGAATATCTCCGTTATATAGTACCTTTGCCATTATTAATCATCCTTCCAAAATGTTTATTTTATTTGAGAGTAGGTAGTTAACTCGTTAACTTGTGGTTGATGTCCGCGTAAGAAGGCGGTCAATCCTGTTCTAGCAATCTCTTTAATTCCATATGGGCGAAGCAGGTCAATCAATGCATCAATCTTGTCTGGGCGCCCGGTAATCTGAATCGTTAAGCTATCTTTACTTACATCAATAACCAAGGCGCGGAATGGATCAATAATCCCATTAATTTCACTTCGAAGCTGTGAGCTGCCGGCTACTTTTATTAGAGCCAGTTCACGGGCTACAATTGCTTTATCTGTAATATCAGAAACCTTTAAAACATCAATCTGCTTGTTTAGTTGTTTGGTAACTTGTTCAAGGCGCTGCTCATCTTCGACTTCAACTACCAAGGTCATTTTTGAAATGCCTTCGGTTTCTGTTGGACCGACGGAAATACTTGAAATATTAAATTGCCGTCTTTGCAATAAACCAGTGACCCGATTTAAGACACCACTTCGGTCCTGAACAGTTAAAGATATTATCCGCTTCATGATGGTTTCACCCCAATCATTTCATGTATTCCTTTGCCGGGAGCAATCATCGGGAAGACTTTTTCCTGCTGCAGTACTCGGCAATCCATTAATACAGGACCGTCATAAGCAAATACTTCAGGTAGCTTTGTGATCAATTCTTCTTGGCTTTCAATCTTTAATCCTCTGATATGATAGGCCTCAGCAAGCTTCACAAAATCTGGCTGCGTATTAAGGATAGATTCAGAAATCCGGTTGCCATGTAACAATTCCTGCCATTGTCGAACCATACCTAGGGCACCGTTATTGACAATGATAATTTTAACTGGAAGGTTCTGTTCATAGATTACGGATAACTCTTGTAAGGTCATCTGGAATCCAGCATCACCAACAATGGCTACTACTGTACTTCCTGGAGAAGCCATTTGTGCTCCGATTGCAGCAGGGAAGCCAAAGCCCATTGTTCCAAGTCCACCGGATGTAACCCAGCGATGTGGTTTTTCAAAATTGTAATACTGAGCGGCCCACATTTGGTGCTGGCCAACATCCGTCGTGACGATCGCCTCACCGTTAGTTACTTTATGAATGGCTTCAATCAGCCATTGAGGAGACATCCCGTTTGGATTGTGTTTATACCATAATGGGAATTCCTCTTTATACTTAGTAAGCGTTTCTAACCATCCTTCAGTATCGGGTGATTCCGCTGTCTGATTCATTAATTCAACTAGTGCTTCCTTTGAATCAGAAACAATCGGAATATTTGTTGGAACGTTTTTACCAATTTCAGCAGGATCGATATCAATATGGGCAACCTTGGCATTTGGAGCGAAGTGCTTTAGATTTCCTGTAAGTCGGTCATCAAAGCGGGCACCGATATTGATTAGTAAATCTGATTCGTATATTGCCATGTTTGCTGTGTATGTTCCATGCATACCGCCCATCCCGAGAGAAAGTGGATTGTTTGCTGGGAAAGTTCCAAGACCGAGAAGTGTAGTTACAACTGGAATCTTGTGCTTTTCAGCAAAAGCGGTTAACTCTTTAGAAGCTTTACCATGAAGAATGCCAGCACCAGCAAGTAAAACGGGCTTCATAGACTTTGTAATCGCTTCTGCAAGTTTTTTAATCTGCAGTGGATTTGGCTTTGTTGTTGGTTGATAACCTGGAAGGTGAACCGTTACTTCTTCAGGTATCTCGGTTAATTCTCCTGCAGAGATGTCCTTTGGAATATCAATTAAAACCGGACCAGGTCTGCCTGTTGAAGCAATATGAAAGGCTTCTTTTACAATTCTTGGCAAGTCAGAAATGTCTTGAACCTGATAATTATGTTTGGTGATAGGTGTTGTGATAGCCATTACGTCTGCTTCCTGAAATGCATCCGTTCCAATGACACCTCTTGCAACCTGACCAGTGAAAATCACTAGGGGTAAAGAATCCATCATCGCATCTGTAATTCCCGTAACCAGGTTGGTTGCCCCAGGACCAGAAGTTGCGATTACAACCCCAGGTTTCCCAGTTATCCGTGCATAACCTTCAGCTGCATGAATGCTTCCTTGCTCGTGACGGAAGAGGACGTGTTTAATGCTGCCTCTCGCACGATAAATCGCATCATATATTGGCAGAACGGCACCACCCGGATACCCGAAAAGCGTTTCAACACCTTCATTAATTAATAAGTCAATGAGCAGGTCTGCACCCGTTTTCGGTGCCGTACTGGTTTGGACGTCCGGCTTTGCTTCTACTTTCACCTCGTAATCCCTCCTTATGGATGTTCAAATCTTTTTTAAAAGTCATTCAATTAAATTACCTAAATTGATATCTGGTTTAAATAGTAAAAGGCCATTTTCGCCTCCGAAATAAACTGCAGTTGAAAACAAAAGCAGAATATATCGGGGAGAAAAGGCCTTCCATTTCTCGGTACCACCCGGTTTTTACAGTATCCTCACGAATACTGCCTCATGAAGCAGCTAAATAAAATCATAACCGCTTCTTTTTGTAACAGGTGCCTAAGAGTACACCCGATTGAGCCTAATAAGTTAGGACTGTTCAGCTCAATACTCAGGGATGATGTCAGAATAAGGTGTATTACTGGGCTTCCAGCAACCCCAGCTCTCTGAAAATACATTTTCTTATTCCTTTATTCCCGTCATCGATTTTTTCTATAAACTTTTCAAATCTACTGAAATGTCTTTAACCTCGGCGATTAAAAGGGAGCCTAAACCCTGAATAGGTTAAAGTGACAGTGACAGTGACTATATCTTCATAACCCCGCCAGTGTTGGCGGATGTAACTAACTTTGCGTATTTGGCTAGGTAGCCGGTTTTGATTTTTGGCTCTGGCTTTTGCCATAGACGGCGTCTTTCTGCCAGTACCTCGTCATCAACGATTAATTCAATTGTTCTTTCCTGTAAATCAATGAGGATCTTGTCACCATTTTCAACGAGTGCGATAGGACCGCCTTCAGCAGCTTCTGGTGAAATATGCCCGATTGAGATTCCTCTGCTGGCACCTGAGAAACGACCGTCTGTAATGAGAGCAACTTCTTTATCTAATCCACGACCAGCAATGGCTGATGTCGGAGCTAGCATTTCTGGCATTCCGGGTCCGCCTTTTGGTCCTTCGTAACGAATGACAACAACGTGACCAGCCTTAACTAAGCCATTATTAATGTTTTCTTGAGCCTCCTCTTGGGACTCAAAAACAATTGCTTCACCAAGGAAGGTTTTAATGGAAGGATCCACGGCACCAACTTTGATAACCCCGCCATCTGGAGCAATGTTTCCATATAGGATGGATAGTCCACCAACAGGGCTATATGGATTATCTTTAGTCCGAATGACAGTTTCATTTGTAATTGTTGCTTCCTTCACATTTTCAGCAAGAGTCTTACCTGTGATACTTAAGCAATCTTGATGCAGTGCACCTTCTACTTTACAAAGCTCATTAAGGATGGCACTCACCCCGCCTGCGCGGTGTACATCATCCATAGAGTAATCGGATGCAGGCATAATTTTTGCTAAATATGGAACTCTTTCAGCAATTTTATTGATTTCTCGTAAATCATAGTCAATACCAGCCTCATGAGCGATGGCAAGGGTATGTAGAACAGTGTTCGTCGATCCCCCCATTGCCATATCTAAAGCGAATGCATTGTCAATTGCTTCTCTGGTAATGATATCTCGTGGTTTAACATCGTTTTTCACTAATTCAACTAAGTGTTTCGCTGCTTGGCGAATTAACTCGTGTCTCTCTTTAGAAGTAGCTACAATCGTTCCGTTACCCGGAACCGTCATCCCTAACACTTCCATCAAACAGTTCATCGAATTTGCAGTAAACATTCCAGAACAAGATCCGCAAGTAGGGCATGCTGCAGTTTCGATATCAAGCAGCTCCTGCTGTGTCATTTTTCCACTATGGTAGGCTCCTACTCCTTCAAATACAGAAGTGAGAGAAAGGTTTTTTCCGGTAGAAGAAACACCGGCTTCCATTGGTCCACCTGAAACAAAAACAGAAGGGACGTTGGTTCTGACTGCTGCCATTAACATTCCTGGTGTGATTTTGTCGCAGTTCGGAATGTAAAATACACCATCGAACCAATGAGCATTAATTACTGTTTCTGCACTATCAGCGATAATTTCACGGCTGGGAAGGGAGTAACGCATCCCAACATGCCCCATTGCAATTCCGTCATCTACGCCAATTGTGTTAAATTCAAAAGGTATACCGCCAGCTTCTCTTATCGCTTCTTTAACGATTTCACCGAAATGATTAAGGTGTTTGTGCCCAGGGATAATTTCAATAAATGAGTTACAGACACCGATAAACGGTTTTTCTAGGTCCTTCACTGTTACCCCAGTTGCGTATAATAGGCTGCGGTGGGGAGCACGATCAATCCCCTTTTTAATCATATCGCTTCGCATTGTTTTATCTCCTAACTGACAATAGCGTGGTTTGTAGATTCAGGATAACAAGCCACTCCGTCCGTTGTTACGATTTTTCTAAATTCTTCTAAAAGGTCGTTTGTAACAATTCCTGGTTTACCGCCATGAATTTCACGGCCATCAACATTAATAACAGCAATAACTTCTACAGCTGTTCCGGTTAAGAACACCTCATCCGCAACATAAACATCGTGACGAGTGAATGGGGATTCTCGAACCTCGTAACCTTTTGCTCTTGCCACATCAATGATTGCGTTTCGGGTAATTCCTTCTAACGCTCCTAGGTAAACAGGAGGGGTAAAGATTACACCATTTTTTACAATGAAGATATTGTCAGCAGAGCCTTCTGTTACATAACCTTGATCATTGAGCATTAAAGCTTCTTCTACACCAGCCTGATTGGCTTCTAATTTAACAAGAATATTATTTAAATAATTTAATGATTTAATTTGTGGACTTAAGACATCCGGACGATTTCTTCTGCTTGGCACAGAGGCAATTTTGATTCCTCGATCGTAATATTCTTGAGGAAACATTTTCAATTCCTCTGCGATGATAATTACGCTGGGCTTTGCGCAGGAGGAAGGGTCAAGGCCGAGATTTCCTTTACCTCGTGAAACTACAACACGAATATAGGCGCTGTCTAATTCATTTTTTCTGATTGTATCCACAATTAATTGTGTTATTTCTTCCTGTGTATAAGGAATTTTCAGCATAATGGATTGTGCTGATTCGAACAGTCTTTTTAGGTGGGCATCGAGTCTAAAGACGTTTCCGCTGTAAACACGAATGCCTTCAAATACTCCATCTCCATATAAAAACCCATGGTCAAAAACTGAAACTACAGCATCCTCTTTCTTGACGAATTTTCCGTCAAGGAATATCCATTGACTTCCCAACCTAACCACTCCTTTTAGTCATTCAACGCTTTAGATAATTAAAATCGATTGTAAAATAATACCCATGCCTAATTTCCTGTTTAAAGGAATGACTGAAGGCAGTTTCATTAATTAGAATATTTAATTCAAATTATATTTTCAGTTATCTTACACCCAATCTAAATCTTGGTCAACATAAAAATCTGACAATTCAAACAAATCCAAAAAGTTGATAGCGTTTTCATTATTGTTAGATTAAGGTTGGTGAGAAATAAAAATAGTAAAAAAATATTTTTTGAGGGTAAAAAAGAAGAGTGAGAAGGAGTGATTTCGTGCGAGGATTCTACTATTGTCAACTGAAAAAACAGCTTGGATTTCTAAGCCGTTCTATTAAAAAAGGATGTACATTAGTTTTTCACTATACTTGTTTTGTCCTTTGCTGCTATCTTATTTTCGCAAGGTATTCGTATACTTCACGTAAGTTTTTATAACCCTTCATTTGAGCGAGCTCTAAATAATGTCCCCAAATATGTGCTGTCAGTTTGGCATCCCCAAGTGCATGGTGCCGGTTGGTTATTTCTATTCCACATTCCTTACACACAACTTCAAGAGGCAACGATTTTATACTAGGATTTGAAAGACGCAGTAAGAAGGAGGTGTCAATGATTCGGTGCTCAAATCTAGTTTTTAGTAAATCCCATGTCATTTTTTGCATAAAGGACTGTTCATGCTTCGAGTGGTGGGCTACAAGTGCATGATTTTGTACAAATCTGAAAAATTCCATTAACACTTCTGAAGCCAATGGTGCTGATTGTAAATCTTCAGCCGTAATGTTGGTCAGGACGGAGATTTCATCTGAAAGACTGTCTGGGGAATGAACTAGGGAATAAAAAGTTTCTGTTTCCTTGATTCGGTGCCCTATCATCTTAATGGCGCCAATGGAGATGACTCTATCTCCCTTCTCCGGATAGAAACCAGTTGTTTCTAAATCAAACACCACAACCTTTAATTCGTGAAGAGGTGTGTCTAGGCAGTTACTTTCTTTCACTTCTTTTTGCAGCTGTCTAATAAAAGAGATATTTTGCATGTTAGCATGCCCTTGAACACCAGCATAAATGTTGGAACCAAGTCTTCCTGACATTTGTCTGAAAAAGTGGATCATATCATTCATTCCCATTAGGTATCCTCCTTATCTATTAAATTTCTTACATAACGATAAAGGGCAGCCCCATTTTTTAGTATTTCTTTTACTTCTTCCTTTTGCTCTTTGGAAAGAGAAGCCATAGACAGATAATGGCTATTTTCGTAATTGTCAGGTTTTGCTAGTGATAGACGAAAGTTTAGTAATTTTAAAAACTGTTGTTTATATAGTTCTTTTTTCATAGTAGGAAGTTCGACTTCAGGCAGCTTTTTAAGCCTTGAAACAGTAGAGGTTTCGAAAATATTCCCTTTTATAGCCAATAGACGTATCGCATTTACATATGGAAAAAGGGCTTTTTCCTTGATATTTATCGATCCAGAATGTTGCCCGTGTGTTTCTACTAGGATTTGACCTAATATGCCAATTCCTTTTTTAAAATGCAGGGTATTACTGAGCAATTTTTTTAAGAGGTTCTCTTTGTGGATAGTCTGATATACTTCTATCTTTAAGCTTTCTAGAAGGCTTGCGTCACCATAAAGCGATCGACCATCAATGAAAATCAATAATTGACGAATCAATTCCCAGCTTGAGTCAAGCAGCCAATTGGCTAATTGCTGCCTCCATTCGGATACTGATTTACACCATAAAGGATTGTTGGCCATTACCCCGCCATCACAATAGACATAGCCGGCTAGCTGCAAGCCCTGTGAGATTTCTTTCCCTAAAGCTAAAAAGTATTCATTTATTTCAGTGCCTTGCTGTTGATAAATAATGCCATGATCCTGATCGCTCCATACGGATTGCTCAAACCGTCCAGCACTACCCATCATAAAAAAGGTAAAAGGGCAGGGGACAGGACCGTATCTTTCTGCCATCTGATTAATAGAAACTGTGATTACACGATGGATGATTTCATCATGCAACTGATTTAATTGAAAATGACTGCGAGAAACCCAAATAATCTGGTCATCACGGAATCTTCTAATCTCTAAGTAGCTGTTCATTCATTCAGTTCACCTCCAAATAAATACAATTCCATCCCCTTGCTGCATGAAAGGGGATGGGGACTGACTATAGGAATAAGGCAATTAAGCGTTCAACTTTGGCTCTGAATTTATTACCGTTTTTTCTGCCTTTACCATTTCAGGGTAACCGTAGCTTCCATGCTCGCTCATGTCGAGACCAATAATTTCTTCTTCTTCTGTAACACGTAAGCCATTCATAACTGCTTTCATAATTGTTAACAAGATAAAGGAAACGATGAAAGCAAATGCACCACTGCTTACAACTCCTAATGCCTGAACACCAAGCTGGTGTAACCCGCCCCCATAAAATAATCCAGGCTCTCCAACAGTTGCTAATTCTGGTGTGGCAAAAAATCCTGTAGATAATGTTCCCCAAATACCTGCTGTACCGTGAACGGAAAGGGCAGCGATTGGATCATCGATTCCTTTCTTTTCAAAGAATCGAATGCTATAAAATACAAGAATTCCTGAAATGAAACCGATTAGGACTGCAGCCCATGTATCAACAAAGGCACAAGAAGCTGTAATGGCTACTAAACCTGCTAAGGCTCCGTTTAACATCGTTGGAACATCTGCTTTGCCCATGACCGTCCAAGAGATTATCATTGCAGCGATGACTCCCGCACCAGCCGCTAAGTTTGTATTAAGTGCTACGAATCCAAAGAATGCTCCATCAACAGAAACCGTACTGCCTGCATTAAATCCGAACCACCCCACCCATAAGATTAAAACACTAAGTGCAGTAAATACTTGGTTATGTCCTGCAAGATTGTTTGCTGAACCATCTTTATTGTATTTTCCAATACGTGGTTTTAGGATTAATGTGGCTGCAAATGCAGCCATTGCACCAGTTAAGTGAACAACCGTTGAGCCTGCGAAATCTTGTTTACCATGTTCTGCTAACCAGCCCCCGCCCCAAATCCAGTGGGCAATAGGAGGATAAACAATGACTGAAAATAGTACGGCAAACACGAGGTATGCTCCTAATTTAGCTCGCTCTGCGAAGCCTCCAAAAGCAATCGTTAATGAAATACCTGCAAAGGCTAATTGAAATAAAAAGAATACTGAACCTGAAAGTGCTAAGCCTTCGACATCATAACCCGAGTAGAAGAAGTCCGAAAGTCCAATTAGTGGGTTTCCTTCTCCGAAGATTAAGCCATACCCTACTGCCCAAAATACGATAGAAGAGATACCAAAGGTAAGTATCGTTTTTCCTGCAATATGTCCGGCATTTTTCATTCGTGTTGATCCAGTCTCTAGCAGTATGAATCCTCCAATCATGAGAATAACAAGTATTGCTCCAACCATTACCCAAAGACTGTTCATTAAGAATATAGTATCCATCATTTCTCCCCCTTTAAATTCATGTTAATTTTCTTAACATTCGATGTATTTGTATTTTTACATGGATTTGATGTGGATTCTACAATTGTGTGAGGTTTCCTAACATGGTTTTTGAAAGGAGAAGAAAAAATCCATCTTCTTTATTAAGAAGATGGACCTTTTCGTAAACCGAACTGAGCATTCAATTGTCCTTGGATCATTTTTCTTCTAACATCATTTTGATTTTGGGTCTTCTGAGCTCGGAGCATTTCTTTTCTAATTTCATGGGTTTGAACACCATCTTCGATTTTGTTAGCTATTTCCACTAACAACTCCACATCTGCAAAGGAATATTTACGGCTTCCACCTGAGGATCTTTCAGGAAAAATTAATTTTCGTTCCTCATAATAGCGAATTTGCCTCTCAGAAAGACCTGTCAGGTCCCTGACAATTCCAATTGTTATAACTTTCTTGTCTTTATAAGAAGAATCATTTGCCATTTTTTATTTTCACCACGCTCTACTATGATTAGGTACAATAATTTATGTTAATTTTCCTTACATTGATTGGATTCTGATACAAGGCAGTATAGGTTAGTAGGTGATTTTTTTAAGTTATTAATTTTGCTCTTTAGAGGGAAATACCTTTTTGAAAATATTATCTAGTTCACTTAATGTGAGGGAGTTAAGTTCATGTTCAGAAGCATCATAAAGACCAGATTCAATTAATCTATTAATGTAGAATAGTTTAAGTGTTTCGACTCCTTTACGCAATTGATTAGACATTCCAATCAACTCCTCAATGATTTTGAAGTGCTCGTAACAGTTCATGACCTTTTGTACCAATCTTTTTCAGTAACTCTTCATAAAGCTCATCCCTTAACTTATCTAACTGAATAATTCTCTCTGCCAATTTAATTTCATTCGTCCGGTACATCCCAATCGCCCCTTATAAACTGTATTTAATGTAAAAGTTAACCAAATTATTAGATTTTGTCAGTGAATGTGTCAGAAACACTGACAAGATATTTAATTTGTAAGAGGAAATCTTACAAATAAAAAAAGAACCAGGCGTAAAAAGCCTGATTCTGGCATTACATATTAGTATTCACCATCAAATGGAGTGAATGGGAAGTTGAATCGTCTTTCGACTTGACGCAGTCGTTGATTTACACGCTGCAGGCGACGTTGAAGCTGGTTTACGTCACGTTGAAGTTGATTGATTTGCCTTTCCTGACGCTCATTTTGTCTTTCGAGCTGACTAACTCTGCGCTCAAGTTGCTGCGGTTGTCTGTCCGGATCATACGGGTCATACTGGTCTTGTTGTGGTTGAGTATACACATCAAACTGGTCGTATGAATTATAATCATACTGTGTTGGTGGAACTTGATAATAGCCATAAGGATACATTGGGCAACTCTCCTTTTTTTTTCAATTAATACCCTATAGATTATGTAGGTATATGTGGAGAGTGTGGGCCTATGCCTAGTTAAAATGGAAACATAAACATAATATCAAGCCTAAATAAACAATTATCTATTAAATACTATTCTCATATTGCTTTTTTAGCTTATTAAAATAGTAAAACACTAAAGTATTAATAATATAATATTGAATATCAATGCAAAAAAAGATATAATCGTTATATTCTAAAAATTATAAATGTTTTAAAGATTAATTTTTCAAAAGAATATTAGGGGGATGGGAAAATGAAGAAGTTTAAACTTCTAACAACGTTCTTGGTCATGGCTTTTATGTTAATGCTTACTGCATGTGGCTCGAGTGAAACAAGTGGTAATGGGGATGGCTCCGATAAGGAGAAAAAAACTCTCCGTGTCGTAACGGATGCAGCGTACGCACCATTTGAATATCAGGATAAGGGTGAAATTGTAGGCTTTGATATTGACTTAATTAAAGCGGTTGCGAAAGAAGCAGGTTACGAAATTGACATTGCTCATACCGGGTGGGATCCAATTTTCGTAGAATTAGAAAAGAAAATTGCCGATATTGGTATTTCGTCGATTACCATTAATGATGATAGAAAGAAAACATATGATTTCTCTGTACCATACTTCTTATCTACCAATAAGATTATGGTTCCAGAAGGCAGTGATATCAAAAGTGCAGAAGATTTGAAGGATAAAACTGTTGCTGTTCAAAACGCAACAACTGGTCAGGAAGCGGTTGAAGGTCTTCTTGGTAAAAACAGCAGTCAAATTAAAAAGTTTGAAAACAATAACTTAGCAATCCTTGAGCTTAAGGCTGGAGGTGCCGACGCGGTTGTTGCGGATAATACAGTAATTGAAGAATATGCAAAAAATAATCCAAATGATAAATTTGTCATTATTGAAGATAAGGACGCATTTGCCCAAGAGTTCTACGGATTAATGTTTTCGAAGGGCAGTAAGATAAAAGCGGATTTCGATAAAGCGCTAAACGAAGTGTTTGATAATGGAACGTATGCAGAAATTTACAAGGAATGGTTTAAGGTAGATCCAGATGTGCAACTACTAAAAGACCAACAATAAGAATGGAAATTGCGTAACTCTTGAAAACTAGAAGTTACGCAATTTTTGGTTTCATACCTAGTCTTACATTATTTAACAGAAGGTTACGGATTTTTAGGGGGATTAATAATGGATATTCAGTGGAGTATTTTAGCGGAATACGCACCTTTTTTTCTTAAAGGGACGCTGCTGACAATTGGACTATCGTTAGCTGGTATTTTAATAGGGACAATCCTTGGCTTGTTTATCGGGTTAGGAAAAATGATGAAAAATAAATTTCTATCATTTCCCTTTGGCGTGTATATCACTTTGTTCCGTGGTACACCCATGCTCGTACAAATTATGTTAATTCATTTTGCGGTAGTACCGCTGTTTACAGGGGGAACAAATGGTATTGCTGCTGCGATTTTAACTCTGTCATTAAACTCTGCTGCATACATAGCGGAAATCTTCCGTGCAGGAATTCAATCGATTGATAAAGGGCAGATGGAAGCAGCCCGTTCTCTCGGAATGACACATGTACAAGCTATGCGTTATGTGATCCTTCCACAAGCGTTTAAGAGGATGATACCGCCGCTAGGTAATGAATTTATTGTTTTAATTAAAGAATCTTCTCTCGCTTCGTTAGTCGCAGCCCCGGAACTCATGTATTGGGGACGAGCCATGCAAGGTCAATATTTCCGTGTATGGGAGCCGTATATTACGGCAGCGCTTATTTACCTTGTATTAACGCTTTCTTTAAGTTACGTATTAAGCCGACTTGAAAGGAGACTAGCAACAGAATGATTGAAGTGAAAAATTTAAAAAAGTCTTTTGGAACCAATGTTGTACTAAAGGATATTAATGTAACTGTTAAGCCTCAAGAAGTTGTGGTTGTTATAGGTCCATCTGGATCAGGTAAATCTACTTTCCTCCGTTGTATTAATCTTTTAGAATCCATTACGGATGGACATGTCTATATTGAAGGAACGGATATTACCGATAAAAAGTCAGATATCAATAAAGTACGTACAGAAGTAGGGATGGTTTTTCAACAGTTTAATCTGTTCCCACATAAAAAGGTTATCGAAAATATCATGCTTGCCCCAATGAAAGTCAGAAATACTTCCGCTCTTGAAGCTAGGAAAAAAGGTTTAGAGCTTTTAAGAAAAGTAGGTTTAGAGGATAAGGCAGAAGCGTATCCAGATTCTTTATCAGGCGGTCAAAAGCAGCGTGTCGCGATTGCAAGAGCACTTGCGATGGAGCCGAAAATCATGCTGTTTGACGAACCAACCTCAGCCCTTGATCCGGAAATGGTCGGAGAGGTTTTGGAAGTTATGAAGCAGCTTGCTAAAGAAGGTATGACCATGGTGGTTGTTACACATGAAATGGGTTTTGCAAAGGAAGTAGGGGACCGCGTAATCTTTATGGACGGCGGGCTCATAGTTGAAGAGAATGTTCCAAATGAATTATTTGATCATCCTATGGAAGAGCGAACCAAAGCCTTTTTGAGTAAGGTTTTATAAAAAAAAAGAGGGAGGCTCCCCGCCTCCCTAATTTTTTGCCCATCTTTCAAGCTTGTCTGTATTTCTTGTTAATAATCCTGCAACAAACTTAGGCATTCCGAATTCAACAATTTTTTGTTTTACTCTTTCTTTCATTTCATCAACAGTTAGGTCTGGCTGGGTAAATTCACCGTTGATGTAGCAGTGGCTGCAATATTTTAGACTTTTTGAACCATCTTTTTCAGTTCCGCCGCCAAGTTCGTCTTTTGCTAATGGCATTCCGCAGCTTTGGCAATTTTTATAGGTTTTCATTATAAAACCACTCCTTTTACTTATTTTCAAAATCAAATACGTCAACGATTTTATCTGCTTTTATCCGGTTTTGGCAGAGTCTAAATAGTTGGTCGAAGAATTCCTTCACTTCGAAAGTAGAGGCAGGAACTTTTATTTGTAGGGTTGTTGAGCCAAACATTTGCCTAAAATAGGCTTTTCGTTGAATGTTTTTCCCATCACGTTTTAAAGGATTGTACTTCCATACGATATGGGGGCTTCCATCTACTTTTTCAATTACTCTCAACTCCGCAGCTGTGGTTGATTTATTATGTAAGTAAATGACTAAATAATAGTTGTCATTGCGGTGCCAATCGATGAATAGAAAATAATAGCTGGTGTCGCTATCTATCCGAGTAACTTCAAAGCCTGCTAAGGTTTGTTTCCCATTTGTCCATTGATGAAATCGTGGTAATGTTCCATTAACTGTTTCTATTTTTTTAATATCATAATTGGCAGGTCTAGAATTTTTTATCAAATCTGATAAATAAACGGCTTCGTCCTTTTCCAAAGTGAATACTCCTTTTGGTAGATTGAATTCATTATACAGTGAAAGGGGATAAAAGTAGAAGCCTGCCAATTTAGAGCAATGTATTCAAATTGAAATATTACTGAAACCTTAATTAAAAAATTGTTTGGTAGAATCGATATAATTGGGACTAAAAATGAGTACATTGTTCGAATTGTATAGAGGAATAATTCTGCCTCTTTCCCATATGAATGCAAAGAAGTGGTGGTATTGGAGGGACGGTAATGACGTTGGAAAGTCAGTTAATAAAAAAGTCTTATTATCAAATGTATATAAATGAACATGAAAATGTACAGCCCATACGTGTGTTAGGTGACGCGTATCAGGAAGAACTTCAGAAGGATATGCCCGATTTAACGTCTGTACGCTTTGCACAAGGAGAAATCTATTTTCATAATCGGGATTTTGAGGCAGCTATTTTTAAATGGGAAAACGTTGTGGGGGAACTCGAGCTTTGGGCTAGGAAAAATATTGCCGATGCCTATTTTGAAACAGGTCTTCTTTCAAATGCCGAGGACCTTTATCTGTCCATTGAAACAAATAATCCTACATTAAAGACAGAAGTGGCTTTGCAGTTGTTTTCTCTTTATATTGAACGAGGAAAGTCCGAGGCAGCAGTGGAAATTATCAAAAGAACAATCGATGCAAACCCCGATTATCCGAATGTGACTGCAATAGCCCGTGCTTATTTTGAGGAACAGCAGGATTGGGATCATGCAATTGAACTTGCGCTGAATGAAGCAAAACGAACGGGTTCACTTGAATGGTTTGATACAGTGAATTCATATGTCAAGAAAGGTGTAACCAAAAGTTTAAATCCAAATTATTTCTTACAAGGACTATTTGAATTATATGCCCTGGACCATCAGATGTTTGAAGAACTTACTGCGTCACTATGGAACAGCTATAAAAGTGAAGAGTACCATTTTACATGGCTAAAAGAATTAAATCATCTTCTATTGAATCTTGATATTAGCACAAACAACCATTTCCAATTGCTATCAGATTTCCATTATGAAACGTATTTTGAATTAATAAATGGCAGCCAGACGATTAAAACACTAGAGGACCTTGTACCTGACTTATTAACAAATTGGCTGCGCTTATCAGTTCCTACGCATACGGTCTTAGTGTCAGCTGCGGTATTATCTTGGAATGAGCTTTTTCCAACAAGTATTAGTATGTCAATTGTTAATGTGGCTGAAAATCTTATTGGTGAAACAGAAAGTCATTTCAACGAATTAGAAGAATGTATAAATCTCTTTGAGTCCATTATTAGTTGGGCCAATAGTCAAGATATGGGTGAGAATAACCGCTTAAAATGGATGGTTCAGCAATTGAATGATTTTGATACCCATCACTTGTTGATTACTGGATTAAGTGGCAGCGGGAAGTCTTCCTTCATAAATACCATTCTAGGGGAAGAGATTCAGGATAGCCCCACGTCGTCGCTTGTTATGTTTAAGGACTTTGAGGACTTAAATATTTATGAAATAACCGATCAAGAGACAGTAAAACTCGCAGATTTCACGCAATTTCAAGAGCGAATGGATCGTCGGCGAAATGCACTAGAATCGATTATCGAATTTCAACAGCCTTTTCCATTATTGTATGAGCAGAAACTGGCATTAATTGAAACGCCTGGTCTAAAAGGCAGCCATCAAGATCGCTATGAAGTGCTGCAGTATCTTCAAATGGCAGATAGTTTATTATTTGTCTTAGATGCAAATGCTCCGTTTACAGATAAAGAGAAGGGGATTCTAACACAAATTCATGAACTTGCTCCCGATATTCCCGTCCATTTTCTCTTGAATAAGATGGATACGATTGTTAATGAGCAGGAAGCAATAAGAATTTTCGACGAAACTAGGTCCAGGATTCAGTCCTATTTACCTGAAGCACAGGTACTACCTTTTTCCTCTCAATATGAAAGTGGGCAGCAATTAGTCGAACTAAAGAGCTTTATTCAATCGGTAAAGAATAAAAGAAACATAGCCGATAAACGCTTGGCAAAGCTTTTATTTTTCATTCGAACAACTATTTCCAGGTTGTTGCAAAAGAGAATTGATGTTGAGAATCAATTAATTGAGTCAGTTCGCTGGAACGAAGAAGTGGTGCTGAAGTTAAATGGAGCTCTTAATCAATTAAAGGACGCTGAGTCACAAAAGACAAAAGCAATCACAAGGTCTTACCGCACCATAAAGGAATCCATTCAAAATGAAATTTCTATCGCAGTACCGAAAATACTGCAAGAATGTTCCGAGTTAATCAAAGAAGACAGTAATATTAGTACAATTCATTTGGAGCTAAATGATGTGATGAACAATAGACTACAAGATTACTTGGAGCAAGAAGTAATGCCGAAATATTATACATCACTTCAAGAATGGATTATCAATGGTAAAGAGGAATTTGAGCAAGGGCAGGCTTTTCTAAATGAAATGGCTGAAGGCTTAAATAGTTTGTATGGAGAAGAGCGAATTAACACAGAATGTGACTTTAAAGTGTTGGATGATTGGCGTCGGGATACGGATAGAATGACGAGCCGGTTCCAATTAGAAAAGGTAAATATCTTACTTCGCAATACTCCATCACAATTTTTATTGAAAAGCGCAGGGAAGTTATTTGGGGCAATATCCCAAAATAAAGCCATGCTGTACAGTAAATACAAGGCTTTTGTGAAAAATGATAGCTATTCTGAACCAACTGAGGTCGTGATTGAACGCTTCTTCCAACAATTCGAGCTATTTGAAAAATCTTTAGAACGAGACATTACAATGTTTTTCAGACAGCCATTGAAGGTCCTTAATGAAGCAATCGAGGAAGCACTGTCTCAAATAACCACAAATCAAGATATACTGAAAAAGATGAATACAAACCCGGAAATGTTCCGCGATCCGTTGACACTATTTGAAGTTAGACTACGTCAATTTGAATGGACGACAATAGCAGGCAAGGGTGTTCAAACGATTTATTAATAATAAAGGGTGCCCAATGGGCACCCTTTATCATTATACAAAAGCAGCAATAATAATGCCCATAACCGTCAAGGCGACTATATGATAACCTGCACTAATGAAGAATAACGTGTAGTTGCGGCTCTCAAAGAAGGTAGGGGATAATTCTCTAAACGCAGCGATTAGACCAATTAGAAATCCAAATAAAGCCCCATCTAGTATGGTTACCGTATCTAATAACTGAATAAATAAGGAAAGGACAACTGCAGTGAAAATCCCTCCGAGTGTGGTTAATCCATAACCTACGTAAGCTCCCTTGGGATCGATATCCTCCATTTTCTTGCCTAATGCTCTAACCCAAATGTTAGAAAAAAGAACAGGAGAATACCAGAGTGCTCCAATGACCATATTCGCGACTACAGCTAAAATGATGGCTAATATACTGACATTACTAAAATCCATTTTATTTACCCCTTATAATTTTCTGTGTATTCGGTGAATTATACCATGATACCTCGACTAAAACAAAAGACTCTTTTAAATTATTGCCCCTAAGAAATAGCTGTCCCTTTAAAATAGAGCAGCTCTAAATCTTACATTCCCTTTTCTTCAATTAGTTTAAGTAATAAATCAGGTCGATTGGTCAATATACCATCTGCACCTGCATCAATAAGTTTTTCCATTGTGTCTGGATCATCAATGGTCCAATAATGGATTTCCATTCCGAGCCGATGTGCCCCATCGATTAATCTTTGATCAGTTAAATCAAAGCCGCTGTCTTCCACTGGGATTTGAAAAGCATCAACGTGTGGTACATAAAGATTACGTAAAAGGAATTTATGGGTAACCACAAAATTCTTAACCTCTTGTCTTCCGGCTGAAAGGGCTACTCGACCTTTTGCATACTTATCAAATGTCTTAAGAATTTCTTGGTCAAAGGAACCGATTAATACCTTTTCTTCCATTTGGTAATCTTCAATTAGATTCCACAATTTAGACGCAATTTCCTCGATTCTTTCAGGGGGATTGTCATCTTTAATTTCTATTTCAATCTTCATATCATTGAAGTTTTGAAACATTTCCTCAACTGTCGGAATATAGACACCCTTACCACGAAAATTATGATTGCCTTCTAGATTTTTAAAATGATAGCCTGCATCTAGCTCTTGAATTTCTGCTAAAGTAAAGTCTTCAACCTGTCCCTTACCATTGGTTGTCCGGTCAACACTTGCATCATGAATCGTAACTAAGTGACCATCCTTTGTAATATGTATATCTGTTTCGAGGACATCCACTCCCATATTAGCTGCATTCTGAAAGGATGCCATGGTATTTGAAGGTGCTAACAGTTCACCGCCTTGGTGGGCTATGACCAATGGTCGAGTATGTTTAAAAAAGCTTTTCTGTTTGATTTGTTTAACTGGAAATAAATTAATGACTAACAGGAAAATGAGTAGGGCAGATACTATCAGCTTTATAGATAGAAATATAGTGTTCTTTCTCCTTGCCTTTTTTACTGTGACATGTTGCATATGACTGCTCCTCTACTAATAGCCTTTTGAATAATCAACTAGATTAACAGAAGGCTGGTTACCTGAAATATAGTTTTGTAGGTTCGGGATAAGAATATTTTCAATAACCCGTTGATTATAATGCTCCGTTGAACCAGAGGTGTGCGGGGTAATAATCACATTTTCCATTTCCCATAAAGGACTATCAACTGTTAATGGTTCTTGTTCAAACACATCTAAACCGGCACCAGCAATTTGTCCCCTCTGTAAAGCGGAAATCAAATCTCCTTCTACCACGATTTCGCCACGTCCAATATTAATAAAGAATGCTGAAGATTTCATGAGGTCGAATTGTTTGGCGCCGAATAAGCGATTGGTTTCTTTCGTTAGCGGCAGAGTGACCACCACATAATCACACTTGGGAAGAACTGCATCTAATTGATTGGTGGTGAACATTTCATCAACAAATTCCTGTTGTTTTCCTGAATGACGAACGCCAAGGACCTTCATTCCAAAAGCTTTTGCAATTTTTGCTGCTTCTTTGCCGATGGTCCCAACACCTATAATTCCAACAGTTTTTTCGTGCATTTCTAACTTCATATCAGAATGATGCCATTTTCTTTCTCGCTGGTTTTTTACATATGTATGAATCTTTCTCGTTAAGCTAAGCATTAATGCATAAATGGTCTCGGATATAGGATAAGCGTGCACGCCATTAGCACTCGTTACGGTAATATTTCTCGATTCCAGCGTTTCAAGCGGCAAGCTATCTACACCGGCACTCCAGGTTTGAAGCCACTTAAGCTTTGAATGGGGCGTGAGACAATCTTTCTCTATCCCTTTTTTCCAGCCGGCGATGATTTCAGCATCATGTATATGCTCCTGCCAAATCTCTCTATCTTTTCCTATAATGATAGTCCAATCTGGGATAATTTCTTTTATTTGATCGATAAGATTTTGTTCTAATGGATGAGTGATGACGATTTTTCTCTTTTGCATATATTTCCTCCATTTGGATTTCGATTGCTACTATTCATGATACCGGAATTTACTGAAAAATGATAACAGTTATACAAGGGAAGTGCTGAATAATAAATGATTTTTTATTTATCTTTTAAGGTGTTCTATGCTATTATTTAGTGATGCGAAATAATCTGAATTACCCCAATAATCGGTATGAAGATAGTTAGAGAGGTGTATCCTTGAAAGAGCGTTTGTGGACTAAATCTTTTGTTATGTTAATGGTTGGGAATCTATTTGTGTTTATGTCTTTTCAAATGCTTATACCTACGTTACCGCCCTATATTAAATCCATAGGTGCAAGTGGGTTAGAAATTGGTCTTGTGACGGCGTTGTTTTCGATCGGTGCTGTGTTCATTAGACCGTTTATTGGACATATGCTCGAATACAAGCAAAGGAAATCACTTGTATTAATTGGAGCCGTCATTCTTTTAGTTATCACTATTCTTTATCCAATATCAAGAATTGTCATGATATTCCTGTTAATCCGATTTGTGCATGGTCTTGCTTGGGGTTGGTCTACAACCGTGAATGGTACAGCGGCGGTCGATGTCATTCCATTTTCTAGGCTTGGTGAAGGAATGGGCTATTTTGGGCTTTCAACCACAATTGGTTTCATTATTGCCCCTAGTCTAGGAATTTTCTTATATAATGTTACCTCCTTTACTAATCTCATTATTATTTCAGGCATATTAGGTTTTATTTCTGTAGTCCTGCTTGCACTTGTAAGATACCAAACACCTGAAGCCGTATTAAAAACAAAAAAGGAAAATCTTAAATTTTCCTACCTGGGTTCACTAGTGGAGAAATCAAGCTGGTACCCATCTTTAATTACCCTCATTATTTGTCTTGGTTATGGTTCAGTCTCAACCTTTATCGTTATCTTTGGGGAAGAAAGAGGCATTGACCAAATCTTTTTATTTTATATTCTTAATGCCATTGTTTCTACGTTGGCTAGACCGTTTGCAGGAAAGTTGTTTGATGAAAAAGGGCCAATCGGCATGGTCTATTTCTGTATTTTGGCTACCTTTGTTGGGTTGTGGGTCCTTTCGTATGCACAAACCAATTTCATGATTGCTATAGCGGGCGGATTGTTTGGACTCGGTTTTGGCTGCGCATTACCAACCTTGCAATCCTGGACCTTATCCATGACACCCGAAAATCGAAGAGGTGTGGCAAATGGAATGTTCTTTTCA
Organism: Neobacillus sp. YX16; assembly: GCF_030123505.1. GTDB lineage: Bacteria > Bacillota > Bacilli > Bacillales > Cytobacillaceae > Neobacillus. Next base: position 1,098,007 of record NZ_CP126115.1, read on the forward strand.
TCGCTTGATTTAGGGATTGGCTTAAGCGGGATTATCTTCGGTACAATAGCACAATTCACTGATACTGCTAATCTCTTTCGTATAAGCAGTTTGTTTCTAATAGTTGCCATCATTTTAACAGTGATAGAGGTGCGGAAAAAAAGAGCCACTCCAAAGGAAAGTACAATATAAAAAGAAGGTCAGTTCCCTCAAAACTATGAGGGTCTGACCTTTTTTTATTTAAATTAAATCTCTTGTTTACGTCTTCTTTGAATTGTCAACGTAACATATCCTGCCAAAAGAACGACTGAACCTAATGCCATCAAATTGTAGGCAGGTGATGCCGTATTCGGTATAGCATGTCCAGTACCAGTTGCTGGCGGAGCAGGCGTATTTGTTACTGGTGTTGGTGTTGGTGTGGGTGTAGGTTTTGGATTTTCGACTGGTTTTTCTTTGATATTATTGATGGTGATGATTTCCACAGTTTCCTGTCCATATCCATCTAAAACATATATAGAATAGGTGCCATTTTTTAATACTTCAAATTTGTTATCAATAATCTTCGTACCTAATTCTTTTCCTTCTTCATCATAGAAACTTTCAAGGGTTTGCTCTCCTTCTAACCACATCATGGAAAGAACCTCTTCGGCATTTGTCAGTACTTCAATTGTAACAGATCCAGTTGTTTCTTCAGTTGGTGCGGTAATTTCTACTGTGAGTTCTTCAGGCAATAATGGAAGTAAAATACCTGTCGCTAATCCGGCTAGCACTGATTGACCAGTAACATTTGGATGGATGTCTCCAGGAATAATATATTCTAATTGTTTTCCATCGAAAGCTGATTTAGCGTCTGCAATAAAAGTGCCAGGAATATTAGCAAAAGAGTTAATAACAGATGCGTTAACATTTGTTGCAATTTGCTCGCCAATATTATGTAGGAAAGCATTGAATGGAACTTCGCTTGAAGCAAACGGGTTATAGATATTATAAAGAATGATAGGTGCTTCCGTATTAAGGCTTCTAATTTTACCAAATATTTGTTGTAAATTTAGACCTAATTGCTGTGAAGCAGCTGTAACCTTTGGTATTAGGGTGGAAGGATCTACAGGTGTTCCATTTTTAATAATGTCAGATAGGCCAATAGCTCCCATTAAATCATTGCTTCCAATGTCTAGTGTAAAAACATCTGCGTTTTGGATTGAGGCTTCATTAGCTGGATTATTAACTTGGGCTAAAATATGCGAAGAAGTCCAACCACCTCCGCTAATATTCGTTACATTGAAAAATCCTTCGGCAATGATTAAGTTTGGAAATGCCTTTGCTGATTTTTGTGTATTCCCATTCGTATCATCAAGGTTCCAGCCAAAAGTAATAGAATCCCCTAAGGCGACAAGGTTAGGCTTGTCTGTGTTTTCTTCTGCAAAAGCAAATGAGGTAAAGAAGGTACTAAAGGCTAACATGAGTGTTAGTAAAACTGACAGTCTTTTAAACTTCATTTTATTATTTCCTCCAATCGATCATTTTTCTATTGCCAAATTCTATTATAATCCTCTAATTTTCGAATATTCAATATATATAATTCTACAAAATGTGCAAAAAGGCCTATGACTTTACTAATATAGAAATAAAAGTTTAGTATTTAATTTTTAGTTAAATATTCTAAAAATTCTATACTTTTGTTACAATAGGTTGGGGTGATTTATTTATTACAAGGAGGAACAACAAAAATGAATATTGGTAGTCTTTTATCTCAAAATGCCAGAAAGTTCCCAGAGTTGTTAGCGATTGAATGTGAAGGTCGCAGTTACACCTACCGTCAATTTAATGAGGAAGTAAACAGATTGGCACACGGTCTTCTGTGGATGGGAGTACAAAAGGGCGATAAATTAGCGTTGATGATGAAGAATTCGGACCATTTTGTTTTTACCTTTTTTGCAGCGGCTAAAATAGGCGCTGTTGCTGTTCCTATTAATTTTCGATTGACCTCACCAGAAGTACACTACATATTACAGCAATCAGAAGCTAAGCTAGTTGTTTGTGACCTTGAATTTGAAGAAGTCATTACCGCAGCTAAAGATGATAGTGATGTTGGGACCGTTATTACCATCGGCGAACCAAGAACACTAGGCTACCTCTCTTATGTAAGCGCTTTATCTAATAATAGGAATGAACCCGAAATTGAAGTTTCTGATGAAGATGATTTAGAAATCTTATATACCTCAGGGACAACTGGCCGTCCAAAAGGCGCATTGTTTGATCATAAGAGAATTTTTAATGTAGGAATATCAGTCACGATTAATATGGGATTGCGTCTACATGAGCGTATCCTTCATGTAGCACCACTCTTCCACTCTGCACAGTTAAATCTTTTCCTAATTTCAGGTGTTGCACTAGGGGCAACGCATATCATTCACCGTGATTTTCATCCAGTCAAAACACTTCAAACCATTCAAGAACATAAAATTACTCACTTCTTTGGTGTTCCAGCCATGTTTAATTTCATTCTACAGGTTCCAAATGCAGCCGATTATGACTTATCATCCATACGCAGGTGTGGTTATGGTGCCGCGCCAATGGCACCTGAACTAGTGAAAAAAAGTATTCAATTATTTAAAACAGATCAGTTCTATAATCTTTGCGGCTTAACCGAAGGCGGACCTGGCGGAATTCTTCTCGATCCAGAGGGGCATAAACTCCATCTTGGTAAGGGAGGTAAACCTATTTTTCTAACGGAGACGCGAGTGGTCGACGAACAAGGGAATGATGTTAAACCCAATGTAGTAGGTGAATTCATTATTAAGAGTCCAATGGTTATGAAGGAATACTATAAAAAGCCAGAAGAAACAAAAAATACGATTAAAAATGACTGGCTCTATACAGGTGACCTGGCAACCATAGATGAGGAAGGCTACATTACCCTCGTTGACCGTAAAAAGGACATGATTATTACGGGTGGTGAAAATGTTTATTCCGTTGAAGTTGAAGGGGTTCTTTTCGAACATCCTGGAGTCCTTGACGCGGCCATAATTGGCCTGCCTGATGACACATGGGGTGAGGCCGTCTGCGCCATTATTGTTCCAAAAGAAGGTGCCGTCATAGATGAGGAAGAGTTAAAAACTTTTTGCCGACAGAAACTGGCTGGCTTCAAAGTTCCAAGAAGAATTTTTATAGAAGAGCAGTTACCAAGAAATGCTTCTGGGAAAATACTAAAATATCAGCTTCGTCAAAAATTAAATCAAGTCAATGCTTAGAAAATAAGTGGTAATAAATAGAAAGTGAGGCATTCAATATGAAGCATCCATATTTAACACATGACCATGAAATTTTTCGCAAGTCATTAAGGAAATTTCTAGAGAAAGAGGCTGTTCCCTATTATGAGCAATGGGAAGAGGAGAGAATGATTCCCCGCTCCTTGTGGAGAAAGATGGGGGAACAGGGTTTTCTTTGTCCAGATTTAGATGAGATTTACGGAGGCAGTGGTGTAGACTGGGGATTCTCTGTTGTTATTAATGAAGAGTTAGAGAGAGTGGGCTCTGGTCTTGTTGGTATGGGCCTCCATAATGACATCGTTGTCCCATATATCAATTCATTCGGCACGGCAGATCAAAAACAGCGCTGGCTTCCCAGCTGTGTAACAGGGGAACTTATTACAGCCATTGCGATGACTGAACCTGGGACGGGGTCTGACCTTGCCAATATCAAAACCACCGCAAAGCTAGATGGTAACCACTATATAGTAAACGGTCAAAAAACCTTTATAACCAATGGAATTCAATCGGATCTAATTCTAGTAGCTTGTAAAACAGATTCTAATGCAGTACCAAAGCATAAAGGGGTCAGTTTACTCCTTGTTGAACGAGATACTCCTGGTTTTTCAAGAGGGAGAAAACTGAACAAAGTGGGCCTTCATAGTCAGGATACAGCAGAGTTAATTTTTGAGGATTGCAGAGTTCCTAAGGAGAATCTCCTTGGCGATGAAGGCAAAGGTTTTCTCTATATGATGGATAAACTCCAGCAGGAACGGTTGGTTGTGGCCATAGCAGCACAAATTTCAGCAGAAGTTATGCTGCAGGGAACAATTGACTATGTGAAGAGCCGCGAAGCCTTTGGAAAGCCTATCAGCCAATTCCAAAATACTCAGTTCAAAATTGCGGAAATGGCTACCGAGGTGGAGATGGGGAGAGCGTTTTTAGATCAATTAATCGCTGAACATATCGATGGTCAAAATGTGGTAACAAAGGTTTCAATGGCGAAATGGCGACTAACTGATACAGCAAAGAAAATTGCGGGAGAATGCCTGCAGTTACATGGCGGCTATGGTTATATGGAAGAATACGAGATTGCGAGAAGATTCCGCGATATTCAGGTTTCTAGTATTTACGCAGGGACAAATGAAATCATGAAAACGATAATTGCCAAAAATCTAGGATTGTAAATGGGGGAGATTTGATGACTACTACTATTGGACAAATTTTCGATTTAACAGTAAAAAGATACCCGAACAAGGATGCAATTTATGATGTTAGGAAGAATGTCCGCTATACGTATAAAGAGTGGAGTGAACAGGTAAACCGGCTAGCGAATGCGTTGTTGAACGAAGGAGTCAAAAAAGGCGACCGGGTTTCCACATTCATGTTTAATACAGAGGAATTAGGAACGGCATTCTTTGCCTGTGCAAAAATCGGGGCCATCTTTAATCCAATAAACTTCCGCTTAATGCCAGAAGAAGTGGCTTTTATTTTATCGGATGCTAGCCCTAAGGTGGTCCTTTTCGAAAAAGCATTGGAGCCTGTCATATCCTCTATCGAAAATCGTTTTGAATCGATGGCGTTTTGGTTTATTGATGAAGAAACACCAGCCTATGCTGTAAGTTATCACGATAGACTTGCTGAATCTTCAATTAAAGAGATTCAGGCAGAGGTTAATGAAAATGATATATATGCCTTTATCTATACAAGCGGGACAACAGGAAGACCGAAAGGAGTCATGCATAGTCATCGCAATATGGTCGACCAAAGTGTGCTTTGTATTGCAGCTCAAAAGCTTGAGGCGGAGGACGTAGGTCTTGTGACCGCTCCTATGTTCCATTGTGCGGAGCTTCATTGTGCCTTTTTGCCAAGGATTCATGTAGGAGCAAGAAATGTCATTCTGCACCAATTTAACCCAAAAGTGATCCTTCAGTTAATTGGGCAAGAAAAAATAACGAAATTTTTCGCAGCCCCAACTATGTGGAACATGTTGTTGCAAGAAGATTTAAGTCAATACAATACAGAAAGTCTAAGGCTAGGTTTGTATGGTGCAGCTCCAATGGCTCCGTCTCTCGTTCATGCTCTCCATGACCGATTTGGTATCGGGTTAGTTCAAGCCTATGGAATGACCGAAATGGGACCAGCGATAACCTTCTTATCCGAGAATGACCAGTTAAGAAAAGCAGGCTCTGCTGGTCAAGCCGCCATTAACCACGATATCCGAGTGGTTCGGACGCGAGAGGATGGTCCATCAGATCCTGATGATGTCGTTCCAGTTGGTGAAACAGGTGAGATTATAGTAAAAGGGCCATGCATGATGATCGGTTACTTTAACCGTGAAGAGGCGACGGGAAAATCGATGTATAAAGGCTGGTATCATTCAGGTGATATTGGTTACCTAGATGCAGAGGGCTTTCTATACGTCAATGACCGGGTGGATGATATGATTATTAGCGGCGGGGAGAATATTTATCCACGTGAAGTCGAAGATGTCTTGCATGCACATGAAGGTGTTCTGGATGTTGCGATTGTGGGCCAGCCAGATGACCGCTGGGGTGAGACCGTGACGGCATTTGTGGTGAAAAAGGATCCGGGATTGACTGAACAAGATCTGGAAGACTATTGTAAAAACAGCGATAGTCTAGCAAACTACAAACGTCCACGAAAATATGTTTTCTGTGAAGCATTACCGCGGAATGCGAGTGGGAAGATCCAGAAGTTTGTGCTGCGGAAACAGTTGGAAGAGCTGTTTACACAGGGATAATAATAGGAGAAGCTGCCGGCGAGTGAGTACGGCAGCTTCTTTATACATTACTGGCGGATGGCGAGAAATACTGGCGGATGGCGAGAAATACTGGCGGATGGCGAGAAATACTGGCGGATGGCGAGAAATACTGGCGGATGGCGAGAAATACTGGCGGATGGCGAGAAATACTGGCGGATGGCGAGAAATACTGGCGGATGGCGAGAAATACTGGCGGATGGCGAGAAATACTGGCGGATGGCGAGAAATACTGGCGGATGGCGAGAAATACTGGCGGATGGCGAGAAATACTGGCGGATGGCGAGAAATACTGGCGGATGGCGAGAAATACTGGCGGATGGCGAGAAATACTGGCGGATGGCGAGAAATACTGGCGGATGGCGAGAAATACTGGCGGATGGCGAGAAATACTGGCGGATGGCGGAAAATACTGGCGGATAGCGAGAAATACTGGCGGATAGCGAGAAATACTGGCGGATAGCGGAAAATACTGGCGGATAGCGGAAAATACTTGCGAATGGCAGAAAATACTTGCGAATGGCAGAAAATACTGGCGGATGGCGGAAAATACATGCGGATGGCAGAAAATACTTACGGATAACAATATTCACTCGCGCATAGCAGAAAATACTCTCGATAACGAAATTAACTCTCACATAACAGAAATTACTCTCAGATACATCTGAAAAAAGGTATAATGTAATAAGGTTATTTAGCAGAAGGGGGAGACGTTTTGTTATTTGAAAAAGCTCAACGATTATTAGAATCGCATTTTGGTTATTCATCCTTTCGAAATGGGCAGGAGCGTGCCATCCAATCCGTTTTAGCTGGAGAAAATACGATTTGTGTTATGCCAACCGGCGGAGGGAAATCAATTTGTTTTCAAATTCCTGCACTTGTTTTACCAGGTACCACGATTGTTATATCCCCGTTAATCTCACTTATGAAGGATCAAGTTGATGCCCTCGTTCAGGTAGGAATTCCTGCAACTTTTATCAATAGCTCTCTAAGTTACAATGAAGCAAACGAACGAATCAGAGAAGCCAAGCAAGGAATGTACAAGCTCCTATATATAGCACCCGAACGATTAGAATCCCATGAATTTATCGAGGATCTGAAACAAATGGACATTCCATTAGTTGCGGTGGATGAAGCACATTGTATCTCACAATGGGGGCATGATTTCCGTCCAAGCTACCGCCATATCAAGCAAATGGTCTACAGTCTTCCGCAAAAACCAAATGTATTGGCGCTTACTGCAACAGCGACACCAAGGGTTCGAGAGGATATCTGTGAAACACTCGACATTGATGAAGAGAATTCAATCATAACTGGTTTTGAACGAGAGAATCTTTCCTTTGCTGTGATTAAAGGTCAAGACAGACTTCATTATCTAAGAGATTATATAAGAAAGAACGAAAAGGAAGCTGGCATTATTTATGCAGCCACCCGGAAGAACGTTGACCAGCTTTACGAAAGGCTGAAGAAAGAAAATATCAATGTTGCAAGGTATCATGCCGGGATGGGGGATGCGGAGCGTATACGTGAGCAGGATCGCTTTTTAAAAGATGAAGCCTCCGTTATGGTCGCAACCTCAGCCTTTGGAATGGGAATCGACAAATCCAACATCCGGTATGTCCTTCATTTCCAACTTCCGAAAAATATGGAGAGTTACTATCAAGAGGCAGGCCGTGCAGGACGTGATGGTCTGGAAAGTGAATGTATCCTGCTTTATTCCTCGCAGGATGTACAGGTTCAGCGCTTCTTAATTGATCAATCCAGCGATCGAACGCGGATTAATCAGGAGCTGGAAAAGTTACAACAGATGGTTGATTATTGCCATACCGAAAATTGTCTGCAGGAATTTATTTTAAAATATTTTGGGGAAATAGAGACAGAGTCATGTGGACGTTGCGGTAATTGTCTTGATTCACGTACTAGCATTGATGTAACAAAAGAAGCCCAAATGGTAATGTCATGTATGATCCGGATGGGACAGCGATTTGGAAAAACGCTTACTGCTCAAGTATTAACAGGCTCAAGAAATAAAAAAGTAACCGAGATGGGTTTTGACAAGCTGACTACCTATGGAATTATGAAGGAAAAAGGTTCAAAAGAAGTCAGTGATTTTATCGAGTTCTTGATCTCACAAGAATTAATTGCGATTGAACAAGGACAATTTCCAACATTATATGTATCTCCAAAAGGGAAAGATATTCTCCTTGGAAAGGAAAAAGTTCATCGCAGAGAAACCGTTAAAGTCAGAGAAATTTCAAAGGATGACCCACTATTCGAAACATTACGAGAAGTAAGAAGAACGATTGCGGAAAGAGAAAATGTACCTCCATTTGTTATTTTTTCTGATGCTGCTTTAAAGGACATGTGTGCAAAGCTTCCAAGAACAAGCGAAGACTTTTTAGGAGTCAGTGGAGTCGGGGAACTTAAATTGCAGAAATATGGACTTGAATTTATACAGGCCATTCGTCAGTTTTGTGAAGCCCATCCAGAGCGCCAGCCGGAGGAGGGAAAAGCTGCAGCACCTAAAAAAGCCGTTAAAAAAGCTGTTGGTGATTCCCATTTAGAAACCTTACAGCTACATCAGCAAAACTTATCAATCGAACAAATAGCAGAAAAACGCGAGCTAGCACTAAGCACGGTTGAAAGCCATCTAATCCAATGTGCTCAGCAAGGAATGGAAGTTGATTTTTCTAAGCTCATTCCTGCGGAGTATATTCCAATGCTTCAAAAAGCGGTGGAAGAGGCTGGGCGTTCCCGTTTAAAACCAATCAAGGATTTATTGCCTGAAGAAGTAAGCTATTTCATGGTTAAATCTTATCTTTATTTTTTAAGCAAAAATAAATAATGTATTACTATTTAGAATATTCATACTATTTGTCGTCTGCCGGATTATTTCCCGGGAATTTGTCGATAAAAACAGCCGTATAACAAGCACACGGCTGTTTTTATTCTTCAGGTTCATCTAAAAAAGGTTTATTTACAAAGTAATACATCCACGCCATTAAAATGCTGCCGCCAAATAAATTGCCTATGGTTACCGGAATTAGATTATGAATGACTCCTCCCCATGAGATCGTCCCAGGATGATTCAAAACTAAGGCTATAGCGAAGGTACACATATTGGCGATACTATGTTCATATCCGGAAATAAAAAAGCAGAACACAAAAAGGATCATCGAAAACATTTTCGGTCCGTCTCCTTTTAGACCAAGAGGAATAAAAAAGGCTAAGCAAACCAGCCAATTACAAAGGATTGCTCTAAAAAGCAGCTCCATCGTAGGAACCTGCATTTTCTTTTCTACTACGCTTAATAAAAAACCATTAACCGACGATTCTTCATAAAGTCCCGTGGTAAAAATGATAAAGGCGAAGACCGCTGCTCCTAAAATATTTCCAAAATAGCTACTTATCCACAGTTTGGTAACTTCTAGCCAAGCCATTTTTCGCCGCAGTGCAGCATAGGTGTAATAGAATGTATTACCCGTAAACAAATCACCACCAGCGTAAGCGATTAATATAATTGCCGCTCCAAAGGTGAGTGCGGCCATCGGATAAGCCCAAGGGGAATGTTCTAAATAAAAGTAGTTTCCCGTTTTAAAAGCAACAATTACACCAAATCCGATAAACATACTGGCAAGCATTGACCTTAAAATGTAACGTAATAGGCTTTGCCTAAAGATTTTCACCTTTTTTAAGGCTAATTTTTCTACCTCGCCTAAGGGCTGTCTCTCCATAATTGCACCATCCATAATTTTCGATTCATCCCTATAGTTTCTTTGTATAGGTACTAAATTATGTATAATAAATGGGTTGGTTTCATAAGTTTTGTAAAAAGGGAGAGTAGTTAATACTAGGCAAAAAAATACTATTTCAGCTATAATGAAGTGGTTTTTCTAATAATGAATGTAAGGAGTTTACGATGTCCTACTTGAAAAAAATAACCCCTGAAAATGACCCTTGGGAAGCATATAATGATATAAAGCAATACGGGAAGCCCGAGCTTACCAATATTGAATTCACGAGTACAACACTATGTAATATGCGCTGTGAACATTGTGCAGTAGGGTACACCCTTCAACCCAAAGACCCGGATGCGCTTCCACTTGATTTACTTTTGAGTAGGTTAGATGAAATTCAAACACTAAATGCACTTAGTATTACGGGCGGAGAACCTATGCTTTCTCTTTCCTCTATCAAGAATTATGTGGTGCCTTTATTAAAATATGCTCATGAACGCGGAGTCCGGACGCAAATGAATTCAAATTTAACACTTGATTTAGCACGCTATGAGTTAATTATTCCATATCTAGATGTTTTACATATTTCACATAACTGGGGAACTGTAGATGATTTCGTTGAGGGCGGATTTGCAAGAATGGAGCGCAAGCCAGATTACAAACAACGAGAAAAGTATTTTGAGAGAATGATAGAAAATAGCCGGGAGCTAGTGAAGGCTGGAGTGATGGTTTCCGCAGAAACCATGCTCAATAAGCGAACATTTCCCCATTTAGAAAAAATCCATCGCCAAATTGTTGATGAAATGAACTGCCAGCGACATGAGATTCACCCTATGTATCCAAGTGATTTTGCTAGTAATCTTGAAACGTTAACACTTAATGAGATAAGAGAAGCCATTCACCATTTGCTAGATGTTCGAGATGAAGAGGTATGGATGCTTTTTGGGACACTGCCGTTTTATGCATGCAGCCAAAAACCAGAGGATTTAGAGCTTTTAGACAGGCTCTTTCAAAGTAAAAATGTAACAGTAAGAAATGATCCCGATGGCAGGTCCCGTCTAAATGTAAACATTTTTAATGGAGATATTATCGTTACTGATTTTGGTGATACCCCGCCACTAGGTAATATTCAAGATACCAAACTAACGGATGCATATGAAAATTGGCAGTCCTCTGCTATTTCTAAGGAATTGAGTTGTCATTGTCCTGCTGTTTCCTGTCTGGGTCCGAACATTTTAGTAAAGAACAGTTATTATCAAGATATAGACTTTTCCAAATCAAAAAATAATATAAGCAAATAAAAAAAGCAGGGTTTCCTGCTTTTTTTGCTAAGCTATATGTTTAACAAGCTTCGGATGACGGTGCATGGAGATAAACAAGATGATTCCGCTTAGTATCAATAATGCACTTGTGCTAATAAACACGGCGGAAAATCCTAAATATCCAGAGATAAATCCACCTAACATCGGACCGATGATATTTCCAAGGAACCGCAAGCTAGTATTATAGCCTAGGACTTCACCTTGCATGGCTATGGGTGCCTCTTGACGAATGTAGGCAATGCGAACAGGGATGATTCCTCCTATTGCTATTCCTAGGGCAAAGCGGACAATAACCAATTCCCAGAACTCAGTAACTGCAGCACCTGGAAGGTAAATGATTCCTGAGACAAAAAGCAGGATGACAAGAATTTTTATATAACCGTGCTTATCCGCAATCTTCCCCCAATTTCTCGACATCAGCAGATTTCCTAATCCAGCTGCAGAGAAGGCGATTCCGGAATAAAAAGCGATGTTTGTATGACCATGCAGCTCACTGACGAATAAAGATAGAATCGGCTGTATACTAAAGTGGGCAATTTGCACGAGTGAAGAGATAAGTAAAACAGTTAACAATACTGGATTCTTAACAATATGTGCTAAAACTTCCTTACTGGAATAATGTGATTTAGTGCCTTTTATCGCTTCAATCACATACTCCTTAGTTGCAAAAACAAGCAGACCGGAAACAATAATCGCAATGGACGTCCACTTAAAGGTCAAGGAGTAACCTAGTGCATCTGCTAAAACCCCGCCAAGCATCGGACCTAGGAGAGAACCCGTGATACTGCCTGTTTGTAAGGTTCCAAGGACACGTCCGGCTATTTCCTTCGGTGTTTGTGTGGAAATAAAAGCTTGTGACATTGGAATAAATCCTGTGAAGAATCCCATCAAAAGCCGCAAGAGGAAAAGCTGCCAAACGGATTGGACATAGCCCATAAGGAATATCGAGCATCCCATTCCAATTCCACAAATAATAAGGATTTTTTTTCTACCATAACGATCTCCAATTTTCCCCCAAATCGGTGAGAAGATAAAAGCTGATACAAATGTTACGGCAAAGGTTATTCCTGACCAATGCTGCACATATTTCTCTGAAAAGTTTCCAAAAGTCTCTATGTATAACGAAATAAACGGCAGAACCATCGTCATACTTCCAGCAACAAAGAAGTTGGCAAACCACATGATTAAGATATTTCGTTTCGCCATCTCCAACTTAGTCATGCTATTTACCTCTCTCTGTAAGATATTTCGTTTTCCTAAATATAATAATACCGAAATTTCAAAAAAATGATAGTTATAATAATATCTATTAGCTTTTGGCATTAGATTAGTTATTATGAGCGTTTTTTTATTGATAAAAGGCGTTGTTTTGATTAAACTTAGGAAATCATAAAAGAAAGAATAATTGTGGTGAAGTTTAGATGGAAAACGAAAAAACACTTACATATGAAATAATGGATGTTTGTCTACTTGCTGGAAAAATTATGCTCCAAAGCGGCGGAGAAACCTACCGAGTTGAGGATACCATGATGAGAATTGCAGCTGCTTTTGGAATTGAAAATTCTCATAGCTATGTAACGCCTACTGGAATTATCTTTACAGCTGAAGGTGCAGAGCCAACCAAAACTAAGTTAATTCGTATTTCAACACGGTCTACTGATTTAAAAAAGGTGGCTATGGTAAATAGTATTTCGCGAAGAATAACGAGTGGCGAAATCAATTTAGATGAGGCACTTATTCATTTAAAAGAGTTAAATGCATTGGATGTAACCTTCCCCTTTATGTTTCAAGTTGGAGCTGCCTCGATAGCCAGTGGCTGTTTTATGATTATGTTTATGGGAGAATGGTTAGACTTTATCCCCTCGATGTTAACCGGAGGGTTAGGTTATTTCGGTTTTTTATATTTTCATCGTTTTATACCAGTTAAGTTTTTCTCAGAGTTTTTAGCCTCGTTCATTATTGGGTTACTGGCGGTCATCTTTGTAAAAACAGGGTTAGGTCAGCAGTTAGATAAAATAATCATTGGGTCGGTAATGACATTAGTACCAGGACTCCTAGTAACCAATGCTGTTAGGGATTTAATGGCAGGACATTTGGTGTCAGGGTTATCAAAAGGTGCTGAAGCCCTCTTAACTGCATTTGCAATTGGATCGGGAATTGCTGTGGTTTTATCATTTTTGTGAATGGAGGATTAAGTTGGATATCATTGGACAATTGATCACAAGCTTTATAGCAACAGCCGCATTTGGAGTCATCTTTAATGCACCGAAGGAAACGTTAGTAAAATGTGGACTTGTTGGAATGGGTGGATGGATTATCTATTATCTTTCAGAGAAGTATACTGGGGATTCTGTTTTAGCTACACTTTTAGCCACTCTTTTCGTTGGAATAGTCAGCCAAGAGTTTGCTAAATTTTATAAAACACCTGTTATTATTTTTAGCGTTGCGGGAATCATTCCGTTAGTACCAGGTGGGTTAGCCTATGATACGATGAGGAATTTTGTCGAGGATGATTACTTTCAAGCTATGGCATTAGGTGCAAAGGTAACGTTACTTTCAGGCTCAATCGCATTTGGTCTTGTTTTTTCAGAAGTCATTAATCAAGTGGTTCGTAGGATAAAAGGCAGTAAGGCTTTGAAAATCTAAAATTTATATAGAATTGGAAGAAGGCAGAGGATAATCCTCTGCCTTCTTTGTTGTGCGCCCGGCATGGGTGCAGTCTCTAGGGTGAAAGTCCCGAACCATGAAGGCAGTAGTAATGGTTAGCCTAACGCAAGGGTGTCCGCGGTGACGCGGAATCTGAAGGAAGCGAGCGGCAAACCTCCGGTCTGAGGAACACGAACTTCATATAAGGCTAGGTATCATTGGATGAGTTTGCAACACAAAACAAAGTCCTTACTGCCGAAGGTGGTACAGAGTAAATGAAGCAGATAGATGGAGGGAAAGACTGTACTCTTACCCGGGGAGATCTGATTGATAAGCCAAGTACACTTGGTAAACTATCTAGCAATGGATAGCTGAACAATCAGAAGTCAGCAGAAGTCATAGTACCATTCTTACTCGAGAAAGAATGGGAAGGACTGAACTATTAAGAAAGAATGAAGTCTGCACATTCGGTGATTGCATTGAACACAGACAATCCGAAAGGACCTACCTAAAGGAGGAAGCGGTGAATCCGTTGGGGACTCTAGGAGGGTGGAGCAAAAGTCGGCATAAACAGAACCTTCATTCACGTAGAAAGGATAACATCATGTTAATGGAACTAATTCTATCACGGGAAAATCTCTTAACTGCCCTAAAAAGGGTAGAGCAGAACAAAGGAAGTCACGGCATAGATGGAATGTCCGTAAAATTCCTACGACGACATCTCTATGAAAACTGGGATTCCCTTCGGGAAACTTTGAGAACAGGTAACTATCAACCTTCTCCTGTTCGCCGTGTCGAAATCCCGAAACCAGGCGGAGGGATAAGGCTTTTAGGCATACCGACTGTGACAGACCGTTTCATCCAACAGGCAATCGCCCAAGTATTAACCTCAATCTTTGATCCAACATTTTCTGAAAACAGCTATGGTTTCCGACCTAACAGGAGCGCCCATAATGCGGTAAGAAAGGCAAAGGGTTATATCAAAGAAGGTTACCGCTGGGTAATTGATATGGACTTAGAGAAATTCTTTGATAAGGTTAATCATGACATACTGATGGGAATACTCGCTAAGAGAATTGAAGACCGCATTCTTCTCAAACTAATCAGGAAATACCTTCAATCAGGTGTAATGCTTAATGGGGTCGTACAATCAACGGAGGAAGGTACTCCGCAAGGGGGACCTCTCAGTCCACTACTTTCAAACATAATTCTTGATAAATTAGATAAAGAATTGGAAGCCAGAGGGCATAAGTTTGTCCGTTATGCGGATGACTGCAACATTTATGTTAAGTCATTAAAAGCAGGGGAACGTGTGATGGAATCCATTACGACGATTATTGAGCAGAAACTAAAATTGAAGGTAAACAGGGATAAGTCGGCAATCGACCGTCCGTGGAAACGGAAATTTCTTGGTTTCAGTTTCACATTTAATAAAGAACCGAAGGTGCGAATAGCGAAACAAAGCATTAAACGCTTTAAGACGAAGATTCGAGAAATTACCTCTCGGTCAAAACCTATCCCACTTGAGGTAAGAATTGAAATGTTAAACCGCTATCTTACAGGATGGTGCGGGTACTTCGCTTTAGCGGACACTCCAAGCAAATTCAAAGAATTTGATGAATGGATAAGAAGAAGGCTAAGAATGTGCGAATGGAAACAGTGGAAGAAATCTAAAACTAGAGTTAGAAAACTGATTGGTTTAGGCGTCCCTGGTTACAAGGCGCACGAATGGGGCAACTCCAGAAAGAAATACTGGAGAATCGCCTGTAGCCCAATATTACACAAAACCCTCGATAACTCATATTGGAGTCAACGAGGGTTGAAAAGTCTATATAACCGTTATGAAACTTTACGTCAATCTTAATAGAACCGCCGTATACCGAACGGTACGTACGGTGGTGTGAGAGGTCGGAGGTTAGTCACCCCCTCCTACTCGATTTTAGCCTAGTTGGACCAACAAGGTAAAAAATGTTTTATATTGAATATCCCTCCATATATAGATACAAACTAACCTATCTTATTCCATAATAGGCGGGATTTCCTCTATGCTTTTTTTTCAAAAATACCATAATAAAAAGAAACAACCAAGTTCATTCCAAATACAGGACAATGAACCCCCAATAAAACTTATAAGTCCAGTGTTATTGGAAAATATTGCGGAAATACAGAACATTTTTAGCGAGACACCTGATTTGGTTGTAAAGAACTTTGTCATAAAACAAACAAATAGCCCAGCAGCTCTCGTTTATTTAAGCGGTCTTACAGATACTAAAACCATTAATAATCATATCCTAAGCCCACTTTTATTTGAGGCAGATAAAGAGGAGAAAGACTTTGAGGTACGGGTATCAGTCGGTGATGTAAAAGAAAAAAACATGTGGCAGGAAATTGAAAATGCGATTTTACAAGGAAATAGTGTCTTATTTATTGATAAGGAGAATAAGGCATCCATCTTTGATACCCAGGGATGGCCGCAAAGAGGAATTGAGGATACGACCATTGAGTCTTCCTTAAGAGGAGAACATCTAGGTTTCACTGAAACTGGCAGTACTAATATTGCTTTAATTCGCCGCCATATTCAAAACCGCGAGTTGAAAATGAAGGAAATAACCGTTGGTGCAAGAGGGAATTTGAAGCTTACGATTATGTATTTAGCCGATGTTGCAAAACCAGAAGTATTAAAAGAGCTTCTAGATCGATTAAACAAAATAGATGTCGACAGTATTTTAAATTCAGCCTCCTTAGCAGAATATATTGAGGACAACCCCTATTCTCCGTTTCCACAATTATTTTTAACGGAACGTCCTGATTTTGCAGCTGCGGAAATTTTACAGGGTAGAATCGTGACCATAGTGGACCGATCCCCTAATGTCCTAATTGGACCAGCAACATTTGAAATTTTTTTCAAGAGTATGGATGATTATGGGGCACGGTGGCTAGTGGCATCCTTTATTCGCCTCATGAGATATTTTGGTTTTATTGTTGCCGTATTTCTGCCGGCAACCTATATTGCTGTTATTGCCTTTCACTTTGAAATCATTCCTTTAAAGCTGCTTTTATCCATAGGTGCCTCTCGAGAACGAGTTCCATTTCCGCCTTTTATTGAAGCCATTGTTATGGAAATCACTTTAGAAATGCTGCGGGAAGCGGGTATACGTCTGCCAGCCAAAATCGGTCAAACTGTTGGAATCGTCGGTGGTATCGTTATTGGCCAAGCCGCAGTAGAGGCAGGGATTGTGAGTAATATCATGGTAATTGTCGTAGCTTTGACCGCAATCGCCTCTTTTATTATTCCGAATTATGATATGGGTGCAGCTATTCGGATGCTACGATTCCCGATGATGTTTGCAGCATCATTATTCGGGTTCATTGGAATCGCAGTTGGATTAATGACATTAATGGCCCATTTTATTGCACTCGAATCATTAGGCACACCTTATGGCAGTCCGATAGCTCCATTACGGTTCCCAGATTGGAAGGATCTTTTTATTCGGTTCCCAGAGTGGTCTATTGTAAAGCGCCCTGAAAGTACTAGAGCCATTCAGAGGCTAAAGGCTAAGTCTAATCGGTCTGAGGGTGACGAACATTGATGAAATATACACATAATCAAATTACATTTATGCAATATATATTTTTAATTCATGGTGTCCAGCTTGGAGTCGGCCTCTTAACCCTGCCGCGTGAATTAGCTGAAAAGGCAGGGACAGATGGTTGGATCTCCCTCATTATTGGCTGGTTATTCTCTACACTAGCTAGTTTAATCATTATTCAGGTGATGAAGAATTACCCTAATGGAACGATTATTGATCTTGTGACTCATTACTTTGGGAAATGGATTGGGAAAATCGCTGCGTTTATTTTTGCTTTGTATTTCGCTTTTTTAGGCTCTATCGTTTTTATTAGAGAAGGTCTGTTTATTCAATTTTGGGTTTTGCCACAAACAGACTTGTTTATCTTGTTGTTTCTCCTATCCATTCCCAGCTACATGATTGTTCGAAATAATATTACGATATTAGGCAGATATGCTGAATTAGTGTTCTTTATGACGACATGGATGCTCTTCTTTTATTTCTCTCCTTTAAAAGAAGCTCACTGGCTTCATCTGCTTCCTATTATTAAGGAAGGATGGAAACCGATACTTACAGCAGCAAAAACAACGATTTTCTCCTTTTTAGGATTTGAAATTGCTTTTTTCCTTTATCCTTTTTTACAAAATAAACAAAAAGCGTCCCTCGGAATCGTCATTGCCAATACACTTACGCTGGCCGTATATATAATTGTAACGATCGTTGCGTTTGCATTTTATAGTCCAGACGAAATTACCCAATATAAGGAACCAACCATTAATCTGTTAAAAATAGTTGAATTTAGATTTTTAGAACGGTTAGAAATTGTCTTTTTATCTTTGTATGTATTTGTGATCTCTACGACGGTCCTGCCTCTCTTTTTTGCGACTGTATTTTGTACGACTCATTTATTTGGTAACCAAGATCACAGTAAATATGTAGTATGGTTATTACTTCTTAACCTAGTCTATGTTTTTTTCTTACCGCAATCTTTTGGTAGAAATACACAGCTTCAAAAAGGAGTAGAACCTATTAGTTTAATAATTGGGTATGCTTTTCCACTATGTTTATGGGGATATCTCTGGCTTTATTCTCGCATAAAAAAGGGGGGCTCTTAAATGAAACGTTGGTATTACGCGGTTCTTTTGATTTTCCTTATCGTCTTCCTTTCTAGCTGTGGCAAGAAAGCCCCTTTAGAGGATATGACACTTGCCTTTATCCTTGGTATTGATCTAGATGAAGAAAATAACCTTGTCTTTTATGAAATAAATCCAGTTTTTAGTGAAGGAGCAAAGAAAGGAGTCGAATCATATGAAGTAAAGGCAAGAACAATACGAGATTCAAGAAGACTTTTTGACGCTCTAACAACTGGAGAAGTGACCGCTGGGAAAATTCAAGTATTATTAGTGGGAAAACGTGTCCTACAGCATGGGGATTGGTTTCCAATATTGGATACTGTATATCGAAATCCTACGTTTTCCATGAGTACAAGAGTAGTAACGGTTAATGGCCCTGTTTCAGAGGTAATCTTTCATCATCCAACTGAGAAACCACAATTATCTTTACATCTAAAAGCCCTGATTGATAAGAATTATGATCGAACGAGAGCAGTAAAAGGTACTCTGCAAGAACTGCACAGGGAGATATACGAGAAGGCAATGACCCCTTTTATTTCGGAAGTGAAAATAGGAAAAAATATCGAGCTGACAGGAATATCTCTTCTTGATGATAAAGGAAAATACGCTCAATTTCTTAATGTGCCTGAATCTACTTTACTACTCATGTTACAGCATAAAAAGAGGCGTGAAATCACCCTAACGATTCCAGTTCTTCAAAAAGAAGATGAGAAAAATATCTTTCATAAAAATATGATAAGTTTTGCTGCTGGTCGAGTAAAAACGAAGATAAAATCTGGATATAAGCAGAATAAGTTTCATTTTGATATTAATGTTAAAATGACCATCAATATTGTAGAACGTTTATTTCCAGAAGATAAGCTAAATAATGATCAGTTAACGAAGATGATTGAAAAAGAGTTGAAAAAACAAATCGAGGACCTCATGAAGAAAATCCAAAAAAAGAAAATTGACCCTATTGGACTTGGCCTTTACGCCCGTGCGTACCAATATACCCATTATAAAAAGGTGGAAAATAATTGGGGAGAAGCATTGGCTGAATCAGATATCAATGTATCTATAAAAGTAGACATAAACTCTAATGGAGCTGTCGAACAATAATTTCTTGAAAATTAAGAACCGCCACGTTCATAAATGGCACATTAAAACGAATATTAAAATATAAAAAACACCTCAAAATTGGACGAAGGCAGAGGAATAATTTCCTCTGCCTTCTTTTGCTTTTGATCCAAATGGGATCACTATTGTAACTTGTGAATGGTTGTTTTGATATCAGCCATCGCAAGGTAAAAATTTAATATATAATAAATGGTATTAAAAGACCAATTTGCCGCGGTTACTCTTCCACCTGATGGTTTTATACCTAAACGATGTAAGCCCTACCTCTCTTACATCCTTACGGCTCCGAAGCCGATCCAGCGTGAATAAGTTTTACTTTTAAAACATAAGCAGAATGCCAGAAAAAATTCTTACATTGCGTTATCTCGTCTATTACAAGTTACATAAATGTTAAGCACAATTACTAATACTACACCCTGTCACAAGATATGTCAATATATTAGTTTAATGAGAGTATTAATAGTGCCTTCTTTCAAAAAAAGGAAATTAGGAATCATTAGTAGAAATTATAATAATGAATAGGAAAGGAGGGGGAAAATGCTTTTTTTTCGTAAACTGTTCCTCACAGCCTCACGATACCGATATCGAACAGTAATTCTTTTTACCTTGCTTTTTATTATCGTAAATGCAGAAATTATTCGATTTATAGAACCTAAGACGTTTGAAAGCAGTTTACATGCAGTGTGGTGGATTCTAACAACGATGACCACGGTCGGCTATGGAGATGTATATCCAACAACAGAAGCAGGAAGAACGTGGGCGATGATTGTTGTTTATACAATAGGTATTGGTCTTTTTGGTACGTTAATAGGGGTGATTGTAGATGGTATCACACAATATAAAAGACGAAAGGAGGAAGGGAAATTGTCCTATAAAGGTGAAAATCATTTTGTCATTATTGGTTGGACTGCTAAAAGTAAAAGCACGATAAATGAACTATTAATATGTGATGAAAAAACCGATATCGTGTTGATTGATGAATTTGAAAGGACTCCTTATGAGCATGAACGATTTCATTATATTCAGGGAAGCCCGACAGATGTAGAGACTTTGAGGAAGGCGAAAATTGAAAATTCACAGGCTGTATTAATGTTTGCAGCAGAAGGGATAGCGAATCCTGATTTAGTAGATGGCAAGACTCTTTTAACTGCTTCTTCGATAGAACGCTACGATGATGGAACAGAAAAGAATATTTATACCATTGCAGAAATCGTCAACGAAAAGCACGTGGACAATTTCAAGCATGTTAAGATTGATGAATTTATTTTATCAAATGGATCTGTCTCGAACCTGATGGCGAAATCAGCCCAAATGAAAGGAGCCAGCCATCTATTTACACAATTGCTAAGCAGACAGGATGGAGATGGGGGGAGTGATCTCTGGGAGGTCAGTGTAAGTCCTGAATGGAAAACATATGGAACTGCATATGACCAACTTAAAGAAAAAGGGGCTCACCTAATAGCTGACAGGAATGATTTGAACATACTCAAAAAATGGAATGAACCCATCCCAAAGGAAGCTAGATTATTTGTCATATGTGACAAACATACATACCAAAAGCTATGAAAAAAACGCATCTAAGAAGATGCGTTTTTTTCAATAGGTCAAACAACCTGCTATGACTATTCCAATTGATACGGACAATAATAGGAGAAAAAGACCGACTGCACGGTTATCTTCTTCAATGCTCTGGGATACGTTAAATCGACGAGGTGTGAGCCACTCGGTAAGATAGAAGACAATAATCTGTGCTGCGATTCCAACAGCTCCCCAAATGACCATATCTAATAAAGAAATGGAGTTAGCAAGTGCGGAATATAAAACAATAGCAAGCCCGAGGAGCCTTCCACCCAGGACATAACTGGCTGCTTTATTTCCTTTCGCCATTAAGGCGAATTCCTTTACCTTTGTAGTGATTTCCATTAAAAATAATCCAACAAGTAATAGTCCTAAAGAAACAGCTAAATATAGCAAGAAATCTAACAATTAAATTCCTCCTTTTTGATACCGACTGGTAAGAAATATGACTCATTTCCTGTAATTTTTCCTCCTGCTCTTATTCCGATGCTGCTCGGTTTCCCAGCAATAAGAAAAGATCCAAATACATACGATAACTTCTCCATACCCTTTTCCGTTTCCAGTGAAATCACTGGAAGAGGTACATACGATTGATAGACTGGCAGCTCATTTTTGTAAGTTTGGAAGGCATTTTGGGTGTCTACATTGGTATGTTCATCCCATATGGTAATGGTATCTCCTTCCCTGCCAAAAGATGGCTTTTGAACATAGGTTGTTGTACCACTAAAGGCATCGGGCTCAAGATAGGTAGGCAGCATATATTTATTAATCCATTCCTGTTCTTCCTTTGTATAAAATCCTTCTTTTTCTGCTAAGCCCCAAATTAGGCATTGAATTGATTTGGGTTGGAGAAGAAATGCTGAAACAGGGTTTACAATAGAAATTTTCCCTTTCTTCGCAAGGTGTAGTAATTCGATTCCCACGAAATCGCCTGTTTTGGGATCCCTGTCCCCAAGCAGATGTTCAAGAGGATACGTCTGCCTATATAAAACATCAATCTGCACTCCATTAGTATCTAAAAGTGCTTCCTCCGTAATCCGAAGCTCTGACATTGGAATGATTTGATTTTTAACCTTACATAACTGACTTAAATAAACAGTGGTATTCCAATCCTCGCTATGATCACTGTGTGCTGTGAATACAACATTAGGAGTTTCATGTCCCTTTGAGGATTCAAGGACAGCCTTTGTAATGCCAGACGATAGAAGGCGTTCTTGATTTTCATTCGGATTACGATAGCCAAATTCTGAACAAACCTTCCCGTTGATTTGAAAACATTCGACGATAAAAGTAGGTGTGTCAGAATTAAACTCAAGCATTTTTAAACCGTCACTCGTCAAAGCAAAATCAAATCGTGAAATGACTGATTCAGGAAAAAGGGTCTTCATTCTGAGAAATGGAAGACTCGCGGCAGGAAAACCAAGTTCAAGAAGCTGATCATCTTGAAGGCTTCGCAGGAGACCAGCTGTCTTAAAAAAAACCCTTCCTAAACGTTCTGTAGCTTCCTTTATGAGGGTTTGGGTATGTTCTGTCATGGTGAATACATGATATAAACTGTATTCTCCACCATATAAGTTTGACCAAAAGTCTGGAAACTTTGAGTAAAATTGACTTCGGCCCTTTGTGTAAGTGGACATGTGATTAACCTCCAAATCCACCTTTTGAGCCGCTGCCGAATCCGCCCTTAAAGCTAGAGGAGGATTTATAAGACTTGTAAGCAGATGAATTTCTCAAAGCTGATTTGTTACTGAAAAACATTCCGGCTAAAAAGAAATGCCCATAGTAACTTGATCGAGTATCATCACATTGCCAGACTCCTTCTTCGTCATCCCATTCCCAATCTGAACAGTTAGTGTCGTCTGGTTCAGGGGGAAGGTCCTGTGCTTGAGAACATCCGGCCAGGGTGGTTCCAGCCATAAGAGAAGTAAGAACACCAGTGATTAACCATTGGGTTTTCTTCACCTTCACAGCCTCCTTTTTGAGTTATAATACCATTATAAAAGTAAATTTTAGGAAAACAATGGTAATATAAAAAGAAAAAGAAAGAGGGATGGAAAATGAGGTTAGAATATCGATTGGATGATGAATTTAAAAACTATCCTGCCATATATAATTACCCAGATATTTCTCGTGTTGAAGCAACAGCAAGAATGACCTGTGAATATTTCGTAAAAGACAAAGAAACCTTTGTAGTTAGTGCGACTTCTATGGATCCTGATGGGACAGCGGTGATGTATGTAAAAAGAGAAAATTATCACAATGATTCCTCGGACACTATCTATTCTCACATAGGCTTTGAAGTCAGAGAATTAATGGGAACCTCATCTAGAGTAGTGGAGAAAAAAGATGTTTGGGAACATGAAGAGATAGTAACAACACTTCATTCGGATTTTATCTACGTTCATAAGAATGGAAAGGCTTTGGAATTCTCATTAGATTCAAGAGAAATTGACGAAGACCGTAAATGCTACGTTTATTACGGGAAATTTACTGGCAAAAGTCGATAAGGGAATATAAAGTTGTTAAAGGATTTTTACAGCTTATGCAGGAGAAGGAGCAAGGGAAGAATTACGATTATTTATCACTTGTATTAAGTGAATTGGGGCGTGCAGAGTCAATTATTAACGATTATTTCCATAACCCTAAAGCAAATAGACCATCATGCATATATCTATATTGCAGATACAGGGAAGGGAATGAATCATGAACAGATCTCTCGGATAGGGACTTTGTTCTATACAACAAAGGATAAGGGGACTTGCCTTGGTATATCTGTGTCCTTAAGAATTATCGAAACAATGAAAGGAAAAGTATCATATAAGAGCAAACTAGGTATTGGGACAGAAGTTACCATGATTCTTCCAGAAGGTAAAAATGAAATGGCAAAAATATAGAAGTAAAGCTAGCCAACCTAAAAGTAGGTTAGCTTTTTTTATATTACAAAGGATTTATTTAGGATAACTAATTCTTTTATAATATAGTTCGGGGTTATTTTTGTGGAAAATTTGTATCTAGGTGTAAACATTCAAAGTCAAGGACAAAGAGAAAGGAATTAAGAAGCAAGCAAATTCAGTGCTGTAAATGTGTTAAAAGGAAATTTTTTAATGTTTGGGAAGAATTTTGTCGAATTGAATCGAACTTCCAAAAAAAAACAAAGGGATTTTTCTTGGAAAGGTGGTAAAATGGTAGGAGATAATTTGAATCACCTTTTATAATGTGTACCTAAGGGAGTTACAAAATGAGAGATAGAAGTACCACCTCCAAATTGTTTTATGAAGAAAGGAAAGCAACTAAAATATTTTTGGGGTTATTTTATATTTTTTATATATCATTTGAACTAATTTATTATTATATCTTCCCAAATATTTATGGCCGGGGAATAACTAGACCTCAAGAGGGATTGGGTATTTGGATATACATTATCCTTTTTGGGTTATTTCCACTAGCCATTTACTTTATCAAACAAGGGAATCCTTATATTGTTAAGTATCTATATATTTATAGCTTTATCGTTGTAGATACTGTCCATAATATATTGATTTATTACGGGACGGACAAGTCATTTGCTTCAGGAGATATTGCGGAAGTTGTCTTTATACTTTTTTCACCTATATTTATAAACAAAAAGTATTTTTGGACTGTTTCGGCCGGAATGGTACTAAAATATATAATTCTTGGCATTATATTACTTGATGTTCAAGTTGTAGTTCCAATGGTTATATATATAATTCTATCTGCTATCGCTTTTATTATCTTAATACGATTTGATTCCTATATCGGTTCTTTGACTAAAGTGCATGAAGAACTTAGGCAGAATGAAAAGCTTGCCGTAATAGGCCAAATGGCAGCTGCGATTGGTCATGAGATAAGAAATCCCCTTTCAACATTAAAAGGGTTTACTCAGCTGCAACAGGAAAGATACCCAAATACAAATGATTTTTATCCAATTATGATCCAAGAAATCGACCGTATCAATTCTATTGTTAATGATTTGATGTATCTAGGCAAACCAAAAGAAGTCAAATTTGTAACGGCGAATATCGAAGAAATTATTGCTTATACTCTATCGATAACCCAACAACAAGCCGAGAGAAATAAGGTAACAATTGAAACAACGATTGCAGGACCTTTGCCTCCAATAGATTGTGACTCTCACCAGTTGAAGCAAGTTTTTATTAATTTAATAAAAAATGCTATTGAATCAATGCCTGATGGTGGTAGAGTAATGATAAAAGTTGGAGTGTTAGGTGGTAACAAGATGGAAATTTCTATTCGAGATGAGGGATGTGGAATAGATGATGGGCTAATTCCTAATTTAGGTGAACCATTCTATACCACTAAAACAGAAGGAACTGGCCTAGGATTAATGGTATCTAACCAAATTATACAAGACCACCAAGGTGAAATTACTTTTAAAAGCATTGTTGGAAATGGCACAATGGTTATTGTAACAATACCGATAGTTCAGGTTTTTGGGAAAAAATAATTCTATAATTATACAAAAATCATCAATATAATATATATCAAGCCAATAACCAATAAGATATAATGTTAGATGAATAGTAAAATTGAATGTAATTTGTAAAAACCTAGGATTTATTAAGTTGTTTTTGGAAATTTATTTGACCTATATAGCAAAAGATAGGTGAATTAAAGGATGCTTGGAGGATAACATGATTCAGCATGAAGAAAAACGAACAGTAAAATGGTTTCTTTTAATATCATATATTATTTTAATAGGTTATGATGTTTTTTACTATTTCATTGCTCCTGGAAATATAGTGGATAGTAAACCTGGTTTCCCTAGCAACTTTTGGTACCTTATTTATATAGTATTATTGATTTTCATTCCAGTTGCATTTTATTTAAGCAAGGTTAAAAAGGATTATTTAATAAAATATGTGTTTATAATCAGCTATTTGCTCATCTCCTTACCTGTTGGGATAGTCTCTTACATTGGAAATGGGGAAGCATACACTAGCGGAAATATCGTAGAGGTATTTTTTATATTATCTTTACCAATATTTTTAAATACCAGTTTTTTCTGGTTAGTCAGTATTGGGGTTACTGTGAAATATATTCTTACTGCTATCATATTACATACCAGCTTTCTAATTATGCCAATTATTCTCATGATTATATTATCTGGTATGTCTTTCTTCTTATTAGTTCGTTTTCAAGGCTATGTTAGGGCTGTTAGTACATCATATGATAAGCAATTAGAGGGAATTGTAAAAGGGGTAATTGCGACATTAGAATTGAAAGATCCATATACAAGGGGACATAGTGAACGGGTTGCAAAATATGCATTGGTTTTAGCAAATGAAGTTGGAAAGTTTACTAAGGAAGAACAAAAATCTTTTTATTATGCATGTTTACTCCATGATATTGGAAAAGTAAATATTCCTGATAACATTTTAATGAAACCTGGTAAACTCACTAATGAGGAATTTGAAATAATAAAGTCCCACCCAGTTGTTGGTGCTGAAGCTGTTAAGAATGTAGAAGGAATAAGTGATAGTATTCATGTTATTCGATATCACCATGAACGCTGGGATGGAAAAGGGTATCCTGAACAATTAAAAGGAGAAGAAATTCCTTTACTTGCAAGAGTTTCTACAATTGCTGATGCTTTCGATGCCATGACTTCTTCAAGATCCTATCGTGAAGCTATGCCGATTGAAGAAGCATATAAGCGTATTATTGAGGGGAAGGGTACACAATTTGATCCATCTCTTGTGGAAAATTTTAAAAATATATATCCAGAATGGATCAAATTTCATAAGAATTATCCTTGGACAGAAAAATGGGAATTAAAGAAGGAGATGAAGTCATGAAAATCCGTAAGCTTAAAAAGGTAAAAACAACTTGTTGGTGGTGCCCGTTCATCGGAATAAAGGGTTAAGAATTTGGGATGCTAGCTTAAGCTATGCATCCTTCTTTTATTTTAAAAATTCTAGTTAGAGATGGTGTTTGAATGAGTGTATCACTTAATTCCACTTTGTCTTTGGTTCCTATTGAAATTCGAAAAGAAAAGAAACGTTTTATTATAGAAGATCAAGTTTCAGGTGAGTTTTATGAAATGCCTGAAATTTGTATTGATGCAATCCAATTGATTAATCAAGGTGAGCAGCTAGGAGAGATTGAGCGGAGGCTAAAGGCTAAATATCCTTATGAAGAGGTAGACCTTATTAATTTTACCGAACAGCTAATTGAATTACATTTGATCGATAGTATTAATGGTGCAAAAATTGAAAGGCAGGAAAAGCAAAAAGAAAAATTAGGATTTTTATGGATTTCACCAAAAATCGGGAAATTCTTTTTTAATAAGGTTACCTACCCTATATATTGGGCATTATTCATCCTGAATATCGTCATTTTCATTCTTTATCCTTCATTATTCCCACATCATGAGGACATATTTGTTTTTAATTTAATGGTCGTTAATGTTCTATTTTGGATGGTATTTACGTTCTTATTTGTACTAATCCATGAATTTGGTCATGTTTTGGCAATGAGAGCATTTAATCTCCCAACTAAACTAGAGATTGGCCACCGTATGTTTTTTGTTGTTCTATTAACAGATATGTCATCTGTTTGGAGAATAACACCTAAAGACCGAAATGTTCTTTTTTTAGCAGGTCTTTGTTTTGATACAGTTCTCCTCTTTATTACTCTAATATTACAACTGATAGTACCAAACGACCAATGGTTGCTCAATGGATTAATGAACCTAGCTGTTTTTGATATTGTTTTGAGGATGTCGTTTCAATTTTGTATTTATATGAAAACTGATTTATATTTTGTTTTTGAAAATGTATCTGGTTGTTACAACCTAATGGAAAATGCTCAGCAAACCATAAGAAAAAGGTTTTCATTTCTAAAATCTAAAGCATCCGAAGAGGTAGTCTTTTCGGGAGAAAAAAAGACGGTTTTCATTTATTCCCTTTTCTTTTTATTAGGGATTATATTAACGGTTGTCCTATATTTTATGTATTATATTCCAGAGGTAATTTATGCAGCTAAAAAGCTGCTCCCGGGATTTGTTCAACCGCCAACAAGCCTGCTTTTTTGGGATGCCCTAGTTTTTTTATTGCAGGTCAGTATTTTTATTATCTTGCTTCTATATTCTTGGCGGAAAAAATACCTTCTTAGTAAAATGTGACAAAGATTTGTCTAAAATGAAATTAATAAGGGTTTTTTCCTCGAGAGATGGGGGAGTTCCCCTATATTGGTAACACTAAAGATTTTCTTACAATAAGAGTAAGAATAATTCGTTAGTGTTATTTTTTTTGAGGAGGAGCTCCAATGCAGGCAAATACGTCAACAAATCAGAAAGCGGAACGCTCAATCAATGGTGCTTTTGCATCTAAGTTTGCTAAATCTATGTTTTTAACTGTTTCCGCTATTGTTATTCTTTCTTTCATTGCAACGAGAATGTTTACCCATGTTGATTTAAATCTATACGGATATATGGTAGGAACAGTTGTTTTTATCGGTGGATTTTTCTATCGCTTTATCGCATGGGGGGAGAGACCGCCAACCAAAATTTTTATCAAAAAGGGCTTAAAGCTTTTAAAAAGAAAAAGCACCCCTAAAACGGCAGTTAACCATTTAGCTATTTATGATTTTATTAAAAACCGCGGATTGTACCGCTGGGTGCAGCATATGTTAATCGGCTGGGGTTGTGTTCTTGCCTGTCTAGTTACATTCCCACTTGTATTTGGCTGGATGTACTTCACGATGGATGAAATGGGTCAATATACGATTGTCCTAATGGGTCTAAATTTAATGACGGTAAAAGCTGATGGAATCATTGCGTGGTTCTCTTATAATGCCTTAAATATTTCAGCGGTTATGGTCATTTCAGGTGTCTGTATGGCTCTTTACCGCCGCTTAAAAAATATGCAGGCAAGAGCAGAGCAAAAGTTCATCTATGACTTCCTACCGCTTTACTTATTGATATTTATTTCTGTAACAGGACTTTTATTAACCGTCCAAAATGTTTGGCTTCATGGCTGGATGCAGCCGCAAATGTCATTGATTCACCAATTTTCCGTTATTGTCACGCTAATTTATTTACCATTTGGAAAGCTCGCTCATATTCCTTTCCGTCCGGTGAGTGTTTTTGCGAAGAATTACCGTGAGCACTATGCTGAACAGGAAGAGAAAAAGTGTAAAGTGTGCGGTGACCATTTCGTATCAGTCGAACAGTCAAATGATGTCATTCAAGTACTGGGAGTAAATGCGATCGAATTCAATATGGAAGATGGCTTTAATCTTGCTGAATTATGCCTTCCATGCCGTAGAAAATATCGTATTTCAAGATTCTCTGGAATACCAACGCACCAAGTGAAAGTTAAGGAGGCAAATCAGAATGCAAAGGGATAAGTTTTTTAAAGAAATAGAAAATGTACGCCACCCAAATGAAACTCTCGTAAAAACGCACTGCAGCTATTGCGGTATGCAATGCGGGATGAACTTACGTGTCAATACAAAGACCAATAAAATAATCGGCGTTGAGCCTCGTTATGATTGGCCAGTAACCGTCGGTAAAATGTGTCCAAAAGGGGTTACTGCCTACCAACAAACGAATCATGATGATCGGATTTTAAAACCTTTGATTCGTGATGATGCATCCCTAAAAGGAACAAAAGAAGGCTTCCGTGAAGCTACCTGGGAAGAAGCATATGACTTAATCGTGAAAAAATTCCAAGAGCTGCAGCGTGATTTTGGTAAGGATTCACTAAGTGTATATAGTGGTGTATCCATGACCAATGAAAAATGTTATCTAACTGGTAAATTTGCGCGTGTTGGCTTACAAACACGCTACATTGATTACAATGGACGCTTTTGTATGGCGAGTGCTGCCGGAGGATTTTTGAGATCCTTCGGAGTCGACCGTGGATCAACCTTACCATGGACAGATCTTCATGAAACAGATTGTTTGTTTATCGCAGGAAGCAACACGGCAGAATGCCACCCAACATCTATGTTTAGAGTTTGGGCAGTTCAAGAGCGTGGTGGTTATTTAATCGTAGCAGATCCTCGTGAAACACCCATTGCCAGAAGAGCAGATGTCCACTTGGATTTAAGACCAGGAACCGATCTTGCCCTTGCAAATGGAATTTTAAATTTATTAATCCAGAACGGCTATGCAGATGAAGAATTCGTAAACAACCATACAAACGGCTTTGAGGAAACAAAAGAACTAGTGAAAGAATTCACACCAGAATATACGAGTGAACTTACTGGAGTTGCACCAGAGAAAATCATTCGTGCAGCTGAAATTTATGGAAAAGCACCAAATGCAATCGTTATGTTTGCCCGCGGAATTGAGCAGCAGGTTAAAGGAGTAGATAATGTTTCTGGATATACGAATATGGCGTTAGTGACTGGCAAAATTGGCCGTCCAAAAGCAGGGGTTGCTACTTTTACAGGCCAGGGGAATGGCCAAGGCGGACGTGAACACGGTCAAAAGGCAGATGCACTTCCAGGTTACCGAAAAATTAATAATCCTGAGCATGTTAAGGCGGTAGCCAAGGTATGGGGCATTGAACCAGAAGAAATGCCAAAAGAGGGTGTCTCCGCTTATGAAATGTTTGGTTTGATGGAGCAAAAGGTCATCCGTGGATTATATTTATTGTGCTCAAATCCAGCGGTTTCTGCACCAAACTTAAATTACGTACGTGAGCAGATGAAAAACCTTGATTTTATGGTTTGTTCGGATTTCTACCTTTCAGAATCAGCGGAATTTGCAGATGTTATACTTCCAACCACTACTTGGTCTGAAGATGAAGGAACCGTTACAAATCTAGAAGGACGCTGTATAAAAATTAACAAGGCACAAGAGCCGCTTGGTGAATCTAAACCAGATTGGCAAATCCATGTTGAATTGTGTGAACGTCTTGGCAGAGGAAAATATTTCTCACATTTAAAAACAGCTAAAGATGTTGCTGATGAATTCCGCTTAGCTTCAAAAGGCGGCTATGCGGATTATTATGGAATCACCTGGGATAAAATCGAAAAACAAGATGGTGTATTCTGGCCTTGTAAAGATGAGAATGATCCTGGAACACCACATATGTTCCTAGATAAAAAATTCTATCATCCAGATGGAAAGGCGAAAATATGTGCCCTTCCATACCGTCCACCGGCTGAAGAGCCCGATGAAGAATATCCATTGCGCTTAACCACTGGACGCGTTGTTTATCATTATCTATCTGGGAACCAAACAAGAAGAATCAACTTCCTACGGGATATGTGTCCAGAGCCGTACGTAGAAGTACACCCAGAAACAGCTGAAAAATATAACATAAATCATGAAGAAATGGTTCGTTTATATACTCGCAGAGGCGAAGCAGAGTATAAAGTAAAAGTCACAGAAGCTATCCGAAAAGATACGGTTTTTGTACCTTATCATTTTGGTCATGATAAATCTATTAATCTATTAACGATTGCTGCTCTTGATCCAATGTCAAGAATGCCGGAATTTAAAGCTTGTGCAGCGCAGATTGAAAAACTTGAACTAAAGAAGGTGCAGTAAATGAAAAAGAGGCTATATTTAGAACTTGAAAACTGTATAGGCTGCCGCTCGTGTTTGGCTGCCTGCACACAGTGCGGTGGTCATGAAGAGCGTAACCGTAACTATGTATACGATGTTAACCCGCTTGTTAACCGTCAAACCATGCCTCTAATGTGCCTTCACTGTGTGAATCCAGCATGTGCGAGAAGCTGTCCGGCACAAGCAATCCAAATTCATGAAACAGGAGCTGTTCTTTCAGCTCTTGTGGAAAAGTGTATTGGCTGCCAAAACTGTACGATTGCCTGCCCTTACGGTATTCCAAAGTTTGATACCGAGCAAAATCTAATGTATAAGTGCGATCTATGTATCGACCGTACAAAAGACGGAATCCCTCCAATGTGTGCAAGCGTATGTCCGTCCAATACTTTGCAATGGTTAACAGATGAAGAAATTGAAGCGAAGCAAAAGCAATTTAATTTAGATAACGGTAAATGGGTTACAAGCATGCCTTATTTAGAAGGCGAAACAAATGTTAGAGTGAATCTCCCTGGAATCCTGCAGGGTGTCACGAAATTGTTTTAGGAGGGATTAACATGACAGATAAAAATAATAAAATCCCGTTCAATGAAGATAACTATACACATAATATAAACCGCAATAATGAAAGAAAATTGGACCGCCGCGGTTTTATGAAAACATTAGTCGGTGCTGCGGGTGTATTTGCAGTTTCTTCTCTTCCGTGGGGTGTATTGGCTGCGAAAGAGCTTAACGGACTGGGAGACAAAAAATATCCAAAACAGAAAATTATCGATGTAAAGTCTTTACCTATTGGCGATGCAGTAGATTTCCATTTTCCAGGTGAACATGATAGCGCGATTTTAATTAGGCTATCCGAGGAGAAATATGTTGCTTATCAAAATGCGTGTACTCATCTTCGCTGCCCTGTATTTTGGAAGAAAGATGAGGGCGAAATGCTCTGCCCATGTCATCACGGGAAATTTGACGTTGAAACAGGTGCGCCTACAGCTGGTCCTCCAAGACGCCCGCTCCCTGAGATTTATGTGAAAGTAGAAAACGGAACAGTTTATGCTGTTGGGGTGAAGCGCTATGAAGCGTAGTTATGGAAGTGTTGCGCTCCTTTTAGTCATATTAATGTTAAATATAATAGCTACACAATTTATGGTTCATCAGTATTTTTATGAAAATTATACGAACACAATTGTTGCAGCAGTCATCAATGTAATCCTTTTCCCTGCCGCATTCCTTATTTATAAAAAAGGTGTGAAAATCAATGAATAGTGAAACGTATCTAGATTTTTGTTTTATACGAGAACAAACAGGTGATTTTGCTGCCGATATTGATGAATTATTGAAAAGCATGTTTGGGAAAAAGCGATTAAATTGGTTTCTAGAGGAAAAGACAATAGAGGGAGCAGAAATGGTAATCGCAGAAGTAAAAGGAATGAGCGATTGGAGTTCAGAGGAAGAAACCATCCTATTCCTTGAGGACCATGCAGATTCAAAGTTTTGGGAGTATCTGCAAGGTTACAAAATGTTCATCTATCCAGCCAAGAAGGGATGTAACAGCTGTGGAACCCATTAATGTAGATGAATTGCAGAGATTCGTTGGGGCAACAATGAAAATAGCGATAGAAGATATAGAGGGCGGGGATCAAGCCCCAGTTGTTAAGAAAATGATAAAAAAAGTTCAGACCTGTCCTGATCATACGCATGTCCGTTTTTATTTTGATACTATCTCTTTTTTAGCAGTCCCACTTAACAGCAAAGTAAATCAATCGGAAGCTAGCTTCTCAGCTTCTGACCTAGTTAGTGGTTTAACCTATACATTTCAAAAAGTCTAGCAAAAGGTCACGGGGGTAAAGTATGGAGCATTCTGCCTCAAAGCAACAAATTCGTTCTTATATTATTCAATCACAAGAGGAAGAAATTAAACGTATTTCTTTGGAGCTGCATGAAGGTGTTGGTCAAAATCTATTTAGTATTCTTACTGGATTACAATTTGTTGAATCAGGATTAAGTCAGCCTCATTTGAAAAACTATTTACATGAAATGACTCAGTTGATTGAAAGAACGATACAAGAGATTAGATTACTCTCAGTCGAGCTCCATCCCCCAGCCTTAACCACACTTGGCTTACTGCCAGCAATTAAGAGCTATATTAAATTATATACCTCAACATTTGGAGTTCTTGTTGATTTAGAATCAATTGGGGAAGAGAAACCAATTCAAGAGCAAAAGAGTGTTGCGGTTTTTCGAGTTTGCCAGGAGGCACTTACAAATATCGCGAAACATGCTGATACATCGAATATGAAAATGAGTTTGTTTTGGAAGGAAGAGGAATTGAGAATCTCGATTATTGATTTCGGTGGAGGATTTGTCGTAGACGAAATGGGAAATAACCATGTTACCTTAGGAATAGCAGCCATGAAGGAAAGAATGCTTCTAACTGGCGGGCATTGTGTTATTTCCTCTAAAATAGGAGAAGGTACGTCTGTTGAAATATCTCTTCCTTTATAGGAAGGGAAGGAGAGGTAAATTTGATTAAAATCCTATTAGTTGATGACCATGCCGTGGTAAGAATGGGTCTTACCATGCTGTTAAATACAAATCCCGAAATGCAAGTAATTGGTGAAGCCTCAGAAGGCAATGAAGGCATAAAAAAGGCCTTGAAGCTTAAACCCGATGTGGTTGTGATGGATTTAAGTATGCCTCATGGTAAGGATGGATTATCTGCGACATCTGAATTGAAAAAGCTAATGCCTAATGTAAATATTTTAATTCTAACCATGCATGATGATGAGGAATACCTGTTTAGAGCCATTCAAGCTGGTGCGTCAGGCTGTATATTAAAAAGTGCGCCGCATGATGAGCTGATGTCTGCGATTGAGTCCGTCTCTTTAGGGAATGCTTATTTACACCCAGCAGCTACAAAAAGATTAATGGAAGAATATTTAGGCGGCATTAAGCATGACAGCCATGATACCTATCATCTTTTATCCGACCGTGAAAAAGAAGTCCTCACACTTGTAGCTAAAGGCTATGCAAACAAAGAAATAGCGGAGCAGTTAGTCATAAGTGTAAAAACGGTTGAAACCCATAAAGGTAACTTAATGGAAAAACTGCAAATGAAGACAAGACCTGAACTAGTGGAGTATGCAGTTAAAAAGGGGCTCTTAGGTTATGGAATTTAAGGAGAAGACCAACGAATGACAGAAATAAGAGAAATTCATGCGGTAATGGAAGTTTGTGATCAGTTACGGAAAGAAGTGGAATGTGATTTTGTTGCCCTTGCCCTTCAAAATGAAGTAGGTCCCGATGTTCAATGGCATTATGCTTCAGGAAACGTAAACGATAAATATAAACGAATAACTGTCCGTTTTGGAAAAGGAATCGCAGGAAAAATCATTTCAAGCGGCAGTCCAATGATGATGAGCAACTTTCCAAATGATATCTATGGAAAAGTAACCGACCATCCCATTATGCTTGCTGAAAAACTTGTTTCCTGTTATGCGTCGCCTTTATTTTTTAATGGCACCCCAAAAGGTGTATTGCTGGTTGGAAAAAGGGTCTCATACACATTTTCTGAAAATGAGCAGGAAAAGGTGAAAGAGTCATGCGAAACTCTTGAGCAGCTCTTAAGAAGTCATATCTTAGGGGAAGGGGCTTAAGTCATGGAGACAAATCGTCAGCAATCACTAAATCAGCTCAGCAGCCTAGAGTTGGAATTGAAAAAGTCGATTCAAGAATTAATGGATATTAAATTCGCTCTTGATGAATCTTCCATTGTCGCGATAACAGATTCTAGAGGAACCATTACATATGTAAATGAACAATTTATTCAAATTTCGAAGTATACAAAAGATGAGCTTATAGGGCAGGACCATCGGATATTAAATTCCGGTTACCATTCTGCAGAGTTTTTTAAGGAAATGTGGAGAACGATTGGTTCGGGTAAAACCTGGAAAGGTGAAATCTGTAACCGTGCTAAAGAAGGGACCACCTATTGGGTGGATACTACAATTGTTCCATTTATGAATGATAAGGGAAAACCTTATCAATATTTGGCGATTCGTTATGAAATTACAGAACGAAAAAGAGTGGAACAAGAACTTCAAAAAATGATGACAACCATTATTGATGTTCAAGAAGAAGAACGCAGGCGTTTATCTCGAAATTTACATGATGGCATCGGTCAAAATTTATATAGTCATCTGATTACGATAAATCGTTTACTTTCGGAATTAGACCATCCTCTTCTTCAGCAAATGCAAAAGGAAGCAACCCAATTAATTGAAGAAATCCGCGATATATCTTGGGAATTGCGTCCATCTGTATTGGATGACCTGGGACTCGTTCCTGCGATTCGTTCCTTCCTTTCCCGCTTTTCTGAGAACTATGGGGTTGATGTTTATTTTGAATGTGTGCTGAACCGACGCTTAGATATAAGCATTGAGCTGACGATATACCGTATCATTCAGGAAGCACTAACCAATATTCGAAAGTATGCAGATGTAACCGAGGCAACTGTCACCGTAAGAGAAATGGATCAATCAGTAAGGGTTATGATTGAGGATAAGGGGATAGGCTTTGAAATGGTGAAGCAAGCTCGCGGCGTAGGTCTATTTAGTATGGATGAACGAGCTAGAGCTGTTGGCGGAGAATTGACTATTTTCTCAGCTCTTGGTAAAGGAACAAAGATTATCCTAGAAGTCCCAGTAACCCGTTCATAACAATAATCAAAAAAATAGAACCAGGTAATCCCTGGTTCTATTTTTTCTATATCTTAAAAGAACTCTTTAATGAAACAATTCGGTTAAAGACGAGTTTATCAACAGTCGTATGCTTTGGATCAACATTGAAATATCCATGTCTAAAAAATTGGAATTTGTCATAAGGTCTGCTTTCCCGCATGTTCGGCTCAACAAATCCTTGTAATACTACTAGTGATTCAGGATTTACGTTATCAAGGAAGGTTTTTTCTTCCGCGTCATCTTCCGTTTTATCAAGAATAAGTGGTTCGTATAAACGAAACTCGGATGGAACAGAATTGGTTGCTTCCACCCAATGAATGGTTCCTTTTACCTTACGGCCAGTAAAGCCGGTACCACTTTTAGTTAACGGGTCATAGGTGCAGCGCAGTTCAACGACTTCTCCATTTACATCCTTGATGACTTCTTCACATTTAATAAAATAAGCATGTTTAAGGCGTACTTCATTACCAGGGAAGAGGCGGAAATATTTAGCCGGAGGATTTTCCATGAAATCGTCTTTTTCGATGTAAATTTCACGAGAAAACGGAATTTTTCGTAACCCCATTTCAGGAACCTCAGGATTAATCTCGGCATCAAGTAATTCGATTTGTCCCTCAGGATAATTCGTGATGACCACTTTTAAAGGATTCAGAATCCCCATAGTCCGAGGAGCTTTTAATTTTAAGTCTTCTCTAACAAAGTGTTCAAGCATTTGGGAATCTACGGCGCCGGAACCTTTTGATACACCTGTTTCACGAACAAAATTACGAATCGATTCAGGAGTAAATCCTTTTCGTCTCATTCCAGAGATTGTAGGCATCCTTGGGTCATCCCAGCCATCAACGAACCCTTCGTCCACGAGCTGCTTCAGTTTCCGCTTGCTCATTACCGTGTTGGTTACGTTTAAGCGGCCGAATTCTATTTGCTGCGGTTTACTATCCATTTCGCATTGTTCCACTACCCAGTTATAAAGTGGACGTTGGTCTTCAAACTCAACGGTACAAATGGAATGGGTGACGTCCTCAATCGCATCCTCTAAAGGATGAGCAAAAGCATACATCGGATAGATACACCATTTATCGCCTGTGTTATGGTGTGTTGCATGAGAAATTCGATAAATGACTGGATCACGTAAATTGATATTAGGTGATTTCATATCAATTTTTGCGCGAAGAACCTTTTGACCATTTTCAAATTCTCCGTTTCTCATCCGTTCAAATAAATCAAGATTCTCCTCGACAGAACGATCACGATAAGGGCTCTCTTTACCAGGAGAGGTCAAGGTGCCTCGGAACTCACGAATTTCGTCAGCGGACAAGTCATCCACGTAGGCAAGTCCTTTTTTAATTAACAGCACAGCACGTTTGTACATTTCTTCAAAATAATCTGAAGCAAAATGTAAGTTATCCCATTCAAATCCAAGCCATTTCACGTCTTCTTTAATGGAATTAACATATTCGACGTCTTCCTTTAACGGATTGGTATCATCAAATCGTAAATTGGTCTTTCCATTAAATTCATCCGCTAATCCAAAATTAATGATAATGGATTTAGCATGACCGATATGTAAATATCCATTTGGCTCTGGAGGGAAACGAGTGATAATTTTATCGTGTTTGCCAGATTCCAAATCCTTAATCATAACATCTTTTATAAAATTAGAACTTAGATTGTCCACTCTATTCAACCTCTTTCTTTCATCTCTATTACTTATAAATAACATAAAATATGATATTTTTCCATTGTACCCAACTATTCATTAGAAAAATAGTGGAATTGGTAAAAAGAGTGCAAAAAGGCTACAATATATACTTATAGAAGGAATGGAAGGGGATTTTATATGATTAATTTAGGTACAGTCGGAACAGGATGGATTACAGAATCCTTTATAGATTCAGCAAAATTGAGCGGAAAACTAACTTTAACAGCAGTTTATTCCCGAACAGATGATAAAGCAAAAAACCTTGCCCATACATATAACGCAGCACACTATTTTACTGATTTAGAGGAAATGGCAAAAAGTTCTGAAATTCAGGCTGTCTATATTGCTTCACCCAATTCAGTCCACTTTGAGCAGGCACTTACTTTCTTGAAAAATAAAAAGCATGTCATTTGTGAAAAGCCGATATTTTCAAATACAGCTGAATTAGAAGAAGCTTATCAAACAGCTGAGGAGAATGGAGTTTATTTATTTGAGGCCATTCGAAATATTCATACTCCAAACTTTCGTATTTTAAAAGAGAAGCTTCATATGGCAGGTAATCTAAGAAGTGCTATTCTTCCATATATGAAGTATTCTTCACGCTACGATTTGTTTTTACAAGGGGAGGAGCCGAATATTTTCTCAAGTACCTATTCCGGAGGAGCATTAGTAGATTTAGGGGTGTATCCGCTCTTCTTAGCTGTCGGTCTATTTGGTGAGCCGAAGAAGGTCACCTATTATCCAGTAATACTAAGGACCGGTGTCGATGGCAGCGGTACACTTATTTTAGAGTATCAAGACTTTGTCTGTACGATTCTTTGTTCAAAGATTTCTGATTCGGAACTTCCATGTGAGATTCAAGGAGAAAAGGGTACATTTATCCTCGAAGATGCTGCGCCAATATCCGAAATAAAATTCATTGACTGTCATACAAAAGAAAGCGAAATTTTCAGTGTTGCTCAGGAAGAAAAAGACATGGTCTATGAGTGCATCAATATCGCTGAAATCATTGAAACAAACAATGAACAAGAATATGAGAAGTTAAAGGAATGGAGTAAAAAAGTAATGCGAGTAACAGAAGAAGCGCGGAAACAGAACAACATTGTGTTTGGAGTAGAACGCTAGGAGAATTTTTAGATATCCAGTAAACCCTATACGTCTTATAAACTAATTATGTCTTTTTTTAGTATAGGGTTGTGAACTCTTTATGAATCCGCCATTCTTGATGACTTTTATCACATCCCCAATTTTACTTCGTTCTTTATATTTAAGGTGAAGAAGATTGGGGGAATCGTAATGAAGTCAATGAACTGGTACAAGAAACAGTTGAAAAGAAAACCGGTTCAAATAACAAGGTACGTCGTTCAAGCTGTATTCCTGTTATTTTTACTATATGTAGGTGTCCGTTTTTATCAATTCTATACGCATTTTGAAACACTAGGAGAAACACCATTTGTTGAAAGGCCAGCGGCTGTTGAAGGATTCCTGCCAATTAGTGCTTTAATGGCATTAAAGGTCTGGCTTGCCACAGGAGATTTTGATTTGATCCATCCTGCCGGACTAGTATTGCTAAGCTTTTTTGTCGGAGGTGCCATTCTTTTCCGGAGATCGTTTTGCAGCTGGATTTGTCCAATTGGAACAATGAGTGAGTGGATTGCAAGAGTGGGAAAAAAGCTGTTTAAAAGAAATTTTGAAGTGCCCACCTGGCTCGTTTGGCTGTTAACCCCAATCAAGTATTTATTATTGCTTTTCTTTTTGGGTATGGTGGTTGTTATACCGACGTACGGTGCAATTGCCTTCTTAAACGAACCATATAACAAAATATCTGATGTGAAAATGCTGACATTTTTCTTAGATATTAGCGCTTTTGGGATTGGTTTTCTTACTGTAATGATTGCACTATCTTTATTCTATAGAAACTTCTGGTGTCGCTTTCTTTGTCCTTATGGAGCGTTCATCGGACTTGGATCGATATTTAGAATTTCAAAGGTTCGTAGAAATGAAGAGACATGCACAAATTGTGAAATGTGTACAAAAGTATGTCCATCCAGAGTAAAAGTGCATAAGGTAGAAACTGTTAATAACTTGAATTGTACCGCTTGTATGGCCTGTGTAGAGGCATGTCCTGTAAAGGATACCTTGAATATGACGGTAGCAAATAAAAAGGTAAGTAAATGGTTTATTCCGGTTTCATTCTTTGTCGTATTTTTCTTAATAGTGGGATTTGCAAAAATGACGGGACACTGGGAAACCATCATTAGTTATGAAGAATGGAAAATATTAATTCCTGAAGCAAAATATATAGATTAGGAAAAAGAGTAATCTGCTGCCCAAACAGATTACTCTTTTTTTATTGGCTGTGTTAAATCACGCTGTTGATTTGTGCTCCACTAAGGAATGCTTCTTCGAATAATCACCGCAGGGACAGGCTGTCTCTGCCTGTCCCGAGGCGCTTCGGGAAGCCTGTCTAGCTGCAGCGCCTAGCCCCTCGAGTCGCTTCGGTCCCAACGTTGAAGTCAAAGAACAACTTCATCGTCAGGCCCTCCAGCGCTTGTCGGGGCTGTACAAGGCGCTTCCGCTTTTCCTACTCCTCGGCGCTTAGAGATAAGCGGGGTCTCCCCTGTCCCGTCCTCCTGCAGGACATTGATTTACTTCCTCGAATCTGCCCACGCACGAAGAAAATGCGATAGCATTTTCGAGGAGTCTCGCGCCTTCCGCACAAATCAACAGAGTTCTTAAATCAACAGTTTCCTTTAACACAGCCTTTTGTTTTGAAATTTATCTGATTATTTCTTAAAACAAGTTGAAAAACTTAAAAATGTCCAATATAATGAGAATGTACATTTCCAAATAAACAATCGAATTTCCTATTTGGAAATAAAAGAAGGAAATCTCCAAAGTTAGCAAAACTGTATAGTTAGGTACCATGCAAGTAATAAGAAAATTCAAAGGAAAACGTCAGTGCAAAAATAAATCGATACCAGGAGTGAATAAAATGGAAACTCGCTATACACATAGCCCAGAAGATATTCGTCATTATTCAACAGATCAATTACGCAAGGAATTTTTAGTAGAAAGTATTTTTGTACCAGGGGAAGTAAGATTGACGTATACCCATAACGACCGGATGATCTTTGGCGGTGTTACACCAACAAATCAGCCTTTAACAATTGAACTTTCTACAGAATTAGGAGTTACCTACTTCTTAGAACGTCGTGAACTTGGTGTTATTAATATCGGTGGACCAGGATCTATTGTAATCGAAGGCAGAGAAGAACCAATGAAAAAGCAAGATGGATATTACATTGGAAAAGAAACAAAGGATATTCAATTTAAATCAGAAGATCCGTCTAATCCAGCAAAATTCTATACCGTATCTGTACCAGCTCACCATAAATATCCAAATGTAAGAATTAGTATTGATAATATCGAACCAATGGTGACAGGGGATTCCTCCACTTTAAATCATCGTTCTATCTATCAATATATTCACCCGAATGTATGTGAAAGCTGCCAGCTTCAAATGGGATATACCATCCTAACTCCAGGAAGTGCTTGGAACACAATGCCAAGTCATACACATGAACGCCGTATGGAAACGTACCTTTATTTCGATATGAAAGAAGATACTCGTGTTTTCCACTTTATGGGCAAACCGGATGAAACCAAACATTTAGTTATTGCGAATGAACAGGCTGCCATCTCACCAAGCTGGTCTATTCATACAGGTGTAGGTTCAAGTGACTATACTTTCATTTGGGCAATGTGCGGTGAAAACATTACATATAATGATATGGACATGGTGCCAATGAAGGACTTAAAATAAATCCTTTTGTTAATTGATTGTTTTAATGTACTTCATTAAACAGATACGGAGGTTTTGAAAATGACGCAGGACTTACAACAATTTTCATTAGATTATTTTAAATTAGATGGTAAAGTTGCGATTGTGACAGGCGGTAATACTGGAATTGGACAAGGCTTTGCGGTTGCGCTGGCAAAAGCAGGTGCGGATCTTTTTATTACTACCCATGGAAATAACTGGGGAGAAACGAAAGAACTAATCGAAAAAGAAGGACGTCGAGCAGCGTTTTTTCAAGGTGATTTAACAGATAAACAAGTTTCAAAGGATATCGTTGCTAAATGCTTAGAAACATATGGAAGAGTAGATATCTTAGTAAATAACGCAGGTACCATCCGCCGTTCGCCTATACTAGAATATAAGGAAGAAGATTGGGATGCAGTAATGGATATTAATCTAAATGCTGTTTACTCATTGAGCCAAGAAGCTGCAAAGGTAATGGCAGAACAAGGCAGCGGAAAGATTATTAATGTTGCATCCATGCTCTCTTTCCAAGGCGGTAAATTCGTACCTTCCTATACAGCCAGCAAACACGGTGTCGCTGGTTTAACAAAAGCCTTTGCGAATGAATTAGCGATAAAAGGTATACAAATTAATGCCATAGCGCCTGGTTATGTGGAAACAAAAAATACTGCACCAATTCGTGAGGATGAAGTGCGTCATGCAGAAATTACCTCTCGTATTCCTGCGGGTCGTTGGGCAACTCCAGCTGATTTGCAAAGTGTAGTAGTCTTCCTTGCAAGCAGAGCATCTGATTATATGAATGGAGCCATTATCCCAGTTGATGGCGGCTGGTTAGTTCGCTAGAAAAAAATGTTTATAGAATAAATTTTTAAGAATATAGCTATTCCTAAATAGCTATATTCTTTTCATTATCCGGGGGAATGTCCCTCTTGATGAAAAAGAAGCAATCCCATTTATTATTGGCTGTCTCCCAAAAGGTGAGTGGCAGTTTAATAATGATAGGAGATATGGTAAGATTGGAGATACCTTTTTACAATTCCATTTAATGAATGAATTTAATTTGGAGGAAAAAGAGGATAGAATATCAATCACCAGTTCGCTTACATCGGGTTGGAATGGAGTTATTATCTAGATTGTATCCTCAAAGGAAGCCCTTATTTTGGGCATACATGACTTGGAATCATTTATCACGGCAATGAAAGAAAAGAATAAAGCATGTTTTACAGGTGAGGGTTTAGATGGAAAAAGGACCGCATCTTTTGTAACGTGGAGAAATGATTTATTACAATTCAGTTTGGACAAGCAGGGAACCGTTGAACGACTCCTCAATGGTCAAAAACATTCTTTTGATAATTATC
The DNA here is from genome assembly GCF_030123505.1 of Neobacillus sp. YX16. Taxonomy (GTDB): domain Bacteria; phylum Bacillota; class Bacilli; order Bacillales; family Cytobacillaceae; genus Neobacillus. The sequence goes on from NZ_CP126115.1 coordinate 1,141,303, forward strand.
CAATAATATAAAGTACAATATAATAAATTTTAATGAGGAAGGGAGGTAATTAAATTGGAAAATGCAAAACAGCCATATGGTACTGTTCTAATAAAGGCTTCTAGTATCCTAGATTATCTATCTGCAAAGAAAGAACCACAATCCTTAAATGTGATTGCACAGGAAACAGGATTAACAAGCTCAACGGCCTTAAAGATATTGGATACCCTTCTTCTTATTGGTTATGTAAAAAAACATCCAGAAACAAAGAAATTCGAACTAGGAAGTGCCTTAATTAAATACGCCAACAAGTATCTTGCAGATTTGGACATTTCAAAAATTTCTTATCCACATTTAAAAGAACTGCAAGGTCGTTTAGATGAAACAATACACTTAGGAATTTTAGAAGGCGATGAGATCCTAACGGTTAATAAATTGGAAACGAAAAAACCGATCGTGTGTTTAAATTCAAGGATTGGTTTATCGAAGCCGCTTTATTGTTCCTCAATGGGAAAAGCCGTGCTAGCAGAAATGTCAGAAAGTGAAGTATTAGCTTATCTTAGCCGAGTGGAACTAAAGGCACTAACTGAAACCACTATTACAGATTCGGAAGCTCTGGTAAGACAGTTAGAGGATATAAAAAGAAATGGGTATGCTGTAGATGACAGTGAAGGTGAAAAAGATGTGTATTGTCTAGGTGTATCACTTCGAATGAATAACAAAACATATGGTGCTTTTAGCGTAAGTGTGCCCTCCTATCGAATTTCACCTGAAGTTAAAGATGAAATCGTTCAAGCCATATTGAAAACAAAGGAAAATATCCAGAGAGAATTACAGCAAAATTATGTTTTTATCTAAACTTAAAAGAATCTATTTTGAAGAATCTCTTTCAAAATAGATTCTTTTTGTATGTATAGAAGATGAGATACATCCAGCCCATTTATACATATATATAATTAAAAATAAAATGGGGTAATCGTGATGTCTCAAAGAAATATGGAACAGGAAAATTGGATTATCTATCTTCTTTCCTTATCCAGAATGGTTTATCTTTTTCAGGCAGAAGTAAAAGGGATAGGCGGCCGTAAGTGGGGATACATCAATGAAAAAGGTGATTTTGTTCTTCCTCCAAAATATGATATGGGTCGTGAATTTCAGGAAAATGGCTTGGCTATTGTTCAAGTAGATAATCTAACTGGAATCATCAACAGTGACGGTTATTTTATTGTGAAACCAAAATATGATACAATCAATCCTTTTTCAGAAGGGCGGGCAGCTGCTATTGACGGAGAAGGTTATAAAATATTAGATGAAAGTGGAAAGGAAATAACCACAAAGGCATATCTCTTTATTGGAGATTATCAGGAGGGCAGAGCAGTAGTTGCCGATAATAACGAGCATGGCGACTATTTACTTGGTTATTTGAATAGAAGAGGCAAGGAAGTCATTCCGTTGTCCTATGAAGCTGCTAGTGACTTTCAAGACAGCAAAGCGGTTGTAAAAGTCAAAGAGGGCGGATATTCGTTGATTGATCTAACAGGGAAGGTATTGAAATCCTACCCTTACCCTTTTGTAAATTATTATGGAGAAGGGATGCTGGCATTTAAGGAAAAGGAAGATGGAAACTGGGGTTACATGGACGAATCAGGGAAGGTGGTCATTGAGCCCAAGTATATGGGAGTACAACAGTTTATCGATGGAAAAGCGATTGTAACGGTAGAAAACCATAATCATGATTATTTTGGTTTAATTGACCGGCAAGGAAATTTTATCATCAAACCTCACTATAATAGCCTATTAAATCTTGGAGAAGAGCGGTATGCGTTAGGGAAGGCGATTGATCCTGAAAAGCCATATCTGTTTCCAAAATATGCAATCGCCGACTCTAACGGTCAAATTTATACTGGTTTTATCTATAATGGTGTTTCCAAATTTAAAGAAGGAATCGCCTCTGCATATAATGATGAACTCACTTTCTTTATCGATAAACGTGGTCAAAGAATTGAACATCTTCCAAAGATTAACGGCAGTGGTTCATTGGCATTTGAGAAATCATTAATAAAGGGGGATATTGATCTCCGAATTCTCTATTTTGATAAAAAAGGCAAATTGATTTGGAAGCAAAATTCTATCATTCCTTTAAACAACGATTATTCTGTTATCGAAAACAAATATAAACCAAATAAGGATTATTTAGTTTATTATCCACAGTTAAAGGGTGTTAAGTCTCAGGAGAGTGTAAATCAGACTTTGAAGGACCTTTCTGGAGTGAAGCCAACGCTTGCGCATACGCAATTGGAATCAAGCTACGCAGGTGATTTCGATGTAAGCTTTTATAAGAAAACCCTGGTAGTCATTGAGATAAAAGGATATGATTATCCTTTTGGTGCGGCTCATGGAATGCCAGTTAGAAAATATGCACATATAGATCTTAAATCTGGCAAATTTTATCAACTTAAAGATTTATTTAAGCCGGAAGCAGATTACGTAGAGGTCATTAGTCAAATTGTTGGAGAACAAATCAAAAATGATGATCAATATTCCTATGTCTTCCCGGATTCTAATAAAGGAATAAAAGCAGACCAGCCATTTTTTATTAGTGAAGGGGCGTTGAATGTTTATTTTGGGCCATATGAAATTGCCCCATATGCTGCAGGCTTTCCAACGTTTACAATTCCGTTTAATGAGATAAGCAGCATCATTAATCGTGCTGGAGACTTTTGGCTTTCGTTTCATTAATTGACAACATCTTGGCAGCGATATATTTTTAACGTAGGCTAATTAATTGCTGTCAAGGGAGTGGGAAGAATGAAGATGATCGATATTTCCAGAAGGCTAGAAAACGGAATGCCAGTTTGGCCCGGAGATACAACCTTTCAATATGAGGTTTCATGGTCCAAAGCAGAGAGTGGATCGGTGAATGTAGGTAGCCTTTCAATGAGTACACATACAGGGACGCATGTGGATGCGCCTTTTCATTTTGATGATAATGGAAAAAGAATTATTGAATTAGACCTTGAGTTGTATATCGGTCCTGTAAGGGTAGTCGATATGATTGGGAAAGAAAGTATAGGAGCGAAGGATTTGGAAAATGTAGATTTAGAAGGCTTCCAAAGAGTATTGTTTAGAACTTTGGCTTGGGAGAATTCAAGAGAGTTTCCTGAAAAGATACCTTTTATGGAAGGTGACCTCGGTCCATACTTGGCGGAGAAGGGAATTAGACTCATCGGGGTGGATGTTCCATCCGTCGATCCGATTGACAGTAAAGACCTGCATGCGCACCATAGCTTAAATGAAAATGGAATCCATATCCTCGAATCAGTCCTTTTGGATCAAGTAGAACCTGGTGATTATGAGCTAATTGCCCTGCCGCTGCCATTGGTTGAAGGAGATGGAAGTCCGGTAAGAGCCGTGTTACGTTCACTTTAAAAAATAAGGCTATGTTAAAGCTAATTATTGATTTTGGCATTCTGTTGATTTGTGCGGAAGGCGCGACACTCCTCGAAAATGCTATCGCATTTTCTTCGTGCGAGGCAGATTCGAGGAGGTAAATCAATGTCCTGCAGGAGGACGGGACAGTGGAGACCCCGCTTATCTCTAAGCGCCGAGGAGTAGGAAAAACGGAAGCGACTCGAGGGGCTAGGCGCTGCAGCTAGACAGGCTTCCCGAACCGCCTGCGGAAAGCGAAGCGCCTCGTGACAGGAAGAGACCGCCTGTCACTGCGGTGATTATTCAAAGAAGCTTTCCTTAGTGGAGCACAAATCAACAGCCAAGTTTAACAAAGCAAAAAAAGAAGCAGCGGGAATCCATTTCCGCTGCTTCTATCATGATAGGCTTAACATAAATCCAATATAGCCAGAAATGATAAATAATAGACTCAATACTATCGACAAAGCCCTTGGAGCTTTTTTTATAAAAGTTACAAACACTAACGCTAGAAAAAGTATAGCGATAATAAAAAGTGTGATTGAAACAAACCCTGGGGCAAAGGTAATCGGAAAATTGATCTCACCCGGATGGAAAAAGGAAAACAGCTTAGAAGCACCTTCTGCCCTAATCATTGAACCTAGTTCATGAGGCGGTGAAGCTTGTCCTAGTGCGCCAGTAATAGAAAAAACGCTTAAAACAATCACGCTCTCAAGCCGTGCCCATGGCAGCGGATTATAAGATGGATCTTTTTGGAGCCTTTTCCGAATCAAAAAGCTATTGATAAAGGCGAAAACTAGTAATGGAAGAATTGCTATATGTTTAATTAATAATGTCTGCCCATAAGAAATAGCTGTTACACTAACATAATCGGACAATTCCATGTGAAAAGTCATTAAGGATATACCTGTTATGGTCGTAATAACTAAACATAATATAGCAACTGGCGAAAACCACTTCAAGAATTTCAGCCAATGATCATGGTTCCGTGAAAACCAACTCACCACCATCAAGATTCCAACCCATGTTGTAATCGCTAAAAAGTGGGCAGTGTGGGTGAGGAAACCTGCTATTTTGGATAAGGATGCTGCATGGCTGGACCAGCCAAGTGAAGCAATTAAGATAAGTGTAAAGATGAGACCTGTTAAAGAGAATAAAGGCTTTTGTTCAAGTTTAAGCGGGATTAGATATATGAACAGGATCAACGAAATAAAAACCGTACTAATCCAGGTCTTGCCTACCTCAAAATTCATTAATACAGATTTAATGGTATAGCCTAAACCTAGGTCCTCATATAAATATAGAACAATTTTTAATACCGGCAAAAAGGAAAATAGGGCAATCCCTAATGCGGCAGCCAAAAGCACACCTTTTGGAATCTTAATTTCTGGACGAGCATTTTGGGGAATAAGATTCAAAATAAAGCTCCCGAGTAACAATGAAAAACAAATATAAAGTGATGCCTCACTTACAATTCCTGCAATAAACATCTAGACGTATTTCCTCCTATAAATCAACCAATAGCTTCCGAAGCCCAAAACGATAATTAAACCCATTATGGCTGGGAGTGCATAATTCATCACAGAAGGTTTTTCTGAAATCGTTTTATTTCCTTCTGTGGATTCTTCCTTCATTACCGCTTTAGTATCCGGGGCAGCAGTTTCAATTTCTTTATTCTTTTCAACTTGTACTGGTGGTGTTGTATTTGTTTCCATGTGGGAATGCGCAAAGGTTTGTGAACCCAATAAAAAGAACAACAAACATGAGACCAGAGTAATTTTGTTTAACATCATTTTCAACTCCGATATATTGTTATCTTGCTGCCCTTCATTCTACCACCAATCATAGGAAGTTATCTCAATTTAAGTATATTGTTCACAATACGTTCAAAAATTAATATTTCCCAATCTTCCCCTGGATAAATGCTAAAAACATAGTTGAACTTGATATATATCAATTTTCAAAATATAAAGGGCTGGTACACTTGGAGATAATCTTACTTAAGAGGAGATGAAAAAAGGATGAGCGATTTCCAAATAGAAAATCAAAGAGCCGTCATAGATATTCGCGAGAGAGTCTTAAAGGGCGAACATCCACGACGGGAAATTATAAATTTTGTAAAGTCTGCACCTGTGGGTACCATATTTGAAATTCATTTACCACATCGTGGCGAACCGCTGGTTGCGACCTTTCAATCTTTGGGGATGAATGCGATTGTAAATGAAATCGAACCAGCGCACTTTCGTCTCATGGCAATAAAATTAAATGAAATTTAACCAAACTCAGAAATTCTTTTTAGTTGGTCCGGCTCTAGAATCTGTAATTGCCTTTGACCTTCCATCCGAATAATATTTTTGGACATAAATGTCAAAAGCTTTCTGCTTACGGATTCTGGAGTTGTTCCAATAAAACTTGCTAAATCCTTCTTTGTAATCGGCAGCGTAAATACCTCATTCTGGATGTTCATTTTTTCATGGAAGAGTAGAAGTGCCTTTGCAAGCCTTTGTTCTACTTCCATTAAACTTAGATTCCCCATGGATTCATCTGCTTCATAAAGACGGTCGTTCATCGCCACTAAAAAGCGGAACGCCATATCAGAATTACCCTCCATTGTTTTTAAAAAGTCATTTTTTTCTATTGAACATATCATCGTTTGATGGACGGCCTCAGCATTAATATAATGTTTCTCATCTCTTAAAAGAGAATATAGGCCAAAAAAATCTCCAGGAAACAGAAGTCGAACAATTTGTTCTTTTCCGTCTGCAGATGTTTTCGTTAATTTAATCAGCCCTTCTTTAACGACAAATAATGTACTTAAACGTTCGCCTTCTCTAAAAATATATTCCCCTTTATGTGCCTTTCGGCTGCGCGTGACCTTCCGTAGTTGCTGAATATCCTCTTCATTCAGCCCTTTAAAAACAGGAACAGTGATGAGACAGGATGATTCATGAGAGCAATGTTCACAACACACGATTATAACCACTCCCTTAGAGTATTCGTTACTATATAGTTTATCTTTCTTTTTTTGTTTTTGTAGTGATTCATATCAACCTTGATGTAAGTCAAGGTTGATATGAATCAATTCTTATAAACTAATGTAGAATCCATGATTGAAAGGGGATATTCAAAATGAGTATGATACAGTTATCTCTAAATGATGTTGCCTGCTCTGGGTGTATAGGGAAAATCAAGAGGAAAATAAAAAGGTATAACGGGATTGAGAAGGTAAAAATTTTAGCGGGCAGTGGTAAAATTGAAATTAACTATAATGAAGCGATTATTGAATCTGAGGAAATAAATTCTACCATTCATAAATTGGCGATAAGAACATTTGATTAATATATTCATCCTCTCTGTTAAATAATAAATAAAAACAGGGGGGATTTTTTTTGAAACAAAATCAGGACAGTAAGTTTGAAGGATCATTTCTACCTATGACCTCCATTGGCAGCGGTATGGGTATTGCCGTTTTGCCTGATGTGTATTGTTATACGAATCAAATCGTCAATCTAGCATTAGTGGGTAATCAGAATGAATTTGTACTTGTGGATGCAGGTATGCCTAAAAGTGCCGATGAAATTAGCGGAATGATTGCAGAGCACTTCGGAGAACAGGCACGACCAAGTGCCATCATTCTGACTCATGGTCATTTTGATCATGTTGGTTCGCTGGTTGAACTTCTAGAAAATTGGCGGGTTCCTGTTTATGCACATGAATTGGAGATCCCTTATTTAACAGGCAAAAAGGATTACCCACCAGGCGACCCAAGTGTCGACGCAGGAATGGTGGCAAAATTGTCCCCAATGTTTCCGCATCATGGAATTAATATTGGAGAACAGGTAAAGGCTTTTCCACAGGATGGTTCAATCCCTCATATGCCTGGGTGGAAATGGATACATACCCCGGGACACACTCCTGGTCATGTTTCATTATTTCGGGAAGCAGATCGAGCCCTAATCGCTGGGGATGCTTTTGTCACAGTTAAACAAGAATCACTTTATAAAGTATTAACGCAAACACAGGAAATAAGCGGGCCACCTCGATATTACACAACGGATTGGGAAGCTGCCTATGAATCCGTTAAAATCCTAGAGGCTTTGAAGCCAGAAGTAGCCGTAACCGGGCATGGACTCCCAATGAATGGTGAAGAATTAAGAGAGAATCTAAGCTATTTAACAGCTAATTTCAGAGAAATAGCTACGCCAAAAAATAGCCGATATACGAATTGAAGTACTCCCCATTCCTTGCGAAGGAATGGGGTTTTTTATGGACACTTTTTAGTAAATAGGATAGTATCAAAGTCATGTATGGATATAATATGTAGAAATGAGATAAAAAAAGGAGTACGAAATGTTAAATACCTTAAACCCTTTTTTACAGGAAGCATGGGAAAAGTCAGGTTTTCAAAATGCAACTTCTATTCAAGAAGCGGCCATTCCTCTAATTCTTGATGGAAAAGATTTAATCGCAGAATCCCCAACAGGCACTGGCAAAACACTTGCCTATTTACTGCCGTTATTAAATAAAATTGAATCTAATTCACAATCACTGCAAGCTGTTGTGCTAGCATCTTCACAGGAATTGGTTATGCAGGTTTATCAAGAATTTCAAAAGTGGTCAGAAGGCAGTGGAGTAAGAGGCACCTCCATAATTGGCGGTGCAAACGTAAAACGCCAGCTTGAAAAATTGAAAAAGCGCCCCCATGTTATATTTGCTACGCCAGGGCGATTATTTGAATTAATCAAACAGAAAAAAGTGAAAATGCACGAAGTGAAGCTAGTTGTTTTAGATGAAGGTGATCAACTGCTGATTCCAGAGCATATTAACACGGTCCAAAATATTGTTAAATCAACAATGGGAGATCGCCAAGTGGTTTTATTCTCGGCAACGATGAAGGCTGGAACGGAGAAATTAGCAAAGGAAATTACCAAGGAACCTGAAATTCTTCGGATAGAAAAGGATGAGATGGCTTCTTCTGGTGATGTTGAGCATATCTATTTTCTAGCTGAACCTAGAGATAAGATTAAGCTGCTTGAAAAAATCGCCCGGTTAGAAAACATCAAAGCACTTGCGTTTATTAATGATATTGGCGAAATTCAAGTATACAAAGAAAAGTTCAATTTTAAAGAATTGTCAACTGGAATTTTACATAGTGACATGAAGAAATTGGAACGACAGGCAGAGCTTAAAGCTTTTCGTGATGGAAAAACAAAAATGCTAATCGCTACAGATGTGGCAGCGAGAGGATTGGATATTCAGGGCGTTACACATGTTGTTCACGTAGACTTTCCGAGGGACATTGCTCAATATGTGCATAGAACTGGAAGAACAGGAAGAATGGGCGCGGATGGTACCGTCATTTCATTAGTGACAGAGCGTGAAGAGCGAGAGTTAAAACGATATTGCCAAGAACTGAATGTCACGCCTAGTAAGAGAATATTTTACAAAGGACAAATTGCTGAGCTAGAACAAAAGGCAAGGCGTTAATCTAAGACAGTGGGGATACCTGCTGTCTTTTATTATTGCAGGATTTCCACAAATTTTATAGAATTTTATCAACAGGGGGGATTACCATGGAAAATCCTAAGTTAAAGAAATATCTAAATGAGTGGATTGAGGAAGCCACAATCACTCAAATGCAGGAAAAGATGACTAACGGAGCACTTACATCTAAAGAACTTGTGATGATGTATCTACATAGAATCTCTGTTTATGATAAAAGGATTAACGCTATCCTTGAGGTTAACCCAGATGCATTACATATCGCAGCAGCTCTTGATGCTGAACGCAAGGAAACGGGACCACGCAGTGCGCTGCACGGGATTCCCATTTTAATAAAAGACAATATTGATAGTGCTGATAAAATGCATACGAGTGCGGGTTCTTTAGCTTTAAAGGATTCCATTGCCTTGAAGGATTCTTATGTAGCAGAACAGTTACGGAAAGCTGGAGCTGTCATCCTTGGGAAAACAAATATGACTGAGTGGGCAAACTTTATGGCAATCGGTATGGAAAGCGGCTATAGTTCACGAGGTGGTCAGGTATTAAATCCATATGGACCTGATAAATTTATTGTGGGCGGTTCTAGTTCGGGTTCGGGTGCAGCAGTTGCGGCAAATTTAGCGGCAGCAGCGATAGGAACGGAAACGTCTGGATCAATTTTAAATCCAGCCTGTCAAAACTCATTAGTGGGAATCAAACCTACAGTGGGGCTGATCAGCAGGAAAGGAATAATACCGATTGCGCATACACAGGATACAGCAGGACCTATGTCTAGAACGGTTCGGGATGCAGTGATTCTATTGAATGCATTAACAGGCAGAGACGAGGAAGATGCAATAACAAGAACAAATCCACTTGTGGAGAAGGACTTTACAGAGCATTTACGTAAGGACGGACTCAAAGGTAAAAAAGTGGGAATTGCTTTAGAAGGATTCATCGAACAGCAAAGTGAAGAAAAGCAAAAAATCTTTCATGATGCTGTCGCGATTTTGGAGGCAGCCGGTGCAGAGGTAATTGAAAATATAGAAATTCCGTCCGCAAAAGTAAAATGGCCGTCCGATGTTTTAACTTATGAATTTAAACCAGATATAAACGCTTATTTAAGTAACCTTCATCCATCTATACCTATAAGGACGTTAAATGACATCATTCAATTTAATAAGGAAAATGAAGAAATAATGCTCAAGTATGGACAGGCAGTATTATTGGATTCGGATGCTACTAGTGGTTCATTAACGGAAGCGGAATATGTAAAGGCTTTAGAATTTGATTATTATCATTCAACCAAGCAGGGAATTGATTACGCGTTAGAAACGTATCAATTGGATGCAATTCTTTTCCCTAGCGAGGAAGGTTCACATATTAGTGGTAAAGCTGGTTATCCAACGATTGCTGTTCCTGCTGGGTATACCTCAGAAGGTGAACCTGTCGGAATAACCTTTGCGGGAACTGCTTATAGTGAACCACAGCTGATTGAAGCCGCTTATGCGTTTGAACAGCTAACAAAGTTCCGAAGAGCACCAGTAATTGGGGTTGAATAACTTCATTTCTTTTCACTCATACTATTTATGAATTTCTCTAGAAGGAGATGATAGTGTGGGAAGACAGAAACTCGGTAATGCCAATGCCCAGCGAAATAACAATCGTAAAAAGGGAATGAAAAACAGCGCTGAACTTGTTGAGTTTTCAACAGGTGAAGAATTAAAACAGAATCGTCCTCATGGTAAATAAAGGAACACGCCTCCTGTTTTAGGAGGCGTGTTTCATTTTGTGGATAATTAAAAATAGCGATGAGAGCCCGAAACCTTATAAAAAGTAAAGAAGCGGTCACTTATCAGGGCGATAGCCTCCTGATTTAGGAGGCGTGTTAAATATTCGTATTATTTATCCCCGACATACTTAAGCGGCTTCTTAGCTGGACCTTCAATCACATCCCCTTCATAGGAGAAGCGGGAACCGTGACATGGGCAGTCCCATGATTTTTCCGCATGATTCCATTCACATTCACAGCCAAGATGTGTACAGGTTGTATCTACAATATATAGCTTACCGTTTTCATCCTTATAAGCCCCTGCACGTTGTCCATTATGCATGACGACCGAGCCTTCTCCATTTTTCAAGTCCCCAGGATCCTTTGGCACAAATTCAAGCTTTCCTTTTATTAAATGCTTAGCTACGTCAGCATTTGTGGTTACTATCGATTTAATATCAGGGTCAGCGTCAAAACGGGATGGTGAAAATAAGTCCTTATATGGATTATCACGATTAATAATATAATCGGTCAGTATATGAGCAGCAAGAATTCCCGATGTCATCCCCCACTTTTTATAGCCGGTTGCTACTAAAATATGTTCTTTACTTGCTGTAATTGGACCAATGTATGGCACCTTATCTAAGCTAACCAAGTCCTGTGCTGACCACCGGTAATGATACTCAGAGAGATCAAATACCTCTTTCGCAAAGGACTCCAGTGCGAGATAATGCCGGAGCGTATCCATACCCTGTCCAGTTTTATGGTTTTCACCGCCAAGGATAAGGAGGTTACCACCCTCTATCGGTGTATAACGAATAGACCGAGTCGGGCTATCAGCACTGATATACATGCCCCCTGGGTACTTCATGTCCGTTTTAATTCCAATCGCATAGGACCTATCAGCATACATCCTCGCAAAATAAAGGCCAGGTTTATCGTAAAAAGGGAAGTGGGATGAGATAATCACATGCCTGCAGGTAACATGGTGCCCATCCTTAGTTACAACCTTTGGCTGTGAGGTCTCTTCATCCTCAATTGTATCTGCTACCGTATTTTCATAAAAAGAACAGCCTGAATTTACAGCTTCATCTAGGAGTCCTTTTAAAAATTTCAAAGGGTGATATTGAGCTTGATTTCGCATTAGTAAAGCTGATTTTATTTGAATATCAAAAGGAATGTTACCTACTAAGTCCCCATCAATTCCAAGTCTTTGGTAAGCAGCCCACTCTGTTTCCAGCTTCTGGGCATAATGGTCTGAGGTAGCGTATACATAGGCGTCTTGTTGACTGAAGTCACACTCTATTCCCTTTTCTTTCACAGTAGTTTCAACGAATTTAATGGCATTGGAGGCTGATTCGAAATATTGCTTTGCCTTTTCCTCGCCAAAATGACTTATTAATTCATCGTATATCAAACCATGCTGGGCAGTCAGCTTAGCAGTTGTATGCCCGGTTGTGCCGTTTAGCACTCCTCCTGCCTCTAATACAGCAACTTTTACCCCTTCCTTCGCAAGCAAATAGGCGGCAGTTATACCAGTAATTCCAGCTCCGACAATAACAACATCTACGGTTTTATCCTCATTTAGCTTTTCGAAAGTTGGTAATTCTATTTCACGCCAGTAGGTACGGGGAAATTGGTGGGTATTTTCAGTTGAACTCATTTGTTGACCTCCAGTAAGATATTCATAGGATTAATTTTTCCAATTATAGCGAAATCATGTAATGGTTCCAGTTATAAAAAATATTATTTGGAAATAGATTTAGATTGACGAAAGATTGTAGTATTGATATTTTCAATATAATAACTATTTTGTAAATTAAGAAGAGGGTGCTGATATGGGGAAGAAATTTGAGACAGAAATTTTACATGGTGGGAAGAAAAGTAATAGTAAAATATCGAGTAAAGTTACACCGATTTATCAGACCTCTGCATTTGCCTTTAAAGACCTTGAGGAATTAGAAGGATTTTACCATGGGAATGGTCAATATCTTTATTCACGGGTAGGCAATCCGAATACAGATGAATTAGGAGAAGGTGTTGCAAGACTTGAGGGTGCTCCTGCGGGTGTAGCAGCGTCATCGGGTTTGTCAGCTATTTTAGCCGGTGTGTTGGCCGTTGTGAAAAACGGAGATCATATTATTGCAGCAGATGATTTATATGGTGGCAGTTACCATATGCTGAAAGAAGAATTAAATCATTTTGGGATTGAAACAAGTTTTGTTTCCTTTACAAATTTAGATGAAGTAGAAAAGGAAATTAAAGAAAATACGAAACTGCTTTATACTGAATCCATTACGAATCCTTTACTAAGGGTGGAGGATATCAAAGGAGTAGTTGAACTAGCCCATAAGCACCAACTAAATACTCTAGTTGATAATACATTTGCAACTCCCTATCATTGTCGACCATACCTAATGGGAATAGATTTGGTGGTGCATAGTGCAACCAAGTATATTGGGGGGCATAGCGATGTAACAGTTGGAGTCCTTACTGGCAGAGAAGATCTAGTTGCCAATGCACGCACGAAAATTGTAAATCTGGGTACAAATGTAAGTCCGTTTGAAGCATGGCTGACATGCCGCGGTTTAAAAACATTAGCATTGAGAATGAAAGCACAATCCAGTAACGCAAAGAAATTAGCAGAAGCATTGTCAAATAATCGTTTTGTTGAAAAAGTCTATTATCCCTTTGACCAAGATCAAGATGGTTTTGGAGCAATGGTGACCATTGAGCTTTCAAAAACAGTCGATATCAGTCAATTTTTTCGCTCGTTAGCTTGGATTAAAATTGCTCCAACACTTGCCGGAGTCGAAACCACTGTTTCCCATCCATTAACGACTTCTCACCGGTCACTTCCACAAGAAGCCTGTGAAGCTTTGGGGATTACGAATGAAGTTGTACGTATTTCAGTAGGAATCGAACATGCTGATGATATAATTGCACAATTTGAACAGGCAATTGAGAAATCACTATAATAATATTAAAGAACCCTGGGATTTAATCGCCTAGGGTTCTTTTAATGGTCTTTATGAAAGCTTCATGGTTACCACTATTTCGATTTTCTAATGATTTCGGTCATCATGAAACCGTCATGGTTACCACTTTTTAAATTTTTCTAGGATTTTGGTCATCATGAAGGCTTCATAGTTACCACTTTTTGGGTTTTTCTATGATATTGGTCATCATGAGGGCCTCATGGTTACCACTATTTCGATTTTCCTATGTTTACGGTCTTCATGGATTTTTATTAGTTATTGTTCGTCAATTTTCGGTCTTTAGCCTTCCGTGTGGTAGATTCTTAAAGAATATATAACAAGGCCCAATGTTAAGAAGAATTAAATGCTACTCTATTTCCTTTTTTACGGGATCAATACGGGTGGAGTCTTCGGAGTTAAGACTTCCTCTTAAAAAATAAACCAGTGTACCCCCAACAATACCAAGACAAATGATAAACCCAATGGCAGCAATCCACCATCCAGCCATTCAAATCCCCCCTTTTCTAATGTTTATGCGAAAGGGGGATCTTTTTTTCTTTATTTATTTTTCTTATCCAAATCAGCATAATAATCAACTTTTTTAATATTTACTCCTACAAACGTTTCAAGGATGGATTGACCGCCTGCAATCGAGAAAATCAAAATAAAGACAAACGTAACCCGGGGGAAAAGTAAATACCCGCCTCCAAGAAGAATGGCACTCCAAACCCCAGCACACCAATAACACTTCAATAAATACCCAAACATGCCTTTTGGTACTTCCTTTGTTTCAATTCCATGATTGGTTTCAACCTTAACTTTCTTCATAAATGGCTTACGAATAAATTCAGTAATTTTATCAAAAACAATTAAATGAGTTAACCGATAACTTGCCAAAATTAACATGACATAGGTAATCCACGAAATGTCTCTCACACTTTTTCCTCCGAACTTTACAATGAAAAAATTTTGACACTCTGTATATTTTGAGCCTGAAATCAAAAATATATATCGAGGAGGCGAAATAATGAAAAAATCATTTTGGTTTAGTTTAATGTTTTTACTATCACTAATAAGTATTCCAAGCATTTCATTTGCCCAACAGATTTATACTGTACAGCCTGGGGATACGCTTTGGAAAATCGCGGTTCGTTACCAAGTTGGGATTTCTGAAATCATCTCAGCAAATCCGCAATTTAAAAATCCAAACCTTATTTATCCAGGAGAAAAAGTTACGATTCCTAGCTTTGATGCAACGAAAAGTATTGAAAGCCAAGTTGTCCAATTAACGAATCAAGAACGAGCAAAAAATGGGTTAAAACCTTTGACACAAGATTGGGAACTATCAAGAGTTGCACGATATAAATCGGCGGATATGAGGGATAAAAACTATTTCAGCCACACTAGTCCGACATATGGCAGTCCATTTACGATGATGAAGAACTTCGGTATTTCTTACCGGGCAGCAGCAGAAAATATTGCGGCTGGACAAACAACGGCTCAAGAAGTGGTTCAGGCTTGGATGAACAGCCCAGGTCATCGAGCGAATATCCTAAGCGGGAATTATACCTATATAGGTGTTGGATACGCCAAAGGCGGATCACAAAGACATTATTGGACACAAATGTTTATATCAAAATAAACATGAAGGGGTCAGTTCCGACACATGGGACTGACCCTTTCTACGTCTTAAGACCGATATGAAAATAAAGCGCTGGTTCGTTATGAGAGTTTTGCATAAGAGGTAAGATGATATCAAGATAAAGAAAGGAGGAAAAAACAAAATGAAAAAGTTTGGATTATTACTTGCTGGTGGTATTGCAGCCATCATTTTACTTTCATCCATAGGTCCGATGTTGGGATTACTAGTGGGTCTTGCGGTTCTCTACTTCATCTTCAAACAGTTCTTAAAGGCTGAATCGACCGGAGGCAAGATTGTTCTCGGGATCATCGGATTTTTTGTTCTAATGGCCTCTATTCATAACGCTCCTGCTATCATTGGAGTTCTTGCTGCCTATGTACTTTATCTGGTTTATAAAAACTGGAATAGCAGTAAAAAGACGGTTGTAATAGAGGATTCTGATCCGTTTGTAAATTTTGAAAAACAATGGAATGAATTAAATAATAACTAATCTAAGGAGAGATATATAATGACAAACCTATTAACTAGAATTAAAGATACGATTATGGCAGATTTACATGCTGCCGTTGACCAGAAAGAAAAGAAAAATCCAATTGCTTTGCTTAACCAATATCTTCGTCAATGCGAGCAAGAGACTGAAAAGGTAAGAAAGCTTTTGGAACGACAATACGCGCTGAAGGATGAATTCACTAGAGAACATTCTCAGGCTGTGGAGCTGGCAGAAAAAAGAAAGTATCAGGCAGAGATTGCTTCTAAAGCAGGAGAAATGGAGCTTTATGAGTTTGCTTCAGCTGAACATCAGCAGTACTCAAGCCGCGTTGAACGACTAGGAGCTTCACTTGAGCAAGTACAAGGTCAGCTAGGGGAACTAGAAAGAAAATATGAAGAAATGAAGCATAAGCTTAAAGACATGCAAATTCGACGCTTGGAATTAATGGGCCGAGAGAATGTAACCCGCGCAAATCATCGAATGAATCAAGTATTGGACTCAAATACTACATCTAATAGTGCAGACAGGCGTTTTCAAGAGATAGACAATTACTTAGATCGTCTAGATCACCAAGTAAAAAGTTCTTATTACCGCGATACTATTGACGCTAAGATTGCCCAATTAGAAAAAGAAATGAAATTAGAAGAAAGCAAGTCCATTTAGTAACCAAAACATGGTATTCTAAAAAGGTGCAAACAGGTGCACCTTTTTGGCTATAACATGAATGCAGAAACTAAACGAGGGAGGGATAGGCCTGATGTTAAAAAACGCAAAGAATGATTATACAGGATGGCTGGTTGTAATTGGGGTTGTCGTTCTGCTGCTAGAAATTCTATTTTTCAACAGTGGTCTTATATTCTCCCTTTTATTTTCTGGTGGACTTATATATCTAAGTAGAAGAAAAGCAGGGAAGAAGAGCGGGAAAGTTTTTTTTCTTGCAGGAATTATTATTCTTTTAATTAGTGTGTTTAGTATGATGACCTTCAAGTTTTTATTGCTTGCTATTCTCTTACATTTTATTATCCAATATTCTAACTCTAAAAAGAATCCAAATAAGATTACACTAGATATAAAAGAATCAGAGCAGGCCGGGCAGGAAGAGACGTTGATTAAGACCAAGCCGCTCTTTGAAAATATTTTTTTTGGCCAGCAAAAAACGCCTAGTGGTGTTTATGAATGGAATGACATTAACATCCAATCTGGAATTGGAGATACCATCATAGATCTTAGTTATACGGTTTTACCAAAAGGTGAAACCATCATCTTTGTTCGGAATATCATTGGAAATATACAAATTCAAGTGCCTTATGAAATTGAAGTAAGTGTACAACACTCATGTGTTGTAGGTTCTACAACGGTTTTAGAAAATCATCAGTCACAGGTTTTTAATCAAGCTTTCCATTTAAAGACAGCAGGTTACGATCAGGCAGAGCAAAAGGTGAAAATCTTTACATCCTTGCTGGTGGGGAATTTAGAGGTGAGCCGGATATGAGTACCATCCAAAGGCAGGTTATTTGGAATATCGGCTTTTCTGTCATCATTGCTCTTGTTGTGGCTGCTGCCTTTATCATTGTTTTTCCAATTGCTGATTGGTCAGAATTATGGAATAGACATTTCATGGATATCCCATTTGTTGTTTTTATTCCGGCATTCAGTATTGCCATTGGGATATTATTGGGCATTATTTCAGGTATGTTCTGGAGAAGACAGTTTCAGTCTGTTGAACATTCCTTACACCAGTTGGAGCAGGGGAAACAGACTGGATTCGTTGAAAAGCAATCCATAACGGAAATGCAAGGTATTGCCGAACAAATTGATAAGATAGGCAGGCAAATTTCTGAACAAGCCAAGCTTTCACAACGTTTGGCTACAGAAAAAGTAGAAGACCAGGAAGCGAGAATACAAGAAATTATTGAACAGGAACGAAACCGTCTGGCGCGTGAGCTACATGATTCAGTCAGTCAGCAGCTATTTGCTGCCTCCATGATGATGTCTGCCATTAATACAACAAAGCAAAGTTCCAATGAGGAGGATAGGGAAGCAAAACAGTTGAAAATGGTTGAAGAGATGATACATCAATCACAACTTGAAATGCGCGCCCTGCTTCTTCATTTGCGTCCTGTTGCGTTAAAAAATAAAACGCTGCAGGAAGGAATTGAAGAGCTATTAATCGAATTATCTCAGAAAGTAACAATGGAAATTAAGTGGAAGGTGGAAGCGTTTCCGCTTGATAAGGGAATTGAAGATCATCTTTTCCGTATCCTCCAAGAGTCTGTATCCAATACGCTTCGGCACTCAAAAGCAATCAAACTTGAAGTTTTATTGATAAAGCGGGATGACCTAGTCATATTAAGAATTGTTGATGACGGGATTGGCTTTGAAGTCGATAACATGAAGGCTGGTTCCTATGGTATGCAGAATATGCACGAGCGGGCGCTTGAAGTTGGGGGAACTTTAAAGGTAATTAGTGTAAAGAGCAAAGGTACAAGGCTGGAAGTAAAGGTACCTGTTATGAAAAATGGAGATGGTGTAAATGATTAGAGTAGTATTTGTCGATGATCATGAGATGGTGAGAATTGGAGTTTCTGCTTATCTATCAGCACAGCCAGACATTGAAGTGGTGGGTGAGGCAGCTGATGGAAAAAAGGGTGTAGAGCTAGCACTTGAGCTTAGGCCTGATATTATTTTAATGGATTTAGTGATGAAGGAAATGGACGGGATTGAAGCAACAAGACAAATTATTGAAGCATGGCCAGATGCAAAAGTAATTATTGTCACTAGCTTTTTAGATGATGAAAAAGTATATCCTGCACTAGAAGCCGGTGCTACCAGCTATATGCTAAAAACATCAAAAGCAGATGAAATCGCTAATGCTGTCCGCGCTACATATCATGGCCAGTCCGTTCTTGAACCAGAAGTAACAGGAAAAATGATGGTGAAAATGCGCCAGAAACATCAACACCTACCACATGAAGAACTGACCAGCCGTGAAATGGAAATTCTAATGTTAATGGCACAGGGAAAAACAAATCAAGACATAGCGGATGAACTATATATCGCCTTAAAAACAGTTAAAACCCATGTCAGTAATATATTAAGTAAACTAAATGTTCAAGATCGGACACAAGCTGTTATTTATGCATTTAAGCATTCATTAATAAAGTAAATTAAAAAAACTTTCCAATCTAAATAGGTTGGAAAGTTTTTTTTATGAAAATCATTGAAAACTATTATCATTTACTATATGATGATGGTGATAATGATTATCATTATTAGTGGTGAAGGGGGATTTTTACATATGAAATTATTGGAATTTTCTGGTTGTTTGCTATTATCTAGCAGTCTGTTATTTGGTTGTGCCAATTCAAATGAGAATTCAGCACAAGGGAGCTTAAAGGAATCAAAGAATACCGTATCAGAATCAGAATCGCTTGCTGGGGTTACGGATGAATACCGTAAGTATGCCATAGGAGAAATTGAAGAATTTGTAAAGGCAACGGAGGCTTTTACAACAGCAGTTAAAAATGGAGATGTAGAAAAAGCTAAATCACTATATGCATCATCAAGAGTGCACTATGAGCGAGCAGAGCCGATAGCTGAAGTATTTGGAGAACTTGATCCGAAAATTGATGCGCGTGAAGGCGATGTTCCTGAGGCCGAGTGGGGAGGCTACCACCGTATCGAAAAAGGCTTATGGGTTGAAAACACAACTACTGGTTATGAACAATATGCAGAGCAGCTGATGAAAGACGTAAATCTTTTACGTGCAAAGGCAGATACAGTCGAAGTCACGCCTGACCTCTTAATTACAGGGGCGGTAGACCTCTTAAATGAAGTATCCACTTCAAAAGTGACTGGGGAAGAGGATCGCTATTCTCATACTGATTTATTTGACTTTGCTGCGAATGTAGAAGGTGCGGACAAAATTTTCCAACTTTTAAATCCGGCTTTAAAGGAAAAGGATGAGGAACTTTCAAAGGAAATTCAAACCCGCTTCGATGAAGTTTTTAGCCTATTAAATAAGCATAAAAACGATGAAGGATACAAGGTCTATACGGATTTGTCAGAAGCTGAGGTAAAGGAACTTAGTCAAGCAATTGATGCGCTTGCTGAACCACTCTCGGAAATCGGAATTGTAACGGAGGCATTATAGATGTCTAGGAATGAGTACATCATTGAAGGGGAATCTCTTGAAGTGAAGAAAATTTCACGAAGGGATATTTTGAAAACAGCTGGAGTTGGTGGTGTTGGGGTCCTAATTGGTGCATCTGGAATAGGAGGCTTGTTGTCTATTACAGAAGGGAAGGCATCAAGCGCGAAAGCGCAGGACGTTGTTTCATTTTATGGAAAGCACCAAAGTGGAATTACGACAAAACCGCAAAACCATGTTTATTTTGCCGCCTTAGATGTGACAACTTCTAGAAAAGAAGATTTAATAACGCTTTTTAAAGAATGGACGCTTGCTTCAGCATTAATGTCTGAGGGTAAACCAATCGGAGAGCTCTCTAGTAATGAATTCCTTCCGCCAAAAGATACGGGAGAGGCTGAAGGATTATCTGCCTCTAATTTAACGATTACTTTTGGGGTGGGTCCTAGTCTTTTTGTAAAGCATAACCAAGACCGATTTGGATTGAAACATAAGCAGCCTAAAGAACTAACAGAACTTCCCGCTTTTTCATTAGATGCATTAGAAGAGGAATGGACTGGAGGAGATTTATGTATTCAGGCTTGTGCGGATGATATTCAAGTGGCATTTCATGCGGTAAGAAACCTAATTCGAATTGCTAGGGGAAAGGCTGTTTTAAGATGGGCACAGCCAGGATTTCAGAGAACGAAGCAGGCAGATGCAAAAGAAGGAACACCTAGGAACCTGTTTGGTTTCAAGGATGGAACAGTAAATCCTGATGTGAAAAGTGAAAAACAGATGAATGAACATGTTTGGGTTCAGCCAGGTGATGGACCGAATTGGCTTCAGAATGGCAGTTACCTTGTTGTTCGAAGAATACAAATGTTTATTGAAGTCTGGGATCGTACCAATTTAAAGGAACAGGAAAATACTTTTGGAAGATATCGTGACAGTGGTGCACCTTTTGGTCAAAAATATGAATTTGATAAACTTGACTTAAACCACAAACAGCCAAACGGAGAAGATACAATCCCTGTAGATTCGCATGTTCGGTTATCACATGGAGATGGATCGCAGCAAATTCTCCGCAGGGGTTATTCTTACTCAAATGGAATGGATCTGAAGACGGGGAGCTTTGACGCAGGTCTACTTTTCTTAAGTTTCCAACGTTCACCAAGTAAACAATTCATTCCAATACAAAAGAGACTTTCAAAAATGGATAAGTTGAATGAATATATTTCACATCGAGGCAGTGCCCTTTTCGCCTGTTTACCAGGAACTAAACAGGGAGGTTTTATAGGAGAGACACTATTTACATAATGTTTTTCCTTTTAAAGGAGAGAGAGATGCAAATGTCATGGAAGCCCTTCATATTATTTTTATCTTTATTCATTTTTTTTCAAACTGCCCACCACATGGCGGCAGCAGAAAATCATGACGAGCTGTTTGTCCTAATTGGCGATAGTTTAATGAAAGTAAAATCAGGTGATCATAAAACGGTTTCGAATAACATTGAACAGTTTGCTATGGAATGGATGAAAATCAAGAAGTCTAATAGTGAACAGGCGAAGTTGGTTGATCAAGATTTGGAAAAGGTTCAAAGTATACTCGCAAAAGGGAACGTAGAAAAAGAGATACTTTCTAATAGTCTCTCAGCATTATCAAGTTCCCTGGTAAAGTATGATACAGAACAACACCCTGTAGATCGAACAAAACAAACAGTCAAAGTCAAAAAATTGCTCCCGCTCCTAGAGAATCTGAAAGGATCTATTTTGGATGGGAATGTAGCTAATATAAAGATCCAGTATCAAACACTAATGGATCAATGGAATGCTTCGGAAAAAATCGTTCATGATGAAAGTATTGCTTCTTACGGGAATATTGAAAAAAACATGGCTTTAATCCGAATTTCAATTACTCAAAACCCTGTGGATCTAACAAAGGCTGAAACGAATGTAGATAAATTAACACAGGAAGTGGAGAACTTTTTAGCCGGTAAATTTTCGAACGAGGTTAAAGGTGATTTTTCTTTAACAGACCTTTCTACTCTAATAAAGAAAACAGAAAAAGAGATTGCCAATAAGGAATATAAGAGTTCTATTCAGCATTTAAATGACATCCTCAACATTTGGCCAATAGTTGAAGGGGAAGTACAAACGAGAGACAGTAAGTTATATAGTGACATTGAAACAAAAATTCCAACAGCTATCAGTATTCTAAGTTCGGATAAGGTGAATGGTCCAAAGGCATTGGCTATAGTTAAGGATTTAAATACCAAATTAGAACCATTAATTAGTAAAACCAATTATTCATTTTGGGATTCTGCACTTATTTTATTAAGGGAAGGGATAGAAGGATTATTAATCATTGCAACCTTACTTGCATTTTTAAGGAAAATGGGTCAGTCATCTCAACAGAAATGGATTTGGGCAGGAGTGGCAGGTGGAATCTTAGCAAGTGCATTACTTGCAGTTCTTATCAATATTATTTTCTCTAAGATTACTGCAGCTTCGAGTCGAGAATATATTGAAGGAATAACGGGTATATTGGCTGTGGTTATGATGTTATCGGTTGGAGCATGGCTTCATAAAAAATCAAGTATTGAAAATTGGAATAAGTATGTAAAGCAGCAGATGCAACAAGCGATTGCAAAAGGAAGCCTCTTTTCATTTGCCATAATCAGTTTTCTTTCGGTTTTCCGTGAAGGGGCCGAGACGATTATTTTTTACACTGGAATAACACCGTATATAAGCACGCGGCAACTTGTTATGGGGATTGTTCTAGCAGTAATCATTTTAGCTATTTTCGGCTTTGCGATTATTTACTACAGTGTAAAAATTCCAATTCATGTATTTTTTAAAGCAGCAACATTTGTGATTTATTTCTTAGCGTTTAAAATGCTCGGAATTAGTATCCACGCTTTACAGATTTCTAAGTTTTTTTCGACGAGCACAGTTATTAACTTCCCGTTTGTTGATTGGATTGGATTGTACCCTACATGGGAAACGACTTTACCGCAATTATTGTTAGTTGTTGTTATTCTCTTTATGACTTGGCTGGTTAGAAAACAGACGATAACAAAAAATGTTTAGAAAGGGCCAAGTGCCCTTTTTTTTATGCTTTTTTCAATTCTCTCTACTATTCAATGAACTTGTCTCATAGGTTTATAAAAGTGAGATTGTGTTTAAAGGGGAGTTCGGAATGGGTATCTTTTACAAAGGAATCTTATTTTTAGCCCTTTCTGCTTTTTTAGGGGAAGGTGTTGAATTCTTAGTCAATTTAATTCTTGCAAAAGAATTGGGCAAGCATGGATTAGGTTTATATATGTCTATACTGCCCTCCATTTATTTACTAGTTCTTTTGTCAAGCTTTGAATTGCCGGTTTCCATATCAAAGTTTGTTGCTGAAAAAGAGGAAAAGTTCCATCGAAATATCCTATACCATGCTATTACAATCACCATTATTTTTACGTGTATCCTGTTCGTGTTTGCCACAGTTCTCATGCCTTTTATATCCGTATTTAATGGATACCATCCTTATACAAGATGGCTCATTATTCTGCTAGTTCCTGTTATATCCTTTACCTCAGTAGCACGGGGTTATTTTATGGGCAGGCACCAAATGGGGAAAATCGCCATTGCCAATTTCATAAGAAAATCAGTACAACTCGTGTTGCTATTTTTGTTGTTTCGCTTTTTCCAATTTGACTCAGAAGCAGCCGTTCTGATTGCGATTGCCTCATTTATTGGCAGTGAAATTGCTGTATTCCTTTATTTATGCTTCACATTAATTATTCAATTTCAGCAGTTAAAACGAATGCCCTTTTCCAATTTAAATCGTAAGGCTGTCCGAAAAAATTTAATGGCTGTCTCTGTGCCAACGACAGGATTGAGACTTTTCTCCGCACTAACAGGTGCGATACAGCCCTTTTTAATTAAGGCTGCACTGGTCCAGTCTGGACTATCCGAAACCATTGCTACCGAGCATTTTGGGATGCTAATGGGCGTTGCCGTTTCTATTGGATTTTTCCCTGCATTTATAGCTCATTCCTTAATGACGGTTCTAATACCAGCTGTTTCGAAAACATATTCGATGAGAGACTACACCACACTGCAAAAAATGCTTTCGCAAGTAATGACACTTACATTCCTTTACGGCGTACCGGCGGTGGTAGTTTTCTATATATTTGCCCGACCGCTCACGTCGATATTTTTTGATTCATCTACTGCAGCAATTTACTTACAAATGCTCTGGCCGTTTTTCCTATTCCATTTCTTTGTCATGCCGATGCAGGCAATGTTAATTGGTTTAGGACTTATAAAGGAAACCTTTATACATGCTATTTGGTCTACGATTGTTTCCTTTGCTATCATCATTGTCTTAGCTTCACGCCCCGAATGGCGGATGGAAGGCGTGATCATCGCGATGAATACCGGATCCGTTTTATTGGCATTGATGCACTATTTAAGCATTTGTAAAAAAATTGGCGTTTCTATTTTTATGAAAGGCTTCATCCAGAAAAATAATTAGAAAAGTTTACTAACATGTGTAGGGGTTAGACATTACAATTCCGTCTATTAGTATAAGAAATGTTAAAGGAAAGAAGGGTAGAAAAAAATGCGGGATGTAATGATAGATTCGTTTGAAGAAATAGTGAAAGAACATGGGAAAGCCATTTTCAACTATATATTTTCTTTAGTTAAACAAAAAGAACTTGCAGAGGACCTCTATCAGGAGGTTTTGGTATCTGCCTATTTGGCTTTTCATACCATTAAGGAACCCGCTAGATTAAAAGGCTGGTTGTTTACGATAGCAAGAAATAAGTGTCGGGATTATTGGCGGAAGGAAAATAAAACAAAACAGTTTTGGAAGGAAGAGGTGTATTCATACTCGACAACAGTTGAATCACCGCCTCTTCCCGAAGAAGAGGTACTACATAAATATTCAACCGAAAAAATGGTTGAAAGTGTAAAAGCATTACCAGAAATATACCAATCTACACTAATTCTCTATTATTTTAAAGACCTTACCTTAATTGAAATATCAAAAAGAAAAAACATCCCCATATCTACAGTAAAAACAAGAATGAAAAGGGGAAAGGATCACTTAAGACCAAAGCTCCAATCCTTTGCATAAAAGGACTATACAATCTATTAGACTAGCTCTATAGTTGCGGGAGCCCGTGTTCTTTATCCTAAAAGGGAATCAGAAGGGCCCTCTGGTTACCGATGAAGCAAAATTTCAGTCTGTACGGGAATCAGAAGAGCCCTCTGGTTACCGATGAACCCAATTTTTAGCCTGGACGGTAATCAGAAGAGCCCTCTGGTTACCGATGAACCCAATTTTTAGCCTGTACGGGAATCAGAAGAGCCCTCTGGTTACCGATGAACCCAATTTTTAGCCTGTACGGGAATCAGGAGAGCCCTCTGGTTACCGATGAACCCAATTTTTAGCCTGGACGGGAATCAGAAGAGTCCTCTGATTACCGATGAAGCAAACTTTCAGTCTGTACGGGAATCAGGAGAGCCATCTGATTACCGATGAACCCAATTTTTAGCCTGGACGGGAATCAGAAGAGCCCTCTGGTTACCGATGAACCCAATTTTTAGCCTGAATGGAAAATAGCCGAATCATTTGTCCACGTAACAATTTGAACTTACCAAGTTCTACCTTCTACTAGAAAAGTATATACAAAAAGCCGGGAAGCTCCCGGCTTTAGCTGTTGTGCGCCCGGCATGGGTGCAGTCTCTAGGGTGAAAGTCCCGAACCATGAAGGCAGTAGTAATGGTTAGCCTAACGCAAGGGTGTCCGCGGTGACGCGGAATCTGAAGGAAGCGAGCGGCAAACCTCCGGTCTGAGGAACACGAACTTCATATAAGGCTAGGTATCATTGGATGAGTTTGCAACACAAAACAAAGTCCTTACTGCCGAAGGTGGTACAGAGTAAATGAAGCAGATAGATGGAGGGAAAGACTGTACTCTTACCCGGGGAGATCTGATTGATAAGCCAAGTACACTTGGTAAACTATCTAGCAATGGATAGCTGAACAATCAGAAGTCAGCAGAAGTCATAGTACCATTCTTACTCGAGAAAGAATGGGAAGGACTGAACTATTAAGAAAGAATGAAGTCTGCACATTCGGTGATTGCATTGAACACAGACAATCCGAAAGGACCTACCTAAAGGAGGAAGCGGTGAATCCGTTGGGGACTCTAGGAGGGTGGAGCAAAAGTCGGCATAAACAGAACCTTCATTCACGTAGAAAGGATAACATCATGTTAATGGAACTAATTCTATCACGGGAAAATCTCTTAACTGCCCTAAAAAGGGTAGAGCAGAACAAAGGAAGTCACGGCATAGATGGAATGTCCGTAAAATTCCTACGACGACATCTCTATGAAAACTGGGATTCCCTTCGGGAAACTTTGAGAACAGGTAACTATCAACCTTCTCCTGTTCGCCGTGTCGGAATCCCGAAACCAGGCGGAGGGATAAGGCTTTTAGGCATACCGACTGTGACAGACCGTTTCATCCAACAGGCAATCGCCCAAGTATTAACCTCAATCTTTGATCCAACATTTTCTGAAAACAGCTATGGTTTCCGACCTAACAGGAGCGCCCATAATGCGGTAAGAAAGGCAAAGGGTTATATCAAAGAAGGTTACCGCTGGGTAATTGATATGGACTTAGAGAAATTCTTTGATAAGGTTAATCATGACATACTGATGGGAATACTCGCTAAGAGAATTGAAGACCGCATTCTTCTCAAACTAATCAGGAAATACCTTCAATCAGGTGTAATGCTTAATGGGGTCGTACAATCAACGGAGGAAGGTACTCCGCAAGGGGGACCTCTCAGTCCACTACTTTCAAACATAATTCTTGATAAATTAGATAAAGAATTGGAAGCCAGAGGGCATAAGTTTGTCCGTTATGCGGATGACTGCAACATTTATGTTAAGTCATTAAAAGCAGGGGAACGTGTGATGGAATCCATTACGACGATTATTGAGCAGAAACTAAAATTGAAGGTAAACAGGGATAAGTCGGCAATCGACCGTCCGTGGAAACGGAAATTTCTTGGTTTCAGTTTCACATTTAATAAAGAACCGAAGGTGCGAATAGCGAAACAAAGCATTAAACGCTTTAAGACGAAGATTCGAGAAATTACCTCTCGGTCAAAACCTATCCCACTTGAGGTAAGAATTGAAATGTTAAACCGCTATCTTACAGGATGGTGCGGGTACTTCGCTTTAGCGGACACTCCAAGCAAATTCAAAGAATTTGATGAATGGATAAGAAGAAGGCTAAGAATGTGCGAATGGAAACAGTGGAAGAAATCTAAAACTAGAGTTAGAAAACTGATTGGTTTAGGCGTCCCTGGTTACAAGGCGCACGAATGGGGCAACTCCAGAAAGAAATACTGGAGAATCGCCTGTAGCCCAATATTACACAAAACCCTCGATAACTCATATTGGAGTCAACGAGGGTTGAAAAGTCTATATAACCGTTATGAAACTTTACGTCAATCTTAATAGAACCGCCGTATACCGAACGGTACGTACGGTGGTGTGAGAGGTCGGGGGTTAGTCACCCCCTCCTACTCGATTAATCTTTACTTGAAAGAATTCCGAAGATACGTAAGATACTTACGAATAGATTGATAAAATCTAAGTATAGGTTTAATGCCATCAATGGAACTTCTTCAGCACTTACCCCATAATGCTTCATACGGTTGAAATCATACAATACATAACCACTAAAGACCAATACTCCAATGAAAGAGAATGCAAGCATACCTGTAGAGCTAAGCGGCATGAAAATATTAAAAATAGAAACAGCAACTAAAGCAAGTAAGGCTGCTAACAAGAATCCGCCTAAAAAGGAGAAATTTCGTTTGGATACTGTTGCATAAATCGCTACGCCAGTAAACACGACAGTGGTACTTCCGAAAGCCATCAAGACCACATTTGCTCCAGCGGTCATGGCATAATAAGAAACAATCGGATATAAGGTAATTCCTGAAATAAATGTAAAGATATAAAGGAATGTATAAGAAATGGCTTTTTTACGTCTAAAGAAAAAGGCAATCATCAATAAAACAAATTCAAGGATAGCTAATGGTAAAAATAATGCCGGCGGTACAAAGGTACCTGCCATGGTTCCAACAAAGGCGATGGCAAGTGAAAGAGCAAATGTCCTAATGACTGATGGCATAAATTCAGTAGATGTTTGTGTATACAATTTTCTTCACCTCAAGTGTATTTATATATAGAATATACGAAGAAAAGGTCAAGATGTTTCATTTTATTTAGAAAAATCTTTTTCGGCTCTCAATAAATCTCGTATCTCAGCAAGAAGCTCTTCTTTTTTATCAATTTGAACCGCCACTTTAACTTCTTCTTCCTTCTTTTTAAAACGAGAAAGGAATTTTATAAACATAAAAATAGAAAAGGCAATGATTAAGAAATCAATAATCGACTGGATAAATACTCCATATTTGACTGAACCATAAGCCAATTCAGAAACATTTACTTTTCCTATAATCATTGCAATGATTGGCATAATAATATCCGCAACCAGAGAGGATACGATTTTTCCGAACGCTCCGCCAATAATAACACCGACTGCAAGATCAATCACATTACCTCTCATGGCAAACTTCTTAAATTCATTTAACATAATTTTAACCTCCAAATTAATTAAAGTAAAAAGCAGCATCCTAGTAAGGAGCTGCTTGATTTATTATACCATTTAAAATGCCCAATTGCCTTTTCTGAATACCGGTTCGCTTGTTCCATCCGCTTTAATGCCATCAATGTCCATTTCATCCGAGCCAATCATGAAATCAACGTGTGTAATACTATCATTGAGTCCATTTTCCTTCAGTTCTTCTGAAGACATTTTCTTGCCGCCTTCAATACAGAACGCATAAGCGCTCCCGATGGCTAGGTGGTTTGAAGCATTTTCATCAAACAAAGTATTATAGAATAGGACATTAGATTGTGAAATTGGTGAGTTGAAAGGAACGAGTGCTACTTCACCAAGATAATGAGAGCCTTCATCCGTTTCAACTAAACGCTTTAGGAACTCCTCACCTTCTTCAGCCTTATAACCAACAATTCTTCCGTTTTCAAAGGTAACAGAGAACCGGTCGATAATATTACCGCCGTAGCTTAATGGCTTTGTGCTTGCAACCGTACCATTTACACCCTCACGATGAGGAACGGTGAAGACTTCTTCAGTTGGCATATTAGCCATAAATTCAAAACCATTTTCATTTACACTGCCAGCTCCAACCCAAAGATGATTATGCGGGAGTTCGATGGTTAAGTCTGTTCCTGGTGCAGTATAGTGAAGCTTTTGATAATGTCTTTCATTTAAGTAGTTAACCTTTTCATGCAGTGATTGATCATGCTTTTTCCAAGCTTCCACTGGATTATCAGTATCCACACGAACGGCTTTAAAGATGGCATCCCACAGTAAGGAAACTTGTTGGTCGCTCGGTGCATCTGGAAAGACTTTAGCAGCCCATGCAGGAGATGGTGCAGCAATAACGGTCCAGCTGACTTTGTCAGATTGAACGGCTTGACGATATTTAGACAAAGCGGTTCCAGCGGCTTTTTGGAAGTTAGAGATACGCTCTGGATTAACTCCTTTTAGTAAGTCAGGGCTAGAAGAAACGATGGCCATAAAGGCGGCACCTTGTTCAACGAATTCCTCTTGTTCTTTTGCACGTAAGGCAGGGTATGTAGTAAAAGCTTCATCTGGTGCTAATTCATATTTTGTTCTGGATACGACATCGTCATTCCAGTTAACCACAACGTTATGTGCACCTGCTTCATAGGCTTTTTTAACAACCTGGCGGACAAATTCTGCAGAATCTAAGGTCGTGTTCACTACTAATGTTTGACCCTTTTGAATATTAACCCCAACTTTAACAGCAAGCTCAGCATATTTCTCAAGGTTCTTTTGAAATTCACTCATATTTTAGTCTCCCTTTTCAGAATCTTCCTTACATATTTTAGCCTTTTTCATGTTAAAAAGAAACTGATAACAGTAGAAAGGCTATAGAGCTCAAATCTAAGCAAAAAAATAAGTAGGGATAGAACTCTCTACTCTAATTTACTGCCGTATACTTTTATATTAAAATAAACACCCGCAGAAAATAATACTAAAAATGTAATAATACCGGACCATGAAGTGGGGGACATAAATTGGGATAATTCCATCAATACCACCATCCTTATAATAGAAAACGATTACATATTAATTATAATAGTAAATAGGTTAGATGTGAACATTTTAGTACAATTTATTGACGAATTTTTGAACATAAGCTGTGAATGCTAGTCTTTGATTTTGGCACTCTGTTGATTGGAACGGAAGGCACGAGACTCCTCGAAAATGCTATCGCATTTTCTTC
This sequence comes from Neobacillus sp. YX16, assembly GCF_030123505.1. Classification (GTDB taxonomy): domain Bacteria; phylum Bacillota; class Bacilli; order Bacillales; family Cytobacillaceae; genus Neobacillus. The sequence continues at coordinate 1,171,623 of NZ_CP126115.1, forward strand.
GTGCGTGGGGGGATTCGTGGATATGAAATTCAATGTCCTGCGGGAGGACGGGGCAGGGGAGACCCCGCTTATCTCTTAGCGCCGAGGAGGCTTCCCGAACCGCCCGCGGAAAGCGAAGTGCCTTTCGTTACAATCAACAGACTACTTTACCACAGCCTATAAAAAAGGATCCTAACTAGGATCCAATGCTGTTTTCTTTTCAAATGAATGAAACATTAGCCAATACAATCCTGCACTTGCAAGTGCCAGCAGGGAAAGTACAAAAAATGTCCACTCATACCCTATCAAAACGGTCAAAGGTATTGATAATGGAGCGATGGTGCGGCTGATTGTGAATCTCAAGCTGGCAGCAGCAAAATATTGCCCTCTCATATGCTCGGGTGCAAGCTTGGAGACAAAGCTTTGTTGAATTCCAGCTCCCATTAACTCTGCAAAGGTAAAGACAGCCATTGCAATGATAAATCCCCAAATCCAATGAGTCTGACTAAAAAGTACAATGGAAATGGCATATATGATAGATGAAAGAACAAATACATTCCGTTCCTTATATTTACCCATCCATTTAGTAATCCCAACCGTTAGTAATGCAACGAGGAAGCCATTTTCTGCAAGAACAATTCCAAAGGCTTGCTCACCCTTAACGGTGAATGACCAGTCTCCGATAGAAAATAGAGTCTGCAAATCGATTACGTCTTTCATATAAACAGGAAATAATAAATCCAATTGCATAAAAGTTTGACCCGCTAAGACGCCTGCAATAATAAAAAGCAAAAAGGTCTTATCTTTTATGATTAATGTGTAGTCCTTTAACTGGTTCTGTAAGAAAAAGTACCATTTTCCTTCCGCTTCCAAGGGGTTGATTTTTTGTATTGGTGCTGTTTCCCGCGTAAACTTTGCTAATATTAAGCCTAGTAACATACAAACAATACCAGCAAAGAGTAACGTTTCAAAACGATAATTCACATAAAAAATTGCCCCTAAAATAGGACCAATAACTACGGCGATATTAATGGAAGTATAGAAAATGGCAAATACATTGCTTCGATCTTTTTCTTCAACGACATCAGCGACCATCGCTTGACTGGCAGGCCAATAAAACGAACCAAATACACCAGCAATCGCGAAGGAAATAAATCCTATCCAAGGAGAATCAAGCCAAGGAGAACTTGCGATTGCAAAAGCTATAAAAGAAAGTCCTTGTCCAAAGGCTGAGAGAACCATCATGCGTTTCCTTCCAAAACGATCGGCACAATATCCACCCATTAAATTGGCCAATACTGAGAAAACCTGTGAAAATACCAACAAAAATCCTGCTTTATTTTTGCCGAACGCCTCAGCGAAATAAATCGTCAAAAATGGAAAGAACATCCAAAACGTAATGTTCATCATGGCTTCGCTAAATAAGCGAACTTTTAAGTTAGGATCCCAATCTCTAATCCTCATGTAGTACCTCCAAAACCAATATGTATGATAGCTAATACATCATACTATCCTCAAATAGGAAAATACAAGAAAAAAGCAGGAGTTTCTGTGCACCTTCTTAGTCAATTAATCCTCCTAATCTTTACAAAGCCTACTATAATTAGTCTCACAGGCAAGCAATGTCTATTTTGACGGCTAAATAAGAAGTCTATACCTTTCCCACGCTGAAACTATGGTATATTAGACGGTACATAGTCAGTAAAGGAGTTCTTAAAAAATGGCAAAAAGTATAGTAATTGCTGAGAAACCTTCCGTTGCACGTGATATCGCAAATGTATTAAAGTGTACGAAGAAAGGCAATGGATTTTTAGAAGGAAACAATTATATCGTTACTTGGGCGCTAGGACATTTAGTAACTTTAGCAGATCCTGAGGTATATGATAATAAATATAAAACATGGAACCTGGAAGATCTTCCTATGCTTCCAGAACGCATGAAATTAGTTGTCATGAAACAAACTGGAAAGCAGTTTAATACTGTAAAAACACAATTAAGCCGTAGTGATGTGAATGAAATAATTGTGGCTACTGATGCAGGGAGAGAAGGAGAATTAGTTGCACGTTGGATTATTGATAAAGCAAACGTTCATAAGCCAATCAAACGTCTGTGGATTTCCTCTGTAACAGATAAAGCGATTAAAGATGGATTCAATAACTTAAAGCCTGGTAAAGCTTATGAAAACTTATATGCTTCAGCAGTAGCCCGTTCGGAGGCAGACTGGTACATCGGTTTAAATGCAACTCGTGCATTAACAACCAAATTTAATGCTCAATTAAACTGTGGTCGTGTACAGACACCAACAGTTGCCATGGTTGCAACACGGGAAGATGAAATAAAAAGCTTCAAACCTCAAACATATTATGGCATTGAAGTTCAAACAGATGGACTTAAATTAACGTGGCAAGATAGAAATGGTAATAGTCGCAGCTTTAATAAAGAAAAAATCGATGCAATCGTTAAATCACTTGGACGTAAAGATGCAACGGTTGTTTTCATTGACCGTAAAGCAAAGAAGACATTCGCACCTGCTCTATATGATTTAACAGAGTTACAACGTAATGCCAATAAAATCTTTGGTTATTCAGCTAAAGAAACCCTAAATATCATGCAAAAACTGTACGAGCAGCATAAAGTGTTAACCTATCCTCGTACAGACTCACGTTATTTATCTTCAGACATTGTTAGTACGCTTCCAGAACGTTTAAGGGCGTGTGGTGCAGGTGAATATCGTTCTCTTGCAAATAAAGTGTTAACAAAGCCAATTAAAGCAACAAACGCCTTTGTAGATGATAAGAAAGTAAGTGACCACCACGCCATTATTCCAACTGAAGGTTATGTGAATTTCTCAAGCTTTACAGATAAAGAACGTAAAATATATGACCTTGTCGTAAAACGTTTCTTAGCTGTATTATTCCCTGCCTTTGAATACGAGCAGTTAACCGTACAAGCAAATATTGGTGATGAAAAATTCATTGCTAAAGGAAAATCGGTTATTAATGCTGGTTGGAAAGAAGTGTACGAAAACCGATTCGATGATGAAGAATCAACTGATGATATAAAAGAGCAGTTATTACCTCGTCTTGAAAAAGGTGATGTATTAATAACAAAGTTAATCGCACAAACATCAGGTCAAACAAAGCCGCCTGCACGCTTTACAGAGGCTACTATTCTGTCAGCTATGGAAAATCCTACGAAGTACATGGAAACAAACGATAAGAAGCTTGCAGATACGTTAAAATCAACTGGTGGACTTGGTACAGTTGCAACTCGTGCTGATATTATTGAGAAATTATTCAATTCATTCCTCATTGAAAAACGTGGTGGAAAAGAAATCTATATCACGTCTAAAGGTCGTCAACTACTAGAGTTAGTACCAGGAGAATTAAAATCACCAGCGACAACGGCTGAGTGGGAACAAAAACTTGAGCTCATTGCTAAAGGGAAACTAAAAAAAGATGTATTCATAAATGAAATGAAAGAACATACAAAAAAAATCGTGGCAGAAATTAAAGCAAGCGATAAAAAATACAAGCACGACAACATTTCCACAAAATCATGCCCTGACTGTGGAAAACCAATGCTAGAAGTAAACGGCAAGAAAGGCAAAATGCTTGTCTGCCAAGATCGTGAATGTGGTCATAAAAAGAATGTCTCACGTGTAACCAACGCACGCTGTCCTCAATGTAAAAAGAAAATGGAACTTCGAGGTGAAGGTAACGGTCAAATCTTCGCATGTGCATGTGGATATCGTGAGAAACTATCTGCTTTTGAAGCACGACGTAAGAAAGAAAGTGGTGGAAAAGTGGATAAACGTACCGTTCAGAATTATTTAAAACAGCAAGAAAAAGAAGCTGAACCGATTAATAATGCTTTTGCAGACTTATTAAAAGGGATAAAATTTGATTAAATGATCAAAAAAGTTGAAGTGTCCATCTAGAAGTTTAGATAGGCACTTCAACTTTTTTGTATTATTGTGCTAAAGTATTATCGCGCTAAAATTCTGACAATTCTGTTGACAATCAAGCTTTTCATCACATACAATAACTATTAGAATAAAAATATTTGAATGGACTGATAACCTATGAGACATCCAAAAACAAAATATTATTCGAATATGTTAATAAAAGAGGCTGGACTCCAAATCTAATCAGAAATGGAATCCAGCCTCTTTCTTTATTCTATTAAAGTGGTAGAGGTGAGAAATGTGATTATGCTAACAGGTCAAAGTTTAACATTGGATCAAATGAAAGAAGTTTTATATCGAAAAGAGAAGGTTTTTGCTTCGGAAAAAAGTATGGATCTAGTAAAAAAGAGCCGTGAAGCGGTAGAGAAAATCGTTTCCGAGCGCAAAGTAGTTTATGGTATTAATACGGGATTTGGGAAATTTAGTGATGTATTAATTGATAAAGAGCACGTCAGGGATTTACAGCTTAATTTAATTCGCTCACATGCTTGTGGAGTGGGAGACCCTTTTCCGGAAATTGTTTCAAAAGCAATGGTTCTTTTACGTGCGAATGCCCTTTTAAAAGGGTATTCAGGCGTTCGGCCAATACTGATTGAGAAGCTTTTAGAACTCGTTAATACAGAAATCATACCGGTCATTCCTCAGCAAGGTTCATTGGGTGCGAGCGGTGATTTGGCTCCTCTCTCCCATTTAGCTTTAGTTCTGATAGGGGAAGGTGAGGTATTTTACAAAGGAAATCGGATGGAATCAATCCATGCGCTTCAAATGGAAGGAATCCTGCCGCTAATATTAGAGGCAAAAGAAGGTCTTGCATTAATTAATGGAACCCAGGCGATGACAGCTATGGGGGTTGTTGGATATCTTGAAGCTGAACAGCTGGCATTTGAAAGTGAGCTTATTGCAGCCATGACAATGGAAGGGCTAAATGGAATCATTGATGCATTTGCTGAGGAAGTTCATGTAGCAAGGGGCTACCAGCAGCAGATTGATACGGCAGCGAGAATCCGCAGGTATTTAAGTGATAGTTTATTAACCACAGTTCAAGGAGAATATCGTGTTCAGGACGCTTATTCCCTAAGATGTATTCCTCAGGTACACGGGGCATCGTGGCAGGCACTTGATTATGTTAAGGAAAAATTAGAAATCGAAATGAATGCAGCTACAGACAATCCACTCATTTTTGATGATGGAGAAAAGGTTATTTCTGGAGGGAATTTTCATGGTCAGCCAATTGCCTTCGCAATGGATTTTATGAAGATTGCAGTTGCGGAGCTTGCCAATATATCTGAAAGACGGATTGAGCGATTAGTAAACCCACAGCTGAACGATCTGCCGCCTTTCCTAAGTCCTGAACCTGGTTTGCAGTCAGGTGCGATGATTATGCAATATGCTGCGGCGTCGTTGGTATCTGAAAATAAAACACTTGCCCATCCAGCCAGTGTTGATTCTATTCCCTCATCTGCAAACCAGGAAGACCATGTGAGTATGGGTACCATTGCCTCTAGACATGCCTATCAAATCATTCAGAATGCTAGACGAGTGCTGGCGATTGAACTCATTTGTGCTATGCAGGCAGTTGAAATTCGCGGGGTGGAGAAAATGGCATGCCAGACAAAGAAGATATATGAGAAGGGGAGAGAGCTTGTTCCTTCTATAAAGAAGGATCGAATCTTTTCAAAGGATATCGAGAGGGCTGCAGAAGGTCTTAAAGAATGGGACCTAAAGAAACTCATTCAAAAATTTGAAAATGTTAAATAATCGAGTAGGAGGGGGTGACTAACCCCCGACCTCTCACACCACCGTACGTACCGTTCGGTATACGGCGGTTCTATTAAGATTGACGTAAAGTTTCATAACGGTTATATAGACTTTTCAACCCTCGTTGACTCCAATATGAGTTATCGAGGGTTTTGTGTAATATTGGGCTACAGGCGATTCTCCAGTATTTCTTTCTGGAGTTGCCCCATTCGTGCGCCTTGTAACCAGGGACGCCTAAACCAATCAGTTTTCTAACTCTAGTTTTAGATTTCTTCCACTGTTTCCATTCGCACATTCTTAGCCTTCTTCTTATCCATTCATCAAATTCTTTGAATTTGCTTGGAGTGTCCGCTAAAGCGAAGTACCCGCACCATCCTGTAAGATAGCGGTTTAACATTTCAATTCTTACCTCAAGTGGGATAGGTTTTGACCGAGAGGTAATTTCTCGAATCTTCGTCTTAAAGCGTTTAATGCTTTGTTTCGCTATTCGCACCTTCGGTTCTTTATTAAATGTGAAACTGAAACCAAGAAATTTCCGTTTCCACGGACGGTCGATTGCCGACTTATCCCTGTTTACCTTCAATTTTAGTTTCTGCTCAATAATCGTCGTAATGGATTCCATCACACGTTCCCCTGCTTTTAATGACTTAACATAAATGTTGCAGTCATCCGCATAACGGACAAACTTATGCCCTCTGGCTTCCAATTCTTTATCTAATTTATCAAGAATTATGTTTGAAAGTAGTGGACTGAGAGGTCCCCCTTGCGGAGTACCTTCCTCCGTTGATTGTACGACCCCATTAAGCATTACACCTGATTGAAGGTATTTCCTGATTAGTTTGAGAAGAATGCGGTCTTCAATTCTCTTAGCGAGTATTCCCATCAGTATGTCATGATTAACCTTATCAAAGAATTTCTCTAAGTCCATATCAATTACCCAGCGGTAACCTTCTTTGATATAACCCTTTGCCTTTCTTACCGCATTATGGGCGCTCCTGTTAGGTCGGAAACCATAGCTGTTTTCAGAAAATGTTGGATCAAAGATTGAGGTTAATACTTGGGCGATTGCCTGTTGGATGAAACGGTCTGTCACAGTCGGTATGCCTAAAAGCCTTATCCCTCCGCCTGGTTTCGGGATTTCGACACGGCGAACAGGAGAAGGTTGATAGTTACCTGTTCTCAAAGTTTCCCGAAGGGAATCCCAGTTTTCATAGAGATGTCGTCGTAGGAATTTTACGGACATTCCATCTATGCCGTGACTTCCTTTGTTCTGCTCTACCCTTTTTAGGGCAGTTAAGAGATTTTCCCGTGATAGAATTAGTTCCATTAACATGATGTTATCCTTTCTACGTGAATGAAGGTTCTGTTTATGCCGACTTTTGCTCCACCCTCCTAGAGTCCCCAACGGATTCACCGCTTCCTCCTTTAGGTAGGTCCTTTCGGATTGTCTGTGTTCAATGCAATCACCGAATGTGCAGACTTCATTCTTTCTTAATAGTTCAGTCCTTCCCATTCTTTCTCGAGTAAGAATGGTACTATGACTTCTGCTGACTTCTGATTGTTCAGCTATCCATTGCTAGATAGTTTACCAAGTGTACTTGGCTTATCAATCAGATCTCCCCGGGTAAGAGTACAGTCTTTCCCTCCATCTATCTGCTTCATTTACTCTGTACCACCTTCGGCAGTAAGGACTTTGTTTTGTGTTGCAAACTCATCCAATGATACCTAGCCTTATATGAAGTTCGTGTTCCTCAGACCGGAGGTTTGCCGCTCGCTTCCTTCAGATTCCGCATCACCGCGGACACCCTTGCGTTAGGCTAACCATTACTACTGCCTTCATGGTTCGGGACTTTCACCCTAGAGACTGCACCCATGCCGGGCGCACAACAAAAAAGGCGTGAAAATTCACGCCTTTTACTCTATGTCTTCTGTTTCAACTCTATTCTTAAATGCTTCTCGTACTACAAGGAACTCTTCGTCCCCAATAGCATCCTTTGAATGCCTTTCAGTTTGGTTATCCTTTGGTAAATTTCCAGGATGACCTTTCTTCTTGTGATTAAAATGTTCTCCACGTGCCAAATTAAACACTCCTTTCGTCTACGAATGTATCATTCCCAAACGAAGGAAATTTATTAGTGAAGATGGGAGGATTAGTGAATTATTCCTCGCTCCCTTTTTCATCAGACTTTACAGGGCTGCACATGCGGTCAATAAGGAAACCGAAAAACACTAAAAAGCCAATTGGAATTACATAATTCAATACATGAATGGTTGTCATCGACTGAACTCACCTCTTTTATTTGAATATTTATAATATTTAGTATATTGTAAAATTGGTAACAATAATTGTCAATTGTCACAAAATAGACAAATTTCACAGTATTTTCTAGCCTTTTTAACCTATATTACAAAGTTTTTCCTTAGGGAAAATATCTCAATTTCGACTATAAAATTCCTTATTTTCCATTAAACTTCCATTAAAATGATAAGCTTTCTACATTTTGCGAAACATTCAAAGGAGTTTTTGTAGAAAAATGGAATAATTTGTGTAAATAAATGATTCGAAAAATTAATATTTCTGACAAAATACAACACGATACTAAAAAAGTACTATATATAATGAACATAGTAATGATTAAGTAGGAAGAGTTGTCTACAAAATATACTGAATAATCAATGATTTATGAGGAATATGAAACAGAAAAAGGCAAACCTATTGAAAAATGGAGACGCAAAGCCGAGGATCTAAGGTATATATTTTACTATGATGGCCGGGCTGCCTGGAATACGAATATGTATTTTTGGGGTGAATGAACGTGGCAATAACGGATGGTATGATGAATGGAATGGATGCAGAATGGTTAGCTCTTATCGTAGAAGCAAAAGCTTTAGGGATTTCGAAGGAAACAATTCTTGATTTTCTTCATCAGAACGAAGTTAGAGATGTACTAGTAAAGAATTGCTAAGATACATAAAGGAACAAAGCATACTACAAAAATAAGGTAGTATGCTTTGTTCGTTTACTTGTCCAGCTGCAGGCGCCATCGGCTCGAGAGAAAAAGATAAACCGCTTTTTCCTCGGTCATAATCCAATCCGTCCAAAAGGCTAAAAATCAACCTTTTTGTCTATGCTTGTCGCCGATAGGCGGGCGCCTTCCGCTTTTCTTTATTCATTATTATTCTGACCGATTCGCCACTTATTAAATTCAATAAAATCGCGAAATTGATCTTTCGATACACCAGAATCCATTGCTTCTTTTACAATGTTCATCCAATCACTATCTAATTCTTCTTTGTTTATCTGTTCATTTATTAGATGTTCAACAGGTACGTTTAATACAGAAGAAATTTTTTCAAGGAACTGAATTGACGGATTCCTTTGCAGGTTTCTTTCCAGAGAGCTTAAATATGATTTAGCAACTCCTGCTTGCTCAGCAAGTTCTGATAATGACATTTTTTTTTCTAAACGAAGTTTTTTAACACGATCACCGATCATTGGGCTCACACACCTAATATTTATTATTACTACAATAATTTTATCAGAAAAGATGGAAAAGTTCCATATTAAGAACGGCTGATTTACACAAAAATATTTCAAAATAGCATAAACTTTTTGAAATAATGGTTTGTTAACGATAATATTAAAGAGTGTTTCCAATTCTGCAAAAATACATAAAAATAATAAAAAAAGGTTGGGAAGATGATGATTGTTCTTAAATCACAGCGGGAAATCGATGCGATGAAAAAAGCAGGAGAAATTCTTGCATCCTGTCATAAAGAAATTGCAAAAATGATAAAACCAGGTGTAACAACCTGGGAGATTGATCAGTTTGTAGATGAATTCCTTGAAAAACACAAGGCAACCCCACAGCAAAAGGGCTATAAGGGATATAAATATGCTACCTGTGCCAGTATTAATGACGAAATATGCCATGGCTTTCCTAGAAAAGAGCCATTAAATGAAGGGGACATAGTCACCATCGATATGGTTGTTAATTATAACGGAGGGCTAGCCGATTCTGCATGGTCCTATGCTGTTGGGAAGGTTTCAAAGGAGACTAAACATTTATTAAATGTTACGAAGGAGGCACTTTATAAAGGAATTGCAGCGGCTGTCCCTGGTAATAGAATCGGAGATATCGGACACGCGATTCAAACGTATGTAGAAGGAGAAGGTTTTTCAGTTGTTCGTGATTTTATTGGCCATGGAATTGGGGCTGTCATTCATGAGAAACCGGATGTACCACATTACGGACTGCCAGGAAAAGGACCAAGGATTAAAGAAGGAATGGTGTTTACAATCGAGCCAATGGTCAATGTCGGCATGTATCAAACCAAAATGGATACAAATGGCTGGACAGCTAGGACCATTGATGGTAAATTTTCTGCTCAATATGAACATACCATTGCCATCACTAAGGATGGACCGATTATTTTAACTGAACAGGATAAATAAAAAACAGATCTCCTTGAGATCTGTTTACTTATTTTTTCGTAGATTTCCTAGCTCTTCTACCAAGGCTTGCATTTCATTTGGGCTAAAAGATGGTTTTTTAATAACCATTTCATAAATTTCTTTTAATTCCTCATACATTTCTTCATCAAAGTGTGAAGGTTTTATGGCTCCAAGATTTAATACCTTTAATTTTTCCTTGATTTGTTCAATCATAAACTCTACATTTTCTGTTGTTTTTTCTGATAGATTCATCCTGTCACCCTTTCAGCATTCGTAACTTTATCTTTTCATTATCAATGGCAGATGTCAATCTAAACATGTTTTATTGCGTCTATTGATGGGTAATAAAAATAATGTATAAATATATGGACAATCCTTGCATTTGGCAGCAAGCTTAAAGCAAAATATAAAGTGGAGTATATTGGTATTTTTTTCATAATGATGAAAACAATGATAAAAACATTCCGAAAGGAGAGGTTAAAAAAATGGGTAAAAATTTATTTTTAAAAGGCATTTTCTATGGAGCGATAGTGGGTGGAGCTCTAAGTTTATTAGATAAAAAGACACGACAAGATATGAAGGTCAATGTAAAAAAAGGGTATGAGCAGGTATCTTATATTGCTCGCCATCCTGGAGAAATAACGGAAAATATTAAAGGGACTGCTGAAAAAATTAGAAACACGATTGAGCAGGTCAGCGAGGACATTTCTTATATTACCGGAAAAGTGGACGAACTTCGAGAGTTAACTCCTCAAGTAAAGGAAATTGTTAAAGAGACAAAGAGTACTTTTTCTAATCATGAGGATTCAGACGTAGAAGAGCTGTTAAAAGAGGTTGTTGTGGAAGAAGACTCAAAAGAAAAGTAACCAAATATAAATTGGATCCGTTGAAGGGAGAGGTGAGAAATGGAGAAATCAGTGAATGTTCGTAAATCTTTGTTAAGGTTGCTTTGGCATCGGATAGAAGAAGATGATATTCCAGGTTTATCAGCGCAACTTGCCTATTTCTTTCTTCTTTCACTTTTTCCACTCCTCATTTTCATTTTTACATTATTGCCATATCTGCCCATTCAGCATCACGATATACTTGGGGGGATTGCAGACTTTGCCCCTCCTCAGACGATGGAGTTAATTGAAAAGAATGTAAATTATGTCATGAATAATCGAAATGGTAGTTTACTTTCATTCGGTGTAATTGGGACCATTTGGTCGGCATCTAATGGAATTCACGCTCTGGTAAGAGCTTTTAACAAAGCCTACAATGTGAAAGAAAGTCGTTCGTTTATTGTTTCTAGAGCAATGGCCATCGTGCTGACCATCGGGATGATTTTTGTTTTTATTGTTGCCGTTTTACTTCCGATATTCGGAAGGGAAATTGGAATATTTCTTTTCTCCTATTTAGGTTTTAAGCTGGAATTCCTCCGTATATGGGAAATGTTAAGATTAGTCATCAGTGGCATTATCCTATTTTTAATATTCACTGGATTATATTGGATTGCTCCTAATGTTAAATTACGCTGTAGAAGTGCTTTTCCGGGAGCTGGTTTTGCAACCGTAGGCTGGATTCTTTCGTCATATGCTTTATCTTTCTACGTAAGTAAGTTTAACAACTTTTCACTGACCTATGGGAGTATTGGAGCCATCATTGTTTTACTAATTTGGTTATATATATCTGGGTTTATTATCATTATCGGCGGCGAGATAAATGCTTTCTATAGTGAGAAGAATAAAACCAACTGTTAAAATTTTTCTTTATGAAAAATTTTTTATTGCAAACAATATAGATGGGGAACAGAAAACAAATAGGGGGCTCACCATGACAAAACAAACAAAAAAAGATGGCGGAACAAAGCAAAAGGGTAAAGGCAGTAAAGGAAATAAAACATCTGGTTCTGCTAACGGCAGCAACGGATATCATTAAATAGAACCGGGCTTGATAGCCCGGTTCATTAATTTTTTAATAGTCTTAAACTATTCAAAATGACAAGAATAGTACTGCCTTCATGACCAATTACCCCAAATGGCAAATCCAGTAATTGGAAAAAGTTGGAAGAAATTAAGATCATGATCACAGTGATGGAGAAGATAACATTTTGTTTAATTATCCGATTCATCCGTTGTGAAAGATGAATGGCTTCTGCTATCTTTGGTAAATCATTTTTCATTAAGACGACATCCGCTGTTTCAAGTGCAACATCGGACCCTTCACCCATCGCAATTCCAACATTTGCAATGGCCAATGCCGGAGCGTCATTAATTCCATCTCCCACCATTGCAATGGTTTTGTATTTTTCTTTTAATTTTTTGAGCTGTTCCACTTTTTCTTCAGGCAGACATTCTGCAAAAAACTGATCGACATGACTTTCCCCTGCAATTGCTTTGGCAGTTTTCTCACTATCACCAGTAAGCATGACCGTGAAAATACCTTGTTGCTTTAAATGGTCGATTGCAAGTTTTGTTTCCTGTCTCACAACATCTTTTAACGCAATCATCGCAGCTAAACAATCGTTAACCTGCACAAATACAAGTGTATTGCCTTGGCTTGCCAGGTCAGCTGCTTTGCCGGCAGCGAATGAAAGTGCCGCCTCTTTTCCAACAAAATCAGCTTTGCCTATTTTCCACTGTTCACCATTTATTTCCGCTTTAACGCCCCACCCCGGAACATCTTCAAGGTTTTCAGGATGAACAAGGTCACGTTCAAGATTTTCTTTCACATACTTGACGATGGACTGTGCAAGAGGATGATTCGATTGATTTTCAATGGATGCTGTCTTCCATAAAAGCTCCATCTTATCAAAGTTTTCATTCACAATTATTTCGGTAACTTCAGGTTTTCCCTTTGTAAGAGTGCCAGTTTTGTCAAAAGCAATCGCTTCTAAGTGGCTGAGGTTCTCTAAATGCACGCCGCCTTTAACTAAAATACCTCGTTTTGCGCCATTTGAAATGGCAGACAATGTTGCAGGCATAATCGATGCTACCAGTGCACAAGGAGATGCGACCACCAAGAGTATCATTGCGCGGTAAAACGACTCATTCCAGCTCCAATCAAGTAGGAAATAGGGGAGGAACATCATCAATAAAACAGCAGCTAATACGGTTTTTACATAGGTTCCTTCAAAGCGTTCAATAAACAGCTGTGAAGGAGATTTTTCACTTTGAGCGGATTGCACAAGTTCAATTATTTTATGAAAGAGTGTTTCATTACTTGTTTTTGTTGTTTGGACGGTGATGGCTCCTGTTAAATTTACCGTCCCCGCAAATACTTCCTTTTCTAGGCCTTTTGAAACAGGCATTGATTCCCCAGTAATCGCAGCTTCATCAATGTTCGTATACCCATTCTTTATAATGCCATCTGAAGGAATTCTTTCTCCAGGCTTTACGAGAATCTGGTCGCCAACTTTTAGCTCGGAAACGGGGACACGCCTTTCAATCCCATTATTAATTAGAAGAGCTTCTTCCGGCTGAAGCTTCATCAGCGAGGAAATCTCTTTGTGACTCTTGTTCATGGTATAGGTTTCTAATGCACCACTAACAGCAAATATAAAAATCAAAATGGCACCTTCTGTCCAATAACCGATAATTGCAGAACCAATCGCAGCAAAAATCATCAGCATTTCAACGTTTAGCTGTTTGTTTTCATAGGTAGCTTCAATTCCTTCCTTGGCTTTGGCGAAGCCACCAATGACAAATGCCAATAAATAAAAGATAATGGAAGCAACATGATCCCCCGTTTTGTCCGTAATCCATCCCGCAGCAATGAAAACACCACTTAGTCCAGCAGCAATAAGTTCTACATGTGGTTTAATTTTTTCTATAATACCTACATTGGGTATTACCTTAGATAAACTCTTAGCATCCGTACTCATTTTCAGTTCCCCTCCCCGATCCTATATCTAACTGAGAAAAATAATCAAAATCATTACCCTTAAAAAACACGAAAGCTGTCATCAGAGAGATGACAGCAGACTTCACGAGATTTATTTTATTAAATTCATTTTATCATACATTTTATGTTAATTAAATTAAAGTGCTCCAAATAGTCTCAAGAGTTATGCTGCTCAACCATTGAATAAGTTTTTTTACCAAAAGCATAAATAATGATGGATAAGGTTAACAACATGGTACTAATAATATAAAAGAAACTTATTCTTTGGAAGAATTGAATAAATAATCCGCCAATAATGGGTCCGCTCAAACTTCCTAAGCTAAAGAATATACCACATAATAAATTCCCTGTTGCTAACAAATTCTTCGGAACTAAATCCGTCATATAACTGATTCCAAGTGAAAATGTCGATCCTACTACCATTCCTGATAAGAGGAAGGAGATGAAAAGTCCAATAAAGGAATGTTCAAATATGCTCGCGGATGTAAAAGTTAGAAATCCGAGAAGGAGAACAATCATTAAGACATTTCTTCTTCCATATGAATCGCTAAGAACTCCTAATGGCAGCTGCGTGATAATACTGCCTATGGCAAAGGCGGTTAGAATCAATGAAACACTTGCTACGTCGATATCCCTTCTGAGTGCATATACCGGAAAGCTGCCGTTTAGTGAAGATTCTAAAAAACCGTAGCAGAAAGGTGGAAGAAAAGCGACCCAGCCGTATTTCATCGTTTTTCTAAAGCGTTTGATGGTGTTAAAAAAAGAATTAATCTCTACTTCCTGCTCTGGAAACTCGTTCTTTAATGTAAATACAAATACCCAGCCGATTAAACACAAAATAGAGGAAACGATAAATGGCAATGCCTCATTAACATTTACAAGCGGTGTCATCAAAGGCCCGCTTGCAAAACCAATCCCAAAAAATAAGCCGTACAAAGAAATGTTCCGTCCTCTTTTTTCGGTTGGAGAGGAAGAGGTAATCCAGGTTTGGGTAGCAAAATGTAAGGCATGGTCCCCAATCCCGATGATGGCTCGCAAGAAAAACCAAAACCAAAAGGATTTCCACAATGGAAACAATGCAAGGGCAAGCACTACAAGCCCGCCGCCAAGTATAATCGTTGGTTTATACCCATATTTTCGCAGGGGTGCTTCCATAAAAGGTGAAACAAGAAGAATTCCAATATAGAGCGCAGTAGCATTTAATCCATTTAGAGACGAAGAAACCCCGCCTTTTTCAAAAATTACGGCAATAAGTGGAAGTAGCATTCCTTGTGAAAAACCAGAAATGGCGACAATGGTTACTAGAATCCAAAATCGAAAATTATTTTTGTTATGCATATATGACCCTCGTTAGTTTGATAATTGATACCCATTCGATGGTAACGAGAAAATAAGGCATTTGCAAGTAAAATATTCTTCGCGGTTTTAATGGAAGTAAAAATAGGGTACTCTCAAACAGTAGGGATTTTTATACAAATTTTGCGTTTTTATCCTTATTCATTTTTATGATTTTAGGAGGGGTATCTGTGGGAAAAATATTTATGCTGCTAACTTTTATTGGCGTCCCGCTTTCTGTGATTGGGACACTCATGCACTGGCCAACTATGATTCTTTTTGTTGTATATTGTATTTCAATTATCGCGCTGGCAAGCTATATGGGGAGAGCAACCGAAAGTTTGGCGATAGTCGCCGGACCACGGGTAGGCGGGCTCTTAAATGCTACATTTGGAAATGCTGTTGAATTGATTATTTCCATCTTTGCATTAAAGGAAGGATTGATTGGAGTTGTTCTCGCATCCTTAACGGGTTCTGTCCTCGGTAACCTGCTCCTTGTTGCTGGATTATCTTTTTTTATTGGAGGATTAAAATTTAAAAGGCAGAAATTTAATGTCCATGATGCGCGCCATAATTCTGGACTGCTCATGTTTGCGGTCATCGTTGCATTTGTAATACCAGAAGTTTTTTCAATGGAAATGAATGAGTCAAAAACATTAACCTTAAGTATCGGAATATCTGTTATTCTTATTTTGCTTTACCTCTCGGCATTATTCTTTAAATTGGTTACCCACCGAGGTGTTTATCAAAGTGAGCATAGTGAGTCTCATCAGGATGAAGTTCCAGAATGGAGTAAGGGAAAGGCAATCGGAGTTTTATTGGTTGCTACGTTAGCTGTCGCGTATATCTCCGAAAACCTTGTTCATACCTTTGAATATGTTGCAGAATCATTTGGCTGGACGGAGCTCTTTATCGGGGTGATTATCGTTGCGATTGTTGGGAATGCAGCTGAACATGCATCTGCAATCGTAATGGCATTTAAAAATAAAATGGACATTGCTATTGAGATTGCGATTGGTTCAACCTTACAAGTTGCTATGTTTGTGGCACCTGTGCTTGTTCTTATTTCACTGTTTTTTACGGAAACGATGCCACTTGTATTTACATTGCCTGAATTAATTGCCATGGTAACCTCTGTACTGCTCATGGTTGTAATATCGAATGACGGAGAATCAAACTGGTTTGAAGGACTGACCTTACTTGCTGCCTATTTTATTATGGGCATTGGGTTCTTCCTGCTATAAAGCAGAATCACGGAAAAAGACTCTGAGCCTGTCGGCACAGAGTCTTTTATTAATTTTTCATTTCGATGTAAGGTAAATATTGGACATGTACTATAATGTTCATGCATATGCTAATGTGAGGTAAAACCAATCGCTTTTACGTGGGCCCATCAATCACCAACCTTCATGTTTAATTTATAATAGAAAAACACGAGTGTTGAATTTTCATATATGAGTGGAATCCCAACCTCCTTAATGGTAAATGGGTCGTCGATTGATTACTGCCCTCCTTCTTTAAGGTTAAGTATATTATAACTGTTAATTTGAATTTTGTAAATGTTCTGATTATTATTTTTTAAGGAGATACAAATGGCATTATTCTATCGCTTTTTATTCTTTATTGCAGGGCTATCCATTATGACCTTTGGAGTTTGTTTAACGATTAAAGCAGAGCTTGGGGCTGGGGCTTGGGATGCACTAAATGTTGCTCTTACTGAATGGATAGGTCTGACGATTGGTAGTTGGATTATCATCGAAGGTGCAGTGTTAGTATGTATTAATTCTTTATTGATACAAAGTAGACCGAAGCTTTTATCTCTATTAACGATCATTTTAATTGGATCATTGGTTGATTTATGGATGTTTTTTGTATTTGAGTCATTTGCAGTTTATGGATTAATGATAAAATTCGTCACCTTAATTCTTGGAATTTTCATCATAGGGCTTGGTGCGGCTATATATTTACAAGCAAAGTTTCCTTCTAGTCCGATTGATGGTTTTATGATGGCCATTAGTGAACGTTTTCGAGTAAGTTTAATGATGGGAAAGACGGTCGGAGAACTTATTGCTTTAATCCCGGCACTGATTCTTCAAGGACCCATTGGTATAGGTACAATCATTATCACTTTTACCATTGGTCCCTTTGTCCAGCTGTGTTTCCCTTACTTTGAAAAATTAATGCAAAGACTGATAGAAGGGAATTATCAGGGGAAATAATGAAAAATTTCGCTGTAATGGATAAAAGTTTTCAACTCCGAAAACACTATGAGCAGACTTATTACTGCTATATTGTGAAAGGAGTTTTTCTTTGTGAAAAAGTTTATCCCTGTCGTAATAACACTGCTCTTACTATTAGCTTTTCTTCCAACTGCTTCTGCTGAAAAGGCAAATGCAAAAAAGGAACCTGCAAATTACCAAGTTCCTGCTTCAGTTCGTAATATTACGAAGGAAAATACGTACCCCAATTCAACACAGGACTTACCAACCTTACAGCCTAGTGAGTTAACCAAAAAGCTGATTGATTCTTCAAAGGTTAAGATTGAAAATCCCGATTTAATCCGCATGCTCAATGAATCCAGTATTAACAGCACACCGTTTGCAATCGGTTATCGAGCAATCGTCTACCTAGGTCAATGGCCATTAAATTACGAGTCAACAGAAACCTCTCCAAACTGGGAGTATCAAAAAATCAATACAAACTACTACGATAATCGCGGCGGCAAAGTCCCTTACCAGATTCATTACCTACAGGAGGCTCAAAAAATTATCCGTGGCGGTTTAACCGCTAAAATCGCAAATGCAGAGGATGTAAAAAAGATGATGCTGTTAAAGGCTATGGAAAAAACACGTCTTCCACTAGCTTTTGAAACGATTATCGGGGCAGGAACGAAGAACGACCATGTCTACAATATCCCAGTTAATCGGCTAGGATACTTATTCGCCTATGCTCCTGCGGTCAATGAAAAAGGCAAAGTCACCTATGGTGAAGTTTATTTAATGCTTAAGGGAAGTAAAAAAATTATCGTCATTAAAAACGTAACCTCGCAAGGAATTGGTGCATGGATTCCGGTACAGGATCATGTTTCATTTGGTTTTGCTGCATCAGAAAGACCAAGATGATCTTGGAGAAAGAACTCCTACAAAAGGTCGTAGGGGTTCTTTTTTAAAAGGCTATGTTAAAACTTATTATATATTTTGGCACTCTGTTGATTTGTGCGGAAGGCGCGAGACTCCTCGAAAATGCTATCGCATTTTCTTCGTGCGTGGGCAGTTTCGAGGATGTGAATCAATGTCCTGCAGGAGGACGGGACAGGGGAGACCCCGCTCATCTCTTAGCGCCGAGGAGGCTTCCCGAACCGCCTGCGGAAAGCGAAGCGCCTCGTGGCAGGCAGAAACCGCCTGTCACTGCGGTGATTATTCAAAGAAGCTTTCCTTAGTGGAGCACAAATCAACAGCCACGTTTAACAGAGACTTTGAAAAAGAGTTGCAGAAAGTGTAGGATATTGATATAGAAGGGGGAGAATCAACTTTGGGTAGTCCGACTCATGATAAAAATTCACAAGTTAGTTTTTTAAAGCAGCGATTGAACATGTTCCTAGATGTATTGGATGCTATCGATCCAGAGGATACGGATCTTGATGATATCGACAACTTAATTAGTATGATTGATGAATTAGAAAATAAATGTAAGGAATTCAATCATCGGGAAACACCTGAGTCTGTTTAATTACAGGCTCTTTTCTTTTGGGAAAACCTTTATCTTTCAATCATTTGCTTATAGGAGTATAATGATATCGTCAAATAGTTGTAATTTTTAAATAGATTGCGAATCGGACAAGGGGAAAGGGGTACTTTAGGTGAATATCGAGAAATTTCAGGAGAGTATGTACAAATTAGTAGTTGAAACTTCTACCAAGCTTCCAAAAGATGTACGCCGTGCAGTTAGTGCGGCAAAGGAGAAGGAGAACGCAGGCACAAGTGCAGCAATGAGCCTAGCTACCATTACCAATAACATTAAAATGGCAGATGATCAAGTCTCACCTATTTGCCAAGATACGGGATTACCAACATTTAAAATTAAAACTCCAGTGGGTGTGAACCAATTAGAATTAAAAGAAGCGATTAAAAATGCAATTGTAATCGCAACCAAAGAAGGAAAACTACGTCCTAACTCTGTTGATTCCCTAACAGGTGAAAACAGTGGGGACAACCTAGGTGCTGGGTTACCGGTTATTAAATTTGATCAATGGGAAAAAGATTATATCGATGTTCGTTTGATTTTAAAAGGCGGCGGATGTGAAAATAAAAATATCCAATATAGTCTTCCATGTGAATTAGAAGGGCTTGGCCGGGCAGGACGTGACCTTGATGGTATTCGGAAATGTGTTATGCACTCTGTTTATCAGGCACAAGGACAAGGCTGCAGTGCTGGTTTCATTGGAGTTGGTATTGGCGGAGACCGTTCTTCAGGGTATGATTTAGCAAAAGAACAATTATTCCGCTCTTTAGATGATGTGAATCCAAACGAAGAATTACGCGCGTTAGAAGAGTATGTTCTAGAAAATGCGAATAAATTGGGGATCGGCACGATGGGCTTTGGCGGAGAAGCAACGTTGTTAGGCTGTAAGGTAGGGGTTATGAATCGAATTCCAGCAAGCTTCTATGTATCTGTAGCTTACAACTGTTGGGCATTCCGCCGCTTAGGCGTAAGTGTAGATCCTGTGTCTGGAGAAATTAATGAGTGGATGTACCAGGAAGGCGATTTCATCGATTTCACAGAGACAGAAGCTGAGAAAGAAACAGCTGCCGCTCGTGCTAATGACGTTATCACGCTGCAAGCACCTATCACGGAAGAACACATTCGCGAATTAAAGGTGGGCGATGTTGTTCAAATTAACGGCATGATGTATACAGGCCGTGACGCGATTCATAAATACCTGTCAGATCATGATTCACCAGTCGATTTAAATGGACAAGTCATTTACCACTGCGGGCCCGTTATGTTGAAGGATAAAGAGGATGTCTGGCATGTTAAAGCGGCTGGCCCAACTACAAGTATTCGTGAGGAGCCTTACCAAGGCGACATTATGAAGAAGTTTGGTATCCGTGCTGTTATCGGAAAAGGCGGAATGGGACCTCGTACGTTGGCGGCTCTTAAGGAACACGGAGGCGTGTACCTGAATGCTATCGGCGGCGCCGCTCAGTATTATGCAGATTGTATCAAGGGCGTTGAAGGTGTTGACTTGATGCAATTTGGTATACCTGAAGCGATGTGGCACCTTCGCGTAGAGGGCTTCACAGCCGTTGTAACGATGGATTCACACGGAAACAGCCTGCATGCAGATGTAGATAAGTCTTCTTTAGAAAAATTAGCACAGTTTAAGGATCGCGTTTTTAACTAAAAGATTGGCGGGCAGGCTCACATCATGGGCCTGTTTTTTTGGTGGGATGAGAGTGTTATGGTTACCGTTGAACCAGAAAAAACATGTTTGCAGGAATTAGGTAGGCTATCTGATTACCGATATGTCAGAAAAATCATGTTAGCGGGAATCAGGCGAGTCCTCAGGTTCCCCTTAACTTGGAAAAATGGTGTTCGTGGGAATCAGGCGAGTCCTCAGGTTCCCGTTAACTTGGAAAAACGGTGTTCGTGGGAATCAGGCGAGTCCTCAGGTTCCCGTTAACTTGGAAAAACGGTGTTCGTGGGAATCAGAGGAGTCCTCAGGTTCCCGTTAACCTGGAAAAACCATGGTAGAGGAGAATCAGCCTAGTACCTGATATCGGTTTTGAGCCAATTTTAAAAAATGAAATAGCAATACCCAGCCAATTCTTTTTCCTTAAAATGCTAAACATGTTTCCCAAATACAAGCAAACACTATAAAAAACAAAATAGGGGGAACATGGATGAAGAAATTATTGTGCATCCTTAGTTTGCTGCTGTTACTGGTACCACAGGTAACATATGGGTCCGCTCCAAATAAGCCAATCAATTGGGGTTTTAAGAAAGCTGTAGATGAACAGCCGCCAGATGCTGGTGCAGAGTATGAAAAAATACTTGAGAAATACGGTGCTTTTTTTAAAGGAGACCCAGACTCAAAGACGCTTTATCTTACCTTTGATAATGGGTACGAGGCAGGGTATACCGCCCAAGTTTTAGATGTATTAAAGAAGGAAAAAGTGCCGGCAACCTTTTTTGTGACGGGGCATTATTTATTATCGCAACCTGAATTAACAAAGCGGATGGTGGATGAAGGTCATCTCATTGGAAATCATTCCTGGCATCACCCCAATATGACACAAATCAGTGATGAGCGAATTCGTGAAGAACTTAGAAAAGTTAAGGACAAAACAAAAGAAATAACAGGTCAAAAGAAGATGAAGTATTTACGTCCGCCTCGGGGCGTTTTTAGTGAGAGAACGATGCAAATTGCGAAGGAAGAAGGCTATACGCATGTCTTCTGGTCGCTGGCGTTTGTGGACTGGAATACCAACGCGCAAAGGGGCTGGCAATATTCATATGATAACATTATGAAACAAATTCACCCCGGTTGTATCCTGCTGCTCCACACCGTTTCCAAGGATAACGCCGATGCCTTAGAAACCGTGATCAAGGATTTGAAAAAGAAAGGCTATAAATTTAAAAGTCTGGATGATTTTCCGAAAAAGAATAAAATTACGACGTTTTTCCAAAGACTGGGCAGAAAATAGGCCGAATTCGAATGAATTCGGCTTTTCTTTGTTAATAATGCTATAATATGGAGAAATCAAACGGAAGCGAAATTTGGAGTGAACAAAATGAAAACAGATCAATCAATCAAAATACAAGAAAAACAGACCTTTCCCTTAACGATCAAACGACTCGGTATTAATGGAGAAGGCGTCGGTTATTTTAAGAAGCAGGTAGTATTTGTACCAGGCGCATTACCAGGGGAAGAGGTAGTCGTAGAGGCAACCAAGATAAACCCTAAATTTGCCGAGGCAAAAATAAAAAAGATACGTATTAAATCTCCACATCGGGTTCAGCCGCCATGCCCTGTCTATGAGCAATGCGGGGGCTGTCAGCTTCAGCATCTAGCATATAGTCAGCAATTAAAAGAAAAGCGGGATATTGTTATCCAATCGCTAGAACGACATACCAGACTCCAAGTGGACAAACTCGAAATTCGAGAAACAATTGGCATGGAAGATCCATGGGGCTATCGAAACAAGAGCAGTTTTCAACTAGCTGGAAGAGATGGCAAGGTTTTGGCTGGTTTGTATGGAATAAACTCGCATCAACTCATAGATATTGAACACTGTGCTGTTCAGCATTCACAAACGAATGAAGCCGTTAATGCGGTTAAAAAGATTCTCGAAGAACTTAAAATTACGATTTATAATGAAAAATCACGTAAGGGGATTGTTCGGACAATTGTTACTAGGGTAGGGGTACAAAGCGGGGAGCTCCAGGTAGTGCTTATTACGAATCAAGACGAACTGCCAAAGAAAGAACAGATCATTCAGGAGATCCAAAAAAGACTTCCGAATGTGAAATCAATCGTGCAGAACATCAATGAGCAAAAAACGTCGCTTATCTTCGGAGAAGAAACGGTACCATTAGCCGGTGAGGAGTTTATCCAAGAAACATTGGGCGACTTGCAGTTTGAGCTATCGGCGAGAACGTTCTTCCAGTTAAACCCGGTTCAAACGATAAAGCTTTATAATGAAGTGAAAAGTGCAGCGGCGCTGACCGGTAAGGAAAAAATTGTTGATGCCTATTGTGGAGTCGGAACCATTGGCTTGTGGCTTGCGGACCAAGCAGCAGAGGTCCGTGGAATGGATGTCATTCCAGAATCAATTGATGACGCCAAGAAAAATGCTAAGCGTCACGGGTTCACCAATACTAAATATGTTCCTGGAAAAGCCGAAGAGGTTCTGCCGAAATGGGTGAAAAAAGGCTGGAAGCCAGATGTCATTATAGTGGATCCGCCTAGAACGGGTCTCGACGGGCAATTAATCCAAACGATTTTGCAAGCAGCACCAGAAAAGCTTATATACATCTCCTGTAATCCATCCACTTTAGCAAAAGACATTCAAATGTTAAGCGGCAAATACCAAGTGAAATATATTCAACCAGTGGATATGTTTCCACAGACGGCACATGTCGAGTGTGTCACTCATCTTGTTTTAAAATTTTAATTTAAACAATTATTTCTTGATTTCTCTTAATCACACTAAGGACAATGCGAACAAAAATAAGGATATATCAATTGATTGTTCCAATATTCAACGCTGTTGAAAAATAGTAATAAAAGAAGGCATCTCACCATTAAGGGAGTTGCCTTCTTTACGTTTCATGTTGGGAACAATGTAACCTCATCTGTTGCTGTGCAGGGTAAATCCCAGGGTGAACTTTACGAAAGCGCATTCAATTCATTAAATGAATAGGACATCTAAATATATCTATGCTTAGCCTAAATTACATCAGATTTAACGTTGCGCGAAATCATTTGAAGATAACGATAAACACTTGATTCGGACATACCCATTATTTCTGCAACTTCATTTATCGTACCTTTAATATCAAAAACCCCGTATTCCTTCAATTTGGCAATCGCTAATTTCTTTTGTTCGGGTGATAGTTGCGCACCAGATTCCAATATATCTTTATCAATTACTGTATCAATGATATCCCGGACATTTCCCGAAAGTTTTTCGACAGGATGTTCTTGGTCATTGTTCTTTTCAATTTGTTTTATATCCAAGTTTATATTGGCCAACTTTAATACATCCTTTGCGACTTTCCAATAGGCGTCTGCATCAAAGTTTATGCATAAAAGGCCCTGCAATTGGCCCTGACCATCTTTGATAAATAACGTTGATGATCGGAATTTTTTCCCTTTCGGCCCTTCTCCAACATAATTTACAACATGATCTTTGTGTAAATAGACCTTTTCGTTGATTAACTCTCTTGCATAGTTAGTTAACGGGCCGCTTAAAGACCTCCCACTTAAATCTCCATTGACGATGTGACCAATCTGAGAACCTCCATCAGGATTTAAAACATGTAATACAAATTCATAGTTAGGCCCCAATATTTCTCCAAAATAATTCATGATATTTTGATAGTGCCGAAATAATTCATTATCCAATTAGGTCTACCTCCTTCTGCGACAATTTCTTTCTAAAGAGAAGAATCGTTGGTCTTTAAAGTTTAAGGTTCTGAATCAGTTATTAACAATGAAATTGCTCTATTGTTTCATCCCCAATTCTTTTAGAGGTGTCCCGAAAACTAAGCATAATTCATGAAATAAAGATGTTCAGGAAGTTTTTTCAATAAAGTGAACTTTTCGATACTAAAATTATATCAGACTTTAGTTATTTTCCAAGTTGCAATAAAAAACTTTTATAAAAATAATTTATTATCAAAGTCATTGACACTTTTGTAAGGAATGTGATAATTTGTTCAGGTAGTAATAAAAAATAATTATTGTAATAAATTATTCCGAAAACTTTGAGAATGTAAACGTTTTTAACAATTCATTCAAAGTTTTCACACTCACTGGGCCCACGAATTAAAGCAGTACTGAAAAGAGGTTAAGTGCTTTTGAGAGTAGTTTGCAAAATCTTCTTACCTGAAGCTTTTCTAATTTATTCATAGGTGGTGTACATAAAAAAATTTAAGCGCATTCATTAAACTCTTAGATTAGTAAATTAGTACTTAAGACCATAAGAGATTTATTATTGCTGCTATAAATGAAAACCCTTACACATAAAATCTATCCATTACTCAAGCTGATAGTAAGTTAAATCCTGTCGGCCTTTCAAGCAACTATTATTGCTGATAGCAGGAAAAACTATTAAGAATAGAATTTTGCGAGAAAAACAATCAGATAAAATAATAGACATACCAGGAGGACTAATATATGCATGGAAATACTGCTAGAAAATTTGAAGTAGAACCGGAGATTATTGTAGAAAATAATAAAAAATTGCCAGATCCTAAAAAATGGCACAGACAGGATACTACCTGGGCATTGAGCCTTTTTGGAACAGCCATAGGAGCGGGAGTACTCTTCTTGCCAATTAATGCAGGAGCGGGCGGATTGCTTTCATTACTATTAATTACGATACTCGCATTCCCGGTCATGTACTACTCGCATAGGGCGCTCGCTAAAATGATATACGCCTCCGATTCGGCTGAAGAGGGGATTACAGGTACAATACGTGAATATTTCGGAAATAAGGCAAGTATCATTTTTAATGTTGTTTATTTTGTTTCAATCTATACAATCGTACTCATGTATTCGGTTGCCCTAACAAATACTGCAAGTAGTTTTATCGTGAATCAATTGCACATGAGTGAACCGCCAAGAGCCATTTTGTCGCTTGCTTTGGTACTTGGTCTTATTGCTATACTGAATTTTGGCCAAGACATTACTGTAAAGGTAATGAGCATGCTTGTCTATCCATTTATTGTTTCTCTGCTTTTAATCGCAGTATCTTTGATTCCAAAATGGAATACGTCAATGCTTAGCTTTTCAAGTGTTTCGAATGGTTCGTCAGGAACAGGGGTTTTCGCAACGATTCTGATGGTTTTGCCAATCATCGTATTCTCTTTTAACCATTCTCCAATCATTTCGTCATTCGTTGTTAAACAGAGGCAAACGTACGGAATTAAAGCTGTTGATGCCAAAAGTAATCAAATACAAAAAGTTTGTTATATGCTGACATTTGGTGTGGTTATGTTCTTTGTCTGGAGCAGTGTCTTGAGTTTGACTCCCAATGATTTAATCATGGCAAAGGAACAAAACTTGTCAATCCTTTCCTATCTTGCTAATCATATTAATTCGCCAATTATCAAGATTGCAGCACCTATCATCGCTTTCGTGGCCATAACTAAATCCTTCCTTGGCCATTATGTGGGAGCGTACGAGGTAATGCGTGACATGATTATCGAGGCCGGCAGAGCACGCGGAAAAAACATAAAAGAAAAAGCAGTTAAGACAATGATTCTTGCTTTTGTCGTATTAACTTGCTGGTATGCTGCTTATAAAAATCCAAGCATTCTCGGACTAATCGATAGTCTCAGTGGTCCGATGGTTGCTGCTATTCTATGTATCCTGCCAATGTATGCAATCCGTAAAGTTCCTGTATTGGCTAAATACAGAGGCAAAATGAGCAATGCATTCGTCATCATTGTAGGCGTGCTAACAGTCCTGGCAAGCATTAAATCATTTTTTTAAAATTAATTCGGCTCCATATCTGCCGATGGCCAGCGTTGTTGCGGAATATTTAGAAGGAGTTAAGACTATGAACAGGGTATTCCAATCATACGAGTATTCGGCTATTGGGCGCCCTTTTCATGCTGGGAAATATTTTGCAGTGGGATGGTCCTATTAGGACAACTGCTATTAGTTTAAAGGAGTGATAAAAATGTCTTTTAAAAATTTGCAAGAATTAATTGAAATGGCTGAGCAGGAGAATACAACCCTTTCAGAATTAATGATAAATGCAGAAATGGTACAGAAAGGTTTATCGAGAGAGACGATTTTTGAAAAAATGTCGGAACAATTTTCGGTCATGGAGGAGGCTGTCCGCAGGGGAACCCAGAGTCCAGTCATGTCTCGTACGGGTTTAACCGGGGGAGATGGAAACCGCCTTTATGAATATGCCAAAAAAGGGAACACCTTTGTTGATGCTACAACTTTAAATGTCTCAGCCAATGCACTTGGCGTATCAGAAGTGAATGCAGCAATGGGGAGAATTATCGCGACACCAACAGCTGGTTCGGCAGGGATTTTGCCAGCAGTACTCATTCATGCCCTGGACAGCGGAAGATTTAGCCGTGACCAGATTGTCCAGTCAATTTTCACTGCTTCAGCACTTGGCCTGGTGATTGCCAATAAAGCATCGATATCAGGGGCTGAAGGCGGCTGCCAGGCTGAGATTGGTTCAGCAACGGCAATGGCTGCAGGTACATTGGTGGAACTTGCTGGCGGAACACCGAGGCAGGTGGGAAATGCAGTCGGGATTGCGTTGAAAAATTCCTTGGGACTGGTTTGTGATCCTGTTGCCGGGCTGGTGGAAATTCCATGCATCTATCGCAATGGTTTACATGCCCTTACCGCTCAAGCTGCGGCAGATATGGCCTTGGCTGGGGTCGTCAGCATCATCCCTCCAGATGAAGTCATTCAAGTGATGCATGAAGTCGGACAGCAAATGCCCGAATCATTAAGAGAAACGGGAATAGGTGGCTTGGCTGGAACTCCAACAGGACAAAAATTGAAAGAGAAGATCCTGGGCAGAAAACCAACTGACAGCGGACCGGCAAAATTTCAAAGTGCTTATGATATCATTGGTCCTATAATGGTGGGGCCTTCGAGTTCCCATACAGCAGGAGCTGTCCGGATTGGTAATATTGCTCATCAGCTATTAAATGAAAAGCCTCTATATGCAAAGTTCACTCTGATGGGGTCTTTTGCCGAAACTTATCAGGGACACGGAACAGATTTAGCACTTTTGGCTGGCGTCCTTGGGCTGACAACAATGGATGATGACATTCCGAATGCGAAAGAAGTAGCTGAAAATCAGGGCTTGAAATATGAATTTACAAAACGGGTACTAGGAAGCTACCATCCGAACACCGTGTTGATTGAATTAGCAGGGGAAGCGCATAAAATAAAGGTATTAGCCAGCTCTTTAGGCGGGGGTAAAGTGGAAGTCCAAGAATTTGAAGATTATCCGTTAAAATTCAGCGGAGAACGGCCAACCCTTGTGATCCGCCATATTGATAAAAGAGGAGTCATTGCGGAACTATCGAAGATTCTTCAGGTAACAGGGTTCAACATCGCCCGTATGGCAAATGAACGTTCTAAAATTCAAGGTCCTGCCATTACGATTTGCGAAGTAGATGCTACTATTGACGAAGGACTTTTAAATATCTTAAAAAGTGAAATCCCAACTATAGAAGAAATTCTTGTGGTTCAAACCGTGTAAGGGAGTACAAAAAGTGCAGTCAAAAAGCCAGCGAATGCTGGCTTTTGAATTATCCTATTTATTGAAAATTATATTCCACAACATATAATGACTTGCCGCACTACTTTGGCTTTTTCATTTTTCTTGTTTAAAGGGAACACAGAGAAAAAAGTAGAGAAATTTGGAATTTAATAACATAAATGTATCTTTTATGAAAGTGCCCACCAACACCCCGTGTATTGCCACATACAACCCACACACGTCGAGTGTATCTCGCAACTCATTTTAAAGAAAGGCAACTAACCCTTGTGGTTGTTGCCTTTTAACGTTTCCTGCAACGTATGAATACTTCCATTTGACTGACCCGAGTAAACTGAAGCGTTACCACTCAGGGTCTAAGGCACCATTTTTTCGTTATTGACAAAGTAGGAATTGACAGTTTATATACTTTACTCGTAAAGTTGCTTATGATGCAAATTAAAACGGAGGAAAACAGATGCAATTCATTAATAATCTACTTCTGGATATGGAACTAGATCCTAGATTAGTAGAATATCTTTCGATTATCATCAAGATTCTGCTAATAGGGCTTATCTGTATCGCAACAAATTTTATTTCAAAGAAAATCGTAATCAGGATCATTACTCGTATCGTGACAAACTCCAAGGTCAAGTGGGGTCAAATTATCCTGGAAAGACAAGTTTTTCGAAAGTTATCCCATATTGTCCCTTCGATCATTATTTACTCGTTTTCTTCAACCTTTCCAATCTATCAATCAACCATTGAGAAATTGGCCATTGCCTATACCATTATTGTAGGATTAGTGTTTATACAAAGCTTACTTAATGCATTTAATGATATTTATCAAACTTTTGAAATATCCAAGGTTAAGCCTATTAAAGGATATATTCAGGTGGTTAACATTATTTTCATGACTATTGGGTTTATCTTAGTTATCTCAAACCTAATAGGAAAGAGTCCTCTTATTTTATTAAGTGGTATCGGTGCTCTATCTGCCGTTTTGATGTTAGTATTTAAAGATTCGTTATTAGGACTAGTGGCAGGAATTCAGTTGACGGCTAATGATATGGTTCGGGTTGGTGACTGGATTGAAATGCCAAAGTATGGAGCAGATGGTGATGTTATTGATATTTCTTTAAATACCGTAAAGGTTCAAAATGGGGACAAAACGATTACGATGATACCCAGCTATGCCCTTATTTCCGATTCTTTTAAAAACTGGAGGGGGATGCAGGGCTCAGGTGGAAGACGTATCAAACGCGCATTGTATATAGATACAAGCAGTATCATGTTTTGCACAGAGGATATGATTGAGAAATTTGTAAATGTTAATTACCTTTCTGACTACATTATTCATAAGGAAAGGGAAATTGCTGAGTACAATGCCAAAAATGAAATAGATAGGAACAATCGCGTGAATGGAAGAGCCCTTACCAATATCGGAGTATTTAGGGCATATATCAGCAATTACCTCAAAAATCATCCTAGAATTAATCAGAATATGACCATAATAGTGAGACAGCTAGCACATAATGAACACGGATTGCCTCTAGAAATTTATGCATTTACCAATGACGTACAGTGGGCCGTTTATGAATCTGTGCAATCCGATATTTTTGACCATCTATATGCCGTTGCACCAGAGTTTGGACTAAGAGTATTCCAGAATCCATCTGGGGCTGATTTAAGAAACATGGTTGAAGAATCGAGCAACAAAGCCTTAATTGGCGAAAGAAGCTATTGAAAAAATCAATCAACGAAAAAAATCGACTGTATTAAATAACTAACGGGTTCGCTTGGAAGGTACAAAATAATAATTCACAAGTTAATTCATACATTAAACTACAATAAATCAACATAAAAAAACACAAACCAAATCTAGGTTTGTGTTTTTTAAGGAGATAATCATTGAGTAATCTTTCTTAAAATAAATACCTGTGTCAGGGCCCCTACAACTGGACTATCGTTTACAGTTACCGCATATTTCATACCATCATAAGCAAGGTAGAAATTTGATTACTAGTAACATTCTTCACTACGGAAATAGTTTCGACTTCTATGCCATCTTTTTGTAGTTTAGCTACAACTGCATTATTGCACACTTCAGGTTCTTTGTACCATTTATACCAATCTTCTAATTCAACAAAAATATTTTCTCGTTTAAACAAACTATTTATTTTGTCTAACATAGATTTTTTACCTCCACTTAAATGTAAGAGTCTTTTCTATATTTCTATTTTATCGTATTTTTATTAAAATAGATGATTTCTTAATACGAATCACAATTTAAATCTCATCAAATCTGAAAAGACTCCAATAATTATTTCGGTGGTTGCGAAATACTACGTGATTTGGTCTGTAATTTACTATTAAAAACTCATATGAGCGCTGATATTGCAACAAAAAACGCACTTTGAATCCCAATTTGAAACACAGTGCGTCTCATATTACGATTTACTTGTTGGCCCTCTGAAGGGAACCCGTTATTTAAATAACACAGTCGATTTTTTTATAATAAAGAGCTTGAGATATCAACTTTTTTAATGCCTTCTTCGTATCACCTAATAATTCACCTCATCAAAAAACTTTCACCTCCATTTTGTCACAGAATCATTCATTCATCCGTTATATTAGTAAACAGTCGAAAAGGATGATGACAATGACAAAATATGAAGTAGCTATTGTAGGCGGGGGGATTGCAGGTTTAACGGTTGCAAACTATGCAGCAAAAGCAGGGAAACGAACCATTGTATTGGAACAGCAAAAGCAATTCGGAGGCAGAGCCATCACCAACAAAAAGCAGGGGGTATATTTTAATTTGGGCGCGCATGCACTGTATAAAGGGGAGGCGTTTGAAGCATTCCGCGAACTCGGATTACGGCTTGAGGGAAGCACGCCGTCTATTGATGCTTACGGGATGTGGAAAGAACAACTATTGCCGTTACCAACGAATGCATCCTCCTTTTTTCAAACGCCGCTCCTAAGCTGGGGAGGAAAGGTCGAATTGGCAAAATGGTTCATTAAATTAGGAAAAATGGACACAAGCATTTGGAACAAGATTAGTATCCGCGATTGGATTGAAACTCAATTGCATGATCCAATGCTGCGCAACGTGTTCTATGCACTGCTCCGAACATCCACTTATGTGCTTGCACCTGAATTACACGCTGCTGGTCCTGCCTTAAAGCAGCTGCAGCGTGCACTAAAAGGAGTCTTGTATCTCGATAAAGGTTGGGGGACAATCGTAGAACAGCTGCGTGAACTTGCTGTCCAACAGGGAGTGGAGCTGGTTGCAGGTTGTAAAGTGGCTGCAGTCGAACATCGAGATCAAAAAGTACACTCGATTTTATGTGAGGGTGGCACTAGAATAGAAGTATCAAATGTTATACTAACTACACCACCTTCTATTTCTCACAAACTAGTTCTCCATGCGGATCAAACAGCACTCGACACGTGGAACAAGCAAGCGATTCCTGTTACGGTTGCTTGTCTAGATGTTGGATTGCGCCAGCTGCCTAAGCCCAATCACCAATTTATCTATGGTTTGGATCAACCAATTTTCTTTACGCACCAAACACGGGAGGGAAAACCAAGGCCAGCTATCATGAGTGGTGATGGGACACAAGTGATATCACTTTTTAAATATCAGGGTCCACAAACAGATGCAGCAAAGGATGAGGAGGAATTGGAGCAAGTGTTGGATGTGGTTCAACCCGGCTGGCGGAATGAATTAGTGGTAAGACAGTTCCTGCCGAAAATGACGGTTGTCCACGATTTTCCTCATATAAAAAGGCTGAAGGATCCAGGCCCTGCTGTTCCTGAAATTGAGGGACTATATGTTGCTGGTGACTGGGCCTCGCACGGGGAGCTGCTCGTTGATGCATCCGTAGCTAGCGGTAAACGTGCCGTTTCACAATTACTAAATACTAGAGAGGAGATCAAATTATGAGTATGGAAGGACTTTATCAAACCTACCAACCTCTGCTTTGTTCCTTAGCCTACCGTATGTTAGGCAGCGTGATGGATTCAGAGGATATTGTCCAAGAAGCGTTTATAACCTTTAACCAGCTCCCCAACAGTGAACATATTGAAAACAAAAAAGCGTATCTATGTAAGATAGTTACCAATCGCTGTCTGGATTTGATACGGTCATCCGCAAAAAAACGTGAGAAATATGTCGGACCGTGGCTTCCAGAACCATTGCTTGATATAGAGAATTCACCGAACGATCCTTCCCAAGCCTTTTTGCAACAAGAATCCATCTCAACCGCATACTTGCTATTATTACAACAACTAAATGCAATGGAACGAGCCGTCTTTTTGCTTCGTGAAGTCTTCCAATACTCGTATGATGAAATAGCTGAAATTCTTGGAAAAAGCAACGCAAATTGTCGGCAAATATTTCACCGTGTGAAAAAAAGCATGGAATATCATCCTAAGAAACAACCTTCGATTTCAATAGCGGAATCGACAGTAAAAGAATTTGTACAGTCCATCTTAAATGGCAACGTAAATCAATTATTGGATCTTATTAGTGAAGATGTCACAATGTACTCGGATGGCGGCGGCAAAGTAAGAGCCGCACAAATACCTATTTTCGGTGCTGCCAAAGTGGTTCAACTGCTCCTAAGCCTAACGAAAATGTATACAGGCAAGTTCACGATCAAATATACATCGGTCAACGGTCTACCCGGACTGACTTTAACACTCGATGATCACTTACAATATGTGTACTCCTTTGCTTTTAACGGCAAACAGATTCAGACGATCTACGCGGTTGCTAATCCCGATAAACTACGCCATTTGCAATTAGAAGATTCAATATGACCCCCCTTTTTAAGAAGTATGATTTCTGGTTCGCTAAAAGGTATAAGAGCTAAAAAAACAGGCTGCCGGAGTCGGCAGCTTTCTTTTTGAACTAAACTTCACTTATCTACAGTATCGGCAACATAAGGGAGCTTGAGTTTAAAAAGTGCTATGTTCTTAGAAAAATGGCTCAAGAATGTTGATAAACCCGCCAACATCCATTGTGTTGTCAATTACACTCCACACATGTAGAAGCTGTTGCAAAATTAATATTGAAATAGATAGAAGCTCATTCTAACTTTAGTTGGATGAGCTTTTTTAAGAAATCTAAAAGTATATTTTTTTAAAAAAATTTGGATGGATAAAAAAGAGGTACCCAAGTGAATTTTGATTCATTGGGTACCCCTTAATCTTTATTTAAAACACTTTCGTAGTCCAATCCTCACAATTCCAAATATCGGTCGCAATTTCACGATAGAAATCAGGTTCGTGAGATACCATCAAGATACTTCCGCGATATGCCTTTAAAGCACGCTTTAATTCTTCTTTTGCGTCAACATCCAAGTGATTGGTAGGTTCGTCTAGAATTAATAAATTCGTTTCTGTGTTTAAAATTTTACACAAACGAACTTTGGCCTTTTCGCCACCAGAAAGAACTTCGACTTTACTTTCAATATGTTTCGTCGTTAATCCACATTTTGCAAGAGCAGCACGGACTTCTGCTTGATTCATACTTGGGAACGTGCTCCAAATCTCTTCAATACAAGTGTTGTAGTTGGACTGTTTAACTTCCTGCTCGAAGTAACCGATGTGTTGATACTCACCACGTTCCACGTTACCCGAAATTGGATTAATCAACCCAAGAATACTTTTTAAAAGAGTAGACTTACCAATTCCGTTTGCACCCACGAATGCAATTTTTTGTCCGCGTTCCATTTTCAAATTCAGAGGGCGAGAAAGTGGTTCATTGTAACCAATAACAAGATCTTCAGCCGTGAAAATCCAACGACTAGCTGCACGAGCTTCTTTGAAAATAAACTCTGGTTTCGGCTTCTCTTTCCCCAATTCAATAACTTCCATTTTGTCAAGCTTCTTCTGACGGGACATCGCCATATTACGAGTCGCCACACTTGCCTTGTTACGAGCAACGAAATCCTTCAAATTCGCAATTTCTTGTTGTTGACGCTTGTAAGCAGACTCTAGCTGCTGTTTCTTCATTTCATAAATATTTAGGAAGTTATCATAGTCACCAACATAGCGATTCAACTCTTGGTTTTCCATGTGATAGATTAAATTAACTACATTGTTCAAGAAGGGAATATCATGTGAAATCAAGATAAATGCATTCTCGTATTCCTGTAAATATCGCTTCAACCATTCGATATGCTGTTCATCCAAATAGTTCGTAGGCTCATCTAGTAATAGGATTTCAGGCTTTTCTAGCAAAAGCTTAGCTAGCAAAACTTTCGTACGCTGCCCGCCGCTAAGATCATCTACATCTCGATCGAGTCCAACATCATCTAATCCTAGGCCACGAGCAACTTCCTCCACTTTTGAATTAATTTGATAGAAATCATTACTATCTAAAGTTTCTTGTAGCTCTCCAACTTCAGCAAGCAGTGCATCGATATCAGCACCTTCATCACCCATTTTTGCATAAAGGTCATTGATCTCTGCTTCAGCATCAAAAAGATATTGAAAAGCAGTACTCAAAGCTTCACGCATCGTCGTTCCTTTTTGAAGTACAGCATGCTGATCTAAATATCCAACACGAACTTTTCGTGACCACTCTACTTTCCCCTCGTCGGGTTGCAGCTTCCCAGTAACAATATTCATGAAAGTAGACTTACCCTCACCATTTGCCCCAACTAGTCCAACGTGCTCTCCTTTTAAAAGTCGAAAAGACACATTATTAAAAATCGCACGATCACCAAAACCATGACTTAAATTTTGTACGTTTAATACGCTCATTTTTCTAACCCCTTATCTAATGTCACATGTGGATATCTTACTAGATTTTTGCTGCTTTTTCTATCTTGAATTTTTTGTAATATATGTAATTCGATTTTTGGGTTAAATGAAGTGCCCCGGAATAAGGGAAAGAGTAGTTGTCGGACAATTACTTTTTGATGAAATAACTGACCAGATGGAAGACTGAGGAACCAGTTGGGGGATTAGGTTAAGTACGCCATCTGATAAATAAACGGAAATATTTCGCTTAATTACTAAACACTAATAAAAAATGGGTTAAATAGACGGAGAGACTCCGCCTATCGAATCGAATAACCTTCCCTTGTATACCCCTAAACGAGCTCCCTCCTACATTTAACCGAAAAATCTCCGCTTATTATACTTCTACTGGTTACCTAAGTTCATAATTTCTTTGCAACAGTTACCAGTGCTGGTGATTCAGTAGAGTAACTTTCACCTTTAAAGTTTCGGTACACATCCACCACTTGAAACCCGACTTTTTTAAGTATTAAAATTAATTGATGAGATGTAACTGGATATAAAGGAATAGTGTTTTCTGTTGTCTCCCCATTGATCGTTAAACTTGAAGTGAAAAGAAGATGTTCGTCTTTTTTTTCATAATGCCTTAAAAAGGTGAAATCTTCTTTTTCAATAGCTGGAAAAGAAAAGTCATTCTTGGATAACACTCTATCATAATTCACTTGCTGGAGGATGATTGTCCCATTTGGTTTCAGTTTGATATAACATTTCTGTAAATACTTTTCAACACCTTCTAAATCAGATAAATGAGGTAGAGTGTTTCCAATACAAAGGATTCCATCAAAGTACTCCTGAAATTTATCTATCTCTTCCATAGCTTTGGTATGGACAGATAATAAAAGCCCCTTCGATTTAGCCTTTTTCTTAATGGACTCGGCCATCGTTTCTTCTGGCTCTGATGCCGTAACGTTTAATCCCTTCTCTGCAAGGGCAATGGCCATATTACCTGTTCCAGCTCCCATATCCAAGACGGAATTTCCTTCATGAAAATATTGGGATAGGAACGTATAAGCAGTTTGATTTAATGGGAAAATTTGATCATAATATGTGGATAAATCTTGATAAAAAGACAATTTGTTGAGCTCCTTCCAATTATATCTGTTTAAAATAAAATCAAAATAAATAAAGGAATCAAAATTGAACTAATAATCGCTGATAGAATCATTCCGGCTGAACTTATAGAACCGATTTCTAAACTGTATTCAAATGCCCTTGATGTACCAATGACATGGGCTGCGTTTCCTAAGGCCATTCCTTTGGCTAAATCGCTCTGAAACCTGCATATTTTAATGATATATGGCCCTATGATCATGCCGCTAAATCCTGTAACCATGACAGCAACTACCGTTAATGAAGGAACAGCGGCTGTCAGATCAGCAATTTGAATAGCAACTGGAGTTGTAACAGATTTCGGAAAAAACGAAAACATGATTTCCTTTGAATACCCTAATAGGTTTAAAAAGATAAATACGCTAATGAAATTTACGATAACCCCCACGAGTATACTTGTAAAAATGACACGAAAGTATTTAACTATTAGTTTTTTATATTTGTATAAAGGGAATGCAAGCGTAACAACCGTTGAACCTAATAAATGATTTATCCATTCACCGCCAATCATATATGTTTCGTATGGAATATTGAATAATAGCAGAATCATAATAATTATAAAACTAACGAAAAGGGATGGATTGAATAAAGGGGTTGGATACTTTAGATATAGTTTTTTTGCCAGAAAAAATAAACAAATTGTTAATAAGACCATACAGATGCCGATAATTAATTTTATCATGCTGAAAATTTCTCCCTATCCTCAATCACTTTCTCTTGTCCCAGTTTTTCACCTGTGTAACCAGAAAAAATCAAAACAAGACAAGTACTTAAAATGAGTACAACAACTAACAATAGACCTGTCCCCTGAAAGAAATCAAAGTAATTAATAATGCCGACGGCTGCGGGAATAAAAAACAACATCATCGTTGATAGTAAAAAACCTGCCCCTTCTTGAATCCATTTTTCAGGAAGTATATGGCATGATAATAAAATAAATAAAATCAGCAATCCTAAAATACTTCCGGGGATAGGTAAATGAAATTGTTTCTGAATGAAATCTCCTAATAAAGAAATTATGTAAATCAAACACACCTGAACAATTATTTTTATGACTTTCACAATGTTACCTCCAAAATAAAAAGTAATCCTGTTAATTTCATTTTTTTACTTAAATTTAACAATACTTATATATTCTACTCCTAACAACCAGCCTGCTCAATGTATATAATTGGTACTGTGTGAAATTCAAACAATGTTCACAATTTAACAAACATATACCATGGTAAACAAATAGTTGCGGATTTTTCTTAATGATATTTGGGCCAATTCCCAAAATTGGCTCAAAAAGACTATCTTTTGGACAAGCTTTTTACATTCTTGGGAACATTAACTACTATAAAAATAGTAAGGTTCGTTCAATTAAATAAACTATGGAAGAGATTGAAAATATGTAGAGGAACAAGGTTTTTATCCTTATTCCATTCTTTTGAAGTACTAATAGACTCTTTTTTTCTTAGAATGACTTAAAACGAATGCATTTTTATAATATATGAGGATTGGTCCAGATAAGTTTAGTGTTATTATTACTCTGATTCCCACTGACCCAAACGCTGCTTTCATCTAAACTGCTTTCCAAAACGCTGCTTTCATCTGCACTGCTTTCATCTGCACTGCTTTCATCTGCACTGCTTTCATCTACACTATTGCTCCATACGCTGCGTTGATCTACGATTCTGTCCCATAAATTTTTTCTATTTTTTGTATGATGCAGGAGCGTATCAAGTGCCTCTCGAAGTTCATGACGATGCCATTCATTTAAAGAAATGTTATGTGTCATTTTTTCAATGCCACGAAGTGCATCTTCAATTGAGTTGTCTTTTGAATAGTCTATATCCTCGTTGAGCATTAAATCTATATACCTTATGCATAATTTTACTTTTTTCTCAGAAAGTTGCTGAAGCTGAATAATTAACTTTAAAAAAGGTATTAAGCAAAATATACAATATTCTTCCTTGCCTTGATCATCCAATTTTTCAGAAGACGTAATTGCTTGTGTGAGTAATGAATAAGTGTTCATCCATTTTTTAGTCGATTTCTCTTCTTGAACTATCGAATGAAAACAATTCACATATTCTTCATCTAATGTTTTTTTCATCTCTTTTCCCTCAAAGTGATCCTAATGGTTTAAAAGGGCTGCAAATAGTATCCATATGATGATCCTTTTTATCATCCTTCTTATGATCCTTCTTACAACAATCGCACTCTATCTCTAATACATTTTCTAACTTACGGAGCAAAAGCCATTCTTTCATTAGCACTGTTTCAATTAGCTGATTAACTGACTTATTAATTGCTAATATTTCTTTATTTGTTGGATGAGTGGGAAAATCAAAACACTCACCGACAAATGCCTGAACTTTTTCAGCCTCTGCATTTAAGATATGTGCTAGGGCAATTTCTTCTAATGCTATTGATTCTAATAAATCAATTTTTGTGTGAAACAAACATGGCCTATGGGGTTGGGATGGCAAAGTTGGCATACTCATGTAATTCTTCCTTTCCTCCAACATATGTTGGATTTTATAATGTTCTGGTGATAAATCACCAGTTTTTGGTACGTTGAACTAAAGTGTTTTAGAATTCTCATACCAACTGTAATACTTAGTCATTATCTCTAATTAGACACAAGAAAATTGTTTAAGGACGAGGGCTAATTGAGATAAGCTCAAGTACATTTTCAAATTTGAATTGCAGCAACATTTCCTTCATGATAACGTCCTGAAGAGTTTTAGTAACACTTGCATTGATATCAAGCAGGTTGGAAAGTGTAACTGTTTCAGAAGTTAGTGTAGTCCCGTTTTCTAATGTTCCTAATACTAATTGAAGCTTCTCGGCTTCGGCGTTGATAATGTGAGCAAGAGCTATTTCTTCATGTGCAATCGAAGCAAAAAGTAATAGGATTGTCTGGTCCATCGAAATTGAAATTAATGGGCTAATAGGGGGTATATTGGCCTGTGACATCTGTTCACCTCTTTTTCGTAGGTCATAGTACTAGTCTATTTGTTCGGGCTTGGCAAAGACACTTATAATTCTTAAAATGATTGCCCATTTTTGTGGACTTCCCATTCAATTAATGATGCTTTCTGTGAAATTCCTCAATGAATCAAATATATCTATGAGCAATTCCCTCATAATCAATTCTTTTTATTCATCTATAATTCGTCAGATGTCCCATACAAATAAATATCTATCCACATATGATATTAAATCTCCTAAGAAATTATGGTTTTGAGGTGTATTAATGAAACTTATATTGTTATCTGGTGGATCAGGGAAGCGTCTGTGGCCACTTTCCAATAACTCTAGATCAAAGCAATTTTTAAAGGTTCTAACGAGTCCTGAAAAGAAGTTAGAATCAATGGTTCAGAGGATAAGGAGGCAATTGGAAAAAACGCAATTACTGGATATAGCATATATATCAACGAATAAAACACAAATGGATATTATTCGCAGTCAAATAGGAAACCAAGTACCGCTGATCATTGAACCAGAGCAAAGGGATACTTTTCCTGCGATTATATTAGCGGCGACTTATTTATATTCTGTTATCGGTGTTAGTTTAAATGAAGTTATGACAGTCATGCCGGTCGATCCGTTTGTAGAAGAGCAATTTTTTGATAGAGTTGCGTATTTAGAGGATGTTATCAAACATTCAGGAATGGATATTGCCTTAATCGGTGTAACCCCTACCTATCCAGCAACGAAATATGGCTATATCATGCTCAACAATAATGAAAAAGAGCATGATTTAGAAACAACCTATCATTCAGTTAGGGAGTTCAAGGAAAAACCAACAGAAGAGCAGGCAGAACAATTCATTGAACAAAAAGCATTATGGAACTGCGGTGTTTTTGCATTTAGGCTGGGGTATATCATTAAGCAATTGAAGGAAAAAGGGCTTCCTACGAAGTATGATGAGATGATTCAGCTTTACGAAAGTCTGCCTAAAATAAGCTTTGATTACGAAATCGTTGAAAAGGCGGAAAAGATTGCGGTTGTTCCGTATAACGGATATTGGAAGGACTTAGGCACGTGGAACACATTAACGGAGGAAATACAATCATCAGTCATCGGCCGAGGGACTTTGAGTGATACTTGCACAAATACCCATTTAATTAACGAATTAAATATGCCTGTCACGGTAATTGGTGCCTCAAATATGATTGTAGCGACGAGCCCGGATGGTATTTTAGTCTCAGACAAATCGAAAAGCCATCAAATTAAAGAGTTAGTAAAAGATGATAAGAAACGGCCAATGTATGAAGAACGCCGCTGGGGATGGTACCGTGTTTTAGATTATAAGGAATCAACCGATGGTATGAACGTACTTACAAAACGTTTATGTGTATTTGCAGGGCAAAACATCAGCTATCAATACCATCACAAACGAAGTGAAGTATGGGTGATCGTTAAAGGTGAAGGTGAATTTGTGTTGGATGATGAAAAATTTTATGTAAAATCAGGTGATGTATTAAACATTCCGGTCGGTTCAAAACATGGGATCAAAGCCATTGAGGATATTGAATTTATTGAGGTTCAAATGGGGAGTGAGCTTGAGGAAGAAGATATTGTAAGGTTGTTTATGTCCTGGGGGGAGATGAAGAAATCACTTGGATGTGAGTAATCCCACTTTATATTGAAGTTATTAAACATATTAGAAATCCTGGACATTTTTCGAAGATACCAGGATTTTTTAATTCAGCATTTTGTTAGTTAAAAAGTATTGTCAATCTAATATTTCCTTTGCTTTATGAACTATGGGAAATAGTACTATCGTTTCTATTAGGCTTGAATATAATATGCTGTATCTAAAGGCAGCATTTGATGAGGTGAAAAAATGCGCAATATTCTAGTGTTAAATTTTTTTCCGGCATTCACTCCTCCGAAAAGCGGAGGAGAGCAGAGATACTTTTACTTTTATGAAGAACTTAGTAAATTTTTTGATATTACCCTCTTATCACCAACCCATCAACATACTCCATTCGAAGTTGTTAATCATTCAGAAACCCTTAGAGAATACAGGGTGCCAAAAGAAGCCATTCATACACAATTACATTTAAAATTAACTAAAGAAAATGTTGGTGCCGAAGTATCTGGGATTGTAAATGGATTATCTGCTAAATTTCCAAATGAATACCATACTGCCTATAATGAACTTTACAAAAACGCTGAAATTATTATTCATGATTCTCCCTATATGTTAGAGTACGATTTGTTTTTTGGAATGGATCATAAACCAAGGATTTACAATAGTTATAATCATGAAGCTCTGTTATTAAAACAAACATTAACAGGAACAAATGCAAATCAATTTATTCATTATATTGAGAATATGGAAAGTACATTAGTAAAAAATTCTGATTTAATTTTTGTAACCTCATTAGATGAAAAGAAAAGCTTTATATCCAGTTATCAAATAAATGAAGATAAAATCCTGCTAGTGCCAAATGGTATTCATCCAAATCAATGGGCTCCCCGAGGAAACCGTGAAGAATCTACTACAGCATTTTTCATTGGAAGCGCTCATCCCCCTAATATTGAAGCAGTTGATTATATTGTTCATCATCTAGCTGCTCAATGTGAAAATGTAAATTTTATTGTAGCTGGTAAATGTACTGAATCCTTTCAACATATAAAAAAGAGCAATGTAAAAATGTTAGGGTTAGTGGATGAAGAAACGAAATTTGAACTTTTATCAATGGCGGATATTGCAATTAATCCAATGTTTCATGGAGCAGGGACAAATTTAAAAACATTAGAGTATTTATCCGCAGGATTGCCGCTTATATCAACGGATATAGGAGTAAGAGGATTAGAATTAATTGATGGAGTTCATTACTACGGTGCCAATAAAGAGAACTTTGCAATGATTATGATGAATCAATTGAAAAATAAAAAAGGATTAAAAAAGATTGCTAAGTCTGGACAAAAATATATTAATAGCCAATATTCTTGGGAATCCATTGCATTAAGGGTAAAAGACACTATAAAAAAGTTAGAATCTAATAAAGTACAAACACTCTATTTGTTAAATGATTTTGAGGCTAGTAATCCCAATTCAGGCGGGGCTATTCGAATAAATCACCTATATAGTGCTTTAGCAAAAAAATACAGAATTTGTTTACTTTGTTTTAATCATTCTAATCAAATTAATAAGGTACAGATTTCAGAGGGGTTCTTCCAGGTTTCCGTTCCCAAAAGTCATGAACATAAAGTAGAAGAATTTATTTTGCATCATCAGCATCCAGTAAGTCTTGCTGATATTATATCTTCTTATATGTGCATTTCTAATAATTTATTAAAACTAATTCATCAAAATTTATATGATGTTACTGATGCTGTTATTTTAGTTCATCCATATATGGCACTATTACTGGAAAATTCTAACGAAAAACCAGTCATCTATGAAAGCTTTAATGCTGAGATGGAATTAAAGAAAACAATATTGAAAAACCATCCCAAGTTTGATCTTTTGATTAAACAAGTAATGAAAGTCGAGGAGTTGGCTTGTGAAAAAAGTCAATTTATGATTAGTGTATCAGATTGTGATCACCAATATTTGCGAAAATATTTTAAGGAAGAAGAGATAAAAGACATCATTACAATAAACAACGGTGTTCAAATTAGAGAAACTTCAAAATATAATTTCACAGATAAAACAAAAATTCCGAGTATTATTTTTATAGGTAGCGGTCATCCCCCTAATAATGAAGCAGTTCATTTTATTATTGAAAAGATTGCACCATTTGTAAAAGCGAATTTTATTATTGTAGGTTCTGTATGTCATGCTTTTGCTCATAAAAAAATTGGACCAAATATAAAGTTAATGGGCGAAATCGATCATCATAATAAAATTTCTTTAATGGAGAACGCTGATATTGCTCTAAATCCTATGATAAATGGCAGCGGGTCTAATGTTAAAATGGCCGATTATTTCGCGAACCGATTGCCAACCATAACAACTCCAGTAGGTGCAAGAGGATATAATATAGAAAATGGAAAACATGCAATAATCTGTAACATAAATGAATTTAGCTCTGAATTAAATTCATTAATAAAAGATTTAAAGCTACAAGGAACCTTAGCCAAAAATGCTTTTCATTATGCAGTTCAGGAATTGGACTGGGAAAGACTAGCTGAAAAATTTGATTCCGAAATACAAAAAAGAATATTCAATAATAATCCTCACTAATATATTCATTTTCTATTTCCTCACAAGGATCTCATTTCAAATTTCACCAAAAGTCGTTTTTCATTCATACATTTATATTAATCCTAATGATTAACCAAAAAATACCGAAGGAAGAGTACATCATGAGAATTTTATATTTATCAGTTCATGACGTATTGGAATACGATGAATTGAAGTTATTTACGGAATTAGGGCACGAATGTTTTTCACATGGGGCCTATGCCCGTCCGCATTTAGGAAGTTCTTACCGCCATCCGCTTCATGAAATGCCTATTGATCCAGATT
This sequence comes from Neobacillus sp. YX16, assembly GCF_030123505.1. Taxonomy (GTDB): domain Bacteria; phylum Bacillota; class Bacilli; order Bacillales; family Cytobacillaceae; genus Neobacillus. Next base: position 1,215,386 of record NZ_CP126115.1, read on the forward strand.
TCGCTGATTTAGTAGATCGCTATTCAAAGTATAATTTACATCCTGAAATGATTGAAGATAAGGATGTCATTATTGTTATGCATGATCCCTCAATCATCACAAAAAACTGGGAGAAGATGAAACATAAACGGGTGATATGGAGGTCAATCGGTCAATCTTCCCCCGAAGTTGAGAGGAAACTTCGTCCATACCGGGAGCAAGGAATGGAAATAGTTAGATATTCACCTAGAGAAAGTCAGATTCCTGAGTATATTGGGGAAGATGCCATGATTAGATTTTACAAAGATCCCGACGAGTATGGCGGCTGGGAAGGGAGTAAAAATCAAATTATGACCATAAGCCAATGCATGAAAAAGAATTGGATTGGTTCTAATTATAATTTATTCCATATAGCTTGTAGGGGATTACCAGTCAAATTGTTTGGTCCAGGAAATGAGGATGCACCGGAAAGTGGCGGAATGTTGACATATGAACAAATGAAACAAGAACTGCGGGAAAATCGGTCATTTTTTTATACAGGTACGAGAATTACAAGTTATACACTAGGTTTTATCGAGGCCTTTATGACAGGCATTCCAATCGTTTCTGTTTCAGAATTTCAAGGAAATCATCCATTGCTTAAACAACGTACCTTTGAAGTTCATGAAATTATTGAAAATGGAAAAGAAGGGTTTGTATTTGATAGTGTTTTAGAGCTACGAGACTCATTAAATCAATTATTGTACAATGACCAACTTGCGAAAGAAATAAGTAAAAATGCCAGGGCAAAAGCCATTCAGATATTCGGAAAACAGAAGATAAAAGAACAATGGAAGGAATACTTGAGTAATTAAATGATAAACGATCTTATGGAGGACATTATGAGTAATTTAAATAAGGATACTTTCTTTAAAATATTTGGCAGTGGTGTCTTTAATGGTGAAGTACCTTTTTACACCACTCCTGATGATGTAAAGGCATTAATTGCCCTTTCACGGACTTTCTATCCTAAAACTGTTATTGAGATTGGAATTCAGCGCGGAGGGACAGCGAAATGTATTTTAGATAATAGCCCATGGATTGAAAAATATATTGGTATAGATGTCATACCCTCTTTTACTACTACATTATCTATTCAAAGGGGGGAAGTTCCACAAATAGCTGGGGAATATGTCAAGGATGACCCGAGAGTGGAATTAATTGTAAAACATAATGGTTCGCGGGATTTGGAACCATCAGATCTCCCTGAGGCCGACTTCATTTTTATCGATGGCGACCACTCGAAAAAAGGTGTATTCCTAGATACTCTATTAGCTCGGAAAGTGATAAGAAAAGGCGGTATTATTTGCTGGCACGATTATGGAAACCATCTTGTACCAGGTGTAACAGAAGTGATTGATACTTTCAATAGAAATGAAGGAGATCATATTTGTTTTGTTGAGGGTACGATGATATGTTTTCAATTTTGCAGAGAAGGCCGATAATGTAATCCTTCAATTAATAAAATATAATTAAAGGGAGATGGGTGGTATGACTCAACCTTCAGGAATTCTATGGATAGGACCCATAGGTGATATGGGAGGCTACGGTAATGTTAGCAGGAATTATTTAAGAGCATTGAAACATATCGATCTTCCCGTACTCTTATTAAGTTCGGCAAAGATTAATAAGGAAATTGGAGAAGAAGACATTGAACTGCTAAATAGTTTTCTTAAATCGAAAAAGCCATTGGGGGATAATCCCATCCTTGTGATTCATGGTACTCCGGAGTCATTTATCGGGATAGGGAAAGAAGGCTTTCATAAGACCATTGGAATTACCTTATTTGAAACAAACCGAATCCCCCTTCATTGGGCAAATTTTTGCAATGATATGGATGAAATTTGGGTTCCTACCCGTTTTAATTACCAAACATTTACAGAATCCGGTGTTGACCCTTCAAAAGTACATGTCGTACATTATCCAATTGAGAGCAGCCAATATACCAAACAATTTGATTCATATCCATTTCCTGCTGAAGTAAAGTCTTATAAATTTATATACACATTAGCGTTTGATTACCGTAAAGGGTTGGATTTGCTCATTCCAAGCTATTGTAACGAATTCACGGCAGAAGATGACGTTAGTCTAATTTTAAAGATCTACGTTCCTGGGTGGATCAGCCAAAAGAATCTATTTGAATTAGTATCTTCGTATATACCTAATAAGCCAAATAATCCTCATATTCATTTCATGATTGAAAATACTCCTCGAGAAGACTTGCTGCGTTTGTATTCAAGCTGTGACTGCTATGTTTCTACTGAAAGAGCTTGCGGGTGGGGGATGCCTCAGATGGAAGTAATGGCGATGGGAAAACCGGCGATATCCATTAACTGGAGCGGAGTCACAGAATATATGAACGATCGAAATAGCTTTTTAATAGAACCAGAAAATGAACTAGAATTCGTACACCCTGAACTGCAGCGCACAAGAGCTATCCACTATTATAGGCATAAATGGGCAAAGGTAAATGAAGACAACGTTAGAAAAGTGATGCGGGAAGCATTTGAAAATCATAAAAAAAGAGAAGAACTTTCATTACAGGCAAAACAAGATATCAGAAATCATTTCTCTCCTCAAGTGATTGCAGAGCAAATGAAAGCACGATTATTTTTTTAAACTTGGACTTTATATGGAGGACCATGGCAGCAAAAATGCCTGCTCCTTACATATAAAGTTTTTTATTTCCTAGAAAGAGGGAATAGAAGCGAGTTGTAACAGCATAAAGATACAATGGGAATTCTTACACCAAAAAAGTAAGGGGAGGACACCATGAAAAGAGCTCTTATTACAGGTATTACCGGTCAAGACGGCTCATATTTAGCTGAATTACTTCTTGATAAAGGCTATAAAATATATGGGTTAAAAAGGAGAACTTCAACAGAAAACTATGAAAATATTAAACATATACTAAATGAAATAGAGTTTATATCCGGTGATTTGTCTGATCTATCATCATTGATACAGGCTGTAAAGCTTTCTAAACCTGATGAAGTATATAACCTTGGTGCACAATCATTTGTAGCTGATTCATGGCCCCAGCCTGTCTATACAGCTGAGGTTACTGGTCTTGGGGTTCTAAATATTTTGGAAGCAGTGAAGATGGTAAAGTCGGATGCTCGTTTTTACCAGGCATCAAGCTCCGAAATGTATGGAAAGGTTGTAGAAACCCCTCAAAAAGAAACAACTCCTTTTTATCCACGGAGTCCTTATGGTGCAGCTAAGGTATTTGGTCATTGGATTACAGTTAATTATCGTGAAAGTTATGATTTATTTGCATGTTCGGGGATATTATTCAACCATGAATCACCAAGGAGAGGGATACAATTTGTTACTCGAAAAGTAACAGATGCTGTAGCTCGAATTAAATGTGGGCTTCAAACAGAGCTTCGACTTGGCAATCTTGATGCAAAACGGGACTGGGGTTTTGCTGGTGATTATGTAAAAGCGATGTGGCTGATGCTTCAGCAGGAAAAGCCGGACGATTTTGTTGTAGCTACAGGAAAAACGAATACAGTCCGTGAACTTGTTGAAATCGCCTTTAATCATGTCGGGTTGAAATGGGAAGATCATGTTATCCAGGATCCTGCATTTATGAGGCCGGCAGAAGTAGATTTATTACTAGGAGACCCCCAAAAGGCGAAAAAAGAGTTGAAATGGGAGCCAAAGGTTACTTTTGAGGATTTAATAAAAATGATGGTTGAACATGACCTGAAAAAGTATGGGGAATGAAATGAAAGCACTCATAACGGGGATTACCGGATTTGTCGGGAAATATCTTGAACTTTTTTTGAAGGATAAAGCTGATGTTTATGGGACCTCAAGATCCAATAGAGGCGAGAAACATATTTTTAAAGTAGATTTACTTTCTGAATCAGAAATCATGGAGTTAATTGAAACAATCAAGCCTACGCACATTTTCCACCTTGCAGGATTGAGTAATGTGAAGGACTCTTGGGAACATAAAGCTGATTTTATTCATGGAAATGTGATTGGAACGGTTCATTTATTGGAAGCTGTTAGGAAAGTAGATGACCAAATAAAAGTGATGACTGTTGGATCATCTGAGGAATATGGCAGGATTCCGGACAATTTAGACAAAGTCAGTGAGGATACCAGAACAAATCCAGTCAGCCCTTATGGGATCAGCAAGTGTGCCGTAAGTATGCTTGTAAATTTGTATCATAAATCATATGGATTAAATACCACACATGCCAGGCCTTTTAATCATATTGGACCTGGCCAAAGATTAGGATTTGTAACGACTGATTTTGCCTATCAAATAGCTCAAATCAATAAAGGAAGAACACAAGAACCTATCATTCGAATTGGAAATTTAAAATCAGCAAGGGATTTTACTGATGTAAGAGATATCGTAGAAGCTTATTACGATATCGCATGTTTCGGTAAAGCGGGGGAAGCTTATAATGTATGTACGGGTCAAGGTGTCAATATTCAAGATATAGTAGAGATATTAATAAGTTTTTCAAATAAAAAGATTAATCTAGTAGTTGACCCAAGCAGAATACGAGTGTCAGATATTCCTAGATTAGTAGGAAATCCTGAAAAATTGTTCACCTTAACAGGATGGCAACCGAAAAGAAAACTTGAAGATACTTTAATAGATATTTATGATTATTGGTTAAAAGACTTGTAAAAAGCAGCCTCTTGAGAAAGGGGCTGTTTTTCTTTTGCCCTGTTTTGTCTCGGGTCTTGAAGATAGCATACTGGAAAAAAGGCTATTAGATTTGGGACAAATGTCGTTTCTTTTTGAGTAGTTTTTCATAATTTACAATATATAGATTGAAAGGAGGTAATTAATTTGTCTATCCCAAATTTTCCCAATATAACTCCGTTTATATCGATCACTACAGAGCAGACAATTCCGTTACTTTTAACAAGCATTGCACTTGAAGAATTAGCCCTAGCTCATATTATGAACGTAGAAGCAGAAAAGCTTCAATTCGTTCTTGGAACATTAGATACAGCTGTTACATTTACTCCTGCAGAGGTTTCTTTAGGGGATCTTCTTGATGTCAATGCTAGTGTTCAAAGAACCCTTCGTGATGTAATCAAGAAGGAAATGCTACTCGAATTCAAATTTGAAAACATCCTTGACTTAATCACTGAAACTCAAGAAGAAGAAGTAGAAGGAATATGTGAATGCCTTGGAGACTTTGTTGCTTCAAATGATACCTTTGAGCGCAGAGTTGGGGGAGTATTAGTAGAAACAGAACAAGCTGATTTGGTAAGAAGCGGTACCAGTAACGGAAGAGTAAGAATATGCGGCCAAGGTGAAGGAGCCGCTCCATGTGATCCGACACAACAGGATCTTTTCGAACTTAACTTTCCAGATGTTAATCCTACCATTACATTTGTTGCTGATCAATACTTTTTAACTTCATCCGGAGCTTTGGGTACTTGTTGTGTTGTTAGGGATGCTGAAGGTGATATTATTGAGGAGAGATACACTATTTCAGGTATAGGAACAAGGAATGGAATAGGGAACACTCCATTTGTTTTAGAGTTATTTGATCGTGGCGGGAATGATGATGAAGTTAGACTTACTTTAAATGGAACGGAAGAATTTAGAGCCGAAGACCTTCCAAATGGTAATGTCATCGTTAATAATTGTCCTGACTTCGACCCTCCTGATTGTGTATAAATAGTTTAGTATTCTAATTTAGGAAGAATATAGAAGAAAAGTTCAGGTCAATAGACCTGGGCTTTTTTAATAGAGTACATAATTTCTATATTTGCTTCATCATAAAAATAAGACCCCCAATTCATCATATTAAGGGATGAATTGAGGGTGAAGGGTTCCTTAAGGAAGAGGAGTGATAGCGATTAGGTCAAGAATATTTTCAAACTTGAACTCTAACAGCATTTCTTTCTTAATCACGTCACGAAGTGTTCTTTGAACACTAGCATTGACATCAAGAAGATCCCCTAAAGAAACCTCTGCAGGAGTAAATGTAACTCCTGTTTCTAATGTTCCTAGAACGAATTGAAGCTTTTCTGCTTCAGCATTCATAATGTGAGCAAGTGCTAATTCCTCCAAAGCAATGGAAGCCAAAAGCAGTGGAATTGTCTGCTCAGTAGTTACCGAAATTAGTGGAGTAATATTCGGGATATTTGGAAATGACATTTCAATACCTCTCTTTCTTGTTGGAATAGTATATTATATACTCCACTTCACTATTAGAGAGGGCTAATGTAATATATTTAGAGATTATTTATTTTTATTTGTGCTCATGGATAGTATTTTGGTAATTAATGCTTTATCCTCATTATCCTCTGGTAATGCTGTAAAGACGTCGTGATGATTTTCCATTATTTTATGCAAAGCTTCTACTGGCGAGATAAAAGTAGATGATAGACTAGAGGCCCGTGCATAACATTTTGCAGCTTCCTCAATATTCCCTAATTTTTCTAAACAGCAACCTTTGTAGTATAAGGCTTGAAAGCTCCCAACTCCCTTTAAAGTAAGATGCTGTAAATTTTCTTCTCCCATTTCAAGGCAGAGATCAAATACCTCCAAAGCCTCTTTGAACAAGTCTTTAACCATTAATATAATGCCTTTATAAAAATGGAGATCTACATAATCAGGATAGAGGGTAACAGCTCTCTCGATACCAGGCCATGCCCCTTCGATACTGCCTGAACTAATCAATATTGAATACTTTAATCGATATAAAAGAGATGGAGGAGTTTTGAGCTGTTTCAGAAATCCCATAATGGAACGATTGACATAATCAAATGCCTCATTATAGTTTTTTAGACGGTAATATTCACTCGCAATATGGTACTCGATCCAAGGGCTGTAGTCCTTTTGTTTGAGCTCGTCTTTTAGCATACCGATATTACGTTCAGATTTCTTTTTCTCTTTATTGACAGGATCCAAATATCCGTAATGAAATACCTTAATAGGCACAGTTTTAATGGTGGGATCTTCGTTAAATTTTGCAATAATTTCATTGGCATTTAGCATCTCGTGAATTTTATTATTAAATTTAAAACCTTTGTGATTTTGAAAAAGCCGGGTATGGGCAATATCAAATGTCTTGTTTGGATCAGGGCTGTCACCATAATAATTGATTAAATGAACAGATAGGAGCAGGTCATCAAATTTGAGCGCTTCACGTAGCTTCTTAGCGTCAGAAGTATCTACTACTTCGTCGGCATCTAACCACAAAATCCAATCCCCTGTTGCACGCTCCAAGCCATAATTACGTGCATCTGAAAAGCTCCCATTCCATTTAAATGTAAAGACCTGAGCACCGAATGATTTGCAGATTTCAACCGTTCGATCAGTGGAGCCAGTATCGACAATAATCATCTCATCCACATAATCTTTTACACTTTTGAGGCAGCCATCAATAAAGTTTTCTTCATCCTTTACTATCATACATAGCGACAGTCGTCGGTCATCCATGGTATTTCCTCCTTTTGACAATAAATATTCATCTTCATCGTATGTTTTAATCAAGATAAAAGTGATGAATTGGAACCTAATATAATCAAAAGCCATATAATGAGTGAAGGAAACTAACAAACTCACTCATACTTTAGGAGGATTATGTTGAAGAATGATATTGTGAAACTCAATTGGATAGGATCTCAATTTGCAGGACATAGTCTTTCGATTGTGAATCAAAATATTTGCCAGTATCTTCAGCAAAGTCGAGATATAAATCTTAGAAAAGAAATACCTGAAAAAGAAAAGTTGCTTGATCCATATATCAAAAGTGAAAAAAAGTCATTTATCCCTTTTTCTAATCCCGACTTGACGATTTCTCATCAGTGGCCGCCCCATTGGCCGCAACTTAAAAATGGGATTTCGGTTTGTATGCAGCCCTGGGAATTTGGAGCTATCCCGAGAGAGTGGTATATTCCCATGATGTATTGGGTAGATGAAATCTGGGTTTACAGTTTATACAATATGGAAAGCTATATCCGCTCAGGGATTCCTGAAAGTAAAATCCATGTCATTCCACTTGGCGTCAATGAAAAATTATTTCATCCCAACGTCCAGCCTCTAGCATTGGATTCATCTTCATTTAAGTTTCTCTTTGTCGGCGGGACAATTGGCCGCAAGGGAATAGATATTTTACTACAAGCATACCTTAAAGAGTTTACTATAGATGATGATGTTTTCTTATTCATCAAAGATACTGGAACTCAATCTTTTTACAAAGGAATCACGCTGGAAAAAATGATCCATGAAGCAATGTCTGACCCGAATCATCCTCGTATTGTATATATGGATAAGCAGCTTTCCGAAATAGAGCTGGCCGGATTGTATAAAGCGTGTGATTGTTTGGTTCATCCGTATAGAGGAGAGGGATTCGGGTTACCTATTGCAGAGGCGATGGCATGTGGTACTCCAGTGATTGTGCCAGATAAAGGATCTTGCGTAGATTTTTGCACGGAGGAAACTGCGTTCTTTGTTCCATCGAAGGAGGATACTTTACCAGACAAAAAAGTTGGAAATCTCGATACGGTCGATTTTCCATGGTGGCTGTCGATCGATCCTAACGAATTACAGAATGTTATGCGATTGGCTTATGAGAATCAACCGTTAGTCAAGGAGAAAGGACAGAAAGCGAGTCAACATATTTTGTCTTCTTTCACCTGGGAAAAAAGCTCCAGGTATGTATTAGACAGGATAAAACATTTAGTTCAGTCAAAAACGAGTCTGATACGAATCGATGAGAATATTATTAAGAAGGAACTAGAACGAGCAAATGAGTTGTATGAAAAAAAACTTATTGAAGATGCATTAGGCGTCTATTTGAATATTTTGGCTATATACCCAGAAACACTTATGGCAAGATACAACACTGCAATTGTTTATATTGGTAAGGAGACCTATAGCCATGCGATCGAGCATCTTGCTTACATTGCACACAACATGGAAAAACAAAGTAAAGATTTTCAAGAAAATATTTTTCGTATGATGAGATATTGTTATATGAAAGAAGAAACTAATCCAAAATAAAACTATTTGAAAGCAAATCTAGCAAAGTGTCTGTGAAGATAACTTTGCTTTTTTCATTTTTCATGTATATTAGAAAATCCACCATATGTAATAGGATAAATGCACATTCATAGAAAGATATAAAGATTAAACTGAAGAGTAAATAGGTTATGCGACTTTTTGTTTCATTAATATCGGAAAACTATTTGCAAAATAAATTAATAGAAAGGAGAAATATTTAATGTCTTTTCCGAACATTCCGAATATAACACCTTTGATATCGGTTACTACTGGACAAACTATTTCATTGCTTTTAAGTTCGATTGCATTGGAGGAATTGGCGCTTGCTCACATCATCAATGCTGAGGCAGAAAAGCTGCAATTTGTTTTGGGAACATTAGATGATACTGGGGTCACATTTTCACCTGCGGAGGTTTCGATAGAGGATTTGCTTGATGTCAACACCCGTGTTCGAAGAACTCTTAGGGACGTTATTAAAAAGGAAATGTTACTAGAGTTTAAATTTGAGAATGTACTTGATTTGATGGGAACATTACCATCTGAACCTGTACTTTTGGAGCAACAAACCTTTACCTTTACAGGAGAGATTCAAACAACTACAGTCCCAACTGGTGCAACAACTGCAAGAATCCAGGCGATTGGTGCTCAAGGAGGAAATGAGGAAAATAATAATACAGTTGGCGGTTTAGGAGCTTCTGTGCAGGGTGAATTTGGGGTCACACCTGGAGAATCACTTGCAGTACTTGTTGGGGGTATGGGTGGTACAGATTTTGGTGGAGGCGGTGGAGGCGGTTCCTTTGTATGGAGAGGGACAGTGCCTGGAGATTTAAATGCGTCTTCTTTACTGGTTGCTGCAGGCGGAGGCGGCGGTGCTGGTAGCAACTTTTTCAGTTTAGGTAATAACGGAGCAGACGCTTCAATTGCATTTATCACAACAATAGGTCCGGGAACACCTGCTAATCCTGCTGGTGGTACGGTTGGATTAAATGGTACTGGCGGTGGTGGTGGTACCACTGTTCAGTTCGGCGCCGGAGGCGGCGGCGCTGGGGTTTTTGCTAGTGGTGGCACTAGCAATGGAGGAGGTGGCCAAGCTATTAATTCTGGAGGTGCCGGAGGAGCAGCCGGGGGTAATGGAGGTCCTGGTGGTTTCGGCGGCGGCGGCGGCGGCGGCGGCTCTCGAAATAATGGCACAAACCAAAATAATTCAGCTGGAGCTGGTTTTGGAAATGGTCAAGTTATCATTAGCTTTTTCGGTTCTTAAGGAGAGCCAACAAGCTTATTAAAATCGAAAATAAAATTTTTGTTAAAATGAGGAAAATATATGAGTTTTGAAGAAGCATTTAAATCACTTGTAAATTGGCTGGAATCTAGTTATGGCCGTCCATTAACAGAACCTGAAACAACACATGTCTCTGAAATTTTAAAAAATTTCGAAGCATCTAATAAAGATTTTTCTGTCCTGATGGACAAAGTACAAAATTTAAAGGTAATACCTAGAAGCAAATAATCCTCCATTTAAACAGGTCCGATTAAGATTCATATACTGCTTTTAAGTTAAGACAACCTTAATTGGAGAGGAGATTTTTTGAAACTAGGTTTAAAGTCGGGCAAAAAGGTTGTTCCAATTAATTAGAAGGAAAAAGCTCAGATCTAAATGGATCTGAGCTTTTCTATGCAACAAAATTTTCTTAAACGTGGACATTCTCAAGAAATAATAAAATAACAGGTGCATTATTATTGTAACCACACATCATATAGTTCAAATATTAATATCCACGATTCGGTTATCTGTTTTGCTTTATTCCCAGATTAATTTCTATCAAAATGACGAAATGAAAAAGGTGCTCTCTGCAAAAATCCGCATCTGTAATAGGGATAATGACATAGTCATACGTATTCGCACAAAATAAAAGGTAGAGAAGTTGTCGCGACCTTTTTTTGTTTAATTAATATCGCATAACTATGCGCAAAATAATTAATAGAAAGATAAAGATCCCCCTGCAGGTACTAGGAGATTGTTTAAATTAGAGACTAAAAGCAAGAGAATCGTTTGCTCTACCTTAACAGTAATGGTCGATGTAATATTAGGGATGATTGGAAAAAAATATGAGTTACCCCTTTCTAAGAAAACATTGAATAAATTCATGTGCGTTGTTTTCCTTCTTTTCTTATTTGAATGCATATTATAGTGAATTCAGGTATCCAAGTATTGGTAAGGACAAATACCCCCAGTTTGGCGTTTATTTTTTTACATAATAATAGGTTGATATACAAGCATTTTTCTCGCTAAAACTTAGAATAATACAATCTTTGATTGAGGGGAGGTTCAAGAGAATGAGCTGGGATTTTAATGCTTTTAGGCACAATTGTGATTGTATTAAGTGTAAGAAGCGTAAGTGTTTCAAACCAAAGCATAAGAAAATTTGTTGTCATTGTTGTTGCTGCTGCAGTTGTTGTTGTAGTCGAAAAGATTGCGGAGATCGGTAGTGATATTTGTTTTTTATGAGGTTCCTACAAGTGTTGGGGATTACTCTCTTGTGCCGCTTCAAGATGTCTTCAGAAGCCGAAAACCATGATTTATCAAAGGTGCATAAACGATAAATCTGACAAACTGAAACCCCTTGGGCGCCAAGGGGTTTGGATGTGGTTCAGTTCCTGAAAGATTGTAATGGTATCAATCACGGTATTAGTGCCCCGTCGATGATCGAAATAAAGAGCCCTTCTTTAGTGATTTTGAAGCATCATAAATACCCTTTAATTTTAGAAAGGAGTTTTAAATTAAATAAATAGAGAAAGTATATTCATATAAAATGCTACTCGGCATAATATATTCAAGATAAAGCAGATAAAAGTTTACGTATTCCATAAATAGAAATTTTAAAGGGAGAAGGGAGTATGAGCAATTCAATAAAAAGGGAGTTACCTGACAATTATTATTTATTAGTTGACGAATTACATGCACTATTAATGAAATTTGGCAACTTAGAGAAAATGCAGTTTTTTGGAGTTAGGGCTATAATTACAGGTAATTTTTATTATTGGAAATTAAGATATAATGGACAAAATCTATTAAAATACCAATAAATACCTAAATAGGTTTGGTATTTGTCTTTTATAATAAAGGGTTGATCAGCAACCCTTACACCAATAAAGAATCTAAGGGAAATCACTATAACAGTTAAGGATTAACCGCCTGGCTGTTTTTATTTGTAATGATTAATTAAAAACAAATGCTAAATTAATGAATTCGGATAGTAGTTATTTGTAACCTCAAATTTTTTTCATGTTCAACTAACAGATGCAAAGTTAAAGATGAGAATTGTGGTGGCATTCTCTTTTTTCATTAAGAGCGAAGTAGAACAAGGATTATAATTATATCCCTTACAAAAGCGAATTATTCATAATTCTTAGTTCCTTTTACCTATATTTTCATTAGAAGATTCCTGAGGAGGAAGCCTTACTATTAGAATGTTATTTCTTGCTTCATCAGAAAAGGGAGATAAATCTTTGTTAAGAAGGTTGATTTTTAGTGAGTTTCTAATGATTAGTATCTGTTAATGGTAAATGTTGATAGAATATTTCTCCGAATTGATACTATTATCAAAATGAAAGATACGTATGTTCTATACTTCTTTTATGAACACTGATTTTTTTAAGAGACTTTTAAAAAAGGGCTCTTTTTAGTATAAAAATCCGCATTACAATGGGACAAGCGTTGAGTTATGTAAACATTAGCAGAATAAAATAGTAAGGAATAGTAGGTTAAAACGTTATTGGCATGTTGCTTTTAACACATCTATTAAGACCTATGTTCAACTAAAAATTTGAAAGGAGATAATTATAATGGCTTTTCCGAATATTCCCAATATTACTCCGCTTATTTCTGTGACTACTGAGCAGACGGTTCCACTGCTTTTAGCTTCCATTGCTTTGGAAGAATTGGCTCTTGCCCATATCATGAACGCTGAGGCAGAAAAGCTTCAATTTGTTCTAGGCACATTAGAAACAGGAGTTACGTTTACTCCTGCTGAGTTGTCATTAGGGGACCTTCTTGATGTGAATACTAGTGTTCGAAGAACTCTTCGTGACGTGATCAAGAAGGAAATGCTTTTAGAGTTCAAATTTGACAACATTATGGATTTAATCGCTGTAACAGATGGAGGAGGAGTAGCTCCACTTGCTTGTGAGTGTGGTATTGCCTTACCTGGTATCGTAACGATTCCTGGTATAGCAGTTACTATTCCTATTATTAGCCCTCTCCCTATCACGGCTTCAGCCGCGCTGAATTTGAGCATTTGTCCTAATTGTCAAGCAAACGGTTCATTTTTCAATTTAACATTGAGTGCAGCCGTAGCTACTGCTATTTTAAATATTGGTGCAGCGAACATTACAAGTGTTACGTGTGACAATGGTGTTGTGACCATTACTGGTACCGCAACTTTAAGCCTTAATGGAATTTCGATACCTGTTGATTTTAATATTGTAATTGATAGTAATACTGGTACAGTTACTGTATCCTTAACCGACCCTATTACAGGAGTTATTGTACTGAGTGCACCGATCCTAGGAGTAGTAGGATTAGTTTTGACTGATTGTTAACCGCATTCAATCAGGAAGCTTTTAATAGATTAGAAGAGACAGCATTTTTTGCTGTCTTTTTATGTGGGAACAAGAATGAATGAACTAGGTAAAAAGATCAAACTGGAAAACACGACTTTGAAGCGATGATAAGCTGGTTCCAATCAAAGCAAAACAAAATAGAAAATGGCACATTGAGTTACGTTGTATTTGATGTTAATAAATATAAAGAGAAGACTGTTACTCGGCTGCCCTTGATTGAAATGGGAGCATATAGCTGTTATCGAATTAAGAAAATGGCATGATTGGGTTAAAATTCACCGATTCCGAAAACGTAATACAGAATGCAGGATTATTCCCTTACTAGACCCATCCTTGTTGTATACTTCCCCTCTTGCTATTGAGTTCAAGCTTGAGTACTTGCTAGTGAAATCCGTGAAAAAACATATATTTCTTCGTACATTGAAACGGGCTATTAGGGAACTATCAATTTCGAATTCTAACTCTATTGATTATGATGAATTATTTTATCAGATTCATCAGGAACAAAATACGGAGCGCAACACGTTGCCATTTCAAGAGGCATTTTTGCGGCGGCTGCTGGCTGGCGATAAAACAACTGCAGAGGAATTATTTCAATCTCGTTTTTTTCTCCCAGGTGAGGCGATGCCAAATGTGGTCTGTTTTATTCAGGGATTTGTACGACGCACTGGCAGCAGGGAACTGGAAGGATGGGAACCGAGGGAGATTCAAGAATTTTTCAGAAACCGCTTTCAGGGATATCAGCTTACTTTTCTTTCCTATCGAAAACATTTACTTATGTTTATCCAGGTTCCTCCCGAGTACGTTTCCTTCATACACTGGAAAGAAGGGGAGAACAGGATTCTTGATACTATTCAAGCATTGGAAAACGAGTATGGAATTTATCTATATATAGGGGTAGGCTCCATCTACCGTGAACCGCTGCTCCTGCATCATTCCTATCGAGAAGCATGCAAGGCTAGGCGAACTACGCCGTATGACAGGCCATCACTGCGTAATTTTGAAGAGATTACAAAGGATGTTCAGATTCAGAAATGTACAGACTATATAGCACGGTATTGTATCGAAGATCTTTCGTTAAAACGGGTAGCCGATCAAATTAATCTTAGTGTACCGTACTTCAGCCGGATATTTAAACAAGAAACAGGACGCAATTTTGTTGAATATGTCACCTTTGTCCGTTTGCAGCGTGCAGTGTGGCTTTTGCGTCATACGAATCATACGATTGAGTGGATCGCCGAAGAACTAGGTTTCAATACACCAAATTATTTTAGTGGTACCTTTAAAAAGTATGTTGGCCTTTCTCCAAGGGAATACAGAGCGACAGAAGAAATTATCTTTGTTTAATAAAGGAGATAATGGAGAGATCATTTTAAAAGAAGAAGTGTTACCATAACAAAGAGCATCTGCATAAAATTATGTTGGTGCTTTTTTTCTAGGTAAAGTATGTTGCGTACAAAAAAATAATATGTTAATATGTGTGTAACCGGTTACACACAAGAGGTGAAATGATGGCTACTATACGTGATGTCGCAAAAAAAGCTGGAGTATCTGTGGCGACCGTTTCAAGAGTATTAAACAATAAAGGTTATTCACATGAAGATACGAGGAAGCTAGTAAACGAGGCAATTAAAGAATTAAATTACAAACCAAATGAAGTGGCAAGATCTCTATATAAGAAGAAATCAAGATTAATTGGATTATTGTTGCCAGATATTCGAAATCCCTTCTTTCCTGAATTAGCTCGTGGGGTAGAGGATGAAATGCAAAAGCAAGGACTCCATTTAATTATTGGAAATGCTGATGAAAAACCTGAAAAAGAAATAGAATATATACAGACTTTTAAACAAAATAATGTAATAGGTGTTATTTCTGCAACGAATCAAGCTGAAACAAGTCTTTACGAAGACTTATCTTTTCCTGTTGTTTTTCTTGATCGGACAACTAATAGTCATCCTTCAGTTTATTCTGATGGATTAGATGGGGGGAAAAAGGCTGCACAAGAAATGATCAAAAGGGGAAGTAAGCGAATTGCTTTACTTAGGGGACCTATTGAATTAAGGACAGCGCAAGACAGATTCAAAGGTGCAGTTGATGAGCTGTGTAATGCTAATGTGGACTTTCACGTGATTACGTCATCGTTTAGTTTTGACGATGCAGAAAAAGTGGCTAAAACCTTATTTGAGAATTTTCCTGATACAGATGGGATCATTGCCAGCAATGATCTTAGTGCAGCAGCCATATTACATGAGGCGCTACGAATAGGAAAATCGATTCCAGATGATTTACAAATTATTGGATATGATGATATACCGCTTAGCAAGCTTCTGTTCCCGCCACTTTCTACAATTAGGCAGCCAGCCTATGATATGGGAAGAGAAGCAGCAAAATTACTAATGAAAATTATTAATAAAAAAACGTTAGAGCAAAAGAATATTCAAATGCCTGTTACATTTATTGAAAGGCAGACGACAAGGAAGGTTGAGAAAGATGGTTAAGATGACGATTATTGGGAGTTCTTCTATGGATTTGGTTGTAACCGCTTCAAAACGACCAAAAAAGGGGGAAACGATTCTTGGGCAGAGCTTTAAGACAGTCCCTGGAGGCAAAGGGGCTAACCAGGCTGTCGCAGCTGCCAGGCTTGGTGCTGAAGTGTATATGGTGGGATGTGTAGGTAAAGATGGGTTCGGGGAAGAAATAGTTAATAATTTTACTTCTAATAGTGTTTTTACAACCTATGTGGAACCGGTTACATATGCTGAAACAGGAACTGCACATATTACCCTTGCAGATGGCGATAACAGCATTATTGTTGTTAAAGGTGCTAATAATTATGTTACACCTGATTTTGTTGAAAAGGCACTGAATGTAATACGTGAATCAGATATTGTACTAATTCAGCAAGAGATTCCTGAGGAAACAGTGGAATATGTAACAGAGATTTGCTTTGCAAATAATGTACCCTTATTACTAAATCCGGCACCCGCAAGACCAATTAGTAAAACGGTAATTGAAAAGGCAACTTATATTACACCAAATGAATGGGAAGCTTCAATTCTATTTGAGAGCAAGGATATCCATGATGCTTTAAAAGAGTTTCCAAATAAATTATTGGTTACTGAAGGTAAAAACGGAGTCCGCTATTATGATGGTGAAAATGAGGTGCTTGTCCCGGCTTATGTGGTTGATGCCGTTGATACAACAGGTGCAGGCGATACATTTAATGCGGCATTTGCTGTTGCAGTAGCTGAGGGCAAAAACATAAGAGATAGCATTCGTTTTGCTAATCGAGCTGCATCATTGTCTGTAACAAAATTTGGTGCACAGGGTGGTATGCCAACTAGAGAACAAGTAGAAGGGAGTTTATAAAAATGAAACGTTTTGGAATTTTAAACAGCCATATATCAAAGGTCTTAGCGGATCTCGGTCATACCGATTATATTGTAATAGCAGATGCTGGCTTGCCCATTCCAGATGGTGTTAAAAAGATCGATCTGGCAGTGAAAACAGGGATGCCTTCATTTATAGATGTAGTGAATGCCGTTGATGAGGATATGGTTATCGAGAAAGTGATCATTGCCTCTGAAATAGAAAGAAACCCCGAACATGCTAACTATTTAAAAGGTAAATTCGCTGATAAGGAAATAGAGCATGTTTCCCATGAGGAGTTTAAACAATTAACAAAACAAGCTAAAGCAGTAATTCGTACGGGTGAAATTACCCCATATGCAAACTGTATTCTACAATCTGGAGTATTTTTTTAATAGATGAGGTGATAAGCATGCGTATTACGATGGAAAACATCAATAAAGCATTTGGAACCAATCAAGTTTTAACTGGTGTTGATTTTGATTTATTAGATGGAGAAGTACATGCCCTAATGGGGGAAAATGGTGCAGGAAAGTCAACGATGATGAACGTTCTTACAGGGCTGCATGCCCGAGATAAAGGGGTCATCACAATTGATGGGAAAGAGACCTATTTTAAGAACCCAAAAGAAGCGGAGCAAAGTGGAATCACCTTTATTCATCAGGAACTAAATATTTGGCCTGATATGACGGTTCTAGAAAACTTATTTATTGGCAAGGAATTAAAGAATTCATTTGGCCTTTTAAAAATAAATGAAATGAAAACGCTGGCAAAAAAACAGTTTGATAGATTAGCAGTATCGATTCCGTTAGATAAAGAGGCAGGGAGTTGTTCTGTTGGGGAGCAGCAAATGATTGAGATTGCTAAAGCTTTAATGACAGAAGCAAAAGTGATTATTATGGATGAACCTACTGCTGCATTGACAGAAAGGGAAATCAGCAAACTTTTTGATGTTATTTCTTCATTAAAAAATACAGGAGTTTCGATTGTATATATTTCTCATCGGATGGAGGAGATTTTCTCCATCTGTGACAGGATTACCGTAATGCGTGATGGGAAAACCGTTGACACGAAAGCCATTCCAGAAACGAATTTTGATGAGGTTGTCAGGAAAATGGTAGGAAGGGAATTAACCGACCGATTTCCTAAACGAAATCCTAACCCGGCTGAAACCGTTCTTGAAGTAAAGGGTTTAACAAAAAAGGGACATTTTGCAGATGTAAATTTTTCTGTGCGTGCGGGGGAAATAGTCGGGGTTTCAGGATTGATGGGAGCCGGAAGAACGGAAATTATGAGAGCTATTTTTGGCCTTGATAGCATTGATGGCGGTGAAATTTGGTTGAAAGGGAAGAAAGTGACGATTAAATCACCGGAACAGGCTGTCAAGGCAGGGATCGGTTTCATTACAGAAGATCGCAAAGATGAGGGATTAATACTAGATTTCTCTATTAGAGATAATATAGTTTTGCCAACCCTATATAGCTTTGCTCCAAAAGGGATCATCAATGAAAAAAGTGAGACAGACTTTGTTAATATGCTAATCAAACGCTTGACAGTTAAAACGGAATCCCCAGATATTGCGGTTGGAAAGCTATCAGGGGGAAATCAGCAAAAAGTGGTCATTGCCAAATGGGTCGGAATAGGGCCGAAACTACTTATCTTAGATGAACCAACTAGAGGGGTAGACGTTGGAGCAAAGAGAGAAATTTATCAACTAATGAATGAATTAACAGATCGGGGTGTAGCTATCATCATGGTATCTTCAGAATTACCTGAGGTCCTTGGAATGAGTGATCGAATCCTCGTCGTTCATGAAGGAAAAATAAGTGGTCAATTATTGAATGAAGATGCGACCCAAGAAAAAATTATGACATTGGCAACAGGAGGTCAGTAGGATGAATTCCATTAATGCAGTGACAAAACCTAGTAAGACAAATATGATGAATGCCGTCACCCAAAAGTTAGGACCACTACTTGGTTTAATTATATTAGTAGTGATTGTATCAATATTAAATCCGAGTTTTCTTGAACCTTTGAATATATTAAATTTATTAAGGCAAGTGGCTATTAATGCACTTATTGCGTTTGGTATGACGTTTGTTATTTTAACAGGTGGAATTGATTTATCTGTCGGGGCTATTCTTGCATTATCCAGTGCATTGACAGCGGGAATGATGGTATCTGGTATAGACCCAATTATTGCGATAATAATTGGATGTATTCTTGGCGGGTTGATGGGAACGGTAAACGGTTTGTTCGTTACCAAGGGAAAGATGGCACCATTTATTGCTACATTAGCAACAATGACAATCTTCAGAGGACTAACACTTGTTTATACTGGTGGAAACCCGATTACTGGTCTTGGTGATAACTATCTGTTTCAGTTATTTGGCCGTGGTTATTTTCTAGGAATACCTGTACCAGCGATTACGATGATTCTTACATTTGGTGTTTTATTCATTATTCTTCATAAAACTCCATTCGGCCGTAAAACATATGCGATTGGTGGAAATGAAAAAGCGGCATTAATTTCAGGGATAAAAGTACCGAAAGTAAAAATCATGATTTATAGTCTTTCAGGCATGCTTGCAGCGCTGGCCGGTGCAATCTTAACATCTCGTTTAAATTCAGCACAGCCTACTGCGGGTACTTCCTATGAGCTTGATGCGATTGCAGCCGTTGTGTTAGGCGGGACAAGCCTATCAGGGGGAAAAGGAAGAATTTTTGGTACATTGATTGGTGCTTTAATTATCGGAACCTTAAATAATGGCTTGAATCTTCTTGGAGTATCATCCTTTTATCAAATGGTGGTTAAGGGGATTGTTATATTAATAGCAGTATTACTTGACCGTAAAAAGTAGCATAAGGAGAGATCACGATGAAAAAATTAATAGCTATATATCTATCACTAATACTTTTGCTCCTAAGTGCTTGTTCCATGCAACCGCCTGGATGGGCAAAACCGGATAAAAAAGAAAGTTTAGAAGATATTAAAATTGGCTTATCTGTTTCCACATTAAATAACCCATTTTTTGTTTCTTTAAGAGATGGAGTGGTTAAAGAAGTAGAAGCCTTGGGTATGGAAGTCATTATCGTAGATGCACAGAATGACTCTGCAAAACAAGTGAATGACGTAGAGGATTTAATTCAGCAAGGTGTGGATGCACTGCTCATTAATCCAACTGATTCCGCTGCCATTTCAACGGCTGTTCAATCAGCAAATAATATTGGCATACCGGTAGTTACTTTGGATC
The DNA here is from genome assembly GCF_030123505.1 of Neobacillus sp. YX16. Classification (GTDB taxonomy): domain Bacteria; phylum Bacillota; class Bacilli; order Bacillales; family Cytobacillaceae; genus Neobacillus. Next base: position 1,235,648 of record NZ_CP126115.1, read on the forward strand.
GTTCAGCAGATAAAGGGAAAGTAGAAGCATTAGTAGCTTCAGATAATATAAAAGGCGGGGAAATGGCTGCGAATTATGTTATTGAAAAGCTAGGTGAAAATACACAAGTTATTGAATTAGAGGGAGTTCCTGGGGCATCAGCTACACGTGAAAGGGGTAAGGGGTTTCATAACGTAGCAGATCAAAAATTGAATGTAACTGCTAAACAAGCAGCTGATTTTGATCGTACGAAAGGATTAACTGTAATGGAAAACCTTCTACAGGCAAATCCTGATATTAAAGCTGTATTTGCTCATAATGATGAAATGGCATTGGGGGCAATTGAGGCAATTAGCAGCTCTGGTAAGGAAGTTATGGTCATTGGATTTGATGGAAATGACGATGCACTAAATGCGATTAAAGCAGGAGATATGGAAGCAACAGTTGCTCAACAGCCAGAGTTAATTGGTAAGCTTTCTGTGGACGCTGCCAAAGACGTTTTGCAGGGTAAAAAGGTAGAGAAAATCATTGCAGCTCCGCTAAAATTAGTAGCAAAAGATTAATAGGTGCCTGTCACTCCCCGTAATATGTCGGTAAATTTTCGACATTATCGAGGAGTGACAGGCATTTTATATTTTAGAAATGGAAACAGGTTGTATTCAGGAATAGGACTTTTTGATTAAAAAAAGTGAAAAATGTTGTTTCATGGAAGAAAAAGAAGGATTTTAATTTTTAAAAATGAATATATATAACAACTAGTATCTCCAGTTTGTCAAAGTTGTTTTGACAGCTTGACCAAAAAACATATGATTATGAAACGATAATAGGAAAACCAATCGATTCTTTCCACCAGAAAGACCTTTCCTTAAATCAGGTAGCTCAGACAGAAAAGGATCGGAATCATTTTATTCATCCAGCCCAATCAATTTATGAAAGAAGGTATGCCGTATGAACGAAGAATTTTTTTCTGACTATAAAAATTTTATTGTTGCACCGGTCGATGAAAAGCTAAATGGTAAAGAATCATTTGATCCAAAAAATTACTCTTCACATTATATCATGACACTGTCTATTTTTAATTCGCGTATAACAAATTGGAAAGATGCTAGTAGATTTGATATAGATATTGACAAAAGTATTAAAACAGTTCTGAAGGAATTTAATATAAAGCACCATGAAAAGTACCATCTTCAATTACTTGAATTAGATAGATTTAAAAACTATTTTGTATTGGCTCTTTCCTCAAAAACAAAAATTGAAACAAAGGAAGAAAATGACAGTATATCTTTTATTGTTGATAGAATGCTAACAAACCCTTTTTATGTTGGACAAGGATGGTTCAACTTAATTGGTGAAAAAGGAAGAATATCACGTAAGCTCTTTTGTTGTTCTTTTATGAAATATGTAATAGAGAACCAAGATCCCTTAAGAAAAGACAAAAAATTAGGAAATGTCAGTGAATTCACTCCTAAAAATGATGAGATTAAGCTTGTAAAAAATCTCTAAAAAAAGTAACACAGCTACCTTACAATTGGACTTTTTGAAGCAAAAATGGGCAAAGCTAGAGAAAGGAAAGTTTATTTTTAAAGGTACATGAAGTAGCATAAATAACATGCACCCATTCGACTTGATGAATGGGTGCTGTTTTTTCATTAAAGGTCCTCATTAGAAGTTTTGCAAATATAGCTTTTAAGAAGCCGTAGCAAGATAATTTAAGTGTAACTGGAAAGGGTAGCCAAGTATCTGATATCCTTAAAATGATAGAGATCATTTTGAAAATGAAACAGTATGAGAGTCTTAGTCCCAATACTGTATTTACATATTGGATAGAAAAATCTATTTTGTGCTATTTATAATTATTTTTAATTTTTAAATTATTCCTTTTATGGCTATAATAGGAAATGGCAAACGTAAACACTAATAAAGAATAGAGGAGGCAATTATGGGTAGATTAGTTCATTTTGAAATTCATGTGAGTGACATGGACCGGGCAAAGAAGTTTTATGGAGAGGTATTTGGATGGTCCTTTCAAGATTATAGTGAGTATGCTGGAATGCCTTACTTTGGTGCAGTGACTGGAGATGAAAATGAGCCTGGAATCAATGGAGCATTGATGCAGCGTCAAAGTGCAGCGCCGGAAGCTAACCAAGCTTTAAATGGATTTGCTTGTACAATGGGTGTGGAAAATTACGACGCAGTCGAAGCTAAGATTATTGAGAATGGCGGCAGTGTGGCAATGCCAAAATATGCTCTTCCAGGAATGGCTTGGCAAGGATATTATATTGATACTGAAGGAAACATATTCGGAATTCATCAACCCGATGCTAATGCAAAGTAGAATCTAAGTTGGGTGAAAAAAATCATGAAATCACTAGAATCGGCAGGCATACTTGAAAAATTACGAGAATTTTGTCTATCAATGCCTGAAGCCATTGAACATATCGACGGTTTTGGTCACAATACTTTTAAAATCAATGGAAAATCATTTGTGATATCAGGTGAAAACGAGAATGGATTCAGCCTGTCTTTCAAGTCAGACCGGGAAACGCAAGAAATATTGCTGCAGAAAGAACATTTCTACAAAACTCCATATATTGGTCGTTACGGATGGGTTTCTATCCAAAAACCGGCTGAAGAAGACTGGGAAGAGTTGAAGGATCTACTCCAAGAAGCCTATTTACGTGCTGCACCTAAGCGCTTGGTTAAGGAATGGAATGAATTACATAAGAGATAGAGGAAGGCGGAATTTAATCTGTCTTTCTTTTTTTTGCACTAGTATTAAGAATGTGTCAGATTTTTCTACATTAAATTACATTTTAATTACAAAATCGACTGTTTTATTGTTTTTAGTCCTTTTGGAATATAAACTAGGAATATATTAGAACTTTTAATAAATGATAGTTTCCAAGAGGAGATTTAATAATGATAAAAAAATTTATTAAATATATGGTCGCTACTACTGTACTCGCAACAACTATTCAAGCTACACCTGCATTTGCAAATCCAGAAGTACCACCTGTGACAAATGGACAAATCGATGCTATGGAATTAAATATTGATAACTTTGAAACAAAGATTCAGCAATTGGACAATGGAATCGCTTTATCCATGGAGAAGAGTCAAATACTAAATGAAAAAATTGTCACACAACAAGGAAAAATTAAAGAAACAGAGATTCAAATAATAAAAGCTGACGAGGATTTTGCTAACCATAAAGAGATTTATTCAGAGAGATTAAAGAGCATTCAGGTAAAAGGAAATCAGTCAGTCGTTACATATGCAGAACTTTTACTTTCAGCTGGCAGCGTCTCTGAGTTTTTTAATCGTTTTACTGCTATTTCTAAAATTATTGAAAATGATAATGAATTACTTGAAGGTTTAAGAGAAAAGGAAGCAACGTTAAAACAGGCAAAGGAACAATTACAAAATCATATTAACGAATTAGAAAAGAGCAAAGTAGAATTAGCTTCAGAACAAAAACAGATTGAAGAAAACAAAAACCAAATTCAACAAGATTTAGAAGCGGCGAAAGGCACATTAAAGGATTTAATGGCACAACAGAAGGCACAACAGGAGGCAGAACTGGCTGCCCAGCGAGCAGCATCACAAGAAACTGCTCCAGAAATTCAACAACAGTCTCAAACGCAAGCTTCAGAAGTTGCAAAAGCATCAACACCATCTGTTGCTGTACCCAATGTGACAAATTCTGCAACAGCCAATAGTGTTATTGCCACTGCTAAACAGTATTTGGGTGTTCCTTACGTTTGGGGTGGATCAACGCCAAGCGGGTTTGATTGTTCTGGATTTACATCATATGTGTATCGTTCTGTTGGCATTAGTCTTCCAAGAACTTCTCGTGCGCAGCAAAATGTCGGAACAAGAATTTCTCTAAGTCAAGTACAGCCTGGAGATTTAGTTTTCAGGGGTTCTCCTGCTTATCATGTTGGAATTTATATTGGGGGAGGACAATATATCCATGCTCCTCAAACGGGTGATGTCGTGAAGATTGCTCCATTTAATCCGTCTAAATTTTCAACGGCATCTAGAGTCTTACAGTAGGTTCAAAGATTTTAACGAATTTATTAATATTAAATTAGAAGGCAACTAACCCTGATGGGCGTTGCCTTTTTTCTTGTTTCTTTTTAAGAAAAACCTCTAAGAACATTTATAAAATGAGGGTACACCATTGTTTACAAAAAAATGAAAAAGTGAGATAATATAGAAAATTTCGAAGGGGGAAAGTAAGTTTATGGAACCAACTAATTGCTAATATTAATTCATTTGAAAATTAATATGGATTTTGTAATGAGTGTCAATCCACCTATAAAACGTAGGTTTATTTGTTATGCTCTTATGGAATTATGGCAATTTAGAAGGTAACTTACTTTACTGAATCGAGATAATTATTTGTTTGAAGTACTCCTCCGTTTTTTGAGAGGTGTGTAGGCATAACTATGCGCTTATTTAACATGCGTATTTTCCTAAACTACTTTAAATAAATGATATCCAATGATTATGTAGACCGTAAGAAGAATTATCTTCTTATGGTCTTTTTAATTTTGGCTGTGTTAAGGAAAATATTGATTTTAAACTAAGTTGATTTGTGCGGAAGGCGCGAGACTCCTCGAAAATGCTATCGCATTTTCTTCGGGCGTGGGCAATTTCGAGGGAGTAAATCAATGTCCTGCAGGAGGCTTCCCGAACCGCCTGCGGAAAGCGAAGCGCCTCGTGACAGGCGGAGAGACGTCCTGTCACTGCGGTGATTATTCAAAGAAGCTTTCCTTAGTGGAGCACAAATCAACGGGCTAATTTAACACAGCCTTTATATTAAGTAAATGCAGGTTCTTCTTTGCCTTGTCCATAAAATGCATAACTTAGATTATGGATGAAAGAAGGAGATTTTATGTTAGAACTGAAATTACATGGCGTTAAGAAATTTATGGAAGCCACCCTTGTGGTTAAAAATATTACGTTTGAGGCTTATGAAGGAGAGAAGGTTGGAATCGTGGGGGCCAACGGCAGCGGCAAGAGCACAATTCTTAAACTAATCGCTGGAATTGAGCAGATGCATTATTATCCAGGTTACCCGCAAACCTCAAGCTATGGGTATGATGAAGGTCTGATTAACTTGCCAAGAGGAGCTACCAAGGCATACTTGGAGCAATCTCCTGTATATCCTCAAGGATTAAAAGTTATCGATGTTTTACACTTGGCCTTTGAGGAAATTGACATCATAGAAAATCAAATGCGTCAATTAGAAGAACAAATGAAAACCCTGGAAGATACTGCCCTAGAAAAAGCCCTTAATAAATATAGTGATCTGGTCCAGCTATTTGAAGTAAAGGGCGGATACGAACGTGAAGAAAAAGTAAGTAAGGTCTGTACTGGTCTTCATTTTGCTGAAAGTTTTTTAAACAAAGATTTTGATTTATTAAGTGGCGGAGAAAAAACGACAGTAGTGCTTGGAAAGCTGTTGATCCATAATCCGGATATCTTGCTGCTGGATGAGCCGACCAATCATTTGGATATGGAAGCCATTGAATGGCTGGAGGGCTATCTTAGAAACTATAAAGGAATTGTCATTATCGTCGCCCATGATCGATATTTTCTCGACAATGTAGCAACTAAAATTGTAGAAATCGAAGATATGGAGTCAATTTCCTATAAAGGGAATTACTCATCTTTTGTAAGTCAAAAAGAAGAAAATATGCGCATTCAATATGAGCATTTTAGAGAGCAGCAGAAGAAAATAAATAACATGGAAAAGACTGTTACAAGCTTGAGAGACTGGGCGATGAGGGCTGATAATAATAAGTTCTTTAGAAGAGCAGCCAGCATACAAAAAAAGCTCGATAAAATGGAGCGAATGGATAAGCCTGTTTTTGAAAGACGAAATATGAGACTTGATTTCAAAGAAGGGCAGCGGTCTGGAAATGAAACTATTAAAGCCATTGGACTCTCAAAAAGGTATCAAGATAAGCTGATTTTTAAGGACTCAGACTTAATGATTCATTATGGTGAGAGAGTGGGGATGGTAGGTCCTAATGGAAGCGGGAAAACCACCTTTTTAAAAATGCTATTAGGTGAAGAACAGCCTGACCAAGGTGTAGTGGAACTAGGTGCGAATGTGATGGCTGCTTACTTACCGCAGAAAATTACTTTTAAAGATGAAGAACTCACGGTGTTGGAAGCCTTTAGAGAAGATATTTCTATCCTAGAAGGAAAAGCACGTGAATATCTGTCTAGGTTCATGTTTTATAAAAAAAGCCCATTCAAAAAAGTAAAGCATTTATCTGGTGGAGAAAGAATTAGGCTAAAGCTGGCGATGCTTTTATATCAAGACATAAATTTATTAATCCTCGATGAGCCGACGAATCATCTTGATATTGATTCCATCGAAACCCTAGAGGAAGCGCTCGAAGATTTTAAAGGAACGATATTCTTTATTTCTCATGACAGATATTTTATTAATAAAATCGCTGAAAGAGTAATTGCATTGGAGGACCATGGTTTTAAAAGCTATCCAGGAAATTATGATTATTATAAAAGTCAGCAGCCTAAAGAAGAACCAATCGTAAATCGTGAAAAAGGTAAGAAACAAAGAATAAAATCCGAAGGTATAGACCAAGAAGAAGCAAAGTCAAATGCGCTGGCAAGGATTGAAAGTCTAGAAAAAGAAATTAAAGGTATTGATTTGTCAATGTCCCAAGACCTAATGGATTATGAGGAGCTTAATAAGCTTTATAGTAGAAAAACACACTTATGTGAAGAACTTGATTCACTAATGGAATGGTGGTTAACCAATAGTTAGGAATTTGGAGGGATTTTATGAACAAGTAGAAGAAGTAGAGAAAACCCTTCCCTATCAAAACAGACATCTGAATACAATTTTTTTGAGGATGAAATCTTAGATGATTTCATCTTCAATTTTGGTATCTAAGAATCAACTAAACTTCAGGGTGAGCCATGTAAGTGATTTAAAATTAATTCGCATTCCTAAATAATATGCTATAATAAAAAATGTTTTTAGCTCAGTTCATCTACGTTCAGACAGAAAGGTTAGGTTTATCAATAAAATGTTAAAGAATAATAAAGCTTTCCTTAGTTTATTTTTAGTATCCGTTTTATGGGGTTGTAATTATCCCATTAGTGCTTTTTTGCTTCAAGGCTTTTCCCCCGTCTTTTTGTCAACCGTACGAATTTGTTTCACATCTCTTTTTCTAATCATAGTTGCAATGGTGCATAAAGGAATTAGACGACCAACTTCTTCTGAATGGAAGCTATTACTTGGTGCTGGAATCTTTGGTACTTTGATTAATCAAACCTTCTATTTTACAGGCCTTCACCATACAACACCTGCAAATGCCTCACTAATTATTGCTTTGGCCCCAATCGCTACGATTTTTTTAGAGCGTATTATTTTTAAAGTGAAGTTTACCTTGAAAAAAGCAACAGGTGCCCTTATCAGCTTAATGGGTGTATTTTCGATAATCGGTGTTGCAAGTGGATCATTTGGTATTTCATGGGGCGATTTAAATATAGTAGTAGCGATGCTCTGTTTGTCTATTAGTCTCTTATTTATTCGAGCGTTATCAAAAACCTTGAACACTTACATCATTACTATTTATTCGACGGTTCTTGGAAGTGTATTAATGATTCCGGCAGCCGGCGTCGAAGGAATTGTAAGTGGAACAGTTATAAGTGATTCCATGATTATGTGGTTTTTATTGATTTCTGCCGGTATCCTTGCACAAGGAATTGCTGGTTTTTGGTGGAATAAAGGTGTCTCCGAAGTTGGTGCGGGTACGGCATCCATGTTCATGAACGTTCAACCTTTTGTCGCCATTCTTGCTTCCCATTTTATTTTAGGGGATCCCATTCTAGTTAGCCAAATTCTTGGTGGAATATTAGTTTTACTTGGAGTGTTTATTGCAAATATGCCATCAGGGAAAACTGAAATGGTTATGGAACCAAATAAAGGTTTATAAAAAAGAAAAAGGCAATCTTAAAACTAAAGAAGGAGAAGCATGGATTATTGCTTTTCCTTCTTTTTTATTATCTAGAGCCTGCAAAAATATATGTCATTCATTTTTATTTCACCCTATTTTTAAAAAATTCGAACATCCATTAAATAGAGTTAACGATAAATATTGCATTTAGGGGTAAAATAAAGAAGAAAAACGTATAGTATAATCCAATCAGAAAACATGTAAATTTATGAAACTGACTAATTGTAATAGGAAAAGGAGGATACGATGACAAAAGACGTAAGTGAAATAGGATGGAACTTTGATAATAGTTATGCTCGTTTGCCGAAGGTATTTTTCAACAGCCAAAACCCAACACCAGCAGCTTCACCTAAGATTGCTATTTTTAACAAATCATTGGCGACGTCTCTAGGTTTAGACGTAAAGAACTTGCAAAGTGAAGAAGGGGCAGCGGTGTTTGCTGGGAACAAAATACCTGATGGTGCTTCCCCTCTTGCACAAGCATATGCGGGACACCAATTTGGGCATTTTACAATGTTAGGCGACGGTCGAGCGGTGCTTCTTGGAGAACAGATAACACCCACAGGTGAGCGATTTGATATCCAGCTTAAGGGTTCAGGAAGAACGCCATACTCCCGCGGCGGCGATGGCCGGGCAGCACTGGGACCAATGCTGCGTGAATATATTATCTCCGAAGCGATGCATGGTTTAGGCATTCCTACCACACGTAGTTTAGCAGTGGTGACATCCGGAGAAGAAATAGCCCGTGAATCTTATTTAGCTGGTGCTATTCTGACCCGAGTGGGTGCTAGTCATCTGCGTGTTGGTACCTTTCAGTATGCTGCAAGATGGGGCAACGAGGATGAACTTCGGGAGCTGGCAGACTATGCAATAAAACGCCATTATCCTAAAATTGAAGGTGTTGAGAACCAATATCTCTCGTTTCTTCAGGAAGTGATTAAGCGTCAAGCAATGCTAATTGCGAAATGGCAGTTGGTTGGCTTTATTCACGGGGTAATGAATACCGATAACATGACGATTAGTGGAGAAACCATTGACTATGGACCTTGTGCCTTTATGGATACCTATGATCCGGCTACTGTGTTCAGCTCCATTGACAGAGAAGGCCGCTATGCTTATGGGAATCAACCGAATATTGGTGTCTGGAATTTAGCAAGGTTAGCTGAAGCTCTCCTGCCGCTCCTGCATGAGGATCAGGAAGAGGCAGTTACACTCGCACAAGATAAGCTCTCCGACTTTGCAGAATTATTTGAATCGAATTGGCTCGAGGGAATGAGAGCCAAATTAGGATTATTTAATGAGGAGGAACAAGATAAGCCCCTTATTAAAGACCTGCTAGAAATGATGCAGAAGCACCGTGCTGACTATACGAACACATTTAGAGCTTTATCTTTGGATAAACCAGAGGAAACCATTCTGCAGGGAACAACAGAATTCACACAGTGGCTAGAACGGTGGCAGGCAAGACGAGGCAGGCAGCAGGAATCAAAGGACTCTTCCACTCAATTAATGAGGAACAGTAATCCTGCGGTAATACCTCGGAACCACCGTGTAGAAGAGGCACTGGAAGCAGCGAATAATGGAGATTATAGTGTGATGGAGAGGCTTCTTGGGGTCCTATCCAATCCATATGCGTACTCTCCAAATCAAATAGATTACACTATTCTGCCAGCGCCATCACCTCGTCCATATCGAACCTTCTGCGGAACTTGAGAAAGCTAAATTACAAAGCAAAAGCCTTTCAGCTGAAGGGCTTTTTTTCCTTCAATGGAATCTATCGATTATAAAAAGAGAAACAATCCGTTAAAAACTATTGAAAATATTTCCAGTACCCTTATAGTAGATAATAGATAAATAATAGATTCTACGGGGGTATATAGGTGAAGAAAAAGGTATGGATTTGGATATCAGTCATTGTAGGAATACTTGTCATTGCAAGCACGGGTACATATTTGTATGCAAAAACAGGTACAGAAACAGTAGGTGCGGATGAAGGTGTCATGAGTATAAGCATACAAAAGGTTAGTGAACAAGAATTGGTAGAATCGATTCTTGTTACGGGTAAAATTGTTCCAGAAAGCGAGCAAAAGGTCTTTATTGAACCTGAAAAAGGGGAAATTAGTGAATTTAAAGTAACAGAGAACCAAGCTGTCAAAGCTGGTGATCCACTAGTAGTCTATGATTCTTCAAAAATAGATAGTGAACTTAAAAGAGCAGTCCGTGAGAAGGAATTGCTGCAAAGTAGAGGGAAAACAGAGCAAAATCAAATTGCAGATCTCAATAAGCGAATTGCAGAAGCTAAAAAGAAGGTAGAAACACAAGGTGCAGAAACAGTAGATGGCGCTGAAAGGCTAGTTTCACAAGAAGATGTAAACCAGCTTTCGAATGAAAAAATCCAACAAGAGATGCAATATGAAAGTACAAAGTCAGAAATTACATCAGCTGAAGACCGAATAAAAGAATTAAATGCACAGAAAAGTGAAATGACGATTGTAAGTAAAATGGATGGGATTATCGTAAAGGTTAATCAAAATGTAGCAAATACAGAAGCAGGAGCAGCAGAACCTGTCATCCACATTATTTCAAGTCAACCCTATAAAGTAATTGGGTCGATGAGTGAATTCGATACAGTCAAGATTAAGGAAGGACAATCTGTTATTATTCGGCCGAAGGTTTTTAAAGATCGTGAATGGAAGGGTGCAGTTGAATCTGTTTCACAATTCCCAAATGCAGAAGGCGGCGGTGGAGAAGGATTCGAAGGCGGTGGCGGAGCTGGTAATGTAACCATGTATCCTTTTAAGGTTACGATTACGGATGATACTACCGAGTTACGTCAAGGATTCCATGTTTCTTTAGAAATAAAGGCTGGTGATGCCACTAAAAAAGTGGCTATCCCACATCCGGCTCTTATCGATGAAGCAGGAATTAAGATTGTCTATATTTTAAAAGATGGGATGTTAGAAAGACGTGAGGTTCAAACGGGGGTAATGAACGATGCCTTCATTGAAGTTACATCAGGAATTACGCCGGGAGAACTTGTGGTCCTTACACCAACGGAAGAAATGCATGATGGAATGGAAGTGACCGCATATGATGAAGTTGAGTGAAATAACAAAAGTATACGGTAAGGGTTCATTAGAAGTACCGGTGCTTCATGGAATTGATTTAACGATAGAAGATGGGGAGTTTGTCGCGATTATGGGCCCATCTGGCTCTGGTAAATCTACATTGATGAATATTATTGGTTTTTTAGATTATCCTTCATCAGGTACATATGAACTAAATGGGGAACAAATCGCCTCTGCAAAAGAGAGTATGCTAGCTAAGCTAAGAAATGAACATGTCGGTTTTGTTTTTCAACAATTCTTTATGTTTCCAAGAGACAACGCCATTAAAAATGTCGCCTCTCCACTTGTTTATGCTGGGGTTTCTAGGCGGGAAAGAACAGCGAGGGCAAAAAATCTACTAGAAAAAGTAGGGTTAGGTGACCGGATGAAGCATTTACCTAACCAGTTATCTGGAGGTCAGAAGCAGCGTGTTGCCATTGCTAGGGCACTCGTTAATAATCCTACTATTCTCTTAGCCGATGAACCGACGGGTGCGCTTGATTCGAATACGAGTGAACAAATAATGAAGCTATTTACACAGCTCAATGAAGAAGGAAAAACGGTTATCATTGTTACCCATGAGGAAGAAATAGCAGCATATGCTAAAAGAATTATTACGATAAAAGATGGGCTGATAACCGAAGACCGGAGGGTGTCTTCATGAATATATGGGATAGTTTTAAAATCGCCCTTTCCTCTATTTGGAACCATAAAATAAGATCCATTCTAACGATGCTCGGCATAATCATTGGTGTAGCCGCTGTTATTATTATCGTAGCTATTGGTCAAGGTACGAAGAAGCAGATGACAGATGAATTGTTTAGTACGGATAAGAATGCGATTGATATTTATTATGAATATATCCCGCCTGAAGGGGAAACTGAAATGTTTTGGGAGGAACCTGAATTAACCTCAGAAGATATCGAGACACTCGCGGAAGTTCCTGGTGTTAAGGCTGTGGTTGCAACAAATCAGGGCTGGGGAATGATGACACATGATGATGAACAGGGTGAAATGCAAATTACCGGTGTCGGTGCGGAATTTTTCTCTGCTAGGGATATTCAGGTAGTAGAAGGACGAGCTTTGTACGCTGCGGATAATGATGGTTTGAATCGAGTGGTGTTGATTGATACGATAGCAAGAGAAAAATTCTTTAAGGAATCCGACAACCCAATCGGTGCGATTATTGACCTCAATGATAATCCATACAAAGTTGTAGGGGTGTATGAATCACCACTGCCTGAGCAATTTCGTAATCCGGATACAGGTGAGATGCTAATGCCGCGTACTGTCATCTCGATGATGTTCGGTAACCGAGAAATTGAGCAATTATCGGTGATTGCTAGTGATGCTGAAAACATTTCTGAAACAGGCAGGCTGGCAGCCGAAACTTTAACAACAGAAAAAGGTCTTGAAAACGGCCAGTATTCGACAAATGACTTTGAAGATTATGAAAGAGAATTAAATACAATGATTTCTTTACTTACACTGCTAATAGGGAGTATCGCAGGTATTTCACTCTTAGTAGGCGGGATTGGTGTCATGAATATAATGCTAGTATCTGTAACAGAAAGAACGAGAGAAATTGGACTTCGGAAAGCGATTGGTGCGACAAGAAGAAAAATCCTCTTACAATTTCTAATCGAGTCCATCACGTTAACTTCATTAGGAGGATTGATAGGAATTGGCCTAGCAGCATTGGGCAGTATCCTCGTTTCCGAGTTTTCGCCCATTACGGCTTCCGTTAGTCCGTTAATTGTTCTAATAGGTGTTAGTTTTTCAGCCTTAATTGGTATTATCTTTGGATTACTTCCCGCAAACAAAGCCTCAAAGCTTAGTCCAATTGAGGCATTAAGATACGAGTAACAGAATATAATTTTCCCTCAGATGAAAGTTCTGAGGGATTTTTTAATTTAATTTTCAGTTTAATAGTTATAAAGCCAATGCTTACGTGTATTATTAATATACATACTAAGTGAACGTGAAGTTGAGGTAATGTTTAATGAATAAGGCGTTATTAATAAATGAAGATACTTGCTATGCAATGGCTGAGCAAAAGGCAAGGGAGTATTTTCAATCACTTTATCAGCAAGTTAAGCAAAAAAACTATATTCCTACTCTAACTAGTGATATACAATCCTGGAAGCACAACCATATTCATCATCATTCATTATTCTCTTTTTTTTCTCGTGGTAAAAGTAAAGCAGACCCCCGTGATTATCACAATTATATTAAATATCTGGATTACACTGGCAAACTAGACAATTACCTGGATAGGAGCATATCTTATATTTTTATGCGTGATTTGGGTAAAGCGCTGGATTCGAAAGAGACACAGGCTAGAATTGATAGTGTTGTTAACAGTTTAAAAAACAATCTTACCCAGCCAAAGGAAAATCGTGAAAATAAGAATGAGATTTTCTCTATGGCTTGGTTGTACAGGTGGGCCCAGCAGGAATCTATTGAATCTGCAATTATCTGGATGATAAATAAACTTAAAGTTGTATCCAACCACCTTCCAGAGGGGATGGACGCTAACCATGCCCAGCGTAAGCTTATTAAAATTATAGCTGGAGTCGTGATGCATGAGATTGAAGAGATGGGCGATAAAATTCCCTCTGAAGAACGGGCTCGCAGACTAGATAGAGCCATTAGGATAGGCTATGCCTATGGTTTGACCTATCCCTATATTGATGACCTTCTCGATTCAAAAGTCTTATCCGAGAAAGAGAAAAAACAATACTCTAACTTGATTCGTACCACCCTTACTACTGGAGCAGTACCGAATTTGGCCGGGGAGTGGGACGATAAGAACATAGCTTTGATTACGTTCATTCATTCGGAGCTTCGAGAGGGATTTGAATATATTAAGGCACAACAGCAGCCAGAAACTATAAAATCATTCTTTGAACAATCATATGTATTTTTTCATTCGCAGGAAGTGGACCGTGAAAAGGATTTGTCGAATGGAAGTTATACGAATGAAGAGCTTTATATTCCGGTTATTCTCAAATCCTCTTCATCACGATTGATCGTTCGCTCCGTTATTAATGCTGTTGAAGATGAGGGATTCGACAATCGAACCTTCTTTTATGGCATTTACAACCAGCTGGCAGATGACTTTGCTGATATGTTTGATGATTTGCAGAATGGTGCCGTAACACCCTATACCTATTATCTGAAATATCACGACAAAAGGGATGATCTTATTAATCCATTTGAATTATATTGGAGTGTCATTTCCAATTTAATTCATAGTGTCTATCACTCAGATAAAAAGGCATGTGAAGTCATTTTAGATCGTGCGATAAACGGATTAAAGAGATATAAAGAACGAATGGGCGTAAAAGAATACAATGAAGTGATGGAACTTTTTTCTTCAGGAAATCCCAATTTCAATACCATCATTCAAAAGATGGCAGCTAAAGCAGACGACGTGGATTTCTTCGATAAACTCCTGCGTGACCATATGATAACCAACATGAAAAATGAACGAAAAGAGCAGGAAGAATTCTCAGATTTAATCGAAAATGTACGTAACCAAATTAATCATCTTTTACCAATTCCTAAAGATGATACTTTGAATGGTCCAATCGTTGAGGCTGCAAACTATAGCCTAAAGGGTGATGGAAAGCGGTTAAGGCCTATCATTACTTGGATTATGGGCATTCAGGAATACGGATTAGATCAGTCGGCAATTGTACCACTTATAAAATCATTAGAATACATGCATACTGCTTCACTGATTTTTGATGATCTGCCTTCACAGGATAATGCAGCCATTCGCAGGGGACGGCCAACGCTGCATATGGTGTACGATAGTGCTATTGCAGAATTAACAGGTCTCTATCTAACGCAGAAGGCAATAGAGGAACAAGCATCACTCGAAAAGTTCAATTCGAAGACCGTGCTAAGCTTGGTTAAATATTCTTCTAGATTGACTGAAGAAATGTGTAAAGGGCAGGCAATGGATTTGAAATCCAAAGGGAAAGTGTTAACCTTAGAAGACTTAAATACTATGTGCTTCTATAAAACTGGACTTGGTTTCGAAGCGTCCCTAATCATGCCTGCCATTCTTGCGGAAGCTAAACCATCCGAGATTGATGCTTTAAAAAAGTTCGCTTATCATGTCGGCATTGCCTTTCAAATAAAGGATGACTTGCTGGATGTGGAGGGTGATTTGGACATACTGGGAAAACCCGTTGGAAAAGACGAGGAGAACAATAATTCGACCTTTGTATCAATCTTAGGTATTGATGGTGCGAAAAAAGCGATGTGGGAACACTATTGTGATGCCCTAGAAACGTTGCAAGAGATTCCACGCAACACTACTTTTCTAAAACATATACTGAACTATATTGTGCATCGTGATCATTAAGAGTAAATTAAAAGTTCCAAAAGCAAGGTAATAACCAAACGGTTGTTGCCTTTTTTTCATTAGATCGGCTGTGATAAAGCTAAATATTGATTTTGGCACTCTGTTGATTTTCGTTCCAGGCACGAAGACTCCTGCGGGAGGACGGGGCAGGGGAGACCCCGCAGTCGCTTAAGCGAACGAGGAGTAGGAAAAGCGAAAGCGCCTTGTACAGCCCCGACAAGCGCTGGAGGGCCTGACGATGAAGTCGTTCTTTGACTTCAACGTTGGGACCGAAGCGACTCGAGGGGCTAGGCGCTGCAGCTAGACAGGCTCCCCGTACCGCCCGCGGAAAGCGAAGTGACTGGAGCGGAAATCAACAGACCAATATAACACAGCAAAAAATTAAAATAACAATTGAATAAAATTAATGAATATTTTTACTTTTTGTAATACAATAAATTCTTGCGAGGAGGATTATTATGAATTTATTAAAAACTACAGTAGAGCATTTTAAACCATATTGGAGAAAGCTTTTGCTTGCCCTGTTTTTTTCCTTAGTAGGTGGAGCATTTACGATTTTACCCCCTATCCTAGCAGGAAAACTGGTGGATGAGGTAATAGGCGATAGAGAAATGAACTTCTTACTTTTGGTTGTCGCTGGAGTTCTCGTTGCCTATTTAGGGAAGTCGCTATTTGAGACACTGCAGGAGTATGTGCAAGTGAAAATCGGCTTAGATGTGATTACTGATATGCAGATTCGAGCCTTCAAAAAGTTGCACCGTACACCGATGTCGTTTTTTACAACGACACCAAGAGGAGATATGTTATACCGTCTAACGCATGATGTAGAGTCCATTCAAAACTTAAATAATACGGTCGTGCCCCGTATTTTACAGCAGGTTATTGGCGCGATTGCCGCATTTTCCGCGGTATTTGTTTTGTATTGGCCAGCAGCCATCGTGATGTTTGTCGTTTTTGCCATTTATATTTTTCCTTCGTTTAAATTAGGAAAAGTCATGAGAAAAATGAGTGCCACGCAGAGAGATATGAGTGCAGATATGTATCAACATTTACAGGAAAGTATTGAAAGTATTCGATTAGTCAGGACCTTTCAGACACAAAGTGCTGAGGTAGAAACACAGCAAAAGAAATTGTCAGATTGGAAAAACTTCTCCATTCGTGCAGCGTTGATTGGAAAAGTAAACTGGCGCTTAGGAAATTTGTTCAATATTGCAACTCCTGGTGTTGTGATGTTAATTGGTGGATTTTCGATTTGGGAAGGGAATATAACCATTGGAACCCTCGTTGCTTGTCTTAGTTTTATACCGATCATGTTTTTACCTGTCCGCTCATTAGCTGAAAATGCGCTAACCATTCAACAGGCGATACCGGCTTTACAAAGAATCTATGAATATTTCGAATTACCCGAAGAGCATGAAGAGAATCTTCCGTCCTTTGGAAATGTAGAAGGAAGAATCGACTTAGAAAATATCTGGTTTACTTATCCTAACAGTGATAAAAAAATCCTACAAGGCGTTTCGCTATCCATGGAACAAGGGAATCACATTGGAATTGTTGGTACAAGCGGCGGCGGAAAGAGTACACTCATTCAAATTCTACTAGGATTATATGAACCTGATGAAGGGTCAGTTCTAATTGATGGAAAGAACCTATTCTCTTACAATCGAAACAGCTTTAGACAGCAGGTAGGAGTTGTTTCTCAAGAAACCTTTCTATTAAACAGCACGCTTCGCAATAATCTTTTGTATGGAAAGAAGGAAGCAGCCCAAGAAGAATTGGATAAAGCGGTAGAAGCTGCTGGATTAAAGGATTTAATAGAATCCCTGGAAGATAAGTATGAAACGGTGGTGGGTGAACGCGGCTTGAAGCTCTCCGGTGGACAGCGACAACGTGTAGCACTCGCAAGGGCTATATTACGCCAACCACCTGTTTTAATTTTTGATGAAGCGACCTCATCCTTAGATGGGGAAACAGAGGAAAAGGTTCAAGAGTCACTCGAACAATTAATTCCAGGAAGAACCACCATTACTATTGCCCATCGATTAGTTACAGTCAGGAACGCGGATAAAATCCTCCTCTTAGACCAGGGGATGGTGGCAGAACAAGGGACACATGAAGAACTGCTTGCATTAAGAGGGCAGTATTACGAATTATACAAAGCTCAATATAGCGAGTTAGAAAAGGAGATGATTGGATGAATGCAAGCACCGTCTCCCAACCAAAAAAGAATCGTGATGGCCGCAGAGTTCTAGCTTTTTTAAGACCTTATAAAAAATGGGTCATTGCCGATTCAGTTGTTATTGCGATTAGCCAGGTTTTTTCAGCATTAATTCCAACGCTGGCACTTAGCTGGTTAATTGATACGATTATTCCGAATGAAAACCACTCCTGGCTGTGGGGGTTAATGTGGTTATTACTCTTTTCCGCCATCTTTGATTTAGTCATGATGGTGATTGATGAATATTTTTGCCACCAGACAGCCAAGACGGTAACCAACTGGCAAAAGCTGCGCCTATTTAGTCATTTACAGGTGCTTCCATATTCCTTTTATCATAACAATTCATCAGGGGAACTTCTGGCAAGAGTTTCGGATGACCCAGATACACTTCACAATTTCCTTGCATGGGAAGGTTCGACCTTCATGGCAAGCGTTCAGGGGGTTATCATTTATAGTCTGGTGCTGCTTTGGATTCATCCTTATTTAATGATTACCAGTGTGGTTCTAGGTATTATCTTTTATTGGACCTCCAATTATGTAGGAATCAGAACTAGAGCTGCCTCCGCGGATGCAAGACAGGAGGCTTCCCGATATCTTGAAAGACTGAGAGAATCGGTTACGGGAATCCATTTATCACGGGTTATGGGTGTTTCTGAGAATGAGGTAGATAGTGTGATTGCCATCAGGAACTCCTTCGTAAAGCATTCAATTAAGGAACTAAAGGCAAGAATGCAATCGGTAGTGGTCATTGCCAGCTATAATGGATTTGCCTTAGGTGTTGTCTACTTAATTAGTACTTTATTAATTTGGAACGACAATTTAACAAGTGGACAAATGCTTACTGCAGGCGGATTAGTCACGATTGCAGCCAACGAAATGCAAAGACTGCTGCGTAACTGGCTATCTGTAAGAAGAACTGGACCAGCGCTAGATCGTTCAGATATTCTCCTATCGCACCAGCCAGCGGAAGCTGAAATAAAGGAAGGCATTCGAGGGGAAAGGGCAAGCGGCAGTATCAGACTGAAAGAGGTAACGTTCGCTTATCCAGAAAAAGAAGAAAATGTATTGTCTGGTGTTACCTTTGATATTAAAGCAGGTGAAAAGGTAGCCTTGGTAGGACCGAGTGGTTCAGGAAAATCTACTATCGTTGACTTGCTGTTTAGATTATATGAAACGAAAAAGGGTCAGATTGAAGTGGATGGCAGAAACATTACCGAATGGGATACAGCATGGCTGCGGTCCCAAATAGCGATTGTAACGCAGGATGTTCAATTACGAAGCGGTTCATTGGCGGATAATCTAAGAATCGGAAAGGCAGATGCTACTGATGAGGAATTACTAAAAGCCTTACAGGATAGCGGTCTGGAAGAACTGGTCGAAAGCTTGCCAGAGGGTTTGAATACTAAGGTCGGAGAACGAGGAAGCCTTCTTTCTGGAGGACAGAAGCAGCGATTATCTCTGGCAAGGGCAATCATTAAAGACGCACCAATCCTCATTCTTGATGAAGCAAGTTCAGCTCTTGATCCGATTACTGAAACGAAAATTAATGAGACAGTTTTGAAAACCGGTAAGAAACAAACCATCCTCATTATCTCTCACCGTCTTTCTACCGTTCTCTCAGCAGATAAGATTATTGTTCTTGAAAATGGAGCAATTGTCGAACAGGGGGGGCACGCGGATTTGCTGGGTAATAACAATGGTGTCTATGCAAGATTGTTTGGAAGGGAAGCAGAAATAGGGGAAGAAACCATCAGCCATTCAATATAATAAAGTCATATAAAAGAGTCTTTTGTTCCATAGAAAGACTCTTTTTTTTATTTGGGATATTTGGTAAAATTACCCCGAATTTTTATCAGCATAGCTATGGTAATATCTTAGATAAGGTATTTAGAAAGGGAAGTGGTGGGAAAATGAAGAAGCATAAAATAGAAACCATTCTTGAAAAAGAATTAGTGATTGCGCTTGGCTGTACGGAGCCCGTTGCGATTGCATTGGCCGCAGCAACGGCAAAAAGCTATGCCAAAGGGCAAATAGAGGAGATAGTTTTAAAAGCGAGTGGAAATATTATAAAAAATGCAAAATCCGTCGGAATTCCAGGAATGACTTCTAGTGGTCTGGATTTCGCTGCTGCACTTGGAGCTGCAGCGGGCGATCCACTGAAACAACTAGAAGTATTAGATGGACTTACTTTTGAAGATGAGCTGTCAGCGTTAAAACTAATAGAAGAAGGAAAAGTATCCTCCGGTCAAGCTGACACACCCAAAAGACTTTATATTGAAGTGAGTTTGAAAACCAATCAACATACTTCTAGAGTGGTTATTTCTGATAATCATAGTAACATCACGTTAATTGAGGTTGATGGTCAGGTTGTGTTCACAGGTGGATGCGAAAATATAGGCTTCCAATCAGATGAAGAAGAATTAGTAACACTTACGATAGATGAAATTGTTGAATGGGTTCAAACGGTTGATTTAAGCTCCTTATCTGTTGTAAAAAAGAGCATTGAATTAAATAGAGTGATTGGAAAAGAAGGACTCTCTGGAGATTATGGGTTAAATGTAGGGAAGACGATAAAAGAAAATGTAAAAAAAGGAATTCTATCAGATGACATCGCCACAGCGGCAATGTCACTAGCTGCCGCTGGATCAGATGCGAGAATGGCAGGTTCAACACTCCCGGTAATGGCGAACACCGGTAGTGGGAATCAAGGAATTGCCGTAACCCTTCCCGTTGTGGCTGTCGCAGAGAAACTACAGGTTTCAGAGGAAGAAATGATTCGAGCAGTTGCACTTAGCCATCTTATTACCATTCATATCAAATCGAAATTTGGGCGGCTTTCAGCACTATGCGGTGTAACTGCAGCAGGAATGGGTGCAAGTGGGGCAATGGTATATTTACTAGGAGGTCACTTGCAGCAAATTAAAGCAGCGATTCAAAACACCATCGGTAATGTTTCTGGAATGATTTGTGATGGTGCCAAGGCTGGCTGCGCAATGAAAGTATCCACATGTTCGAATGTGGCAGTTCAATCAGCTTTATTAGCACTCAACAATCAAGAAATTAAATCCACTGACGGATTTATTCACGATGACGTGGAAAAAAGTATTGAAAGCTTTTGTAAGCTTGGAAATGAAGGAACCAGGCATACAGACGAACTAATTTTAAAATTAATGATGGAAAAGTAATCCTTATATTTTTGGAATATGTGCAGATACTATTTCTGAAATAATTAAGGAGGTGCACATATGCCAAACGCTAAACAATACGTTGACCAAAGTATGTCATCGGTACAAAGTACGGTTGATACATTACAGCAGGCATTAAGTAACGCTGAAAAACCAGACAACAAAAATAAGATTCAACAAGCAATAAATTCCCTTCAGTCTGTGCAGGAACAATTATCAGAATATCAAGATTAAAAAGAACAATGCCTGACATTCGGATGTCAGGCATTCTTTTTATACTAGTATTTGGGCTTCATCCATAATTTTGATAAATCTACATACCCAAAATGCTTAATCTCGACGTTCATCAAATTAATGGAAAACGGTATTTGCCGCTTAGAATAATAGAGTGGAATGCAAAGGGAATTTTCAATTAAATACTTTTCTATTTTCAAATGCTGACCAATCCATTGCTCAAAGGGTAATTCATCATAGGCTTGAATAAATTTCTGTAGATATGGATCACTTTGTGTTAATTTTCGAAGTGGGGAAAGGTTATTTTTTATAAAATTAAAATAAGAAAAGCTTTGGTTCACCTCAAAAATTTCTCCATGAATAAATAAATCTGCCTCTGCTTTTAGATGATCATGATACAGGGCATCATGAAACGATACTTCTTCTATCTCTGTATATAGTCCACCATGTTCGAGGATGGATTTTAACCAAAAGGATACATCCTTTGCATATCCTGTGTACTTCATTCTTAATGGCTTTGAAAGTGATGGCTTTGCTATTTTTGGCATAGAATAAGGCTTTGAATAACCAATTAAACATCCAGAGTTGTTTTCTGAAATACGTGAATCTATTGTAGAAATTAGTGAGCGATTTTCGTCTATCAACATATGGATGTAATCTCGTACTTCTTTTCTAGCGATATCCGATTGGCGAAATGGATTCATCACCACAATACCGAAGCCAGAATCACTTTCAACTTCGAACGTGCCTACCTCTCTTGATTCATGAGCACCATAATAAACATTTCCAAACTCTCTAGAAACTTGAATGAATTCAACTGTATCCAATAGGGGACGTTCCCCATAATAATGTTTAAAAGCATGTAATACGGTTTTCTCTTCAGAATTCCCCCCCATATAGAAACTCCCCGTTCCAATGACCTGACCGTTGGATTCTTTATAAATGCTAGCAGTCATCAAACTAAGCAGCGGTAAAATATACGTACAGCCATTTGGAAATTCAAGCTCAACAACGAGTGAAGCGGGTGAAGTTATTTTTGTAATGGGTTTCCAAAGTTCAGCATATATCACATCTTGCTTCATTCGAATAAAGGATTGGACGACGTCTTCTGCTTTTAGAATGGAACCATCATGAAAGGCTACATCTTTTCTTAAGTACAATGTCAACTTGGTTTTAGTTAATTCCCAGCTATGGGCAAGCTCAGGTGTTATTGTATTATCTTCCTCCAATGCTGCCACTCGGTTATATATGTTTGCTACTAGATTTGCGCTATGTACATCTGCAGCCTTTAGTGGATGATATGTTAAGAAACGGTAAAATCGAGGAATAATGAGTCGGTCCTGCCCCTCTTGATGAAACCCAAATTTGGATTGAAATTTAGTCATCAATCGCTGTTTTGTTTCAGTCGACCAGTTAAACAATAACAATTTACTTACTTGTTCAATCGAATAACTCTCCAATTTGGATATGAAATGTATTTCATACGCAGATTCTACATCCTTCTTCCATTGCAATTTCGAATCGTTTCCTCTTCCTCGGCCAGCCTGAAACGTTAGCCAGCCTTCTTCTTGCCATTGGCTCAGTTTGCGACGGGTCTGCTTTGCGCTTAGATTTAGAATCTCAGCCAGATCCTGTACTTTGACTTCTCCAGTAGAGGTTGAATTCCATATTGTTAATAAATAATGGTCCATATTCTCATTCCTTTAAAAGTAGACATTTTTTTGAAAATTGGTCATTTTTAAATTGTTACGTCTAGTTTACTATAAAGAGTATGAAAGGTGTTGGTAAATATGGCATGGAAAGACTATCCCCAAAACATTAAAGTAAGACTGATAACCTCGTTTTTTAACCGGGCGATTGCCAGCTCAGTAATGCCGTTCATGGCGCTCTTCTTTGCACAGCATAAGGGTGCGGTTTGGGCAGGTATTTTCTTAGCAATCACGGTCATAATAGGCTTTTTTATTAACTTTATCGGCGGCTATATTTCAGACCGATTCCCACGAAAAAAAATAATCATCTTATCGTCAATGTCCAGTGCACTAATGTTTGCACTAATGACGGTAAGCTTATTGCCAGACGAAAAATGGATTGTATTATTTGCAATCAGTTATGTAATTTTCACGATTACCAGCAGTCTTGGTCGTCCTGCCGTGCACGCGATCATCATTGACTCGACAACACCAGAAAATCGAAAGAGTGTTTATGCCCTCGATTATTGGCTTGTTAATTTAGCGATGGCTATCGGGGCTGCATTAGGCGGACTTTTATATGTGAATCATCAATTAGAACTTTTTATCACATTAACGATCGTGTCAACTAGCTTACCGATTGCCTATGGCATCTGGTTACAAGATACACGTGTGAAGCTGCTTGAGAAAAAACATGAAAACATTTTTGTGGATCTCTTCCAGAACTACAAAGTTGCTTTTCAGGATAAACCATTTGTAATGGCTGTTGCAGGGTCGATGTTTATTTTTGCAGCAGAATTTTCTTTAAATAGTTACATAGGTGTTCGCTTAGCGGAAGAGTTTAAGACTGTATTTGTGGGTGAATTTGAAGTTGCTGGTGTTAGGATGCTTAGTTTCCTAAATATCGAAAATATGCTGATGGTAGTTGTACTAACGTTTTTGGTTACGAAAATAACGGATAAATTTTCAAAAAGAAAGATGCTGCTGCTGGGGTTGTTATTTTATAGCGTCGGGTATACGGTTGTAACGTCTGCAAATCTGTGGTATATCCTTGTATTATTTAATGGTCTGGCAACGATTGGTGAGCTCGTTTATTCTCCAATAATGAATGCAGAAAAGGCAAATATGATGCCAGAAGATAAACGGGGTTCTTACTCTGCTTTTTCTAATTTAGGTTTTAACGGTGCGGATTTAATCGCTCGTGGTGCAATCATATTGGGTGCATTTTTAGTGCCTACGATGATGTCCGTTTTCCTTGGAATGATATTAATGGCAGGGACATTCCTGCTCTATAGTGGACTTTTTGTGGTAAATAAAATTAGAGTTCAAAAAAATATGTCAGCTTAATCTAGGGGGATTTTGTATGCAAACAGTCGAGATAAGAAGACCTAGAATGGAAGACATAGAGGAACTGAATCAATTTTTTAGAATCGTCATTACTGATACCTTCCGAAGAGAAGGTCTAGCGGGATTAATTGAGGATATCGAAGCTGAGATTGATAGTAAGAATAATTATTTGCAATTGGATTTGGATAGCAAGGGTGATCAAAGGTATTTTTTAATAGCTTTGGCTGGAAACAAAATTATTGGAACAATAGAATATGGTCCTGCCAGTGAACTGATAAAAAACTGTACCAATGGAAAACTGGGGAATCTTGTTGAAGTAGGAACGGTATTTGTACTTCCTGAATATCAAAGACAGGGAGTAGGAAATAGACTGCTGGGAGAAATGCTGCAAACCTTAAAGGGGTGTGGAATGGTAGATTTCTGTCTCGACAGCGGCTACAAAAATGCTCAAGCCATCTGGAAGAAGAAATTTGGCGAACCTAATTATTTACTAAAGGATTATTGGGGTCAAGGGCAGGACCATATGATTTGGAAAATATCAACGAGTGGAGTCTATTCTTAAAGGAATAGGCTCCTTTTTATTATTATTTTTCTAACTATTGTATTCGATAATATTATAGTGTTATAATGTGGTAGTACGATAATATGGTAACGTACTAAAGTGAAATTAATTTAAATAAAAGGGGTACATACAAATGAAAAAATTAGCAACTATGATTCTTATATTAACTGCAATACTAGTCATTTTTACTGGATGCTCAAAATCATCAAGTAAAGAGGAAGATAAGCTTGTCATCGGAATTGATGATAAATTTGCGCCAATGGGGTTCCGTGATGAGGATAATAATATTGTAGGTTTTGATATTGATTACGCTAAAGCAGCAGCAGAAAAAATGGGAACGAAAGTTACATTCCAGCCAATTGACTGGAAAACAAAAGAAGCTGAGCTTAGCAGCGGACGGATTGACCTAATTTGGAACGGATACACGATTACAGATGAACGTAAAGAAAAGGTCCTTTTCACAAAACCATATTTAAAAAATGCACAGGTAATCGTCACTCTTGCTGATTCAAAGGTTACTAAACTAGATGATTTAGATGGAAAAGTAGTTGGACTGCAGTCACTTTCTTCCGCTTCTGACGCCCTAAACGATTCACCATTAAAAGAGAAGGTTAAGACCGTAACGGAGTTTGCTGATAATGTACAGGCTTTAACAGACTTAAAGAGTGGTCGTTTGGATGCTGTAGTGATTGATGAAGTTGTTATCAACTATTATATGGCTCAAGAGGAAGAAACATTTAAGGTGCTTGAAGAGTCGCTTGCTCCTGAAGAATATGGTATTGGTGTTAAAAAAGGAAATGAGGCATTACTTGAAAAGCTCCAAAAGGCACTCGATGAGATGAATGAGGACGGTACGGCTGCTAGCATTTCTGAAACGTGGTTTGGAGAAGATAAAGTATTAAAGTAATATGAAAATAAGGTAAAACAGGATTTCCTAATGGGAACCCTGTTTTGTTTTTGGAGGAGTTACTATGTCATTTGATTATTTCACATCGATTCTTGTGCCTATGCTTGAAGGGGCACAGATGACGATTCTTTTGTTTTTCATTGCTATTATTATTTCTATTCCGCTCGGTTTCTTACTTACATTAGCTGTAAAAAGCAGCTTAAAGCCTGTATCATTACTTGCTCAGGGCTATATTTACATCATGAGAGGTACACCGCTATTACTACAATTGTTATTAATCTGCTTCGGCTTGCCGATGCTGCCAGTGGTTGGAGAATATTTAGTGTTAGACCGGTTCGTTGCAGCCTGTTTAGGGTTTGTATTAAACTATGCAGCCTATTTTGCTGAAATTTTCCGCGGCGGCCTTTTGGCGATTGATAAAGGACAATATGAGGCATCAAAGGTTCTTGGGTTAAGTAAATGGCAGACAACAACAAGAATCATTTTACCGCAGATGTTTCGGGTTACCCTTCCAGCGATTGCGAATGAATCCGTGACACTCGTTAAAGACACAGCCCTGCTCTATGCAGTTGCCGTACCGGAACTTCTTCACTATGCTCAGACAGCTGTAAACCGCGACTTTACCATTGTCCCATTTTTCGTTGCTGGGTTAATTTATCTCATTATGACGCTGTTTTTAACTTTTGTATTTAAAGGAATTGAACGAAGATACAAATTTGAATAAGAAGGATTGGTAAATGTGGCTATCATTGAAGTATCCAACCTGAAAAAGTTATTTGGCAAGGTGGATGTACTAAAGCAAATAACCTTTGACGTTAACAAAAATGATGTTGTAGCGATTATCGGTCCATCTGGGTCGGGAAAAAGTACGCTGCTTAGGAGTTTAGTTCACTTGGAGGAAATAAATGCAGGAAGTATTACGATTTCGGGTGAAGCTTTTGTTAAGGACGGAGTCTACGCAAAACCGCAGGAAATCAAAAATATTACCTCTAAAATGGGTATGGTTTTCCAACATTTTAATCTATTCCCGCATCTGACGGTTAAGGAGAATCTAGAACTGCCTCCTAAATTGGTAAAGAACGAGCCCGTTGCATCTATTCAACAAAGAAGTACGGAGCTATTAAGGAAAATTGGTTTGACAGAAAGAGCGGATGCCTATCCAGCCAGCCTTTCAGGCGGTCAAAAACAAAGGGTGGCGATTGCGAGAGCACTGATGATGAATCCTGAAATCCTTTTATTTGACGAACCTACTTCAGCATTGGACCCTGAATTGACGGGTGAGGTTCTTGAGGTCATAAAGGCATTAGCACAAGAGCAGATGACAATGATTGTTGTGACACATGAAATGGGCTTTGCCAGGGAAGTGGCAAACCGGGTGATTTTCATGGATAACGGCGAAATTATTGAAACGGGGCACCCTTCTGAAGTGTTTACAAATCCTCAGAATGAACGGACAAAGGCATTCTTAAGCAGAACCTTAAAATAATTTAAACGCAAAAAGGATACAGCTATTTAAAGGCTGTATCCCTTTTTTGTGTGAAAATTTAACTGCCATATTCTCCGCTGTCATGGCTTATCTGCCAGTGAATTCCGAATTTATCTGTTATCTGGCCATAGAGTTTAGCCCAGAAGGTTTCTTGAAGTTCCATTGTAACAGTGCCGCCTTCTTTTAGTTGATCATACCAAGATTGGATATCATCCAAATTTTTACTTACTAACGCCAATGTCACGTTGTTGCCTTCGATAAATGGTGATCCAGGGAAATTGTCAGAGAACATAACCGTACTTCCATCGATGTTCAGTCGAGTGTGCATGATTAAATTTTTTGCTTCTTCTGGCATAGGGTAATCAGGATGTTGCGGTTGTTCACCAAAGGTCATAATTTGCGGTGCTTCCGTTTTAAAAACTTTCGAATAGAATTCTACTGCTTCACGGGTATTACCATTAAAAACAAGATAAACATTTACTGGCATTTTCTTCACTCCTCTTAAATGCTATGCACAAATACCATTCTATCCGATTAATTCGATATTAGTCTGGTTTTTCCTTTTTTTATATCAGTGGATTTAAACTAAAATAGTCCAACGCCTGATTGATATCATAAAAATCATATATTTTTTTTTCGAGACAGAACTGGATGACTAAATCAAAGGTATCACTGTCAGATAAAGAGTAACCAGCGGAACTTAATAATTTATCTGTTTCTTTTTTTGTTAGTTGGAGTGCCAGCGCTAGAGCGATAACTGTTTTCTTTCCAGGCTTATATTCGGGATTCGAGCGTATTTTTGAAAAATGCCTGCGGTCGATTCCGGCACGTTTATAAATATCTGAGTCACTGGCGCCTTTTTTATCAATATAACGGAACAATGTCTGGTTAAAGGTGGGCTGGCGTTTAATCTTAATGAAGTCCTCGATTTCAATATTTTGGAACTCTTCTGATTTTTGAAAGCTTGGTGATTCAAAGGGTTGAAGAATTTGGAGTTTCAAATGACTTTCTATGTATGACTGTAATTCTAGTAATAGCTCTTTATCTAACATAACTACCTCCAAATATGTCGCCCGCCAAGCGACCAAATAATGGATGAACTCATCTATTATTATAATATAAACGCAATTGAAAGGATGGTAGATATGAACAGTAATCTAACAGAAATTATTTTTCTTCTCGACCGAAGCGGATCTATGGGAGGACTTGAAAGTGACACGATTGGCGGGTTTAATGCTTTTATTGAAAATCAGAGAAAATTAGAAGGTAAAACATTGGTCACAGGTGTTCTTTTTGATGATCAATATGAGGTTGTATGGAATGGTGCTGAGGCAGAAAAAGTTAAGCTGACAACGGAAGAATATTTTGTAAGGGGGTGTACAGCCCTGCTTGATGCGGTAGGAAAAACAATTCTAGATGTTGGTTATCGATTATCAAAAACAAATGAGGCCGATCGACCTGGTAAGGTTATTTATGTAATCACTACTGATGGTTTTGAAAATGCCAGCAGGGAATTCACCTACAAAAAAGTGAAAGAGTTAATTAAGCATCAGCAGGAGAAATATAATTGGGAATTTATCTTCTTGGGAGCAAACATTGATGCCGAGAAAGAAGCAGACAGTCTTGGAATTAATATCGAGAATGCATATAGCTTTGAAGCTTCTGAAGAGGGAGTTGAAAGTATGTACAAGATGGTAAGTGAGGCAGTTACGGAAAAAAGAAGTGTTTAGTAAAAACTATATCAACTAGTCTTTCTGAAATTTGTATTCAGTATTATTTTTTGGAATAATAATGGAGTTAGCAGGATTTTTTAGAAAGAAGGTATGATTAGTGCCCTATAGAGTGAAAGATACAATGATTTCGGAGACGGAAATAAAACAAAGAGTGAAAGAATTAGCAGAGGAAATTGAAAGAGATTTTAACAATGAGCCAATCATGTTAATCGTTGTACTTAAAGGTTCCTTTGTATTCGCGGCAGATTTGATTCGTGAGATGAAGGGAAATATAAACGTCGATTTCATTTCGGTATCAAGTTATAGTGACCAAACAGAAACAACTGGAAAGGTAAGACTATTAAAGGATCTTGATGAGGATATCACGAATAAAAATGTCGTGGTGGTTGAAGATATCATAGACAGCGGATTAACCTTGCATTTTTTGAAAGACCATTTGAATATGCATAAACCGAAACAGATAAAAATTTGCACTCTTTTAGACAAGCCTGAAAGAAGAAGAGTGGAATTACCAGTGGATTACGTTGGATTTGTGATTCCAGATGAATTTATCGTCGGTTATGGAATCGACTACGCACAAAAGTATAGAAATTTACCTTATATTGCGACCGTGGAAGAGTATTAGTTTTCTCACCTTAGAGGAGGTTGTATGCTTTGACTGCAAATATTTTTAAAGGGAAAAATGAAGATGAAAAAAATAATCTAGAAGAAATTCTTGAACATTCGATTGAGATAGAAGAAGATTTAATGAGGACCTATCTAATAGCGGCTGAGCGGATTCACGACGATGATGAATTAAAAGATCGGTTTGAAAACTTTGCTGAGGGAAATGCGAAAAGGACCAAACAACTTATCGATGAATTGAATGACAATAAAGAGAAGTAACTCCAAAGCTGTGTGGATCTAATAAATCCTCGCAGCTTTTCATATTTCGAATAGGTTGTGATGCATACTATAGGAAAGGAGTGTGTTCACAATGAAAAAAGGATATATGATTATAGGAATAATTGTTGCTGCAATTGTTTTACTTGGCGTTATGTTAATGTCGAGTTATAACAACTTTGTTACCCTTGAAGAAAATGTAGACCAATCATATGCGCAGATTGAAAATCAGCTTCAAAGAAGGCTGGATTTAATACCAAATCTTGTGAATACCGTGAAGGGCTATGCATCTCATGAAAAAGAAGTGATTGCATCGATTTCGGATGCACGTGCAAGATTAGCAGGAGCGAATACAGTGGAAGAAGAAGCATCAGCAAATGCTGAATTAACCGGAGCATTAAGCCGATTGCTCGTAGTAGTTGAAAACTATCCGAATCTAAAGGCAGACCAGCAGTTTACGCAATTAATGGATGAGCTGTCTGGAACTGAAAACAGAATTTCAGTTGCGCGAAAAGATTACAATGATCAGGTTGCAGTATATAACAAAAAAATAAAACGATTTCCAGGTGCACTTATAGCAGGGATGACGGGTTTTGATGAAAAGGAATATTTCACAGCTGATCCTAAAGCGGCAGAAGCCCCTGAGGTAGACTTTGGAGGCAATGGGGAATGAAACCGAAATTGGTCTTCAGCCTTCTTTTTTTACTATTCTTCCTATTTCAAGGTGGAGCATATGCTAAGGATATCAAAATGCCAGCTCCGATTGGCGATATTTATGTCCAAGATTTTGCTAAGGTACTAACTCAAACCGAAGTAGCGGAAATTAGAAATTTAGGAAGAACAGTAGAAGATCAAACAACAGCACAAATTTCTGTGTTAACGGTGGATACCATTGGAGAAAACACGATTGAGGAATATGCAAATGAAGCCTTCAGACAATATGGGATTGGAAATGAAAAAGAAAACAATGGAGTTTTGCTGGTTATTGCCGTCACTGATCGTTTAATTCGGATCGAAGTTGGCTATGGTCTTGAGGGACGAATCCCTGATGGAAAAGCAGGGCGAATTCTTGATGAACATGCCATTCCTTACCTTCAAAATGATCAGCCAAACAAAGCGATCCTAGAAACTTATAAGACACTGGCGAATGAAGTTTTAGCCGAATATGGTCAAGGAGGGGGACTGCAGGCACCCCAAAGGCAAGCACAACAGACTACTGCTGATGAAGGATTAGGAATCCCCTCTTGGCTGCTCATCATTATTATCGTCGTTGTAGTGTTTCTTGATTTTAAGTTTTTTGGAGGGACACTCACCTATCTTCTGCTTTCTATCATCTCGCGTGGAAGAGGCGGAGGCGGCTCAAGAGGGGGCGGCGGGGGTTCTTCTGGCGGCGGCGGTGCAGGACGAGGATGGTAAGTGTTAATCTAAAAAGTGATTCATATCATGCAAAAGGATTTGATGTATGATTTAATAGTAGGGAAGGAATTATGTCTGGAGGTTTAGTGAAAAATGAGTAAAAATGAAATATCTTCTTTTCAGAAGGCTGGGAAAGAACTTTTAATAGATGAACGAAATTCCTCTAGCTTAATCTCTGACCTAAAATCACTTTTTAAAGCAGGTGTGTTAATTGCAAATGTACTGCCTGTTTTTACCGGTTTCTGGTTAGCATTACATTTTACTAATCATTCATTTAGTGATTATTGGGAAGTATTTTTACTAACGATTGTTGGCAGTACAATGGTTATGGCAGGAGCTCTCGTTCTTAATAATTGGTATGATGTTGATATTGATACTATTATGGATCGAACGAAAAATAGACCAACGGTAACGGGAAATATCCCATTAAACGTTGTTTTAACAATGGGAATTGTTTTGACTATACTGGGTTTAATCCTGTTACTCTTTACTACAATGGAAGCGGCCATTTATGCATTCGTAGGATGGTTCACTTATGTGATTTTGTATACGATGTGGTCAAAGCGAAGATATACCCTTAATACGGTAATCGGGAGTGTGTCAGGAGCTGTTACCCCATTAATCGGTTGGGCAGCCATTGAATCTAGCAATCATATTGTTCCAATTATATTGTTTCTGATCTTATTTATCTTTCAAATGCCACATACCTTTGCGATTGCGATGAAGAAATGTAAGGAATATAAAGCGGCAGGTGTTGCCATGCTTCCTGTTGTACATGGGTTTGAAATGACAAAACGGCAAATTGTCGTATATGTCGCATGTTTACTTCCCTTACCTTTTTACTTAATGCCTCTTGGTACACCATTTATTGTTATTGCAACGATACTTAACGTAGGATGGTTAGTCGTAAGTATTAGCGGATTTTTTACGAAAAATGACCTAAAATGGGCGCATGTGATTTTTCTGTATTCAGTCAATTATGTAACGATATTATTCCTGACAATGATAATTGTTACACTGCCCCTGTTCTAAAAAATGGATAACTATTTTTAAAAAAGGCTGTCCCTGCTGACTTAGTGGGGATAGCCTTTTTTTGTTGTTCATAAGTTTGTCACTTTTAAAACATCAAAATGACACAATGTGATTCAGTTCACTTCATTGAGAATCAGTCGCAATTATTATAAGGGTAAGAACAAATTAAGGGGGTTGATTTTTCGATGGCAGCTACAAAGGTTACTCATAAAGGTAAAAAAGAAGAGCATGAAGCACCGCTAAAAGGAACATGGATTTCCGTAACAGTGGTTGGAGTCGTGATTGTTGCTACGTATATAGTTCTATACGGTCTTTATATGGCCAGGATATAAGGGGGATAAGAGAGATGAAAATGCATCTTGATGAAAAAATATGGCTTACAATAAGTTTTGGTATCATCATGGGATTCATGTTAATCACTGGTTACCAAGCTTTTGCACTAGAAATGGGACCACCAAGTAATATGGAAACGATTGATCCTCAAAAGGTTGATCAAACGGCACCATTCGATAACCCAGGAGTGAAGGAAGTTGGCGACAATGAATATGAAGTCGTTATGACGCTACAAGCGTTTGGTTTTACTCCAAACAATATTGAAATCCCAGCTGGGGCAAAGGTTACATTTATTATGACTTCAAAGGATGTTGTTCACGGATTTGAAGTTGCTGGAACAAATATCAATGCAATGGTTATGCCAGGGCATATTCAAAAAATCACCCAAACATTTGATAAGCCAGGAAATTATTTAGTTATATGTAATGAATATTGTGGTGCGGGTCACCAAGTAATGAGTACAACGATTACGGTTAAATAAGGGGGGATATTTGATGAAAATGGAAGCAGATTTAAAAGTAGGTATTAAAGACAAAGCAAATAAAATGCTGGGATATCACCCAGAGGATGCAAAATTATCGAAATCATATATAGCAGTAGCATTTATCGCATTATTAGTTGGTGGATTTTTAGGATTATTACAAGGATTAAACAGAGCAGGATTGTTAGAGTTACCAACTTGGTTTAATTATTACCAAGTACTGACTGCACACGGATTATTACTAATCCTCGTGCTAACAGCATTCTTTACCATTGGATACTTTTATGCAACACTTTCTCATAACTTAGGGGGGCTACTTCCAAAAGTAAGAAAACTCGCTTGGGTCGGTTTCTTCGTTAAGCTTGTAGGATTTGTATTAGCTGTTATCCCAATCTTAATGAATGAAGCATCGGTTATGTACACCTTCTATCCTCCGATGGCTGCACATCCTGTATTTTATATTGGTTTAGCATTAATCGTAGTTGGTGTTTGGTTATGCTGTATTGGAGCATTTATCCAAGTTGCGAATTGGAGAAAAAATCATAAAGGACAACATGTTCCAATCCTATCTTACTTTGCAACTGGTGTATTCGTTCTATTATTCTTCGCTCTAATGTTCGTAGCAGTTGAAGTATTATTTATGATTATTCCATGGGTATTTGGCTGGGTCGACACGATCAATGTAATGGTCGCTCGTACACTGTTCTGGGCTTTTGGACACACATTGGTTAATATCTGGTATTTAACAGCTGTTTCTGCTTGGTACGTAGTTGTACCAAAAGTGATCGGCGGAAAGCGCTGGAGTGATATGCTAACACGTGTGGTTATTATCGCTTTAGTCATTATGAACATCACTGGTGGATTCCATCACCAAATCATTGACCCAGGTATTAATGAAGTCGTTAAATTCATGCACGTATTTATGAGTTTGGCAATTGGATTCCCATCACTTATGACAGCATTTGCACTATTTGCAGTATTTGAGCGTACTGCTAGAAGAAAAGGCGGTAGAGGATTAATCGGCTGGTGGAAGAAAATGCCATGGGGCGATGTCAGATTCCTAGCACCATTTATTGCAATGGTTGCCTTCATTCCAGCTGGAGCTGGCGGTATTGCGCAAAGCACAAACCAATTAGACCAAGTTGTTCATAATACAATGTGGATTGTAGGACATTTCCACTTAACATTAGGTATGTCAGTGGTTATGACATTCTTTGGAATTAGTTATTGGTTAGTTCCTTTTATTTCAAACCGCGTATTAACGCCGCAAATCAATCGATTAGGTGTTATCCAAACATGGATTTGGACAGTTGGTATGATCTGTATGTCTGGTGCTATGCACTATGTTGGTTTACTTGGTTCACCAAGAAGAACTTCTTACACAACTTATGGGGATCACGCAACAGCATTAGGCTGGGACCCATACTTAATGTTATTAGCAGTTGGCGGTACGTTATTAATTATCGGTGTAATTCTTCAAGTGTACGCCGTATTCAATATGATGTTCTTTGCACCAAAAGGGGAAACAGAATTCCCAATTGCTGAAGAAGAAGATAACGCAACAAAAACCCCTTATATCACAGAGCGCTGGGGCCTATGGATTGTTATCATGTTAATTGTAGTAGCAATGGCATATGTAATCCCGTTAACCGAATTTATCGTAAATGCACCTCCAGGATCACCACCTTTTAAAACGTGGTAATTAGAAAAGCGGAAGCGCCTTCGGAACAAGCACAGCTTGTTCCTGCGAGGAATATTCTCAGGAGCTTTCCTTAGTGCACAGGGGCGACAGGCATAAGACGAGCCGGCATAAAGGTTGCTCTTTAACCTTCTTGACGGATTGGCTTATGCCCCCGAGCCCCTAGGCGCAGGAGCTAGACATTGACAAAGAAAGAGATAGCCTTAAGACTTGGGCTATCTCTTTCTGCTTAAAAAAGAAAACAGAGTTGGAAGTGGTCGCTATGATCAATAATAGGTATACGAAAATCTCATTTTTTCTCGTCTTAATTTTTGGCCTTGGATTGTTTTATATCGGAACCGATGGATTCACCGCATTTACTGCCGAGACTGCCAGAGTGCAGCAGCTTAAAGATGATAAACCTCAATTCCCTAATGTTACGCTTGAAGACAGCATGGGACGAAAATATTCAATCTCTGAATTTGAAGATAAATATGTATTTATTACATTTCTCTATACATCCTGTACCACGGTTTGTCCTGAATTAGAATATAATATGAAACAAGTTTACGATAAACTGCCGAGTGGCGTTAAAGGAGAAGACATTGTCTTTTTAAGCATAAGCTTCGATCCCCAAAGAGATACACCCGCTGTATTAAACAAGTACAAAGACTTTTTTAAAAGTGATGGTGAAACCTGGCGGATGGCAAGAATCCCGGAACAGGCTGAGTTAGATTCATTATTAAAAGCATTTGGAGTCATTGTAATTCCAGATGAGAACGGGAATTTTGCTCATAATTCTGCTTTTTATTTAGTGAATAAAAAAGGAAGTCTAATTGATGTAATGGACTATAAAAAAATCGACGAAGCTGCTCAAAAAGTTACTAACATCCTAGAAAGAGGGGAGGAGTAAGCTGTGAATCAATCATTTTATGGTATGCTTTTATGGATTTTCCTAGTTGCTCCTCCTGTTGCAAACTTTATGGAATCTGTTATGGTCATCCATATGCATATGCAAATGCCGATGCTGGTAATTGCGGGTATGTTAATGGCACGTTTTTTCCAAAAACGATTTCCGGGATTTTTTGAAAAATGGAACAGCAATGGGGTTCCAGGAATTACGTTATTTGTTCTTATCGTGGTATACTGGATGTTACCGCGAACAATGGATGAAGCATTAACTTCTCACCTTGTAGAAGGATTTAAATTTATTAGTTTACCATTTTTAGCTGGAATTTCTTTAAGAGACAGTTGGAAAAAACTCAATCCATTCGGGAAAAATTCGATTATTATTAGTTTTACCGTTTTGTTTATAGGCTTAGGATGGTTATATATTTGGTCACCTGTACAATTGTGTAATAACTATCTGGTAATCCAGCAAGTTACTCTTGGATGGGGCTTTTTAACGACTGCAATTGGGATGATCGTTTATTTAGGATATAACTTTTTTATCGACCCTTCCGCATATGAATGAGAGGGCAGGCAGGAGCGAATGAATGAAAGAACACAATTATGATGAATTGCTGAATATCGAAACGGAAGGAAATCAAAGGGGATATAACAAGTCCTTCCATTATCACCGTTACGAGCCAACTCCCTATAGTGCACTTGAAAAATTATTCGAAGAATATGAATTAACTAGCAGCGACCATATCGTTGATTTTGGCTGTGGAAAAGGAAGACTCAACTTCTTTATTCATCACCTATTTCAGGCTTCCGTTACAGGGATTGAGATGAACGAAAAGCTATGCGAAGAAGCGATGGAGAACAAAGCGAATTATTTAATAAAAGCGAAAGATAATAAAGGAGAGATTCAATTTCAATGCAGCTTGGCAGAGAAATATGAAATTAATCCTCTTGATAACACTTTTTACTTTTTTAACCCATTTACGATCCCGATTTTTTGGAAAATCATTAATAATATTTTGGTTTCGGTAGAAAAATTTAAACGGGAAGTAGACGTGATTTTATATTATCCATCTGAGGATTATATCTACTATTTAGAAAACCATACGTTATTTGAATTAATAAAAGAAATTCAACTTCCTGGTTTATATGAGAATAATGCCAATGAGCGATTTTTAATTTATCGTCTGGCCTATTAAACAGCCCTCGCAGTCTAATTAAGACAATGGAGGGCTATTTATGTATGGTCTGATTTTTATAAATTAATTTCATTACGGCATTTTCTATTGTTTTATCTTTGTGGTTACGAATCCAATTATCAGGAATCGTCTTATAGCGGCAGTTGCTGCTTTTTAAATAATTATAGATGATTTGAGCTTCGTCAATTTCATCTCTATCAAGTTCCTTGTTGGCTATAAATGAAACATCCTTAAAGTGTGTCATAATGATCCTGCCAAGTTGTTCTCTAGAAGTTCCATCAATATCAAACCTCTTACTAAAAAGGATTTTATTGCGTTTAATAAGAAAAAGTTTAAAAGTTTCATCACTTAAATATTCAAGAACTGCTATATTTTTACTTTTCTCTGTGAATTCAATGGCTTTTTCCTTCTTTAATAAGAAGTTAATAGCCTCAATCCTGTCTCGATATTTTGCTGCAGCTTCGAAATCGAAATTCTCAGAAGCTGTTGCCATGCGCTCCTTCATTTCTTCAAGAATACCCATGTCCATGCCAGATAGTAATGCGATGATGTTTTCCAGTATTGTATTATACTCAGAAATCGCAGTACCCCCGCGACACATGCCAATACATAAGCCTAAAGAATAATTTAAGCAGGGAGCCGTAGTTTTTTTGTTGCTGCTGCAAAGGATTTTATAGGATTCCTTTATTCCAATAATTGCTTGTTCAACTCTATTCTTACTTGGGTATGGACCAAAATATAGCTTTCCATCCTGGTCATTTCGATTGTTTGTAATCCCAAATGTACGAAACTCATTATTCCTATCAATGACGATATAGGAGTAGGATTGGGGACTTTTCATCATTTTATTGAATAGCGGTTTTATCTCGCGAATTAATTTACATTCCAGCATAAACGCTTCAAATTCGGTGTCTGTTAACAGAATATCAAAATCACTAATATTGCTGACAAGCTTTATAATCTTTTGCGGATGTGCCTTTGATTGATGGAAATAGGATTGAACACGTCTTTTAAGATTTTTTGCCTTGCCGACATAAATAATAGAGCCGCGGGAATCTTTCATTAAATAAACCCCAGGGGTTGAGGGAAGATTTTTCACCTTTTCTTTTATAAAAATAATACTCTCCCCTTTCCCCATTTTTCTTCATTTTACCATAAAAAAATAACCAGATTGAGTAAAACAATCTGGTGAAAAAGCCGTTATGAAGGTGATTTTGAATAAAGAATATACAATAGTATTAACATGACGATATCCAATCTCGCCTTAAATGCAAAAGGCAGTATTCCGCCGGTTATGAGTGGGAGCTTTGTTAGCAGTATGGCCGCAATCATAATCCCAATTAGGGGGATAACTGCATTTTTTACACTGCGATTAAGTAAAATGAGTATGCCGCAAATAATCTCTAGAAAGGCTGTCACATATAGCAGGATATCTGGGAAAGGCAGCCCTAAACCGATAAACACTTCCAAAAGTTCTGTGCTGAATAATTTCATCATACCTGACGTAATAAAGACAAATGCAACAGCATATCGGATGAAACTAACTGTTGTCAACGAATGATTCATGTCCATTCCCCCTTTGTTAAATGTATTCAAAGGATAAGACAAACCATGAATGAAATAGTGAAATTTTTAAAAAATAGGGTTAATATTGTCGTGAAAAGCAGAAAATATAATTGCCCGAGAGGGGAGGAGAGGCTCTAATATGAGCTTCTCCTCTCTTGCGTAATAGGGGGAATATGACATTTATCATGACTTGGTCATGACAGCTATATCTACAAAGGATGATTTACTAGGGCTATAATTTTTTACAACAAATGAAAGAGGGGAATAAACGTTATGATGGAACAAGACCAAAAGAAATTACGAAAACAAGTTGCACCTTATGAAAAATCAAATTTACGAGCAAGCATTTGGCAGATAATCAATACACTAGTACCTTTCTTTTTATTATGGTTTCTTGCTTATCAGAGCCTTACCATATCATACATACTAACTTTGGGGATTTCTGTCCTTGCAGCGGGATTTTTGGTTCGGACTTTCATTATTTTTCATGATTGCTGCCATCACTCCTTTTTTAAGAACCGTAAAGCAAATACAATTCTTGGAACAATCACGGGGATATTGACCGTCTTCCCATACCACCAATGGCAGCATGATCACTCAGTACATCACGCAACGAGCAGTAATTTAGATAAGCGGGGAACGGGAGATATCTGGGTACTGACAGTGGATGAATACTTAGCTTCTTCAACATGGGAAAGATTAAAATATCGGTTGTATCGGAATCCCCTTGTTATGTTTGGATTAGGTCCTATATATGTATTCCTGCTTAAAAACCGCTTTAATAGAAAAGGTGCACGGTTCAATGAACGTATGAACACCTATATTACCAATGCAGGGATTGCTGCTTTAATAGCTTTGTTTTGTTTAACGATTGGATGGGAACAATTCCTATTGGTACAAGGCCCAATCTTTTTAATATCAGGTTCGCTGGGAATATGGCTGTTTTATGTGCAGCATACCTTTGAAGATTCATACTTTGAAGAAGATAAGCATTGGGAATATGTAAAAGCTGCATTTGAAGGCAGTTCCTTCTATAAGCTTCCGAAGGTTTTACAATGGCTAACGGGAAATATTGGCTACCATCATGTTCACCACCTAAGCCCAAGAGTACCTAATTATAAGCTGGAGGAAGCGCATAATAATACACTGCCCTTGCAAAATGTTCCGACCATTACATTAGCAACAAGTCTAAGTTCGCTTAAATTCCGTCTCTTCGATGAACAAAACAAGAAGTTTGTTGGCTTTAAGGAAATCAAGGTTCTAGTAAAAGAACAGAAAAAGTTTCTTAGACCGGAGAAAGTATGAAACGACAAGCCCCTGTTATGGGGCTTGTCGTTATTTCTGTTCTAAAATAAGGTTAGAGTCGAATAAATTGTAGTAAATGAAGATAGTGGGTAATTGTGGTAATATTAAGGTGATAAACTATTATAAGCTGAAAATGAGGTTCTATTATGATAAAAAGGTATATAACATTCCAGAAAAATAGCGGTATATCACCTTATATTTGGACCATTCTTTGCATTTTGCCATTTTATTTTATTTTTCAAACATCCTCGCCTATTAAAATCATCGTTGGGATCATCCTAACCATTCTCTTTTTTATCTTCTATCGAATTGCATTCATTTCGAAGGGGTGGCCCGTTTATCTCTGGACCTTCATCTTAATAGGTATTTCGATTACATCAACCAGTCTTTTTAGCTATGTATATTTTGCCTTTTTTCTCTCCTATTTTATTGGAAACATCAAAGAGCGAATTACCTTTCTAACCTTATATTTTATTCATTTAATAAGTACGTCCGCCTCTATTAATTTCAGTATTGTCCAGCAGGATGAGCTTTTTCTAAAGCAATTGCCTTTTGTCATCATCATTTGGATAAGCGTCATTTTACTTCCATTTAATATTCATAACAAGAAAGAAATGGGGCAGTTGGAAGAAAAGCTAGAGGATGCCAATAAGCGGATTTCAGAGTTAGTTAAGTTAGAAGAGCGTCAGCGGATTGCCCGTGACCTCCATGACACATTAGGCCAGAAGCTTTCGCTTATTGGATTAAAAAGTGATTTAGCAAGAAGATTAATTACAAAAGACCCGGATCAGGCACGTAATGAATTAAAGGACGTGCAGCAAACGGCAAGAACAGCGTTAAGTGAAGTGAGAAAAATGGTGTCTTCAATGAGAGGAATCCGGTTAAAAGATGAGATTGTACGGGTGAAACAAATATTGAAGGCCGCTGAAATAAACTTCGAGGGAAACCAGGATATTTCCATAAAAAATGTTCCCTTATTAACCGAAAACATTCTAAGCATGTGCTTAAAAGAGGCAGTAAACAATGTAGTCAAACACAGTGGCGCCACTTCTTGTTCTATATCAATTGTGCAATCGTGGAAGGAAATGGTGATGACCATCCATGATAATGGAGTGTTTAAAAGCGAAGGTGATAATGAAAACAGAGGCAGCGGACTTTTAGGAATGAAAGAACGTCTGGAGTTTATTAATGGCAGCTTAGAGCTTCTAACAAAAGAAGGAACAACTTTATTAATTAAAGTGCCCAATGACGTAAAGCCAAGAGATAAAGAGGAGGCGTAAAAATGATTAGAATTGTAATTGCAGAGGACCAGCAGATGCTGTTGGGCGCCTTCGGTTCACTTCTAAATTTGGAAGAGGATATGGAAGTGGTTGGCAAGGCTTCAAATGGGGAAGAAGCAGTAGCTTTGGTACGTAAGCATGAGCCTGATATTTGTATAATGGACATTGAAATGCCAGGGAAAACAGGACTGGAAGCGGCAGAAGAAATAAAAGGATTAAACTGCAAAGTGATCATTCTAACCACCTTTGCCCGGACTGGCTATTTCCAACGTGCACTAAAAGCAGGGGTAAGAGGCTATTTATTAAAGGACAGTCCAAGCGAAGAGCTGGCAAGCTCCATCCGTCGTGTTATGGAGGGAAAACGGATTTACGCACCGGAGCTAATGGATGATGTCTACTCCGAAGAAAATCCACTTACAGATCGTGAAAAAGAAGTATTGGAACTCGTTGCCGATGGCAAAAACACACAAGAAATCGCAGAACAACTCAGCATCAAAACAGGAACCGTCCGCAACTACATCTCAACCATCCTAGACAAACTAGACGTCAAAAACCGAATCGAAGCCATCAAACAATCCAAAGAAAAAGGCTGGTTCAAATGAAAGTGGTGCCTGTCACCGCTCGTGGACACTGTCCACCCCATATGGACACCTTGGAAAATAATTGAAACAGGATGCTGATCCTGTTTCTTTTTATTGTGGCGGTCATGTTATAATTAGACTGAAAATTATGATTATTAAAAAGGAGTGGGCTTAGGATGAGTTTAACTTCGCATGAAACGGAGACGAGGGGTAAGAATACGTATAGTTTTGATGAATTTGTTACGAGACGTCAGGGTTTGGATTGGTATCGTGATGAACCATTTTTGCAAAAGGTTGTAAAGAAATATACTGAGGCTCAGTTTGAACAGGTTCACGAGAAAATCCTCGCTTTTTCGCCTAGGGTGTCTTCTAAATGGAATACATTAGCTGAACGAAATGCGAGACCTGAGGCTCGTCCTTATATGCTTCATTATGATGCGTTTAATCATCGAATTGACCGTATCGTCCGTCCTCTCGAAGTACATCAGCTAGAGAATGAAGTATTTGGCGAAGGGCTTTTTTCGAGTAAAATGCCGCCTTGGGAAAGCTTTGTGAAAAGAATGCTGACACACCAAATCGGTGAAGGCGGAGTGACCTGTCCATTAACCTGTTCCCATGGATTAATTGCACTTCTTGATCAATTCCCCAATAATGAGATACCAGAACTTCACGAAATTTTACTACATACAAAAGAGGGGATAAATGGGGAATTTGCGATAGGTGCTCAGTTTATGAGTGAAATTCAAGGAGGTTCAGACCTGCCTGCGAATGTGCTTGAAGCCGTACCTGACGGTAGAAATTATCGTCTACACGGTAATAAGTTTTTCTGTTCCGCTGCTCATGCTGAGTATTCAGTTGTGACCGCAAAAATATCAGGGACCAACAAGGTATCAACATTTATCGTTCCAGCATGGCTTCCCGGAGATAAGGAGAAGGAAAAACGAAATGGTTACGAAATCAATCGGATAAAATGGAAGCTTGGTACTGCCGAATTGCCAACAGCTGAAATTCAATATAACGGTGCATTAGCTTATCCGATTGGGCCTAAGGACAAGGGGATTGCCGTCGCGGTGGGAATTGTTCTTACATTATCGAGGCTGGAGATTGGCATTGCCTGTGCCGGATTTATGCTTCGGGCATCTAGAGAGGCCAACCTTTATGGTGACTTCCGAACAGTCTTTGGTAAAAAGGTGAAGGACTATCCGCTAGCCGCTAGCAAATTGAAGAAAATTGAAAACGCCGCCAAAAGAACAACTGCAGGGGCTTTTAAAATTTATGATCTTTTCTTGCGCTTGGAGAAGCCTTTAAATCCAGGAATAAAATCTGATCATCCTATCGAAGTTAGAAAACAGCTATTTAACTTACGAGAACTTGTCTTACTGCAAAAAATATGTGCGACAAATGAGGGAGCGGAAGTACTGCGAGAGGCCATTTCAATATTTGCTGGTCATGGGGTAATGGAGGAATTCTCCGCACTTCCAAGAATTTTCCGTGATGTTGTCGTCAATGAACAGTGGGAAGGCCCGCGTAATCTGCTTCTCACCCAAATTTATCGGGATCTTCAGAGAGTAGCAGATTGGTATTCTCCAGCTGATTTTGTCGGTAATGTATTAAATGGGGCACCACATGAAACCATTGACAAATTCTCAAATCAGCTGGAGGATCTACTCCAAAGACCAGTTCTAGGAGAAGTAAGTGAAGCTTCAATGAAAGCCGCTGAAGAATGGGACACATTTTG
The DNA here is from genome assembly GCF_030123505.1 of Neobacillus sp. YX16. Lineage (GTDB taxonomy): Bacteria > Bacillota > Bacilli > Bacillales > Cytobacillaceae > Neobacillus. The sequence goes on from NZ_CP126115.1 coordinate 1,278,878, forward strand.
TGATTCTTTCTTTAAAGCGTATCAGGAAACAGCATTAGCAGAAATCGAATAACAAGTTTGGCCAGCCATTGTCTTCCACATCAATGGCTGGCTTTAATTTTTGGCTGCGTTAAAGTAAACTGTTGCTTTTGTAACCTGTTGATTTGTGCGGAAGGCGCGAGACTCCTCGAAAATGCTATCGCATTTTCTTCGTGCGTGGGCAGATTCGAGGATGTAAATCAATGTCCTGCAGGAGGACGGGATAGGGGAGAACCCGCAGGCGGTTTAGCGCCGAGGAGGCTTCTCGAACCGCATGCGGAAAGCGAAGCGCCTCGGGACAGGCAGAGACGGCCTGTCCCTGCGGTGATTATTCGAAGAAGCATTCCTTAGTGGAGCACAAATCAACAGCCCAATTAAACATGCCTTTTTTTATGAAAATTAGGCAAACTAAGGTATTGACCTTAACGTTGCGTAAAGGTGTATGGTTATTTATGAGGAGATGATCACATGGAATATACAATACAAAAACTAGCTAGTCTCGCAGGTGTCAGCACTCGAACACTCAGGTATTATGATGAAATTGGAATTCTTAAGCCGGCAAGAATCAATTCATCAGGATATCGGATCTATGGACAGGAGGAAGTAAATACTCTTCAGCAAATCCTATTTTATAGAGAGTTAGGAGTCGGTTTGGACAGCATCAAGGAGATTGTAACGGCGCCTTCTTTTGATGGGGCAAAAGCACTGCGGGAGCATCGTGAAAAACTCCTCGAAAAAAAAGAACGACTAGATTTATTAATCGCCAATGTCGATAAAACGATAGCACTTACGGAAGGGAGAATAACCATGTCAAATAAAGAAAAATTTGAAGGTTTTAAGAAAAAGATGGTTGAAGATAACGAGAAAAAGTATGGGAAGGAAATTCGTGAAAAATATGGCAAGGAAAGTGTGGAGGCTTCAAATGCAAAAGTAATGAACATGACAGAGGAGCAATATCAAGAGGTAACAGCTTTAGCAGAACAAATCCACACTACACTCGCTAAAGCATTTAAAACAGGAGATCCCGCTGGAGAATTAGCTCAAAAAGCTGCCGAATTACACAAACAATGGCTAACTTATTATTGGAAGGAATATAGCAAAGAAGCCCATGCAGGTCTAGCACAAATGTATGTGGATGATGAAAGGTTTACAGCTTATTATGACAAAGAACAACCTGGTACCGCAGTGTTCCTAAAGGACGCGATTCATATCTACACAGGTCAAAAAAACTAATGGTTAAGACTCACCCAATAATCGTTTTGGGTGAGCTTTTTATATTTTCACAGTAATAAGTGTAGAATAAAGTAAGGATATATAAGAATTAATCATGGAAAGGCGAAAATTATGGTTGAAAAATATAGTTTAGAGATTTTGAATAGGCCCGACCTATTTTATCAGTTGATTAATAATATGACTGATTTAGTCTTTTTGACAAAAGTAAATCAAGATAAATCATTAAGCTATGTTATTTTAAATAAACCAGCTAAAGACCTTTACGGATTAACAAATGAATCCTTTGGCAGGCCGATAGAAGAGGTTCTTCCAAGCAATGCTTATCATATTATCAAGAGAAAATACGAAGAAGCAATAGAAAAGAAACAGCCAATCAAATACGAAGATATGGTTATTGTTTCGCCTCTTCTGCAAACCAATAATCATGGAATCATTTATTGGGAATCGACGATCACCCCTGTGTTTAATCAAGACGGTGTGTGTACTCATTTGTTAGCCATTGTTCGTAATCTAACAGAACAAAGAGAGAAAGAAAATGAAATACAAAGAATAAAAGACCGCTTGGAGCTCGTTTGGAATAGTGTTGCGGATGTCATGTTTACATTTGATAAAAATGAAGATATTGTATCAGTTAATAAAGCATTTGAAAAATTATTAGGCTGGAAGGCAGAAGATCTGGTAAAGGATAAGTCCATCAGTTTTATCCCTGAAGATGATAAAGAAGACCTAAGAAAATTCATTGAAAGAGTAAAAAACGGCGAGACAGTGACTTCTCATGAGGTAAAACGAATACCAAAAAGTGGTGAAATGATTTATTTTCTTGGCTCATTTTCGCCTCTTTATGATCAGAATGGTGATTGGGATGGAGGTGTAGTTGCATATAAAAACATCACGGAAAGAAAGAAATATGAAGATAAGTTAAAAGAGTTAGCTCTCCATGACCCATTAACGGGTTTTCCTAATCGAACTTACTTTTCACAATGTCTAAAAATAGAGATGGAAAAAGCAAAACTATCTAAACTGTTACTTTCAGTTTTTGCACTTGATATCGACCACTTTAAAGAAATTAATGATACGTATGGACATGACATTGGTGATGAGGTGTTAAAGGAATTTGCCAAACGCGTTAAAAGAGCAATTAGGAAAAATGATTTCCTCGCAAGAATTGGAGGAGATGAGTTCGTTATATTAATACCCGAGTTGACAGAAAAGACAAAGGTTGTAGAAATGGCTGATAGAATCCAACAATGTCTCGGTGATGAATGGATCATTGCCAATGAAAAAATAAAAATTACTTCAAGTATTGGAATCTCATTTTACAACCAATTTGACTCAGAAGAAAAAACACTATTTAAAAACGCTGACCTAGCTTTATATGAAGCAAAGAAAAAAGGAAGAAATAATTATCAAATTTATAATGATCAAAAAAACGGCTAATGTTGAATTGGCCGGTTTCTATTTTTTGAAGATAGTTACTAGATAATATTTGGTTATCGCAAGATACTCTCTTAGATATGACTTTGGAATAGCTACAGCAGGAGTTTCTGCAGGAATTCCTTGTAAATTCAAACCCTGATCTTTAGCAATGGACTTGGCACGATAAAGATGAAAATCATTCGTTACAAGTAATCCATTTTCAAGATAATCCGGAATGAGCTTTTTTGAAAAACGAATATTTTCAACTGTATCTGTTGATTTATCTTCTAATATGATTCTATTACTAGAAATTCCGTGTACAAGTAAGCCCTCTTTAATCGCATCTGCCTCAGTAATATCTTCTCCTGGTCCCTGTCCTCCTGATGCAATCGCAATGGTTTCTTTGTTTTTCTTCATATAATTTGCTGCAGCATCAATCCGATATTGAAGAGCCAGAGAAGGTATTTCACCTTTAACTCGTGCCCCAAGAATAATAATATAGTCAGCATGCAACGGTACCTCACTATTCGTGTGGGCCCTAATCTTAGAATGTAAGAATGCGAAGTATAGTATTACACTGAGTGTAAGCACGCCTAAAACCATATAAAACGTTTTCCTATTCCCCATCAAATCCGTCCCTTTATGTATAATCTTATCTTCCTTTTATTCTACCATAGTCGATTTACTCTTCCCTATGTATGTTAAAGTACTGGGAATTTTTTTATATACCCTTGGCATACTAAACGAGACAAAGAGTAAAGGAGTTTAGCGTATGAACTTTTATCCATATGAAGAAGATTCACTGCTTTTTTCAAAGAAATCAGCACGAAATGTTTTTATCGTGTTAGTGATTTTATTTTTTTCTGTTTATATTGGATCAGAACAATTTGGATATTTCGATATGGCCTTATATGGATATTTGTGGGCAACTGTTTTGTGCTTTGTGCTGCTGACAATCAGAATCACCTCGTGGACCTTACGTCCTCCAACTAGAAGGCTGTGGAAGCAAGGTATCAAAATGATGTTCAGTGCTAAAGGGCTTGCATTCGTCTTTAAGACTTTGTACACCAATATCGGAGAGCAAAGGTTTATTAGAAATAGGTCTGGTTATCGCTGGGCACAGCATATGTTCATTTCTTGGGGTGTCATTTTCTCATTTGCCATTACCTTTTCCCTTGTCCTTAATTGGCTTCATTTTGAATTAGTTGAACCTAAAACCTATGCGGCAGTGGTTTTTGGGATTCCAATGTTTCGAATGGGAGTTGACTCACTTCTCGCAATTGCCATTTATCACGGTTTAAATTGGACAGGAATTGCTGTCATTATTGGCTGCGGTATGGCGCTGTATCGAAGAGTTACAGACGAAAAAAAGATTGTTGAGCAATCAAAAGAATATGACTTCTTTCCACTCTTTCTACTAATAGCAATCTCAATAACTGGCTCCTTATTAACCGTGTCTGCGTTGTGGATGGAGGGGGCTTTCTACTTAGGTATTGCGCTTGCTCACCAAATAACAGTCATTGTTTTTCTTTTATATTTTCCTTTTAGTAAGTTCTGGCATTTACCGCTTCGATTTTTAGCTGTGATGGTTCCGATGTATCACGCGATGGGGGAACAGAAACAATGTGCCAGATGCGGGATAGAATATGCAACGGCTACACAAATCAAGGATGTTCAATTAGCTTTAGAAAAAAGACATTTGTCTGTTCCGATAGATCACACAACACTTCATTTTTCAGACCTATGTTCACAGTGCCGTAGAGTTAGTCACAGATTGAGTGCCTATGGTGCTAAAGTTCATTTCCGTAAAGCTAACCTCGTGTTAGAAAGTAATGAGAAAAACGGACTTCAATTGAAGAAGGGAGGAGATCAATAGATGGGCCATGCACAAAATAAAGACTACTCGCAAAGAGATTACGATGCAATAGTACGAGATGGCGAGGAACTGATTTCTACTCATTGCTGCTTTTGCGGGATGCAATGCGGGATGAACATTCGCGTGAACAAAGAGGATAAATCGGTCCTCGGTGTTGAGCCTAGATATGATTTTCCGATGAACGGGGGCAGGCTTTGCCCCAAAGGAGTAAGCGCCTACCGACAGGCAGAGCATGTGGAACGGCTCAAGCACCCGCTTATTCGAAAAAATGGAAAGCTTGAACAAGCTACATGGGATGAAGCTATGGACTTGATTGTATCGAAAATCCAAGAAATTCAAGGTAAATATGGAAAGGATGCCTTTGGAATTTATAGCGGTTCTTCCATGACGAATGAAAAATGTTACTTAATGGGTAAATTCGCGCGGATTGGACTTGGAACAAAAAATATTGATTACAATGGCCGCTATTGTATGTCATCTGCATCTGTCGGATTCAACCAAAGTATTGGAATTGATAGGGGATCAACCAATCCCTGGTCTGACATCAAATTTGCAGATGTTTTGTTGATTGCAGGCTCTAATACGGCTGAGTGTCATCCGTTATCGATGCCATATATTTGGGGTGCTAGAGATCGCGGGGCCAAATTAATTGTCGTCGATCCTAGGCAAACAAAAACAGCACTTGTAGCAGATGTCCATTTAGACATTCGTCCAGGAACTGATGTGGCGATAGCAAATGGCTTACTGCACGTCATGATTGAAGAAGATTTAGTTGACCATGACTTTATTCAAAACCATACAACAGGTTACGAAGAAGTAAAGGAACTTGTAAAGAAATATACGCCTGCACATGTTTCTGAAATTACAGGTGTTGCGGTTGACAAAATCATAACTGCTGCCCGCCTATTCGGTCAGGCAAAAACGGGTATGACCATGTTCGCACGCGGGGTTGAGCAGCATGCGACAGGCACAGATTCCGTTTCAAACTATGTAAATCTGTGTTTAGTAACTGGGAAAATGGGGAAAAAGGGTTCAGGGGTTGCAACCTTTACGGGTCAAGGAAATGGCCAAGGCGGCAGGGAACATGGTCAAAAAACGGATCAGCTTCCAGGGTTCCGAAAGATTACTGACCCGAAAGCACGAGAATATATCGCTGGTGTTTGGGGTGTCGATGAATCAGAAATTCCAGGACCGGGGTTATCGGCCTTTGAAATGCTTCAGGCACTTGGAAAAGAAATTAAGGGATTGTTACTAATCTGCAGTAATCCAATTGTTTCCTCCCCAACCGTTGGTGATGTAGGTGAGTATCTAAAGAGTTTAGACTTTTTTGTTTGCATGGATTTCTTTTTGTCAGAATCAGCAGAGCTAGCGGATGTGGTTCTTCCATCTACCGTTTGGATTGAAGACAATGGAACCATGACAAATGTTGAAGGACGGGTATTACGTGTGAAAGGTATTGATCGTACACCTGGTGAAACAAAACGGGACTGGAAGGTCATTTGTGATATTGCGGAACGACTTGGCAGGGGGCAATACTTTCAATTTAATTCACCAGAAGATATCTTTAATGAGCTTCGGGTTGCAAGTAAAGGCGGTACCGCAGATTATTACGGAATTACCTACGAAAAGCTCGATAAAATGCAGGGGGTATTTTGGCCATGCCCAACTGAGGAATCGGAAGGGCTGCCAAGATTGTTTGAGGATTTGAAATTTAATTTCCCTGATGGAAAAGCAAGAATCTTAGCATTTGAACATAAAGGTCCAAATGAGAAAACGAGTAAGGAATACCCAATCATTTTATCGACTGGACGAGTTGTCTTCCACTATTTAAGTGGAAATCAAACAAGGAGGATTGAGGCTCTGCGTAATTTATGTCCAGACCCCTATGTGGAGATTCATCCCAACTTGGCGAAAAAATATAACATTGAACATGGAGAACCTATAAAGATATCAAGCCCTAGGGGCAGCATCGAGCTCCCAGCTAGAGTTACCAAAATCACGAGAGAGGACATGGTATTCGTTCCCTATCATTGGGGGAAATCCTTGGCAATCAATCATTTGACGAATCCCGCATTAGAACCGAAATCGAAAATACCAGAATTCAAGGTTTGCGCAGTCAAATTAGAAAAGATCGCCTCGCATGCAGGTGAAAAGCATGGCTAAGGTTTTATATATTGATTACGAAAGATGTATTGGCTGCCGGGCTTGTGTTATTGGTTGTGAAGAATGCAGTGGACATGATCATTTATCAAGAATGTTTGTTGATGAGTTAAATCCAGGAGAAACGGTGGCAGCCTCACCAACCCCTTGTATGCACTGTGTAACACCTGCATGCGCGGAATCATGTCCTGTGCAAGCAATAGCAATCGCGGATGATGGAACGGTATTATCTGCCTCATTAGAAAAATGCATTGGCTGTAAAAACTGTACTTACGCTTGTCCATTTGGAATTCCACGGGTGGATGATGTGAAAAAAGTAATGTACAAGTGTGATATGTGTTATGACCGGACTTCTAAAGGAAGACCGCCAATGTGTGCAAGTGTTTGTCCAACGGATACCATTCGCTTTGTGGATGAACACGAAATTAAATCCGAACCACCTAAGGAAGTTCAGTTTAAGTGGGATTTCGGCGGAACCGTGATTGAAACAAGGACTGTCATTGGAATGCCGGATACTGAGACAAACAGATATGGATTTAGAGAAGGCGATGGTGTTCAATCATGAAGAAAATAGAGGGATTTCTTCGAAAGCTGTCTTTTAATATCAGAAGAGATAAAGAATTAGAATTAAATAGAAGGGGCTTTATCGCCTCTTCCTTATCGTTAATGGGCGTATTATTTGTAAGCTCAACCCCTTTAATGGTGTTATCAAAAAATCGCGAGGAAGAAGCCCATGATTCCGAGGTGTTTATTGTAAATGAAAAAGATATCGCTGTAGGACAGAGTGTTTCATTCTATTATCCTGATGAGAATGATTCTGCGATATTGGTAAGAATCTCTGAAAAGGAATATAGGGCCTATAACAGTAAATGTACGCATTTAATGTGTCCAGTTTATTGGGAAAAGGATACGGGGAAGTTAACCTGCCCGTGTCATAATGGCTTCTTTAATGTGGAGGATGGGTCTGTTCTTGCGGGACCGCCGCCAAGGGCGCTTCCTTCCATTAAGTTGAAATTTAAAGGTAAAAAAATCTACGCTGTTGGAATCACTCAGGCTCAGCATTAGGAGGCGGGTTTTATGAAAATGGCATGGTGGGTTTTTATGAGTCTGCTGACCGTGCAAATTATTCTTATTCAATACATGGTAGAGGAATATCTGGCAGGTCATTACGGAAATCTTTTTTATTATGTATTGGCCTTAGGCTTTATGTTTGTTTTGACACTGATAACATATCTATTCTTTAGAAGAGTGGATAAGGTAATGGATCATTAAAGGAGGACGAATGGGTTGCAAATGAATGATGAGAAAATAACTTCTGTTGTAAAAGACTTCTTTCATAAAATTCATGCAGATGACTTGATGAGAAAATTTTTTAAGGATCATGATCAGGAGAGAATTCAGCATCACCCGCAGACATTTTTACAGCATGGATTGGGTGAAGGAAAATATAGCAATGAACAGATAGCAAACGCACATAAAGATATTCCTATCAACGATGAGCATTTTGAAGCAATGGTCGGAAACTTCATTTCAACACTGGATGATAACGGGTTTAGTGCGGATGACAAACAAAAGATACATGGAATATTACAAGGATATAAAGGCGATATTTTAGGAAAATAAAATAGTGGTGCCCCGTTATGGGGATACCACTATTTTTTTAGCTGATAAAGTCTGTTTTTTATAAGTTGGTGGTGAAAATGTAAATAATGGTAATTTTAAGGACGTCCACCCACCTCTTAGTTACCATGGCATGTGAATTTTTAAGTTACGGTACCTATAGAGCCCTTATAGTGACCATGTCACGTACATTATTAAGGTTACGGTACCTATAGAGCCCTTATAGTGACCATAGCACGTGCATTTTAGAGGTTACGGTAACTATAGACCTCGGTTTTTTCCACTATTTTCCTATGCAATTGAATCCTGCACTTTTTCAGCTAATTCGTTGTATTTATCAAACAGCAGGGAACCTCTTTTATAAATAGAAGGTTCATAATCATCCTCTTTTGGAGCTAATATTGGCAACTGGGCAATGAGATTTGTCCCCAGTTTTGATGCTAACTGCTCTGAACCCCCTTTGCCGAACAGATAATACTTTTGTTCGAAATCTGGCGGCTGAAAATATGCCATATTTTCAACAATACCTAAGATATTATGATTATTGATTGCAGCCATTTTCCCAGCTCGTTCTGCAACATGTGAAGCGGTTGGATGTGGAGTTGTGACAACAATCTGATTGGAGCTTGGAATCAGTCGGTTCACGTCCATGGCAACATCACCTGTCCCTGGCGGCATATCGATTATGCAGTAATCAAGAGGACCCCAAATCACTTCATTAATAAATTGGTTGATGACCTTTCCAAGCATAGGACCTCGCCAAACAACAGGGTCATTATTTTTAACGATAAAACCCATTGACATGATTTTTACACCATGGGATTCCACAGGAATGATTTTATTATTCATCGATTTCGGACCAAAACTTATATTCATCATGTTTGGAATACTGCTTCCATATATATCAAAATCAATTAATCCTACCGCTTTACCCTGTCTAGCCAACGAAACAGCAAGATTCGCAGATACAGTAGACTTACCAACCCCGCCTTTACCCGAGATCACCGAAATAACTTTTCCAGATAACATACTCTCACCTCTTTTTGTTTAATGCTGTTCTCTTAAATATTGTTGTTAAAATCTTAATGCCGATTTTAACATGGAATAAGCTGTTTTGAGCTATAGAACTAGGTTTGCAGGCTCTTTTCTCAATAATTTAGGCTATTCTCAATGAAAAAACGATTAAATAAATCGTTTTTACTTTTATTAAGCAACAACATTTGAGAAAAGAGCCTTTATTTAAAGACAATTTTTCATCGAGCTTTGAAGGTACTTGATCCATGGCTCCCAATTTTTAATCATATAGGCAGGTTCTCCATCAGACAAATAACCTAAGAAACTCTTAGAATCATCGACTACTACATCCTTTCCTTCACGAAGCCGAGAGATTAGGTCATGAATAATGATATATTCCTCGAGCAATAATTCACTTGAATACTCCAGCTTAACCCAGTTATTGGCGATATGGACATCGCCTAGTGTCTTGTCGGAGTTTTCAAGATAGATTTCATAGTGGTTTTCGGACCTCTTTTTTAGAAAAGGTAAGTCATATTTGGCAAGGTCAACTTCTTTATGAAAAGTTAATGTTGTAGTTAACAGTCTGCAACCCTCCTTATCCGTCTCTAACAGTATTTACCATTAGCATACATAAAAAACATCATCTTTTTCAAGGAAGCTATCGCATGCATGAATTATGCATGATATTTGTATATTCATACACAGCAAAATGAAAGCGTTTCCAAAAATAAAGGTAAAAAAGTTCGATAAAAACTGAAAATTGGGCAATTTATTTCTTGAATAATTATTACTATGAATGTATAATGATTCATTATATGAGAGACTTAGGAGTGGGAAAAATGAGGGCTGCAATTATCGGTGGAACGGGATATGGGGCAATAGAGTTAATAAGGCTTATAAACAAGCATCCGCATTTAGAGGTTGGTTGTGTTGTTTCCAACTCTCAGGCTGGTAACGACATTAGCGAATCCTACCCACACCTTACTGAAATAATAAATCAACCATTTGAAAAATATGATCCGGATAGATTAGCAAAAGAGAATGATATTGTATTTTTAGCTACACCATCTGGCGTCAGTAGTAAGATGGCTCCTCAACTCGTAGATAAGGGTATTAAAGTGATCGACCTTTCTGGAGATTTCCGGCTACGGTCGCAAAATGAATATGAAACCTGGTATAAGCATTCAGCACCAGAAGAGGAATATTTAAGTAAGGCAGTTTATGGATTGAGTGAGATTTATGAAGATGAAATTAAACGTGCCACGTTCATTGCTAATCCGGGCTGCTACCCAACAGCAACCAGCCTCGGTTTGCTGCCAATATTGAAAGCAAATCTTGCAGACTCAAAATCTATTATTGTTGATGCAAAGTCAGGTGTATCTGGTGCCGGCAGAGGTCTTTCATTAACAGCCCATTACGCTGAAATAAATGAAAATGTAAAAGCTTATAAGCTTGGCGCACATCAACATATACCGGAAATTGAACAAGTACTTAAGGATGAAAGTGGCAGGCTGGTAACAATTACGTTTACAACTCATTTGGTTCCGATGACTAGAGGAATTATGATAACGGCCTATGTTAATTTACTTGGGAAAATATCAACGAGTGAAGTGAATGCGTTGTATAAACAGTTTTACGAAAATCATCCATTTGTCAGGATTAGGCCAGAGGGAATCTATCCATCAACCAAAGAGGTCAGTGGCAGTAATTATTGTGACATCGGATTACATGTTGACCAGCGAACGAATCGTCTAACCGTGATTTCAGTTATCGACAATTTAGTAAAAGGTGCAGCAGGGCAAGCGATACAGAATGCAAACTTAATGAATGGCTGGGCTGTCAGTACAGGTCTTGAAGACATATCATTATATCCTTAATAAAATTATTGATTAAATAATAGATGGAAAGTTTTATAGAGGCTAGGATTACCAAACAAGAAGACAATCAAGGGGGAAATTAAATTGATGCCAGCCATTTCAAATAAAGAGATTGTAGTTTTAGAAGAAGGAAGTGTCACTTTGCCGCAGGGGTTCGTGGCTGGGGGTATGCATTGCGGGATAAAAAGAAAACGATTGGACCTTGGTTATATTGTTTCTGATGTGCCTGCAATAACCGCTGGGGTTTATACAACAAATATCTTTCAAGCAGCTCCATTGTTGGTTACACAGGAAAGCATTGCAAAAGAAAATAAGATTCAAGCGATCATTGTCAATTCTGGAAATGCCAATGCCTGCACAGGAGAGCAGGGATTGTTAGACGCTTTTGAAATGCAAAAAGGATTTGCTAACGAGCTAGGCATCGAGGAGCACCTTGTTGCCGTTACTTCAACAGGAGTGATTGGTGAACTTTTACCGATGGATAAAGTAAAAACAGGAATAAATCAGATTCTTCAGTCCAAATATGCAACAGAAGAAAATTTCAAGAATGCAATATTAACAACAGACACTTGCATTAAGCAGGTTGGTGTTCAAATGAAAATAGATGGAAAGACAGTCAGCATTGGCGGTGCGGCAAAAGGATCTGGGATGATTCATCCGAACATGGCAACCATGCTTGGATTTGTTACCACTGATGTCAATATTGCGCATGAAGACTTGCTAACTGCACTAAAAGATATTACGAATCAAACCTTTAACATGATTACGGTTGATGGCGATACAAGTACGAATGATATGGTTTTAGTCATGGCAAATGGTTTAGCAGGTAATGACCAGCTGACAAAAGACCATCCAGATTGGGATTTATTCAAAGCAGGCTTAAAGCTGGTGAGTGAAGAACTTGCGAAAAAAATTGCCAGAGACGGTGAAGGAGCCACTAAGCTTGTTGAAGTTCAAGTAAACGGCGCATACAGCCATGAAGCAGCAAGAGCTGTAGGAAAATCCATTATCTCTTCGAATCTTGTAAAAACAGCTATCTATGGTACTGACCCGAACTGGGGAAGAATTGTTACAGCTATTGGATATTCAGGAATACCGGTTGAGCCTAATGCATTGGTAGTAGCCATTGGACCTTACAAGGTATTCGAAAATGGCTTACCTAGTCCGATTGTAGAAGAAGAAGTAAAAGAGTACTTAGAACAGGAAACCGTTAAAATCATTGTTGAATTAAATCAAGGTAATGATAGTGCAACGGCTTGGGGCTGTGATTTAACGTATGATTATGTGAAAATCAATGCTTCCTACCGCACCTAATGGGAGGATCTATGATGAAATATATTGTCATTAAGTGTGGCGGAAGTGTGTTAGAAAATCTGCCAAAGTCCTTTTATGAAGATGTCATATCCCTTCATCAAAAAGGAGAATGGACACCGATTATTGTCCATGGCGGCGGCCCGCTTATTAATAAGTTATTGAAAAGCTTAAATGTAGAAACCACCTTTGTAAATGGTTTAAGAGTAACCAATCATGAAGTATTGGATATTGTAGAAATGGTTTTAAGCGGTACGGTAAATAAACAAGTAGTACGAAACATCATTGAGGCAGGCGGTAGTTCATTTGGTGTTAGCGGGGTGGATGGTTGTTTATTAAAAGCCATTCCAACGCCAGATGAAAGTTTAGGTTTTGTAGGCGAAGTAGTTGCAGTGAATACCGAAGCGATAGAGAGTATTGTAAAACAAGGACATATACCTGTCGTTTCGCCAATCGGGATTGGTGAAAATGGGCAGCGATACAATATAAACGGAGATGTTGCCGCCAGTGCAGTTGCCAAAGCATTAGGAGCAAATCTTTGCTTTATTAGTGACATACCTGGAATTCTAGTCGAAGAACAGGGCGAAAAGTCCAAACTAGATATGGTTACCAAAGCAAAAGTAGAAGAACTAATTGAAAATGAAACCATCTACGGCGGGATGATCCCTAAGGTCAAAGCAGCAATCGATGGGTTAGTTCATAAAATTCCGATGGTCGGTATTATCGATGGATTTGAAAAAAATAGCTTGATAGATTACGTGAACGGCAAAAATATTGGAACAAAAATTGTTTTAGAAGAGGAGATTGCCTAATGACCATTAACACTTCCGTTTCCCCCATTTCGTCAGTAATGGCTACGTATAGCCGCTTTCCTATTACGTTGGTTAAGGGGAAAGGAAGCTATGTATGGGACGATCAAGGGAAAAAATATTTAGATTTTACATCAGGCATTGCGACGTGTAACTTGGGGCATGTGCCAGATGTTGTTAAAACAAAGCTTGAAGAGCAGCTGCAAAATCTTTGGCACTGTTCAAACCTTTATAACATTCCAAATCAGCAGGAGCTTGCAGCACTGCTAACAGCCAATAGCTGTGGAGATCAGGTTTTCTTTTGCAACAGCGGAGCGGAAGCAAATGAGGCGGCCATTAAGCTGGCAAGAAGATACGCACAAAAAGTAAAGGGAACAGATTCTTTCGGAGTCATTACCTTCCAGCAATCCTTTCACGGCAGAACATTGGCAACATTATCGGCCACAGGGCAGGAAAAAATCCAACAGGGATTCGCTCCATTAGTTAAAGGCTTTAGTTATCTGCCATTTAATGATATAGAAGCACTTGATCAACTAAAAACCCTCCAGCCTGCAGCCATTTTACTGGAACTCGTCCAGGGTGAAGGTGGAGTCATTCCAGCAAATCAGGAATGGGTAAAGAAAATTGAAGAAATCTGTAAAGAGAAAGACATCCTTTTAATGGTTGATGAAATTCAAACGGGAATCGGAAGGACCGGAACACTGTTTGCCTACGAACAATACGGTATAAAGCCGGATGTAATTAGTGTAGCAAAAGGACTTGGATCAGGGTTTCCGATTGGGGCTATCATTGCAAAAGAAAAAGCTGCAAAAGCGTTCGAACCTGGTACACACGGAAGTACGTTTGGCGGCAATCCATTAGCAACCGCAGCCGGAGTCGCAACGATATCCCATATCATTGAAAGTAATTTACTAAATCATGTTAATGAAATTTCAGTGTACTTTGATGAATTGTTAACTAAATTTAAAGAAAAGTACACTTTTATAGAAGAAATTAGAGGAAAAGGTCTCCTAAAAGGGCTCGTTGTCGGAAATAAGGCTCCTCAAATTGTTCAAAAAGCAATTGAAAATCAACTGTTGATCCTAACAGCGGGTCCAAATGTTGTGAGACTGCTACCGCCTTTAACGGCATCTAAAGAAGAAATAAACGAATTCATCAAAGCATTGGAAAAAACTTTCCAAGGTATAGAGAAAGGCGAGTGAGTGTTTTGGAACAGGGATATCTTACTTTGGAAACCGGAGAAGTTTTTGAAGGCATACTAATAGGTGCAAACAAGGACTCTGTAGGAGAAGTTGTTTTTAATACAAGTATGACTGGCTACCAGGAAATCATTACAGATCCTTCTTATGCAGGTCAGCTTATCACTTTCTGTTATCCGATTATCGGAAACTATGGAATCAATGCGATGGATGATGAATGTATATCTCCTTCCTTAGCAGGAGTGGTGATTGGTGATTTATGTGAAACACCAAGCCATTACCAATCCATTAATAAATTTTCTGAAAAACTAATGCAGGCAGGCGTTCCTGGCATTGCAGGCGTGGACACAAGATTACTTGTCAAAACGATTCGAAGCCGCGGAACGGTAAAAGGATATTTAAGTAAGACTAAACAAGAAACGTTTGATAATAACAAAACCATACCATTTTGGGTAGAGAAAGTTTCGACTGAGAAAATGCAATATTTTAAAAATGAAGGACCACACGTTGTCCTTATCGACTTTGGATATAAAAAATCGATACTGAATGCATTGCTCGATGAAAATTGTTGTGTGACTATCGTCCCTTTTAATACCTCTTTTGAGAACATCAAGGCCTTAAAGCCAGACGGTGTGTTATTAAGTAACGGACCTGGAGATCCAATGGCACTGAAACAGTGGTTTCCAGAAATCAAAAAAATTACACAGCACTACCCAACGCTAGGTATCTGCCTAGGACATCAGTTAATTGCCCTAGCTTATGGAGCAAAAACGGAAAAACTTGCCTACGGACACCGTGGCGGCAATCATCCCGTTAAAGAATTAGCAACGGGTAAGGTTAAAATTACAGCACAAAATCATGGATATGTTGTCGTTGACGAGAGCATTGATGCCCAGGTTTTCCAAATCACATACCGTAACGTTAATGACAAATCCATTGAAGGGTTAAAGCACAGACGCTTTCCCATTCAAACCGTTCAATTCCACCCGGAAGCACACCCAGGACCAAGTGACACCCAATACATTCTAGAAGAATTTGTTTATCAGATAAATTCCGTGGGAGATAAACGTTATGCCATTAAATAAAAACCTAAAAAAAGTATTAGTAATAGGATCAGGTCCGATTGTAATCGGGCAGGCAGCAGAATTTGACTATGCGGGAACACAAGCCTGTATCGCTCTGAAAGAAGAGGGAATACAGGTGGTTTTAATCAATAGTAATCCAGCAACGATTATGACGGACGAAACTGTTGCCGATAAAGTATATATCGAACCATTAAATGTAGAAACCATTGAAAAAATTATTAAAAAAGAAAAGCCAGATGGAATTATTGGGACTTTAGGTGGTCAAACCGGTTTAAATTTAACAGTTGAACTCTATGAAAAAGGTATTCTTCAAAAATACAATGTAGAGCTGTTAGGAACCTCTGTAGAATCGATAAAAAATGGCGAGGACCGTGATCGGTTCCGCAGTTTAATGATAAAGATTGACGAGCCAATCCCTGAATCTGCAATTATTCATACCTATGAAGAGGGGGTATCGTTCGTCAACGAGATAGGTTTTCCCGTTATCATTCGACCTGCCTATACACTTGGCGGACACGGCGGCGGCTTTGCTTATAATGAAGAAGAGCTTGGTAATGTTCTAAAGAAGGGTCTTGCAGCTAGCCCGATTCATCAAGTTCTGGTTGAGAGAAGCATTAAAGGCTGGAAGGAAATTGAATACGAAGTCATAAGAGATGCCAATGACACATGTATCATTGTTTGTAATATGGAAAATATGGACCCTGTTGGTGTTCATACAGGTGACTCCATAGTTGTCGCTCCATCACAAACGTTGACAGATGTCCAATATCAAATGTTACGGAATTCTTCATTAAAAGTAATACGAGAATTAGAGATTATCGGCGGCTGCAATATCCAGTTTGCGCTTAATCCAGAATCAAATCAATATTGCATTATTGAAGTAAATCCGAGGGTAAGCCGTTCTTCTGCATTAGCGTCAAAGGCTACCGGTTATCCGATTGCTAGGACGGCGGCTAAATGTGCAGTTGGCTATCATTTAGATGAGATTGTGAACCCTATAACAGGTAATACCTTTGCGTCCTTTGAACCAGCAATTGATTATATTGTTGTAAAGCTTCCACGTTTTCCATTTGATAAATTTCCAGAAGCAGACCGTACATTAGGTACGCAAATGAAAGCTACTGGAGAAGTAATGGCGATTGACCGTACCTTTGAGGGCGCACTAAATAAAGCAATCCGTTCCATGGAATTAAATATATTTGGACTTTGTCTAGAATCAAATAAAAATGTAGACACTGAGGTCTTATTTGAAAAACTTGAAAGACCAAATGACCAAAGATTATTTATGATAGCAGAAGCATTCAGAAGAGGTGTTTCCCTAGAGGAAATTAAGCAGGTAACGGAAATAGATTCATGGTTTTTAAACAAAATCAAATCTGTCGTAGACCTAGAAGTGGAATTAGCTTTGTATTCATGGAGTGAAGTACCACTTTCATTATTAAAAACAGCGAAGCGTCATAATATTTCCGATAAATACCTTTCACAAATCTACAGTATTGATGAAAAACAAATAAGAAATAAATGGAAAGAACTCAACTGGAAACCAGGCTACAAGATGGTTGATACCTGTTCCGCAGAATTTGATGCGGTTACTCCTTATTACTACTCGACTTGGCTCGGGGCCGATGAGGTAGAAGAAACAAACAGTAAGAAGATTCTTGTTCTTGGTTCGGGTCCGATTCGGATTGGTCAAGGAATTGAATTCGATTACTGCTCTGTCCATGCTGCAAAGGCGATTAAGAAGATGGGCTATGAGGCAGTCGTAATCAACAATAACCCTGAAACAGTTAGTACAGATTACTCAGTTGCTGACCGCCTTTACTTTGAACCATTAACGGCTGAAGATGTTCTTACCGTTATTGAAAAAGAGAAGATTGAAGGTGTGTTAATTCAGTTCGGCGGCCAAACTGCGATTAACTTGGCTCATGACCTCGAAGAAGAAGGAGTAAAGATTTTAGGCACAACGGTAGAAAATGTCGACCGTTTCGAGGATCGGAAAGAATTTTATCAGTTACTTGAAGGTCTAAACATCCCACATATTGTAGGTGAGACCGTTTCACATAAAGATGAATTGCTGGCAGCTGCAGCAAGACTTGGCTATCCCGTATTGGTTCGTCCATCCTATGTAATCGGCGGCCAATCGATGTTTACGATTTTTACAGAAGACGAATTAAACTACTATATCACTCAGCTTGAAGAAAACTCCTCACAGGATAAAATGTGGCCATTATTAGTAGACCGATATATTCCTGGATTAGAATGTGAAGTGGATGTCATTAGTGATGGAATGAATGTAATTGTCCCAGGCATCTTTGAACATATCGAAAGAGCTGGCGTACATTCTGGAGATAGTATTAGTGTTTTCCCACCTATTTCATTAGCGAATGAGGTTAAAGAAACATTAATCGATTATGCTGAAAAGATTGCCAAAACTTCACCGATTATTGGCATTATGAATATCCAATTTGTAATTTATCAGAATCAAGTATTAGTCCTAGAAGTAAATCCGCGTTCTTCACGTACGGTTCCTATCATGAGCAAGGTTACAGGAATTCCAATGATTGAGTGGGCAGTAATGGCACAATTAGGAGTATCATTAAATACTTTATCGAATGAAACGGGTTTATTACCAGAGCCAAATTACTATTCAGTTAAGGCACCTATATTTTCTAGAAGCAAATTAAAGGGAGTCGATCACGTACTTGGACCGGAAATGAAATCAACAGGTGAAGTGTTAGGTTTAGGAGCAACCTTCCATGAAGCGCTCGAAAAGGCTTTCCCTGCAACCAGCGATGAAACAGAGAACTATTTATTCTGTTCGATATCTGACCGGGAAAAACCTGCCAGCCTTCCAATTCTACAACAATTTGTGAATCAGAATTACAAGCTAACTGCAACAGAAGGGACAGCAAGATTCCTTCAAGAAAATGGCTTTACCATTGAAAAGGTTATTAAGGATAACCAGGATGTAAATGAACTTTTCAAAAATAATAGTATTCAAGCAGTTATTAATATACCGAATCAAGGAAGAAATAAAATTAAATTTGGTTTTTACATTCGTGAACAAGCGACCCGCTACAATGTACCGGTATTTACCCATTTAGACACAGTTGAGGCGATGGTTAGTCTTCAGGCGCAATCGATTACTCAATCAGAGGTACGCACAGTAACGGAATATTACAATATCAAAGAGAGCGGTGTGGAGCATGTCAAATGTGATTAAATGGAACGCAAAGGGTTTGCCACAGCAGCCACAATTAAAAGGCAAGGATTTCTTATCCTTGTCCGATTTTCATACTGATGAGATTCTCTACCTTTTAGAGGAAGCAAAGGAACTGAAAAGCCTTCAAAAACAAGGAAAACCACATCCTTATTTGAGCGGAAAGGTTCTAGGGATGATATTTGAAAAATCTTCTACTCGTACTAGAGTTTCCTTTGAGGTAGGGATGCTCCAATTAGGGGGGCATGCAATTTTCCTAAGTTCAAGGGATATTCAGTTAGGAAGAGGAGAAAGTATTTCAGATACAGCAAAAGTTTTATCACGTTATATCGATTGTATGATGATCAGAACGTTTTCACACGACTCTGTTAAAGAACTGGCAGAGCATGCAACGGTTCCGGTAATAAACGGTTTAACTGATCTGCATCACCCGACTCAAGTGATGGCGGACTTATTAACGATTCAAGAGCACAAAGGCAAATTGGCCGGCTTAAAAATGTGCTATTTAGGCGATGGAAACAACAATATGGCTCATTCATTAATGGAAGGAGCCGCAAAGGTTGGTATGCATATCAGCATTGCAAGCCCTCCTGGCTATTTACCTGATGGCAAGATCACAGAAAAGGCGATTGAAACAGGGAAAGTAACGGGAAGCAAAATTACGATTACACATAATCCGGTAGATGCCATCAAGGATGCGGATATTGTTGTCACAGATGTATGGACCAGTATGGGCCAAGAAGCAGAAACGGAAAAAAGACTAAAAGATTTAGAAGCATACCAAGTCAATACGCAAATTTGTCAGCACGCTAAAAAAGATTATATCTTTTTGCATTGCTTACCAGCGCACCGTGGGGAAGAAGTTACTGCTGAAATTATTGATGGACCGCATTCTGTGGTGTTTGATGAAGCAGAAAACCGACTCCATGCTCAAAAAGCAATTTTAAAACTTTTACTAGAATAGTAGATTTTATTTGGATTGTTATGTATAATAATTCTATTGATTGAATAATAATTCATATAGATACGAGGAGATAACAAAATGGCAAAGGAAAAAATCGTTTTAGCTTATTCAGGCGGATTAGATACTTCAGTTTCAGTTAAATGGATTCAGGAGAAATATGGTTATGATGTCATTGCACTAGGTCTAGATGTGGGTGAGGGAAAGGATCTGGAAGCGATTAAACAAAAGGCATTGAACGTAGGAGCTATTAAAGCTTATATGATTGATGCAAAAGAATTGTTAGCACAAGAATATATTTTGCCAGCTTTAAAGGCAAATTGTTTATATGAAGGAAAATATCCATTATCTTCTGCACTATCTCGACCGCTAATTTCAAAATTATTGGTAGAAGTGGCTGAAAAAGAAGGGGCTGCAGCTGTTGCTCATGGCTGTACTGGTAAAGGAAATGACCAGGTTCGCTTTGAGGTTTCCATTCAAGCGTTAAATCCAAATCTAAAGGTTGTTGCTCCAGTTCGTGAATGGGGAATGACTCGTGATGAAGAAATTAAGTATGCGCAGGAAAACGGTATTCCAATTCCAGTAGATTTAGACAATCCATTCTCGATTGACGCTAATATTTGGGGACGTGCTTGTGAGGCGGGTGTGTTAGAGGATCCTTGGGCAGAGGCACCTGAAGCTGCTTTTGACTGGACAGCACCAATTGAATTAACTCCAGACCAAGCAGAATATATGGAAATTGAATTTGAGCAAGGTGTTCCTGTTGCACTAAATGGTGAGAAACTGCCATTGGTGAAATTAATTGAAACATTAAACGAACTTGGCGGCAAGCATGGCGTCGGTCGTATTGATCATATTGAAAATCGATTAGTAGGAATCAAATCTAGAGAAGTGTATGAAAATCCAGCAGCCTTAATTTTAATTAATGCTCACAAAGAATTAGAATTCTTAACACTTACGCGTGAAGTAACACAGTTCAAAACCCAAGTAGAGCAGCAAATGGCAAAAATCATCTACGAAGGACTTTGGTATTCACCAATAAAACCAGCTCTTGATGCATTTATTGATGAAACACAGAAGGTAGTAAGTGGAACAATCCGTGTTAAGCTTCATAAAGGCAACCATACAGTAGTTGGTCGTAAGTCGCCAAACAGTCTTTATAATGAAGAATTGGCAACTTATTCAAAAGGAGATGCCTTCGACCATAATGCGGCTGTTGGATTTATCAAAATTTGGGGACTGCCAACAAAGGTATATTCTGAGGTAAATAATAAAGAAAAGATAACGAAATAATATAGGTGCCCTCGAAACCTTTTCGAGGGCAAACTTGTTAGTTTTAAGGAGGAGCAATCAATGTCCAAATTATGGGGCGGACGTTTTACAAAAGAAACAAATAAGCTTGTTGAGGAATTTACAGCTTCCATTTCCTTTGACCAAAAGCTTGCCAAAGAGGATATTGCCGGCAGTATGGCACATGTTCAAATGCTGGGTGAATGCGGCATTATCCCGACTGAGGATGCCGAAAAAATAAAAACGGGCTTACTTGAAATTAAAAAGATGGTTGACCAAGATGAGGTTGAGTTTTTAGTAGAAGACGAAGATATTCATATGAATATTGAAAAGTTATTGATTCAAAAAATTGGACCTGTTGGCGGCAAGCTCCATACCGGACGCAGTCGAAATGACCAAGTTGCAACTGATATGCACCTTTACCTAAGAACAAAGACAACTGAAATTATTAAATTAATTGAGGACGTTCAATCGTCACTGCTTGTACAGGCAAAAGAGAATGTTAATACATTAATCCCAGGTTATACTCACTTGCAGCGTGCCCAACCAGTGTCGTTCGCCCACCATGTAATGGCCTATTTCTGGATGTTTGAACGTGATAAAGAGAGATTGATTGATAGCTTAAAGCGTGTTAATTGGCTTCCGCTTGGTGCTGGCGCCTTAGCAGGGACAACTTTTCCTATTAAACGTGAACGTGTGGCAGAGCTGCTCGGATTTGAAACGATTTATCCAAATAGCATGGATGCCGTTAGTGACAGGGATTTTATATTAGAATTCCTTTCGATTGGTTCTATTATCATGACTCATATTTCAAGATTATCTGAAGAGCTTGTGATTTGGTCAAGCCAAGAGTTTCAATTTGTTGAGCTTGATGACTCCTTCTGTACAGGATCCAGCATTATGCCGCAAAAGAAGAACCCAGATGTTCCTGAGTTGTTAAGAGGAAAGACTGGCCGTGCTTTTGGAAATTTGATTGGCTTACTGACTGTCCTTAAGGGCTTGCCGCTTGCATACAATAAGGATTTACAAGAGGACAAGGAAGGGATGTTTGACACAGTGGAGACACTGGAAGGCTCCCTTATGCTGTTAGCTCCAATGATTGAAAGTATGACGGTAAACAAAGATATCATGCGAAAAGCGATTAATAACGATTTCTCAAATGCGACGGATATTGCCGATTATTTGGTTAGAAAAGGTCTGCCATTTAGAGAGGCACATGAAGTCATCGGAAAGATTGTTTTATATGCGATTCAGAACCAAAAATTCTTGCTTGATTTAAGTTTTGATGAATACCAAGAGTTCAGTTCTTTATTTGAAGAGGATATATATGAGGTTTTATCACCAGAACATGTTGTAGCCGTTCGAAATAGCTTCGGGGGCACATCACCATCACAAGTGGTAGAACAAATTAAGCTTGCTGAAAGTAAACTAAGTAAATAATCGAAAACCACCTAAGGGTGGTTTTTATTTGTATTACTGTCAAAAATATTAGATAATTCCCTCATATGATGTTTTATAAAGGAGGAAAATAATGAAATTACGTGTCTCAGTTGTTCAGTATCACTTACATACGATTCAGTCCTTTGAAGAATTTGCCGCACAATGCGAGCATTATATAAAAACCGCTGAGGAATTTGGAGCAGAGTTCGTTCTTTTCCCTGAGTTCTTCACCACACAGCTGCTATCAATAGGAAATGGGCAGGGCCAGAGTCTGACTATCAATGACTTACCAGCTTACACAGATCAATACCGAGAATTGTTCTCGAATTTTGCCAAACAAACCAACATGCACATCATTGCTGGTACACATGTTATTGAAAAGGGCGGTAAGCTTTATAATACGGCGCATTTATTTTATCCAGATGGAAGGATTGGCGAACAGGCAAAGCTCCATATTACCCCTACAGAAGTGAACGAGTGGAACATGGAGAAAGGTGACAGTTTTCAAATATTCGAAACGGACAAAGGAAAAATTGCCCTGCTCACTTGCTATGACATTGAGTTCCCAGAAATTGTCCGGATGGCCAAAGCAAAAGGAGCCGATGTTATATTCTGTCCTTCATGTACCGACGACCGCCACGGCTTCCATCGTGTTCGCTACACTAGCCATGCAAGGGCAGTTGAAAATCAGGTTTATGTTGTCTTAACCGGTACTGTTGGTGCCCTGCCAACCGTCGATTTCATGCGTGCTAATTTCGGTCAGGCTGTAATCATAACTCCAAATGATATTCCGTTCCCGCCAAAAGGTATCTTAGTGGAAGGGGAACTGAACAACGATATGGTTGTGACAGCAGACCTTGATCTGGAATTATTATATGAAGTTAGAGAACGAGGTTCCGTAACAACTTGGCGTGATCGTCGAACTGATTTATATCCGGATTGGGAAAAATAATGACGAAGGGTGGAGCGGCCTTGTATCATAGTGAATTCTTTGTTTTTGACCAAGAAAAGCCAATTCCAGTGGTCAGTCGTAATTACACACAAGATGATTTTGACGCGCTCATTCAAATTCAGTCTGAATGCTTTCCTCCTCCATTTCCATCGGAATTATGGTGGAATAAAGAGCAATTATCCAATCATGTCATGCTTTTTCCAGAAGGTGCTATATGTATTGAAGTGGATGGTACATTAGCAGGTTCCCTCACAGGTCTTTGTGTCAATTTTGACCCTAACCATATGGAACATACATGGGAGGAAATGACGGATCATGGATACATTACAAATCATAATCCCAATGGTAACACACTATATATTGTGGATATCAGTGTACGCCCAAAATTCCGAAAGCTTGGTCTTGGAAAACTGATGATGCAGGCCATGTATCATGTTGTGATTCAAAAAAAACTTGAGAGGCTGCTTGGCTGCGGAAGAATGCCTGGTTATCATAAACTGGCAGATACGATGACACCGGAGAGGTATTTAAATAAAGTCCTAAAAGGGGATTTAAAAGATCCTGTTATTACCTTTCTGCTTCGTTGCGGAAGAGTGCCAATTGGCATTGTAGAAAATTACCTTGATGATGAGGAATCATGTCATTATGCTGCATTAATGGAGTGGAAAAATCCATTTTTAAAAGAGAAGGGGAGTCTAAGCTGATGGAATATATACGTATAACAAGTATTACAGATCCAAATTTTAAAAAACTACATGACTTAATGAAAGATATTTTTCCGCCAGAGGAAGTATTAGAGTATGAATTATGGAAGGAACCTCTAGAAGACACAGGTATTCGTGTATTTGTTGCAGTGAATGGCGATGAGGTTGTTGGTGCAACGGAGTATCGCTATTATCCAGATTGGAATATAGCGATGACAGATTTCACCATTAT
Organism: Neobacillus sp. YX16; assembly: GCF_030123505.1. Taxonomy (GTDB): domain Bacteria; phylum Bacillota; class Bacilli; order Bacillales; family Cytobacillaceae; genus Neobacillus. The sequence goes on from NZ_CP126115.1 coordinate 1,303,298, forward strand.
AAGCAAACCGGGTCTTAGCCTGGGAAGATTTTTAGCACAAAACCGCTTAAAGGACTTGAACAAGCTTGCAGCTAAAAACGATAAAGAACTTTTCGGTATGTTTGCTGAAATATATGACCCCTACCGGGTAGGTCATGAATTTGGCGGTGTCAAAGTTATGGATCCTTATGTACGCCGCGAGGTTCTTTCGCATTTAGGTTATAAACGAATTGATTTAGACTATGTTCACCCTTCTTGGGAGAATGATGGTGAGGCTGTGAAGGGACTCGATTTTTGCTTTATGCCAATGAATGATGAGCTAGAATCTATATCTGCTGCACTTGTAGCTGATTTTCTTACTGACTATTACTCCATTCTTTCAAATAAGCCACAGGAATGGCTCGAAATGATTGAACAATTAAGGAGTAAGGAAACCATCTCCTTATTGCCGCTTTAATAGTAATTAATTCGGGAGTCTGTTATTACGGACTCTTATTTTTTTATCATTATCCACAAAATTGTCCACATGTTAAAGCTTTATATAATTAGTAATCCACATACTTACACACAGTATCCACAAGTGAAGTTTCTAATCTATAATAACTGTGGAAATTCGTTTCTAATATATACAAATTATTAAGTTCACATCCTATTCATATTTCCAACATTATTACGTTAAAAAACTGTGAAAGTCATTGTCATTGGTGGGGAACGGGAGTATAGTAAAGATGTAAAGGAGATAGTGAAGAAATTCACAATCGCCTGCATCGTATTACCGGGTCCTATTGCCTTTAATGGTGGAATCTCTCTATAGGGCGCGATGATTTAATTATTTTTTCCCCCTTATATATTTTTAAAGAAGCAGGAATATCCTGCTTCTCTTTTTTTTTGCAGCATAAAACTGCTGCCTGCTTTGTTAAAAAGGGTTATTTTCTACGCTTATTTGTAACGCGCTGGTTGGCTGCATTCGCTCGTGCCATTGCTTCAAGATCTGCATGATCCGCAAATTCAGCGGAATACTCCACATCGTTTCCATCTGATTTCATGTTCTTAGGTACCTGTGGAAGAGATGCTTTGTTTTTATCACGAGAATTATGTCCACGCGAACGACCCATTACAAAAACCCCTTTCAAAGTTGGCATTAAGGAACAAAAAGGTTCCCTTATATAGCCTTTACTAATTAAAAGAGTTCATGAATGGAAAAAACTCCTTATCATTTGCGAGTCGGCGACAAGCTGGAGCCTTCCGCTTTTTTCTTATAATCGAGTCTTTTTGTCATGGAAGCCGCCAGCACGGTCTGCCATTTTAAATTCACGCTGGTAGGATACTTCCTGCATACTTGTAAGTGAATATTTTCCTCTATCCTTATCTTTTTTCTTCTTTTCTGCCATATTGCTCATTCCTTTCAACATTTAATTTTGTTAATCGTTAAAAAGCTTATGGAAAAAATTAAGCACATTCTCCATTTTTACCTTTTCAGAATGGAATGATACTCCATTGTGGAAAAAATATGATAAAGTATTGGTGAGGTGAATGCTATGGCTGTTATTACAAAAATCACCACACAGCAGAAAAATACAGATCGCTTTAATATTTTTATGGACTATGGAAAAGGTGAAGAATATGCCTTTAGTGTTGATAGTGCTGTATTGATTCGATTTGAATTAAAGAAAGGGATGGAGATTGATGAATTTTCCATCTTAGAGATACAATTTCAAGACGATATCAGGAAGGCCTATAATCGTGCAGTTAATTATTTGGCAAGAAGAATGAGATCTGAAAAAGAGATAAAGGACTATCTTGCACAAAAGGAAATAGAAGAACCTATTATTAAAGAAGTTATTCATAAATTAGCTGCTCAAAAATATATTAATGATGAGGAATATGCCCTTTCTTTTGTAAGAACCCAAATTAATACGACAGATAAAGGTCCAGACTTAATCCGTATGGAGTTAAAAGAGAGAGGCATCAATGAGGGGATAATCAAACATGCAATAGCGGTTTACTCTGTAGAAAATCAAGTTGAAAAAGCTATTAAGGTGGCAGAAAAGTTAATCAAAAAGAGTTCAAAGGAATCTCAACGAATCGTTAAGCAAAAAGCAGAGCAATTCCTATTAAGGAAGGGCTACCCCTTCGATGTGATTCATCTGGCGCTAACTGAAGCAAATACCGATAAGGAACAAGATGAGGAAATGGAAGCCATAAGGTATCAAGGCGAAAAAACACAGCGGAAATATAGTAATTTTACCGGTTTTGAATACAGCCAAAAAATGAAACAAGCTCTTTTCCGTAAAGGATTTTCAATGGATTTGATTGAAAAATATTTAGAAGAAGTCGGAAAATCATGACGCAGTTCCGTCATGATTTTTTACTTTCGATGATAATCTCATCTTGATCGAGTTGATTCATTATTATTTCGGCTACTTCTTTAGGTGAACGAAAACGAGAAGTGTCGGCAATGTGAGTGCTCCCTTCCCAAAATGGGGTATCCATGCCGCCCATATATATGGCTTTTATTTTAATCATGCTATTTTCGTACTCTTTTTGCAGGCTTTCCGTAAAGCCCCTAACAGCAAATTTACTTGCGGCATAAACAGCTTCATTCACTTTTCCTCTTAAACCCGCTGTTGAAATAATATTCACCAGCAGCCCTTCACCTTGTTCTTGCAGTAAAGGTAAGACAGCTTTTGTCATTAAAATCGTTCCGAGAACATTCGTGTTAAGCATTTCACTGATTTCTTTCACAGGAATGTTCACAAACGGTCCGAAATGACCGACACCGGCATTGTTAACCAACCCAACAATTTTGTGGTTTTTGCTAATTTCTTGGATCTTTGAAAAAATATCTGCTTCGTTCTGTAAGTCAAGAACAACGGAATCTGCCACGCCGCCTCCTTGTTCGATTTCGGTTTTAACAGCAGTAAGTTTATCAAGAGTTCTCCCAGTCAATAAGACATGATAACCCTGCTGCGAAAATAATAAGGCTAATTCTTTCCCCAAGCCAGAACCTGCTCCGGTAACAATGATGGTTTTCACTGAAATCTCTCCTTCAACCTTTATTATTTACATAAAAATAACTATACTAAAATAAGAGGAAAAACGAAAATGGGAGTGGACTTAGATGCAGCAGGAGAAACGATATAGTACGATGACAGAGCATGAATTAAAGCAGGAAATTGCCCAGTTGTTAGAAAAAGGGAGAAAAGCAGAGCAAATGGGTATGGTTAGTGAATATGCAGTTTTAGAAAGAAAAGCAGCGATGGCTCGATCCTATTTGTTAGATCCTACTGCTTTTAAACCTGGTGAAATATATGAGCTTGAAGGCGACCCTGGGGAATATTTTAAGATTGACTATATGAATGGTGTCTTTGCTTGGGGATACCGCTTAAAGGGTGATGGCAAAGAAGAAGCATTGCCAATTTCGATGCTAAAAGGGTTAAAATAAATAGTAAAACAAACCAGAGAAGACTTCTCTCTCTGGTTTGTTTATTTGCTAATGCGATCGCTTCTTAGTTTCACGCTGTAAAATGATTAAGTCTTGGGTAAGCTTGCTTTCACCATTTATTTGGGAATGTGCATGTTTAGCACTCGCCCATGGTGTGGAAAATGGTTTGTTTTGAAAAGATTTTTGTTTTCCCATTCATAAACCTCCCATTTTTAAAAATACTCAGGTGTATCATTTTCACGCTCACCAGAAGCACGCATCCGCTCTTGTGGATGGGTATTAATTGTGCCATCCGCTCTTTTTGAAGCATATTCTGCTTTTGCCCGTGGCTCTCCCTCTAACTTGTTGTTATTTTGGTTAGGGAAATTCCGTGCTTTATTTCTCACCATGTTGGTACCTCCATCAAAAGGGAATGAGAAACCGTGAATAGCAAAGTGTCGTCACACCAGTGCTTACCACGTGATATTAGTATTCGATTTTTAGCTTTAGGTTATGTTATAAGAAATTGGTAATGAGGTGAATGTATGAACGATTATCACGATAGATTAGCAAAGCTGTTGTTAGAAAAAAACGAATTGCTCTCCTACAATCAAGCCCTGACCTGGGTTGAGTTGATGTGGGAGGACTTTGAAACCACCGCTGCGAAGGCAGGAAGAGATTACCTAGGCAGTGAGATGACGGAAAGAATTGTTAAACAATGGATTGATACTTATGGGGAAAGACTCCATGATTTTGTTGCCAAAAATCCAAAATATAGGGATTTCCTCATCCAAGATAAGAATAAAATAAATTAAAGGCGAGTGACTATAAATCACTCGCCTTTAACATTAACTAGGAATTATACTGAGCTTTTTACGGAGTTTCTGCTCACTGAACACCCAGCCGGTATAGGAACTAACTGGGTTCAACTGTAAATCTAACTGTACGACTGCCACGAACGGATAATGTCCATTGCTTCGATATCTTAGATCAATAAAACGAACTTCGTAATAGTCATCGTACTCATCTAATTCCCATCGATAGACAGGCGAGAACGACAGGAAGGCAGCTAAGTTTTTATCTTTTTTAGCGGCTTCTAGTACAGGTGTTTCCGGTACCGGCACTCGCTTAAAACGGTCTAGTATCTCGACATTCGATCCTACCGCTTTGCCGACAAAAAACTCCCCTTCGTTCATCGCAGCAATTCTCCAAAGATGAAACTTCATAGTTGGTGCAATTATGATTTCCGTTGCGTCTGGAATTAACTTCTTAACTTCTGCCTTAACTTTACCTTGAGCATAAAACCGAAGGAGGTAATATCCAAATAACACGACAAACATCGTTAAAAATGTATAACCGGGATCTGCACCAAAAACCCAAATAATAATGGCGACTATGTGAATTCCAAAGATAATTGGGTCAAAGGTATTAATTACTCCAAGCGCAACCCATTTTGACGTAAATGGTCTAAGAGCCTGCGTACCATAGGCGTTAAAAATGTCTACAAACACATGGATAAACACCGCTGCAAACGTCCACCCCCACAGGTGGAGAAGATTTGCATTGGGAAAAAAAGGATAAATCACTGCTAAAAGAATAAGAGGCCATAAAAGTATAGCTGGAATAGAATGGGTGACTCCTCGATGATTACGAATATAGATGGCATTATTTCTTAACTTTAAAACGGTATCAATATCAGGTATTTGTGAGCCTGCAATCGTGGCAATTAATACACTTGTTGTTGTTACAGAGCTGCCAGCTACTATAGGATCAAGAGTAGCCAGACCGCCTAGTGCAATTCCCATTACAACATGAGTTCCAGTATCCAAAAGGAAAATTCCTCCTTTAATAAAATGTCTAGCTCCAGCGCCTAGGGGCTCGGGGGCATAAGCCAATCCGTCAAGAAGGTAAAGAACAACCTTCTAGTCGGCTCGTCTTATGCCTGTCGCCCCTGGGAAAAAATGAACTGCTTTTTTCTTTGTTCAAGGCGCTTCCGCTTTTCTTTTATCTTGTCAAAATCAATAATATGGCTTATCGTTAAAAAATGCTTATTATTATATTCCCTTATTTCTTTTTGTTTAACAGGCTGGAGGCATTTTTGTAATGGTAAATGAGTTGAAAAATATAGAAAAAATCACAATAGAAAATTTTCAAGAGGATTTAATCTCCTGGTTTAAAGCCGAACAACGCGAATTGCCATGGAGAAAAGACCAAGACCCTTATAAAGTATGGGTGTCAGAAATCATGCTGCAGCAGACAAGAGTTGATACGGTTATTCCTTATTTTAATCGATTTATTGAATGGTTTCCAACGATAGAAGACCTTGCGAACGCAAATGATGATAAAGTTCTTAAAGCATGGGAAGGACTAGGTTATTATTCGCGAGTAAGGAATTTACATTCAGCTGTAAAAGAAGTAAACGAAAAATACGATGGTCAGGTACCAAATACTCCAAAAGAAATTTCAAACCTAAAGGGGGTTGGTCCCTACACGGCTGGTGCAATTTTGAGTATTGCCTATGGTATACCTGAACCCGCAGTGGATGGTAATGTCATGAGGGTTTTATCACGTATCCTCTCGATTTGGGAGGATATCGCAAAGCCATCTACTAGGAAGGTATTTGAAAATGCTGTTAGACAGCTAATCTCCCATGAAGATCCTTCTGCGTTTAATCAGGCATTAATGGAACTTGGCGCATTAATTTGCACGCCAACATCGCCTTCTTGTTTACTCTGCCCTGTACGGGATCATTGTCAAGGTTTTCATGAGGGAGTAGAGTCAGAACTTCCAATTAAGACGAAAAAGAACTCACAAAAAAATGTTGAACTAGCAGCAATTATTGTAAAAAATGAAATGGGAAAAGTACTAATTCATAAACGTCCTGAAACTGGACTATTAGCAAATTTATGGGAGTTTCCAAATGTTGAAATTCATCAACCATTACTGATGGATCGTACTCAAATCACTGATCTTTTCAAAGATTCCTTTGATATGAATATTATGCTTGATAAAGGTATTGGTCAAATAGAACACATTTTTTCCCATTTAATTTGGAATATCCGTGTATTTACAGGAACAATTGGTTCCGATTTTTCTGAAGGTAATGGTTGGAAATTTATTTCCTTAGATGAAATGGAAGATTATGCCTTTCCGGTTTCTTATCATAAAATCCTAAAGCTATATAATAATTATACAAAAAAATGAACGCCACAAGGTTCCTGGCGTTCTTTTTTTATAATTTTATTCCGCCGCGACTTTCAATTTCTTCAATAATTTCCCGATGAATGGTAACTCCTTCACTGTTTAAATAAGGTGCGATTTGCTGGAGTGAGTGATGAAAAAAAGCAAGTTCATTTTCATTCCAATCCGCTTTAGACATCATTGATAGCTCTGTCATATCCCGTCCTGTATACATAATCGACTTCCTTTCCAATGGGATTCATCCAGCTTATTGTTTTGTAATTAATTGTCTTCTATTCATAGAAAAGCTAAAATGAAAAGAACACGAAAATAAAAGGGGTAAAGGTATATGACACAAAAAGTAGCACTTATAACAGGAAGCAGCAGAGGAATAGGAAAGGCCACAGCCTTAAGGCTTGCTCAAGCCGGGTATGATATTGTCATCAACTATGCAAGAAGTAAAAGTTCTGCACTTAAAGTAGCAGAGGAAATTGAAGCATTAGGCAGAAAGGTTTTAGTGGTAAAAGCGAATGTCGGAGATGTCAGTAAAATTAAGGCTATGTTCCAACAAATCGATGAAGAATTTGGCAGATTAGATATTTTTGTTAATAATGCTGCCTCTGGAGTTCAGCGTCCTATTATGGAACTAGAAGAAAATCACTGGGATTGGACCTTAAATATTAACAGCAAGGCATTATTGTTCTGTGCTCAGGAAGCAGCAAAGTTAATGGAGAAAAATGGCGGCGGCAAGATTGTCAGCATAAGTTCTTTAGGATCGATTCGTTACTTAGAAAATTACACCGTAGTAGGTGTTTCTAAAGCCGCGTTAGAAGCCTTAACGAGGTATTTAGCAGTTGAGTTAGCAGCTAAAAATATTGTTGTAAATGCGGTCTCTGGCGGAGCTGTCGATACAGAAGCATTAACTCATTTCCCAAACCGCGAGGAGCTTCTTCAGGAGGCAAAGGAGAAAACTCCAGCAGGGCGTATGGTGGAAATTGAGGATATGGTAAATTGCGTTATGTTCCTTTTGTCAGAAGAATCCAGCATGATTAGGGGACAAACGATAATTGTTGATGGCGGAATTTCCTTACTTGTTTAATTATTTTTTTAAAAATTTTTTAGGATAATCTTCACGAAGCGGGACATATTAATTTCGTGGAGGTGATTAACATGGCAAACAATCAACAACCAAACAAAACTTCTGCTGGAACGAACATCCAAGAGGTTAGACAACAAAACGCTCAATCTCAAGCTGGTCAAGGTTCTGCTGGAGCTACTGGTTCAGCTGGTCAATTCGGAACTGAATTCGCTAGCCAAACAGATGCTGCAGAAGTGAAAAAGCAAAATCAGCAATCTCAAGCTAACAAAGGCCAAGGCAACTCTGGTCAATTTGGTCAAAGCTAATAAAGTAGTAACCAGAAGGCACCCTGAGTCGAAAGGGTGCCTTCTTAACGTGAAAAATTAGATAATTGTCTAGCTACAGCGCCTAGGGGCTCGGGGTCATAAGCCAATCCGTCAGAAAGGTTAAAGAACAACCTTCCCGCCGAATCGTCTTATGCCTGTTGCCCCTGGGAAAAAATGAACTGCTTTTTTCCTTGGTCAAGGCGCTTCCGCTTTTCGTTAAATCGACAAAACTTCTCCCAAGTCTACATAACTAGTCAAAGGATAAATCTATTTATTAAAGAATACATATTAGGAAGTAAAAATAAGGCGGTGTGGTAAATGGATCATTTTAACCGTTTAGTATCTGAGCAGATGATGACAATGGAAAAATTACTATACCTTCAAGGTGAGCTTGAGCGGTGTCAAGAAATTGAAGAACAACTACAGACTCTGCAAAATGAAACGGAGTTAGAGAGTGTCCAATTTGATATTAATCAAATGAAAAAAGAGTTAAAAGAGATTCAGGAAATCTTTGAAAAACAAACGGAGGAAGTTATCCAATCCTATCGTGAAACTGATTTAGAACCGTCAATATAGGTCAAAAATCAAAAAAAAATTGAAAAATATGCAAATTTCTTCAAAGAGTCATTGAAATCAATGGCTCTTTTGTTTTAAATTCTTTACTCAACCGTTATAATAATAAGAAATAGTAAATAACTTTGTTGCCATTTGTCGTTAATTGCAGGAAGAAAGGTTACAAAGCGTTTAGGAAGGAAGAAGGGGAGAATCATGGGCGTACCCATCGAAGGTGAACCAATACAAATACATAGCTATAAGCACAATGGGCACATCCATCGCGTCTGGGAAGAAACGACCGTTTTAAAAGGATCGCAAAATCTGGTAATTGGCGGGAATGATCGCACAATTGTTACAGAGTCAGATGGAAGAACATGGATTACAAGAGAACCAGCGATTTGTTATTTTCATTCACAGTATTGGTTTAACATTATTGGGATGATTCGTGAAGATGGTATTTATTACTATTGTAATCTCAGCTCACCATTTATTTTTGATGGTGAAGCAGTTAAATATATTGATTATGATCTTGATATTAAGGTATTCCCTGATATGACGTTTAATTTGTTAGACGAGGATGAATATGAACGGCACCGTCGTGAGATGAAGTATCCTGAGGTTATTGACCAAATCCTGAAAAGAAATGTCGAAAAGCTCATTCAGTGGATTCGACAGCGTAAAGGACCATTTGCGCCAGATTTTATTGATATCTGGTATGAGCGTTATTTAACCTACAGACGTTAATGGAAGAATGTTTCGGAAAGATGATGAAGGCACCTACACGTATTGTAGCTGTCTTCATCATCTTTCCCTGTTCTTATTAATGTGACAGCGCAGAAAGAGGGGCCAATCTTGAGCAGTGTTCGCAGATATCTCGAATTTGTTAAGCCATATCGCCTTCAAATTATAGGGACGATTATTATCGGGGTTTTAAAATTCGCAATCCCGCTTATGATACCCATGCTCATTAAGTATGTAGTGGATGATATAATTGGGGCAAGTGGTTTAACAAATGATGAGAAATTAAATAAATTACTAATCATAATGGGAATTATGATTGTTGTTTTTGTCGTAGTAAGGCCGCCAATTGAATATTATCGTCAATATTTTGCCCAATGGACGTCAAGTAAAATTCTTTACGATATCCGTGATCGGATGTATACACATATCCAGAAACTCAGCTTTAAGTATTATGCCAACACACGGTCAGGAGAAGTTATTTCTCGCGTTATTAATGATGTTGAGCAGACGAAAACATTTGTTATTACTGGCCTTATGAATCTTTGGCTCGATATCGCGACGATTATTATTGCCATCATTATTATGTTTTACATGAATGTGAGTCTTACTTTTGTATCCATCTTGCTATTTCCGTTATATGCGATCTCTATCAAGTACTTTTTTGGTAATCTTCGTAAGCTTACCCGGTCGCGCTCACAAGCACTTGCTGAAATACAAAGCTATTTACATGAACGGGTTCAAGGGATGCCAGTGATTAAAAGCTTTGCGATTGAAGAGTTTGAACAAAAGCAGTTTGACGTACAAAATAAGAACTTTTTAGATAAGGCATTAGAGCACACGAGCTGGAATGCAAAGGCATTTGCGGCCGTTAACACAATTACCGATATCGCACCTTTGCTCGTTATCGGATACTCAGCTTACCTTGTTATTCAAGGAAGTTTAACACTGGGAACAATGATTGCGTTTTTTGCTTATATTGATAAATTGTACAATCCGTTAAGAAGGCTTGTGAATTCTTCCACAACCCTTACGCAGTCATTCGCATCAATGGATAGGGTATTTGAATTCCTTGATGAGAAATATGATATTGTCGATGCTCCCAATGCGGTTGAGTGTAAGGATGTGAAGGGGGACATTACGTTTGATCATGTTCAATTTACCTACAATGAATCAGAGGAAATGATTCTAAAAGATATCAACCTTGATGTGAAAAAAGGGGAGACGATTGCCCTTGTTGGGATGAGCGGTGGAGGAAAGTCGACACTCGTCAGCCTGATTCCTCGTTTCTACGATGTCACTGAGGGGAAAATTTTATTAGATGGAGTAGATATCCGTCATTTCAATGTTCAGACCCTACGAGACAAAATTGGCGTAGTTTTTCAGGACAATATCTTATTTAGTGAATCTGTAAAGAACAATATCTTATTAGGGAAACCTGGCGCAACGGATGATGAGGTATATGAAGCTGCCAAAGCGGCAAATGCGCATGATTTTATCGTGAATCTTGCAAATGGGTATGATACGAAGGTCGGCGAAAGAGGCGTTAAGCTTTCAGGTGGTCAAAAGCAAAGAGTGGCCATCGCCCGCGTATTTTTACGGAACCCGCCGATATTGATATTAGATGAGGCAACTTCAGCTCTTGATTTAGAGAGTGAACACCTTATCCAAGAAGCACTTGATAAGCTGGCCAAGGATCGGACGACATTTGTTGTAGCCCATCGGTTATCCACCATCACACACGCTGATCGAATTGTCTTAATCGAACATGGTAAAATTGTCGAAGTGGGCCAACATGAAGAATTAATGGCGAAACAGGGCAATTATTATAAATTATTTCAAGTCCAGCAGCTTGAACAGCATAATGAAAAAACACCGCTGCAGGCATAGAATAGAACAGCAAAAAATGACGTATGTAATTTGAACTATAACCCATAATATGGACAGTTTAATAAAAGAGACTATGCTGCTAACAGATGACCTCGGTATTGTGCCGGGGTCATCTTCTTTAATCCCCACTGATAACGATGATTATTGTACTCCTTCATATAAGAATCTACTATTTGTTTTAACTCACCAAGACTATTACATTCTTTATAATCGACTTCGTCTTTAAAGTGACCAAAAAATGATTCCATTGGAGCGTTATCCCAACAATTCGGGTTATAGTTCAATTGGCATACGTCATTTTTTATGGATTAGTGTCTAAGATACGAATGTGGACCAAATCCTAATTTTGTTTGTATTTTTGTAAAATTGGAAGATGAGAGCCCGAGAACAGCTAAAAGAGGAAAGAGAGGTCACTCATAGGGTAGATGAGAGCCTGAGAACAGCTAAAAGAGGAAAGAGAGGTCACTCATAAGGTGAATGAGAGCCCGAGAATAGTTAAATAAAGAAAGAGCAGTCACTCATCCAACTTGGATGAGTATCGCTCTTAACGTCTACTTCATCTAGAGTTAATGTCCGTGAGAACTGAAATTATTTAAAATTGTATTATATTCTTGGTCACTAATAATCCCTAACTTTTTACATAAGTAGGAATTTAATAAGATTTTTTTCTTTATTCGTTTAGTTGGAGACACCCTTATCACTCCCTTTATTCTTATTGTATTTCACTCTCGCAAAAAAGTTTCCTATAACCAAAAAAATCCCTGAATGAAAAGTATTGCCTATATAATACTTTTGGAATTACTCACTTTAATTGGGCTTTATCGACTCATTGATTACTTCTTAAATAAAACAGGTGAAAAATCTACATCTTCTATCCATATGTTCGCTACTTTCTGCATATCATGCTGTATCCATACATCAGCTTTGTAATTTTTGTCTTGCCTACGTACCCATGTGAGATAAGATTCAACGACCTGAGGATTTACATCTAACTCATTTTCTTTTGGAAATGTGATTTGATTCTGAGTGCCTGAGGCTAAATCTATCTCATATAGAGAGGTGAACATTGTGGGAACTGGCCCCTCTTCCCACGCTTTGTTTTCATGTGACCGCGCGACAATCACTTTTGAAGGTGACAGCCAATCTAAATCTAGGTCTACATATCCTTTTGGTGTATATTCTACCTGGTTGGTGGATGCATCTATATCAGCAACTTTAGTAATTTTATTTTTAACAAAAAACCGTCCTTCTCCCGAAATATAAGCTAATTGGTTGGCTTGTGGTGCCCATTTAAACCAGTCACTAAATCCTAACATCCTACCAATGTCCTTGAATATTTTTCCATCAGAGGATAATACACATAAAGGGTTACTGTCCATGGCCCAAGAAGGTGTAGGAGTGCCGAGAAAGCTGACCCATTTTCCGTCATGACTCCACTTAAAATCACCAACATTAACGGCAAATAAATCATTTTCATCTATTTGGATTGAGTACAATAGCACAGCCTTGTTCTCATTAAGATTCATATCCTTTGGAATTTGGTACAACTTAATTGGTTCCCAGCCCGTAGGAAGTCGACCAGATTGAGTAGAAACAATAAACTCTTTACCGTTTGGAAACCATGCAAATTCACTAACACCTAACGAAACATTTTCAAATCCATATGGCCTGCCATCCTTTGTCTTTGTAACATTTAGGACCCATCCAGATAAATAAGCTAGCTCATTTGCAACAGGGGACCACCTAAATAAAGAAGTCTCAATGATGGGATACGGTTTATAGTTTTCTTTTTTATTTGTATCGTAAATCCAGAGATTTGATTTTTCACCTTGCTCATCACCGTCTATGTATGCAATAAACCTACCATCATAGGACCACTGGGGAGAATTGACAGATTTATTTGTTGTGAGCTGTACTTCTTGATCTCCGTCTTTCAGCCATAACTGATGGTCACGAACAAACGCTGCCTTCACTGGTACTTCTGCCTTAGTCACAGAAATAAACTGAAATATGAAAAGCAATATAAGGAATAAAACTTTTATTGGCATGGCATTCCCTCCTACTAAGTAGATTTTCCTAATAGATTCAAGTGATGCCTAGTTTTGGCTGTTTTTCCTAGATATTGAGAGGATAATGAATAATAAATCATACATGAAAAATGGAGAGGATTGAATTATTTGAGGTTTTTCCTAGCTATTCCACTAATTTTGATTGGAAGTATTTTGTTTGGGTTAACAATTGATGACATCGGAGATATAGGTAATATTATTATGCATATAATAGGGTTTGGTTGTCTTTTTGGTGCTATCGTAATTGAAAGAAGCAAGAAAGAAAAACCAAAAAAACAATTTTAACCTAAAAAAAACTTACCCCTCCGGTAAGTTTTCTTTATTTATTCAATTTCCTTCTGTTCAATGGATACCTCATTGTGATGAAAAGAGTGAAAGCTGGTAATTAAGGTATCAAGATGTTCGACCTGTTCCCCGTAATCAATAATGGAAGAAATGATTTGCATCGTATGATATAAATGCGAATCGTCTTGGCCGCCGAAGAGCTTTTGATGGGCCAAAAACAGATCAAATAGTTCTTTCTTATTAATACAATCACTATCCTCACTATCCAAGGGAGTTGGAACTTTGCCAATAAACCGGAGCATTAGCTGCTCATGATGGTAAATGACACTGTCGAGCTGTTCCTGTATGGATTGTTGAAAGTTTTCAGGGAGATGAAGCATTTCATTTTCAAATCGATGAAGTTTCTTTAATGTATCAAGTGCCTTTTTGGCAGCGGATGTCATTTGTCTAAAAATCACCAGTTTTCTCGATTTCTCTAGACTAGTTTTTTTGAAATAACTTCTTTCTTCTTTATATAATAAATAAAACTGACTCATTTTCATTAAATTATCTTTTAGTTTTTCAATATCGGCTTTTAACAGATTGTGGTCGAAGTCATGCCGAGTACTTAATCGTATCCAGCGAATAATTTCTTCTGTTGTCTCTGATATCCTAAAATAAAGCTTATTTTCATATTTTGGAGGCAGGAAGACAAGGTTGACGACAAAGGCTGAAAATACTCCAATCATAATCGTTGAGAAACGAATTCCTGCGAATGGAATAAAGTCAGTTCCAGGGGTTTCCATAATTGAAACTAGCGTTACAAGAGAAAGTCCGATTGTATTCTCAATTTTTAATTTAAGATTGATAATAATAACAATCACAGCGGCTAAACCAATGATGATAATGTGATTTCCTAGTAGGAGGACAAACATGACTGCAAGAATTGCCCCAATTAAATTTCCTTGTATTTGTTCAACAATCGTTAAAAAAGAACGATAGATGGTTGGCTGTATCGCAAAGATTGCAGCAATACCTGCCAAAACAGGAGAGGGTGAGTGCAGCAGCTGTGCTAAATAAAGGGATAAAACAATTGCAATTCCCGTTTTGAAAATGCGGGCACCTAACTTCATTCTAAATAATTTCCTTTCAAATTTAAGTCGTGTGTACTTAGTTTACTTCATAATGAACAAATACGTACTATACATGGATTAAAACATTTAATCAAGAGATATTGTATGAATTTATGTAAGTAATAGTTAAAGATATTTTCCAAAACGCAAAAAAGAACGTCCGCGGTAAAATGCGAACGTTCTTTTCGTATCATTCTGTAGATACAGCTGGATCAGCCTGTTCTTTTACTGGAACAATTTGAATAAAGTGATCTTCTGGGTTAGAGAGAAGTGCTCGAAGCTTAGTAGCTTCTTCTGTCTGACCATCATTAGCCAATACATCTGTATATTTACCGAGAAGCTCATTTACATCTTTTTTCCCATTTTCGGTTAAGCTCATGACTGAAACCTTTGCACCTTTAGCAATCCTTCTCATAATCGCTTGGGCTGTTAAACCAACCTCAGGCTGTTGACGCACATAAACGACTCCACCAGTCATACCTGCACAAATCCAAGGACCTGGATCTCCTAAAACTAAGCCGCGGCCATTTGTCATGTATTCAAATGCAAAGCCTTTAATATTTGCATTTGCTCCAATATTTCCAGCTTCATTTTCAGGCAGTGGCTGCTTAACAGAGCCGCCAATAATTAAATCAGCACCTGAAAGACGGATTCCAGCACGAGCGTCAGCATTACCCTGAGCTACTAGCAGCCCTTTTTGTGCCCCATATCCGAACCCTTTTCCGACAGAACCATTATAATAGTTGCCATTTTTTCCTTTTGATTTAAGAATAAAGATATTCCCGCCAAAAGATGTTTTTCCAACACCATCTTGACCGCCGCCATTAACAGTGATTTCAATACCGCCGCTATTATAAGCACCTAGGCCGTTTCCAGGAATGGAACCATTCTTGTACTTAAGCTGCACAGGAGGAAGCTGCAGGTATGAACCATCAAGTCTTCCTCGAACTCGGTGACAGGAAACCCTGCTTCCTAAGACGCGTTGTTCTGAAGTAACACTGTCAAATTCGCGAGAAGAATGTAATTGGTCAACGCTTGCGTCTAAATATTCGGCACCAACGGCCACTTGCATTTGGACTTCTTGGAAAGCCTTTGTTTCTTCTGATTTTGAGAATTGGCTAATTTCAAGCGGTTTTAATAGATAAGATAGGCTAAGTTGATTCTTTCCTTTCACCTGTTCTAATAAATCAGAGCGTCCAACTGCATCCTGCAAGTTTGTAATTCCAACAGAAGCGGCAAGTGCTTTTAACTCACTTCCAAAGGATGAAAATAGATTCATGATGCCATTTACAGCTAAGTCCAACTGACGTGGAACAAAGCGGCGAAGTCCATGTTCTTTAGCTTGAACCTCAGATTCAATTTGGGTAGCAATACCAACATGACAAGTATCTAAATGACATCCACGGCAAGTGGTACAGCCGATTGCCAGCATGGAAAGAGTTCCAAAACCAACGCGGTTTGCACCAAGGAGCATAACTTTCATGACGTCCATGGCACTCTTCATACCGCCATCTGCCCAAATCTCTACTTTATTACGAAGTCCACTTTCAAGCAGAGCATTATGGGCTGCCTTTACACCGATTTCGACAGGAAGTCCAACGTGCTGAAGGGCATGGATTCTGGCTGCACCTGTACCACCGTCAAATCCGCTTAAGGTAATGATATCAGCACCTGCTTTAGCAATACCAACAGCAATGGTACCGATATTTGGGACAACAGGTACTTTTACCGCAATTTTCGCTTGGTCATTACCTGTTTTTAATTCTAGAATCATTTGGGCTAAATCTTCTATTGAATAGATATCATGGTTGTTTGATGGCGAAATTAGATCTGATCCAAGTGTAGCGTTACGTGCAGCAGCAACCTTAGCTGTTACCTTTGAACCAGGTAAGTGACCGCCTTCACCAGGCTTTGCACCCTGCCCAATTTTAATTTCTAATAGATTAGAAGAGTTTAAAAGCTCAGCATTTACTCCAAATCGTCCAGAGGCAATCTGCTGGCCTCTCGTTTTTGGATATTTACCCAGCATATCTTTGATTTCTCCGCCTTCACCATTTAGACTGACCATGTTTAGGCGATCAGCACCTTCAGCGTAAGCTCTAAAGGCAGTCTCATTTTGTGAGCCAAACGACATAGAAGAAATAATAAATGGCAAATCATGCTCGCCGACTGTAATATCAACGTCCGTTGGGGAAATGGCTTGATTGCTCTTCTTTAATTGAACTAAATGACGAATCGTTGTTGGATTCTGCTCTTCTTGTTCACTAATTTTATCACGGTAAGCACTATAGTCACCTGTTGCAGCAACTTCACCTATAGCTTTCCAAATACGAGGGAAGAGGTGGAAGGTTTTCCCGACTCTTTCCTTCTCATTATGGTAATCCTCTGCTCTTTGAAAAGCATCATTCTTCATTGCTGCATAATTATTCTCAATCTCAGCAGATCCAAAAAAGTTAACGATATTTAATACATTTGCAATCTCTTCGTGCAGACCGATACTTGAGAATAGTCTGCCATAGCCGCGTAATTCGTGAATACCAATAGTTGAAATTACTTTTTCAAGCCCCTTAGATAATGCACTATAAAGGTTAATTAAAGGTTTATTTGATTCATCGAGCACTGTCATGAACATGTAGTAGGGGCTGATTAAATCTGCACCTAATCCAAAAACAGTTATCATGTCGTGCAGAGAACGAATGGATGCAGAGCGCAGCACGATAGAACAATTTCTTCTTAATTCTGCCTTTACCAATGCTTGATCGATAGCAGCTGTAACTAAATGTGGATCAATCCAATAAAAGTCATCTTGATGTGCGTTCGCATCGTCAAGAACGATTAAACTCTTTCCAGAAAGTACAGCTTTAACGGCTTCTTCAGAAATTCTTGTTAATGCAGTATCAATGTTCTCGTCTTTTCTAAAGGTTGAAGAAATAAACGCAACCAGCTTTTCTTTTTGGAAATATTGTACCACTTGATCGAAGCTCGGTTGGCCAATAGTCTCGGAACAGCTATAACCTGCTTTACCTTCTAATAGAAGGGGAGTGGTTAACTCAAGAACAGTTTCTGTTTTTTCATTTATAAATAAATCAGGACGCTTCCCAATAATCACTCGTGTGGAAAAATGCTCCGTTTCTCGGTCGCGGTCAATCGCAGGATTCGTAACAACGGCTACACTTTCTTTAAAATAATCTGCAAGGTTTTTACGCTCAGGATTAAGAGCTGCAAGTGGTGCATCATGCCCAAGGGAACGAATCGGCTCGACACCTTTTTCAGCCATTTGCTCAATTAATTGAATGTGGTCTCTTTCCCAGCCAAAGGCCTTATATTGTCCATTGTGTATTTTATCTGGATAATTCATCGTAATTGTTTTTTCTAAAGCAGGTGCTTGTAAACGAACTCTTGAACCCTGTAGATTCAAGCGATTTGAATAACGGTTATAAACTTCTCTTTGAAATTTGTCCTGCTCGTAAACTTCTAATTTACTATTGCTCCACTTAAAGCCAACTTTTTCACCAGGAGCTAGCGGTTTAGGGTCATTGACATACTCACTCGAAGGAATGATGCCTGGTTCAGATGAGAATAAATAAGAAGTTTCAGTTTCGAGCATCCAAAGTGGCCGTAGACCTAGGGCATCGACACTAAAAACAGCTTCATTCCCAAATCTAGAAATAATGCCGGCAGGACCTTGGGCAAAATGCCCCCATGCTTCGCGAATATAAGTATATAAATCTTGTAAATCTTCTGAGTAGGCTTTAATTTCATTGATAATTGGCGGGAATAATAGGTCGATTGCCTCGAATAGCGTATATCCTTCACGGCAAATCAATGTTTCCATTGTCCGGCTTAGATCTTGTGAGTCACTGCCATCTTTAACGAGTGGAACACCAATCATTCTCGCTTCATCACGAAGCTTTGCGATGGTGTTAATTTCTCCATTGTGTCCAAGAACACTAAATGGCTGAACTCGGAAAAAGCTTGAAAGTGTATTGGTGGAATAGCGGTTATGGCCAAGTGTTACGGTTGAGGCAACATCGGGACTGGCTAAATCCATATAGTAGCGAGGAAGAATATCTCCGGCACCCATAACTTTATAAACAGCATGATTTTGGCTTAAGGATGCAACATGAACATATTCATTGGTTTCAAAATCGATAATCGCATCGAATAATACCTTAGTTAATTCTTGCCCTGCCTTTTTGGAGATACATGCAAACTGCCAGAAAACTGGATTTTCTTGAATGGCGATTGGGCCGAGAGCACGAGAGTCGGTAACTTGATTTGATTCAAAGATAATTTCTAAATCGTAGTTTTTTAGTTTTTGAAGTAATTCTTGTTTAGTAGAGTCCCAGTTAGCTTTTAGGCTGATAAAAACATGACCAACAGCAAAGCTATCTGTGTCAGCTAGGGAGGGATCAACATTTGCATTTTGTAACTTTTCTTTCCATAGAGCCTTAGGAATATCAACATGAATTCCAACACCATCGCCCTCACCGTTTATAAAACCAGCACGATGATTCATCGTAACAAGAGCATCTATGCAATCAAAAATGTTTTTTCTAGTAGGCTGCTTGTTCTTTTCAAGACAAGCTACAATTCCGCAGGCATCATGTTCATGCTTATGGAAATCTTTAAAAAGGGAAGGATTCCATCTTTCTGTCATATAATTTGGCTTTGAGCAAAATTTCCTCTAAAGCCGCTCACCTCCTATTAGCTTATTAATGTAAGAATTGTTGACAAAAAATTGAGGGCACAACTAAATAAGATTGCGTGAAAATAATATATCATATGAATTTTCAGAAATCAAATAAATATACAAGAATGTGGATAGAAAATTGAGGAAATTTAGATGGGTTTTTTAAATGAAAGTTATAATGTAAACGTTTTCAAAGTGACAGATATAAATAGAGAGTGATTACCACTCTCTATTAATGAATAAAAAATGTATATTTATTCGTCTGCGAGTAAGGAAAATGCATTATTTACGGCATGAAGTGTTGCTTCGATGTCCTCTTCTGTATGTGCAATGGTTAAGAACCAGGCTTCGTATTTAGAAGGAGCCAAATTAATTCCTTGTTGCAGCATTAACTTGAAGAACCTGCCAAACATTTCACCGTCTGTATTTTCTGCTTGCTCATAGTTTTCAATTTTTTCATTTGTAAAATAAACGGTAAAAGCACCTTTTAAACGATTAATCGTAATTTGAATACCGTGCTCTTTTGCAGCTTCTAGAATGCCTGCCTCAAGCATTGCCCCTAAACGATCAAGGTAGTCATATACTCCTTCTTGCTTTAATACCTCAAGACACGCGATTCCAGAAAGAATGGAGGCTGGATTCCCTGCCATCGTTCCTGCTTGATAGGCAGGTCCTAGTGGTGCCACTCGTTCCATAATTTCCTTACGTCCACCATATGCTCCAATTGGCAGACCCCCGCCAATAATTTTCCCTAGGGCTGTTAGATCAGGCTGAATACCTAATAAATCCTGTGCACCTCCATACATAAAGCGGAAAGCGGTAATAACTTCGTCATAGATAACAAGTGCGCCTGCAGCATGGGTAAGATCGTTCACCTGCTGTAAGAATCCAGGTTTTGGTTCCACAATTCCAAAGTTCCCAACAATGGGTTCCACTAAAACCGCTGCAATTTGGTCGCCCCATTTGTCTAATGCTTCTTTAAAAGGCCCAATATCATTAAATGGAACCGTAATGACTTCTTGGGCAATACTCTTTGGAACACCAGCTGAATCAGGGGTTCCGAGCGTAGCTGGTCCTGACCCGGCAGCAACAAGAACAAGATCAGAGTGACCATGATAACATCCGGCAAACTTAATAATCTTATCTCTGCCAGTATAGGCACGGGCAACACGAATCGTTGTCATGACTGCTTCAGTGCCTGAGTTCACAAACCTAACTTTTTCTAAAAAAGGCATGGCTTCCTTCAGCATCTTTGCAAACTTTACCTCATGCGGGGTAGGAGTGCCATATAGAACTCCGCTCTCTGCAGCCTTTTTGATGGCTTCTGTTATATGTGGATGAGCATGTCCTGTGATGATTGGGCCATAAGCTGCAAGGTAATCGATGTACTGATTTCCGTCGACATCCCAAAAATAGGCGCCTTGAGCACGCTCCATAACGACTGGAGCACCGCCACCTACCGCTTTGTATGAACGAGAGGGGCTGTTTACCCCGCCAACGATATGTTCCAACGCTTCATTATGTATTCGTTCTGAATTTGTAAGTTGCATTATTTTTCCTCCTTGAAATGGATTCCTTCCTATAATAGCACTTTTTTAATCAACTTTTATTTGTTTTACTTTTGAAAAATTTTTACGGTCCCGCCACTTTAGCAAGGATTGTTGATATTTTATCGTCCAAGCCTGCATAGAATGAGACTAATGACGTCAATTGGGGTGGCTGCTGATGTTCTATTTCTTATTGCCAATTGTTATCTTCTGTATTTTTATGAGTATAAGAACATTGTTTGTACCAAATACAATAAAAGGGAAGTTTGTATCAATAGAAAATGCACTTTTTTTAGGATCCATCTATCTTACGGTTATTCTTGGGTTTGGACTCATCTATTTATTGTTTGAATTAAAGGGTGTGTCATTGCTCGTAGAAACAAATCATGAAAATAACTATAACTTGTTTGAAACAAGCTTTTATTTCAGTGCAATGACATTGTTTTCTGTTGGGAATGGAGATGTTGTGCCACACGGGTTGGGCAGAATGGTTGCAGTTGTCGAGGCTTTAATTGGTTATACACTGCCTGCAGCGTTTGTAGCACGTGCCTTAATGGACAGAGAAGTTAAAGAAATTAAATAGTTGTATTGTTGATAATGTTTGGTTAGGCTTATGGAAGAGAATACTTTCCATGAGGTGATTAAGTTATGGCAATAGAGTTAGGGAAGCAAGCACCAGATTTTGAACTATTAGCAAGTAATGGTGAAAAAGTAAAACTGTCAGATCTTAAAGGTAAAAATGTTGTATTGTATTTTTATCCAAAGGATATGACACCTGGCTGTACCACTCAAGCATGTGACTTCAGAGATCTTCACAATGACTTTGCACAGCTAAATTGCACGATTATTGGAATCAGTCCGGACCCTATAGGTAAACATGAAAAGTTTATTGAAAAGTATAACTTACCCTTTTTACTATTATTTGATGAAGACCATCATGTTTCTGAACTGTACGAGGTTTGGAAATTAAAAAAGAATTTTGGTAAGGAGTATATGGGGATTGAAAGATCTACCTTTGCCATTGATAAAGAAGGTAAAATAGCGAAAGAATGGCGAAAAGTGAAAGTAAAAGGGCATGTTGAAGAAGCGTTGCAGTATGTAAAAGAGAATCTAGCATAGCTTCCTCTGGTAAACACGAAAGAGCTTTACTTCATTAGAAGTAAGCCCTTTTTTTGATGCAAAAAAAGCGGGGAAATTCCCCGCTTATCATCGATAACCAAAACTACCTGAAATTTCTTTGCTGATATCCATCAAATAACGAGATAGTTCATTATGTTCATTTTGAGGAATAACCTCAGAAAATCCTACAACGGTTATGGAACCAAGAAGTTTTTTCTTATAGTTTAAAACCGGAATGGAAACGGATGACACCGATGGTACCAGCGGTTCTCTTGCGAAGGCAATTTCATTCGCTCTTATGATTTTACATTCGTCTTCAAGCAAACCTACCTTTTCTGATGGAATTTGCATAATTTCTTTCTCTTTCCAATCACGAATCATTTGCTCATCCATAAAGGCCATGAACACTTTGCCTGATGCAGAACATAAAGGAAGTAAGGTTCCTATTTGAGCGCCAATATTTATCCCTCGATTTTTGTTCAACTCTTTAACAATCATTGGACCATTATGGGTCCAGCTTGAAAATAGAACAGTATTCGAAAACTTCTCGTTAATTTCATGCATAAAAGGTGAAATCCGGTCGATTACATTTTCTTGATCTACAGCAGCCATCCCATATTCAATCAACTTGCTCCCCAATACATATTCTCCCGAATCCTTGTAACGATACAGGATGCCTAATAGTGTAAAGGTATTTAAATACTTATAAAGATTACTTTTAGTAATCTGTGTTAATTCTTGAATATCGGAAAATTTTAATGGCCTGCCTTGTTGGGAGATTGCTTCAATAATACCCATACCTACTTCTAATGATTGAATAGTCGTGCCTTTTTTAATGACTTCCATGTAAGAACCTCCTCAAAACCCTAATCCCTATATTATCATAGCAAATGTTGTAAACAAATATAGTAAAATTCTTGGAGTATGGAAATTTTTAGTGATATAGTAGTAAAAAGAAATGTTGATATGAAGGAGTTTCTTATAAAATGGATACAAGATTACAGATAATCGAGATTTCAACACCGCTTTTCCAGCAAAAAGGATATAAGGGTGTAGGTGTAACTGAAATAATAAAAGCATGTAACATTTCTAAGGGTTCGTTTTATCATCATTTTCCAAATGGAAAAGAAGAATTACTTATTACTTGTCTTAAGTCAATTGATGAAACAATTACTACGCATATGATAGATATTTTCAAACAATATCCAACGACTCAAGAAGCCACACAGGCGATGATCGATATATTAGTTAACGACTTTGAACAAGCAGGCAGGGTTGTTGTTTCCACATTCACCAGCCTCGTAAGCGAAATAGGTTCACTCAGTGAACCAGTTCGAAATGCCTGTTCCGACCTTTACATGAAAATGCAAAAGATATATTGTACTAAGTTAGAACAAGACGGATTTTCAAAAGAAACGGCTAATTCGATTGCTCTCATGATGATTGCTTCTATTGAAGGTGCAATAATGCTTTGTTTAACACAAAAATCAAGTGATCCTCTAAAAGTAATCTCCTGTGAATTACTGAAAGTACTGAAAAAATAGGAATGCTTTTTATTATCAAAAAAATAATTTTTGAATAAAAGATGAAGCTGTCTCAATGCCATAAAACTGGCCATTAAGACAGCTTTTTTAGGTAAATAATGATAGAGTACTGCAAATAACTATAAATATATTAAAATAATGATTTAATATTATATTTATTTTAAATAGTGAAAATTGTTTGACTTTGGTATTACAATATTATAATATTTTACTAACAACTCAGATTACATTATTGAATCACACCGCAAGAAAGCGATTACATTAAAAAAGCTGCATTCAAGGGGAATTTTAAATCCTTGAA
Source organism: Neobacillus sp. YX16 (assembly GCF_030123505.1). Taxonomy (GTDB): domain Bacteria; phylum Bacillota; class Bacilli; order Bacillales; family Cytobacillaceae; genus Neobacillus. Next base: position 1,327,138 of record NZ_CP126115.1, read on the forward strand.
CCCGTCACTTTATCAATCGTTTTTTTATTTATAATAGAATTGGACCGACCGGTCTGTTTGGGATAAAAAATTAAAAAAAAGAGCAAGGTTTAATAGCATGCCCTAATTGGACCGACCAGTCTGTTCGGAGAATTCTCTCTAAAACTAAATCCTCAACGACGCCTTTAAGGTGAAGAACCAAATATATAAGGAGGTTTTAAAATGTTAGATCATTTACAAGAAAAAAGTTCAGATGTTGTTCGTACTGTTCTCGGACTAGTACCAGCTCAAGAATTAGGTGTTGTTCTTATTCATGAATCACTTCTTTCTGTAGTTCCTGGTGCGGAATATGCACCTGAGATTAACATGGACAAAAGCGAAATCTTTGAGGTCTTAAAAAGAAAGCTTACTGAATTTCGCCGCAATGGGGGAAAAACAATCGTTGACCGCAGTGGTATGTTCCATGGCCGTGATGTAAAACTTTATGAAACACTTTCTAAAACAACAGGTGTCCATATCGTAGCATCAACAGGCTTAGGGCCTGAGCCAATGTTAAGCGGTTACTTTGTTACACCGCAAAAAAATCCGCCTACACCCTGGTCAGCAGAACAATTTGCGGATTTGTTCGCAAAAGAGGTAACCGAAGGTATTGTTGTACCACGTATTGAACGTTCAGGCCTAGCTGGATTAATAACGTCAATCGCAAGTCAAAGTGGTATTACCGAAAAAGAAATCAATCTTTTCCGTGGTTCTGCACAAGCAGCTAAGACAACAGGAGTACCTGTATCTGTACAATATGGCGAAGATGCTGTTAATGATCTGGAAATTTTATTAGGGGAAGGCATTGAAGCAAACCGCGTCATCATCGGAGGCCTTGATCGTCTCGATGCTGTAGAGCGTAGAGAAGCATTCGCTGTTGCGCGTCGTGGAGCAATGGTGGCGTTTGACCATGTTGGCTGGACTACAAACGAAGGCTATGTGAACGATGACCAGCGTGCGCAGCTAATTGCTGAACTATTTAATGAAGGTCTTGGCAATCGCGTCCTTGTTTCAACGAATGCGGTTGGTGTTGCCAAAGGTTATGAAGCAAAAGATATCAGCTATGATTACTTACTAACAACATTTATACCACTGTTAAAGAAAGCAGGAGTGACGGACGAGCAAGTTCGTGTTCTTTTAGGAGAAAACCCACAACGTGTATTAACCGTTAATACATCAGTAGCTGCGGAAAAAGAATCCGTTGGTGTAGCAGAGAAAAACTAATCGTGAGGAGTGAATAATAGATGGGTAAGGTAAATACGGTTCTAGGTCCAATCCCGATAGAGGATTTAGGAATTATAGCAGTGCACGAGCATATTGGATTTGGTCTGCCTGGTTGTGATTTAGATACACAATGGTGGAAAAAACCTGAAGAAGCTTTTGAAGTGACAATTGAAAAGTTACGACGCTTCCGTGAACACGGTGGTAAAACCTTCGTAGATTGTACAGGAATTGGAAACGGACGCGATGTCGAGTATTTCCAAGTACTTTCACGTAGAACGGGCGTTCATATCATTGCTGTTACAGGCTTTGTAGCAGGAGACTCAGCTCTTCCATATTTCCGTGACAAATCAGTTGAGTATCTAATGGATTTATTCATCCATGAAATTACGGTTGGTATTGACGGTACAGGTGCAAAAGCTGGTGCAATTAAAGTAGGTGTAAGCCGCGGCGGAAAACTAAGCGAACTGGATAAACGGATCTATCGTGCAGCGGCACGAGCAGCATTAAAAACGGGTGCTCCAATTATTACCCATTTATGTGTAGATGCTGAATCAGCAATCGCCATCTTTGATGAAGAAGGATTACCGCTTGATCGCGTCCTTATGGGCCATGCTGATGATGGCGGATATCTCAACGAAGACCGTGATAACCTGATTGCCAATCTAGGCGGATGGGTAGGCTTCGATACAATCGGCTATGACAGTGAAATGGAAGGAGCTCCTTATTGGTCACGTCCTCGTCAAGATCGTGTGGATCATTTCCTTCGATTCCTTGATAAAGGCTATGTCAATCGTGCCCTAATTTCAGCGGATGCTAACTGCTGTGCTCTAGGCTGGCCAGGATTAAAAGGACATTCAGTTAACTACTTGTTCGAAGAGTTCTTACCAGATTTGCGTAAAGCTGGTGTGGGTGAAGAAGTAATTGAACAACTTTTAGTACACAATCCTACGAATTTTTTAACGATGCAAGAACCGCAAGATATCAAACCTTTGTTAGGACGTACAGTACAGAAATCTCGTTAATAGGGAAAAAGGATCAACGGGAGGTAAAAGACAGATGACAATTAAGGGAAAGGCCTATATAGCAGGGGCATTCGAGCATCCAACACGTAAGGCTCCGGATAAATCCGTTGCAGCCTTACATGCTGAATGTGCGAAAGGTGCCTTAGAAGATGCAGGATTAACTTTCTCCGATGTAGACGGTTATTTTTGTGCTGGTGACGCTCCGGGTGGAGTGCTGTCTATGGCCGATTATTTAGGACTCAACGTACGTCATGTAGACGGTACAGACACGGGCGGCTCATCGTACATTGCCCATGTATCCCATGCTGCGCAGGCAATCGCAGCCGGTAAATGCAATGTTGCATTAATTACAATGGCAGGACGTCCACGTTCAGAAGGCAGAAGTGGTGTTAAACAGAAGCTGGTTGGTGCCAATGTTCCAGATACTCCATTTGAAATTCCATTTGGACCAACTGCTGTAAATGAATATGCAATGGCTACGATGCGTCATATGCATGAATACGGCACAACAAGCGAGCAATTAGCATGGGTCAAAGTGGCTGCATCACATCATGCACAATACAATCCAAATGCAATGCTGCGGGATTTAGTGACGGTGGAAGACGTTGTTTCGTCTACTATGATCGCTGATCCATTACATAAGTTGGATTGTTGTGTTGTAAGCGATGGCGGCGGTGCACTAGTTATCGTAAGACCTGAGATTGCTAAAAGTCTGAAACGTCCACTTGTCAGAGCGATGGGCGCAGGCGAAGCACCAAAAGGATTACGTGGAGGCAAAACCGACCTAACCTATTCAGGAGCTATTTGGTCAGGACCTAGAGCTTTCGAAGAGGCTGGAGTCACACCTCAAGATATAAAATATGCGTCCATATATGATAGCTTTACCATTACGGTGTTAATGCAGCTTGAAGACTTAGGTTTTTGTAAGAAGGGTGAGGGCGGCAAGTTTGTTGCTGATGGAAACCTGATTTCAGGAATTGGTAAGCTTCCGATTAATACGGATGGCGGCGGGTTGAATAACAACCACCCTGCAAGTCGAGGCGGCATTGTAAAAGTAATCGAGGCAGTTCGTCAGCTGCGTGGAGAAGCACACCCGCGAGTGCAGGTTGAAAATTGTGATATTGCGTTAGCTCACGGTACTGGCGGGGGACTTGCAAGTCGGCACGGAAGTGCAACACTTATCATGGAGAGGGTGTAAAGAATGGGAACAACATTTCAAGATAGAACGATGACGATCCCTGAAATTCATCCGGAAAATAAGGAATATTGGGATGCTGCTGCACAAGGAAAACTACTAATCAAACAGTGCGATTCCTGTAGAGAGTTTCATTATTATCCACGTGTGCTATGCCCTTTTTGTATGAGTGATAAAACAACATGGGTGGAAGCAAAGGGCACTGGCAGTATTTACACCTATAGTGTGATGCGAAGAGGTGTCCCATATGCAATTGCTTTCGTTGAGATTGATGAAGGTCCGAGAATGATGACAAATATCGTTGATTGTGACCTAGATACGGTGCACATCAATCAAAGGGTAAAAGTGGTATTCAAGCAAAGCGGCGATCAAGATAATCCAGGTCCATTTATACCTTGTTTTACACCGGTAGAAGGGTGATTAGGACAAAACTCGTTGAGAGATCAATAGATTTGTCCTCAATGAGGGGTCTTGAAGACAAAACTCGTTGAAAGATCAATAGATTTGTCCTCAATGAGGAACCTTGAAGACAAAACGTGTTGAAAGTCCAAAAGATTTGTCCTCAATAAAAGGTTACATCTGCCAGATCAATAGAATTACGTAGAAGGACTAAACAGAGGAGTTGAAATAAATGAGAATCATTAAGGATGTACGCATTCCTATGCGTGATGGCATACATATAGCTGCTGATATCTACCTTCCTGATGGAGCAGCCAAAGTCCCAGCATTACTTGCAATTAGCCCGTATGGAAAGGAACTGCAAGCACAAGCGTTAACATTACCCCCACAAGCACGTCCAAGTCATCTTTGGAACGGTGCCATCGAGGCTGGCGATATCCGTGCTGTTGTCGAACGTGGCTATGCTCATATTATCGCTGACGTACGTGGTACAGGACACTCAGAAGGTCAGATGTGCGGTAACTACAATTCAGGCGGACATGGAGACGGTAAAGATATCTATGACCTCGTTGAATGGATGGCTGAACAGGATTGGTGCGATGGCAATATTGGGATGATTGGTATTTCATACTTTGCCTCTGTTCAAATTTTAGGTGCAGCAGAACAGCCGCCACACTTAAAAGCAATCTTTGCAAACGGCGGGCACTTCGATCTTTATGAACTTTGTTATCACGGCGGCATCATGTGGTTAATGCCTCGTGCTTCTCGTGAAGGACGCGGCGGTGACAGCGGTAACGCATTTAATAACGTAGCAAGTAAAAGCTCGAAAGTATTCTCTCCAGGAGAGCTCAAAGAAAAAACACAAGAGCGCTTAAACGATCCAGATATCGCACATTGGTCGGATTTTGTTCACCTATTGCATTATCAAGACCGTCACGAATTATGGATGGATTACTTATTAAATCCACTTGATGGACCATTCTGGCAAGAAAACAGTGCTATACAGGTGGCACACAAAGTTACAATCCCAACCTACTTCCAAGCAAAATGGGGCCGCGGTTGGAACGTTGAAGGTACAATCGAATGCTTCCACAAAGTAGCAGGCATAAAAAAGCTTGATATCCAAGCACTGCCGCCAATGTTAGAGCGTCCATTCCATGAAAATCATGATGAAATGTTCCGCTGGTATGATTACTGGTTAAAAGGCATTGAGAATGGCATTATGGATGAACCAACCGTGCAATTTTCTGTAGAAGGTTCTAATAAATGGCGTAAAGAAGATCACTGGCCATTGCCAAATGAGGAAAAGAAAGAGTTCTACCTTCGTCCTCGCCACAAAATTATCGATAAACCTGAGCCACTAACATCTGAATATGCACATCCGGATGGCTTCTACCAAGCACCATTAACCGTTACAACAACATCAGAAAAGATTAAATGGACGAGTGATAAATTCCTAGAGCCTTTAGAGATGACAGGTACAGGAGCTTTATATATTCATGCAGAAATCGATACCGATGATACAAACTTCATTGCTAAGCTTTACGATGTAGATCCAAACGGCAAACGTACGTTAATGACATCAGGTTATTTAAAAGCATCTCATCGTGAACTAAATGAAGATAAATCAACTTACGGTGAGCCATGGCACCCACATAACACTGTGGTACCAGTAACACCTGGAGAAATTAACGAGTATGCTATTCGCTTATACCCATTCTCTTTCTTAATAAAATCAGGACATCGGATTGAATTAGATCTTGCATGTAACGAACCACTGGATGGAGAAGATGCAAAATTATTACCGCCGGATAGCTATCACTTACCAAGTGGTCGTGCAACAACACATAAAATCTATCGTGACCGAGATCACCCATCACGTTTAGTATTGCCTGTAATTCCTAAACAGTACGACGTTACAAATAAGTAACAAAGGAAAAGAGGTGAACAACATGACAAGTGCTGTACGTGTTATACCGATTGAGTGTAAATTTGGTCCAATTTCCGCATTTGCCTATTATGTGGACGCACCGGAACCAGCAATTATCGATACAGGAGTTAGTATCTCTGCTATTCAAGATATAGAGCCAACTCTAGCTGAACATGGTATCCGCATAGAAGATATTCGTTGGATATTACTGACGCATGGTCATGTCGATCATCTCGGAGGCGCTTATGCAGTATGGGAAAAAACGGGACGAAACGCAAAAGTCGTGATTCCCAAAATTGAAGCTCGACTTTTGCGTGATAAGAATGAACAAATTGTTGATTACAAGTCGCTGCAAGGAAAATACATCACCGATCCAGCCATACAAGAAAAACATATCGCAATGCTAACAGCAGATATTGGCGGCTATATCGAACCGAACTTGGAGGTAGTGGAGGGTGATTCCATCCACTTAGGAGCTGATATTACGTTAAGAGTGGTTGAAACTCCAGGTCATTCAATCGGTTCTGTGACCTTTGTATTGGAAGACTTAGATTGGGCATTTGCAGCAGATGCTGTTCAAATGTATGGAGGTTTTAGTGGGTTGCCAACGATTGAGGAACCAACTTTATATCGCAAAAGTGTACAACGTTTGCTAGAAGAAGTTCGTCCTAACCGATTATTTTTAGGTCATCCATTCCGCAATATCAATGGAGAATTGCAAAGTGCACAAATCGAAGGTGAGCTTGTTACCACATTGTTACAAGCAAGTCTTGATATGGATGCTAAATTAAGTGATTTGGTAAAGCTCCATTTATCGAATGGACTTCCTGCCCAACAGCATGAACTGTATGGACCGTTTGAATCAATAGCTAAAGAGATTGGTTATACAGGTGATCCACGAAACCTGCCTTGCGCGTTTTTTGTTACCATGAATGGTTACTATGAAGAACTTAGTGGTTTGCATATTGAAGAGAGGAGGAACATTTAAATGATCCAGAAGAAGTATGAAAATACAGCAAAGGCAATTGCCGATATACATGATGGAGCAACGTTGCTTGTTGGTGGATTTGGGGGAAGCGGACTGCCTTCCCACCTAATAGCTGCCCTTGTAGAGCAAGGAGCTAAGAATCTAACCGTTGTATCCAATAATATTGGTGCCGTTAGTGATGGTGTTGCTGCACTAATCAGCAATAATCAAGTAAAGAAAATTATCTGCTCTTTCCCAGTGGGTCCACACGCTGACGATTTGATTGCCCGTCTTCAGAATGGCACGATTGAGTTAGAAATTGCCCCACAAGGAACATTAGCAGAACGTATCCGGGCAGGCGGTGCGGGTGTTCCGGCATTTTACACACCGACAGCAGCCCACACTGAACTTGGAGAAGGCAAGGAAACGCGTATGTTCAATGGTCGACTTCACGTCTTAGAACAAGCTATCATAGGTGACTTCGCTTTTATCAAGGGACATAAAGCAGATCGCTGGGGAAATCTTGTTTACAATAAGACACAGCGCAATTTTAATCCGGTAATGGCGACAGCAGCGAAGATTACAATTGCCGAGGTAGATGAAATCGTAGAAGTCGGAGAATTGGATCCAGAAAACATTGCCACACCGAGCGTCTACGTACATCGATTAATTAAATTGGAACCTCAAAGAGAAGGGAGGGTGTTAGTAAATGAGTAATGAACAGAAGGTTGGATGGTCAAAGATAGAGTTAGCAACTCGAGTAGCGCAAGATTTAGAAGATGGATGGTTTGTAAATCTTGGTATTGGTATACCGACACTTGTGGCCGATGTCATTCCTGAAGGACGGGAAATTATTCTCCATAGTGAGAATGGACTTCTTGGGCTGGGGCCAAAACCTGAACCAGGGGAAGAGGATATGGACCTGGTTAATGCAGGTAAGGAACCAATTACATTAAAACCAGGCGGCTGCTTTTTCTCACAATCAGACTCATTTGCGATGATCCGCGGCGGCCACCTTGATGCAGCCATATTAGGCGCATTCCAAGTCTCAATGTATGGCGATCTTGCTAGTTGGAAACTCCCTAACAAACCGCTTGGACGTGTTGGAGGAGCGATGGATTTAACGGTCGGCGCAAAGCGAGTATTCCTCTGCATGCAGCATACGAGCAAGGGAGTCCCGAAAATAGTTGAGGAATGCACCTACCCACTGACTGCACCTCGTTGTGTAGATCGTATCTATACAGACCTTGCAGTAATTGACGTGACAGATGATGGTCTTGTCGTACAAGAACTAGCTCCTGGTGTTACGTTTGAATACCTGCAGGAGAATACTGCTGCACCGCTTAAAATTCTTGAGACCAGACTTTCAAAAGGAGATTCTGCGCAGCAATGATTAAGCACGACAATAGGTTAACCATAGATCGCAGCTCATCGGTGCCCCTTTATAAACAAATCAAGGAAATTTTGATTGAGGAACTGCACGCTGCTAATGGTGAGACTGGTCGCCCCTTCAGAACCGAGCAGGATCTTGTTCAGCGCTTCCACGTGAGCCGGGCACCTGTTCGCCAGGCACTGAAGGAGCTTGCTGATGAAGGGTACGTTTATCGAGAGCGGGCGAGGGGAACATTCCCTGTTCAGGAACTCCCAGTCCGCCCCCCGGGGTTAGAGTTAGGAGGACTCGCTGGATTTCTTCGTGATCAAGGTTTAGATAGTACTTCAAAAATATTAAGTGTTGGACAGGTGTTAACCACAGAGAAACTGTGCACACTCCTCGTACTTGAGTCGAGTGATAAGGTCTTAAGAATCTCCCGTTTAATCATGCTTAAAGAGAAACCATTGGTATGGTCACAAACCCATTTATCACTCTCAAAGGATTTTCTACCGACTAAACGCGAGGTTGAGAAGGTGGATAGTGTCTTCGTGCTCCTTGAAAGAGAACTAGGTATTAGCATTTCACGAGGTGATCACCAAATTTGTGCTTCAAGCGCTGCCAGTATGGAGGCAGAGCTTTTGGGTATCAATGACGGGGACCCAGTTCTTGTAATAGAGACAAAGTTGTACACGCGTAATGATAGACTCATAGGCTGGAGAAGGGCTGTTCATAGAGCCAATGACTATAAGTTTTCTTTCACTGTTAATCGTTGAGATTTTATCTTGGCTATTAAAAATGAAAGCGATTAAATTCATCTTCATTAACAATGGTGGGAACTGCAGTAGGATTTGCTTTGGTAAGAGGAAAAACAAATATAAATTAATAGTCCAGGAGGGAAATGTTTATGAATTCAAAGTCAAATTTAAGAATTGCTATTCTCGGTGGAGGTATTGGTGGGGCATCAACGGCAGTAGCTTTACGCCATGCAGGATTTAATGTCAATATCTATGAGCAAGCAGCAGCTATAACAGAGGTAGGTGCAGGTATAGGTTTACGTCCGCCTTCCATCCATTATTTCAAGAAATGGGGCCTCTTGGAGGAAATCGAGAGAGTAACCCATAAAAGCGCCCAAATAGAGATTCTTTCAGATCAAGCGGAAGTAGTACTTAAGGAACAATGGCCAGCATTAACAGATGATCCAAATGAAAAATGGGCGAGATTGATTCATCGTGCAGACTGTCTGGATACGTTAATTAATGCAATTCCATCCGAGTTTCTCCATTTGAATCACAAATGTAAAAACATCGTTCGTCATGGAAATTATGCAGAAATTGAGTTTGAAAACGGTGTCAAAGTGGAAGCTGATTTGGTCATTGGTGCGGATGGTATTCGTTCTCTAACTCGTACGCTATTTTTCAGCCAAGCTCAGCCGGTTTTCCACCATTACCATGCATATCGGGCTCTTGTAAATGAGGAAGAAACATATGGATTGGCAACTGAAGACACACTCCGAATTATTGCGGATGATAAAGTCAATATCTATTTGTTGCCGTTGAAATATCGTAAACAAGTTTCCGTCGATATTACCGTACCACATAGCGATCCGACTGGAAGGCCGAACGTACCGAAAGAAGATATGCTTAGAGAGTTAAAGAATTACCATCCTGATCTCCAAAAGATTGCTGAAAATGTAGATCATTGGGATATTCGTGCGCTATACGATATCGATCCAATCAACCAGTGGAGCAATGAATGTATCACTTTGCTAGGGGATTCTGCACATTCAATGCTTCATAATCAAGGCCAAGGGGCAAATATGGCTATTCAAGATGCAGGTGTATTGGCTGAATGTTTACTAGAAGCTGATTCCATTGCAGAAGCTTTACAAAAGTATGAGACTCTAAGAAAACCAGTTTGCCATTTATTTCAAAATTTATCTCGTCAGTTCCATAGTGCCAAGGAAGAAACCTTTTTCCCTGAAAAAGAATTCTTTGAAAATGCTTAAGTAAAGTGTTGTAAAACTAATATCCGAGCAAATGTCTGAATATTAGCTAGGATTAGAATATTCTGTCCTTTATTTATCAAATAAGGGACAAATTGAAATACGGAGGTTATCACAGATGCCTGTACATCCAGAGATAAAAAAAATATTGGATTTCATTCCACATTCCGAATCTAAGCCAAAAATAATTCCAGAAGAACATAGAAAAATGTTCGATGCACCCGTTTTACCGGTTGAGCAGCGTGTTCAGGTTTATTCAGTTGAAGAAAGAACCATTCCTACGGTTGAAGCGGATATTCCAGTCAGAATTTATACGCATGAAGAAGCAGATTCTTATCCACTTCTGATGTATTTCCATGGTGGAGCATTTATGTCAGGTAATTTAGAAAGTCATGATGAAGTGGTTCGCCCGATTTGCAAAGAATCAGGCTATAAAGTTATTTCTGTGGGTTATCGTCTTGCTCCTGAAGATCCTTATCCAGCAGCATTAGTAGATTGCTATAATGTTACAAAGTGGGCAACAGAACATAAAGACGAATTAAAATGGGATGGTAAGAATCTTGCTATTGCTGGAGATAGTTCTGGCGGTAATTTAGTTGCTGCAGTTTCTATTATGGCTCGTGATAAAAAGGAATTTACTATTACGAAGCAAGTATTGTTTTATCCATCCTTAGACCTCGACTTTAGTGAATTTCGTTACCCTTCACTAGTGGAAAATGGAAAGGGCTATTTCGTAGAGAGCGATCAATTAGCAGAAATTAACTCCTTCTATCTATTAGGGAATGTGGATACCGATAATCCGCTTGTATCACCTATGCGAGAGGAAAATTTAGAAAACCTTCCGGCAGCTTTTGTCATTACGGCAGAATTTGATCCATTTAGAGATGAAGGGGAACTATTTGCGGAGAAGTTAAAAAAATGTGGTGTACATGTGAAATTAAAAAGATATGAAGGGGCGACACATGGCTTTTTAGGTAAATTCACACATCTTGATGAATATAAAGATGTTTACAAACGAACAGCTGATTTTTTAAGCTCCAAGTAAAAAATATTGATATGTTAACAGATTTTTTGTATGGAAGTGATCATCGTGTTAAAACCAAGCACACTATGTTAGATCACTTCCGTTTGTGTGTAATTCTTTACCACTGGCATTTTTAAACGGGAGCATCACTGGTATAGTCGCAACATGTTAGACAGAATAAAACCGCCGAAAATTTTCTTAATATTCAGAATTATATTTCAAAATAATGATTTTAGGAAGGGTGTTTTATTTATGAAAAATAAGAAGTTTTGGACGTATGAAAATAAGTTAGTAATAATCGTATTCTTCACAATTGGATTCGTATTCTTTGACCGCCTAGCGATTAACTACCTATTCCCAATGATTTCTGTAGATTTAGGACTAAACTACACGCAATTAGGATTACTTGGAGCAGCGCTTGCATTAACTTGGTCAGTATCTGGACCATTAGGGGGATTCATTTCAGATAAGGTTAAGAGTAAGAAATCGATGTTAGCGGTTTTAGTTTTGGCATTTTCAGTTGTTTCATTAATGCATGGTTTAGCACAATCATTTGCAATGTTATTCGTACTACGTCTATTAATGGGTATTGTAGAAGGTCCGCTGATTCCGCAAACACAATCGATTTTAGCAATGGAATCGTCAGAGCGTCGTAGAGGATTTAACTTAGGTTTCACCATGAATACTAGTAACGCTTTATTCGGCAGTATTTTAGCGCCTGTAGTAATCGTTGCCTTAGCAACAAATTTTGACTGGCATACTGCATTTTATTTGACGATTATACCAGGGGTTATTTTAAGCTTTGTCATCCTTAAATCTGTAAAGAATCCAGACCCAGTGAAATTCCATGCTATGCATGCTACAAAATCGACTGAAAAAATTAAAGTTAAAGATGTTCTTAAGCACCGTAATATTTGGTTATCAGTTGTTATTTTCAGTTTAGTGATGACAACACTTATGGCATTCCAAATTTTTGGACCAACCTATTTGGTGCAAGCAAAAGGTTTATCTGAAACAACCATGAGTTTTGTAATGGCTTCATTCGGGGTGGGGTATGCAATCTTTGGTTTCTTAATCCCAACACTTTCGGAGCGAACTGGTCGTAAACCAGCTTCATTAGTTTCTGGCTTTTTGCTAATACTCATCCCACTATCTATCGTTTTTGTGGATTCAATTCCATTAATGATGCTTCTTTTATTCATGGGTTCGGCTGGTTCTGGTGTAATTGGTATGTCGATGTCCGTTATTCCAGTTGAGTCTGTTCCATTACAATACTCAGGACTTGCTATCGGTTTAACAATCGGTATTGGTGAGTTGATCGGTGGATTCTTAAATCCAATGATTAATGGTGCTTTAGCAGACATGTATGGGATTCAGACACCATTATATGTAGCTGCTGCTGCAGGTGCACTTGCATTCCTATTTTGTTTCCTCTATAAAGAAACAGCACCAGCTAAAGTTCAAGCATCTCTAAGTGTTGATGCGAGTGTCCGAGTATAGTTTTACTTAATAAGTACCACCTTAGCCCGCCTCTTTTAGTAAAGACGCGGGCCAAGGTTTTTAAACTATCAAGGGGGGATTTTGTTGTTTGTGAAGAACAATATAGAAGTATTCCCTGTTATCGTTCCAGCTGCTAATAGATTGAAAAGTTATAACTTTTTCTTAGTTAAAAATGAACATTCATTAATCTTAATTGACGCTGGATTGAACACGGAAGATTGCTGGGATTCCTTACTAAAGACCTTAAAGAATCATGGTTTCACACTTACTGATATCACTGGAATTTTGTTAACGCACCATCATACAAACCATATCGGTTTAGTAAACCGAATTGTATCTACCCATTCTATTCCCGTGTATGCCCATCCTTATGCGATACACTTATTAAGAAGAGACATTGAATACGTGAAAATGAGAGCAGAGTTTTTTAGAAAGCTATATCAAGAAATGGGGGAGAAACAAGTAGCTAATTTAAAGAATCCTATCATTTTAGGTGAGAAGAATAAGATCCATTGCGAAATCCTGGAGTTCACCAATCATCAACTATTCGGTTTTGAACTTTTTGAAATCCCAGGGCACGCTCCCGATCAGGTTGCCTTTTATCATAAAGACAGTAAGTGGCTATTTGCTGGTGACATATTGATCGATACTATTTCAAGTAATGCCTATATTGAACCAAATTATGATGGGAGTCGTACAAATTCCGTGATACAACAAAAACTGTCTTTAGAGAAATGTTTGTCACTAGATGCTGAACTCGTTTATTCCGGTCACAGTATGATCATAAAAACACCTAATGAATTAATTGAAAAAAGAATTAAAGAGTTAGATGAAAAAGCGAGCAAATACATAAACATAATCAAATCGGGAATCTCAACAGCAAGTGGTGTTGCCCAATTACGATATAACGATAGGTATGAAAAACAGTTTTTCAGCATTATGTCTCAAGTGATTGGTTATCTAGATTATCTTGAATTTCAAGGGAAAATTAAAAAGGAAATGGAGAAGGGAATTTGGCATTATTATAAATAGCCTATTTTGTTTAGAAAAGGCATTTGTCCAATGCAAACAACTGTAGATTGAATATCATTTTATTAGGGCATACCTCCTCAGATAAAACTTGTTGGGTCGATTATCGACCCTTTTTTTATTAAATTAATACCCTTGGTTACTTACATATATTAGTATTAAGATAAATGAACTTTAATGGGGGAAATATAATGAAGATTTATACAAAAACCGGTGATAAAGGAACGACATCTTTAATTTATGGGCAAAGGGTTGCAAAAAACGACTTGCGGGTAGAAGCGTATGGGACCTGCGATGAAACGAATTCAATGATTGGACTTGCATTAAGTTATATAAATGGTGAATCTTTTCAAAAGAAAGTATTAATAGAGAATGTGTATCATAAAATACAAACAAATCTGTTTCATGTTGGTGCAGAACTGGCTACACCAAAGGGAAAGGAAGTAAAGTGGTCTCTTAATCCAAGTGATATTGAAGAAATGGAAAAACATATTGATGAACTAAATGAATCACTCCCAGCATTGACTAATTTTATCTTGCCTGGAGGACATCCAGCTGGTGCTGCATTCCATGTTGCCCGGACCACGGCAAGAAGAGCAGAAAGATGTGCCGTTTCTTTGGGGGAAGATGTAAATCCTCTTGTTTTGGCATATTTAAATAGGCTATCTGACTTGCTATTTGTAACAGCTCGATTTGTAAATCACGTACTAGGTATTACAGAGCAAACGTTACACAATGAAAAAAAATAAACATTTGCTTCATTATGATATATCAATATTGACAAAAGTATTAATTCCTTAGTAAACTAATTATAACAATTATAATTTAAGAATATTTGTGGAATAGAGGTGCATGGCGATGAATCAGTTAAAAGAAGCGTTGGATACTTTAAAGGAAACGGGAGTACGTATAACTCCACAACGTCATGCGATACTTGAATTTTTAATAAACTCAATGTCACATCCTACTGCAGATGATATTTATAAAGCCTTAGAAGGGAAATTCCCTAATATGAGTGTGGCAACAGTTTACAATAATTTACGAGTATTTCGTGAAGTAGGTTTAGTAAAAGAATTAACATATGGTGATGCTTCGGCACGCTTTGATTTTGTCACATCTCACCATTACCATGTGATTTGTGAGAGCTGTGGAAAAATAGTTGATTTCCATTACCCCGGATTAAATGAAGTAGAACAACTTGCTTCACATGTGACGGGTTTTAAAGTGAATAATCATCGAATGGAAGTTTACGGTACATGTCCTGAGTGTACGAGTAAAGAAGTACATTAACACAGCAAAAAAGCCGATTAAGAAAATCGGCTTTTATTTTTTTGATTTTTTATTATAGGATTCATCAAATTCTTTGCCTACTAGGGCAGGATCCAGGGTTATAGGTTCTCTACAATGCATACACATATCTACTCTTCCGAGCATTTTTGTGTGTTTTCCGCAAGTTGGACATTTTACTTGTATCGTCCTAGTTGATAACATCCCAATCCAAAAATAAACAACAGTGCTAGCAATAATGAATAAAAGTCCTATTAGCATGAAAATGGTCATAACAAGTGGAGAGTTACGAAAATAAATTCCACCATACATAACAATAAAACCAATAAAGATTAAGGATAATGCAAAACTACGGATTTTATTTATCTTACTTGAATATTTAGCCATAAATTCTCCTCCTAGACAAACTATACCATATTTACATCTCGTGAAAAAATGTTATGTTAAAGAATGTCGAAATTTGTCTCTTTAATAAGAAGGAGATTTATTATTACTGTCGAACATATAGTTTATCGAAAATTATGGAGGAATGATGAATGAAAGACATTCTTCGGCCCATTTATCAGGAACGGGCTAGTCAATCCAATACACTTGGAGTATTGATGGTAGAAAAAAGACATAAATCAAGCCATACCACAGACACCTTTGATGTAATACTTTTAATTATTGTAAAAGAGGGAGAGCAGCCATTATTAATAAAGCACTATACTTATAATGATAGTAAGGCGGCAATGCACATCGTCACAGAGGGCCAATTAAATGATTGGCTTCTATTAGGCACGAATAGAAAAATATTTGAATGGCTTCAAAATGCAAAGATATTGTTTGATCGAAATGAATATATAGAAAATCTAAAAACAGAATTACGTGAATTTCCTTTTAATGGCCGTAAGATGAAAATGGGCTTAGAATTTGCAAAGCTGATAAGACGGTATATCGATGGAAAGGCGCTCTTTGAAAACAAACAATATCTAGACGCATATAATTATGTTGTTCATTCTTTACACCACTTAGCAAGACTTGCTGTGATTGAAAATGGTCTTCATCCCGAATTAACTGTTTGGCAGCAGGTAAAACAGATTGAACCGGAGATTGTAAAATTATATGAAGAACTTGTTAATAGTGAAGAAGCGATTGAAAAAAGGCTGGAGCTACTCTTTTTAGCCAGTGAGTTTATGATTCATTCTCGAACTAAAGTGGGTTGTGCCCATCTTTTAGAGGTTCTAAGTACAAAGGAATATTGGACCTTCAACGAGATTCAAAATGAAAAAGATTTAATTCCTTATTCTGTAGATTTGGCCGTTCTGATTGAGTTCCTAATTGAAAAAGGATTAATAGATGTTGTTAGTCTTGATACAAAGGGACATGGGATATTTCATCGATGTTATCAGGTGAGTAAAAAATTAACTTAAAAAAACAATAAAACCTATTGACCTTTTTTGAGATACTTGTTATATTAATAACCGTCGCTGCGAACGAAAGACTTCAAGTACTTCGCAAATGACGGTTATATTTTTTTGAAAAATAATATTGACACTGTAAATTAAGATGTGTTATATTATAAAAGTCGCTTACGAGCGAAGATGATAATTGCTCTTTGAAAACTAAACAAACAAGAACGTCAACAAACACTTTTTTAGCTTTTTAGAAAAGCTAAGCCAACGTAACATTTTTGAGCTATATCAACTTTCTTGGAGAGTTTGATCCTGGCTCAGGACGAACGCTGGCGGCGTGCCTAATACATGCAAGTCGAGCGAATCTTGAGGTGCTTGCACCTCTTGGTTAGCGGCGGACGGGTGAGTAACACGTGGGCAACCTGCCTGTAAGACTGGGATAACTTCGGGAAACCGGAGCTAATACCGGATAATCCTTTTCCTTTCATGAGGAAAAGCTGAAAGTCGGTTTACGCTGACACTTACAGATGGGCCCGCGGCGCATTAGCTAGTTGGTGAGGTAACGGCTCACCAAGGCGACGATGCGTAGCCGACCTGAGAGGGTGATCGGCCACACTGGGACTGAGACACGGCCCAGACTCCTACGGGAGGCAGCAGTAGGGAATCTTCCGCAATGGACGAAAGTCTGACGGAGCAACGCCGCGTGAGCGATGAAGGCCTTCGGGTCGTAAAGCTCTGTTGTTAGGGAAGAACAAGTATCGGAGTAACTGCCGGTACCTTGACGGTACCTAACCAGAAAGCCACGGCTAACTACGTGCCAGCAGCCGCGGTAATACGTAGGTGGCAAGCGTTGTCCGGAATTATTGGGCGTAAAGCGCGCGCAGGCGGTCCTTTAAGTCTGATGTGAAAGCCCACGGCTCAACCGTGGAGGGTCATTGGAAACTGGGGGACTTGAGTACAGAAGAGGAAAGCGGAATTCCACGTGTAGCGGTGAAATGCGTAGAGATGTGGAGGAACACCAGTGGCGAAGGCGGCTTTCTGGTCTGTAACTGACGCTGAGGCGCGAAAGCGTGGGGAGCAAACAGGATTAGATACCCTGGTAGTCCACGCCGTAAACGATGAGTGCTAAGTGTTAGAGGGTTTCCGCCCTTTAGTGCTGCAGCTAACGCATTAAGCACTCCGCCTGGGGAGTACGGCCGCAAGGCTGAAACTCAAAGGAATTGACGGGGGCCCGCACAAGCGGTGGAGCATGTGGTTTAATTCGAAGCAACGCGAAGAACCTTACCAGGTCTTGACATCCTCTGACACTCCTAGAGATAGGACGTTCCCCTTCGGGGGACAGAGTGACAGGTGGTGCATGGTTGTCGTCAGCTCGTGTCGTGAGATGTTGGGTTAAGTCCCGCAACGAGCGCAACCCTTGTTCTTAGTTGCCAGCATTCAGTTGGGCACTCTAAGGAGACTGCCGGTGACAAACCGGAGGAAGGTGGGGATGACGTCAAATCATCATGCCCCTTATGACCTGGGCTACACACGTGCTACAATGGATGGTACAAAGGGCTGCAAGACCGCGAGGTTTAGCCAATCCCATAAAACCATTCTCAGTTCGGATTGTAGGCTGCAACTCGC
Source organism: Neobacillus sp. YX16 (assembly GCF_030123505.1). Classification (GTDB taxonomy): domain Bacteria; phylum Bacillota; class Bacilli; order Bacillales; family Cytobacillaceae; genus Neobacillus. Next base: position 1,345,127 of record NZ_CP126115.1, read on the forward strand.
CTACATGAAGCCGGAATCGCTAGTAATCGCGGATCAGCATGCCGCGGTGAATACGTTCCCGGGCCTTGTACACACCGCCCGTCACACCACGAGAGTTTGTAACACCCGAAGTCGGTGGGGTAACCGTAAGGAGCCAGCCGCCTAAGGTGGGACAGATGATTGGGGTGAAGTCGTAACAAGGTAGCCGTATCGGAAGGTGCGGCTGGATCACCTCCTTTCTAAGGATAATGCAGTCCTTGTGGACTGATAAGAAGTTGACTGTTACTTGTTTGTTTAGTTTTGAGAGTGCAATTTCTCTCGAAACATTTGTTCCTTGAAAACTAGATAATCGTAAGAAGAAGTCAAAGTAAAACCGAGAATCGCCATTTTAGTTTTTCTCTCTTATTAATAAGAAGAGTATAACCTTTTAGGTTAAGTTAGAAAGGGCGCACGGTGGATGCCTTGGCACTAGGAGCCGATGAAGGACGGGACTAACACCGATATGCTTCGGGGAGCTGTAAGTAAGCTTTGATCCGGAGATTTCCGAATGGGGGAACCCACTGCTCGTAATGGAGTAGTATCTTTACCTGAATACATAGGGTATTGAAGGCAGACCCGGGGAACTGAAACATCTAAGTACCCGGAGGAAGAGAAAGCAAACGCGATTCCCTGAGTAGCGGCGAGCGAAACGGGACATAGCCCAAACCAAGAGGCTTGCCTCTTGGGGTTGTAGGACACTCAACATGGAGTTACAAAGGAACGGGGTAGATGAAGCGGTCTGGAAAGGCCCGTCATAGAAGGTAAAAACCCTGTAGTTGAAACTTCGTTCCCTCCTGAGTGGATCCTGAGTACGGCCGGACACGAGAAATCCGGTCGGAAGCTGGGAGGACCATCTCCCAAGGCTAAATACTCCCTAGTGACCGATAGTGAACCAGTACCGTGAGGGAAAGGTGAAAAGCACCCCGGAAGGGGAGTGAAATAGATCCTGAAACCGTGTGCCTACAAGTAGTTAGAGCCCGTTAATGGGTGATAGCGTGCCTTTTGTAGAATGAACCGGCGAGTTACGATTACATGCAAGGTTAAGTTGAAGAGACGGAGCCGCAGCGAAAGCGAGTCTGAATAGGGCGATTTTAGTATGTGGTCGTAGACCCGAAACCAGGTGATCTACCCATGTCCAGGGTGAAGTCCAGGTAACACTGGATGGAGGCCCGAACCCACGCACGTTGAAAAGTGCGGGGATGAGGTGTGGGTAGCGGAGAAATTCCAATCGAACTTGGAGATAGCTGGTTCTCTCCGAAATAGCTTTAGGGCTAGCCTCACGTTGTAAGAGTCTTGGAGGTAGAGCACTGTTTGGACTAGGGGCCCTCATCGGGTTACCGAATTCAGACAAACTCCGAATGCCAAAGACTTATCCGTGGGAGTCAGACTGCGAGTGATAAGATCCGTAGTCAAAAGGGAAACAGCCCAGACCACCAGCTAAGGTCCCAAAGTTTACGTTAAGTGGAAAAGGATGTGGAGTTGCTTAGACAACCAGGATGTTGGCTTAGAAGCAGCCACCATTTAAAGAGTGCGTAATAGCTCACTGGTCGAGTGACTCTGCGCCGAAAATGTACCGGGGCTAAACGTAACACCGAAGCTGTGGATTGACACCGTATGGTGTCAGTGGTAGGAGAGCGTTCTAAGGGCGTTGAAGCTAGACCGTAAGGACTGGTGGAGCGCTTAGAAGTGAGAATGCCGGTATGAGTAGCGAAAGACGGGTGAGAATCCCGTCCACCGTATGCCTAAGGTTTCCTGAGGAAGGCTCGTCCTCTCAGGGTTAGTCGGGACCTAAGCCGAGGCCGAAAGGCGTAGGCGATGGACAACAGGTTGATATTCCTGTACCACCTCTTTATCGTTTGAGTGATGGGGGGACGCAGGAGGATAGGGTAAGCGCGCTGTTGGATATGCGCGTCCAAGCAGTTAGGCTGGTAAGCAGGAAAATCCGCTTACCGTAAAGGCTGAGCTGTGATGGCGAGGGAAATATAGTACCGAAGTTCCTGATTCCACACTGCCAAGAAAAGCCTCTAGCGAGATAAAAGGTGCCCGTACCGCAAACCGACACAGGTAGGCGAGGAGAGAATCCTAAGGTGTGCGAGAGAACTCTCGTTAAGGAACTCGGCAAAATGACCCCGTAACTTCGGGAGAAGGGGTGCTTTTTGAGGTGAATAGCCTCGAAGAGCCGCAGTGAATAGGCCCAGGCGACTGTTTAGCAAAAACACAGGTCTCTGCGAAGCCGCAAGGCGAAGTATAGGGGCTGACGCCTGCCCGGTGCTGGAAGGTTAAGAGGAGGGGTTAGCGCAAGCGAAGCTCTGAATCGAAGCCCCAGTAAACGGCGGCCGTAACTATAACGGTCCTAAGGTAGCGAAATTCCTTGTCGGGTAAGTTCCGACCCGCACGAAAGGCGTAACGATCTGGGCACTGTCTCAACGAGAGACTCGGTGAAATTATAGTACCTGTGAAGATGCAGGTTACCCGCGACAGGACGGAAAGACCCCGTGGAGCTTTACTGTAGCCTGATATTGAATTTTGGTACAGCTTGTACAGGATAGGTAGGAGCCTGAGAAACCGGAGCGCTAGCTTCGGTGGAGGCGTCGGTGGGATACTACCCTGGCTGTATTGAAATTCTAACCCGCACCCCTTATCGGGGTGGGAGACAGTGTCAGGTGGGCAGTTTGACTGGGGCGGTCGCCTCCTAAAGAGTAACGGAGGCGCCCAAAGGTTCCCTCAGAATGGTTGGAAATCATTCGCAGAGTGTAAAGGCACAAGGGAGCTTGACTGCGAGACCTACAAGTCGAGCAGGGACGAAAGTCGGGCTTAGTGATCCGGTGGTTCCGCATGGAAGGGCCATCGCTCAACGGATAAAAGCTACCCCGGGGATAACAGGCTTATCTCCCCCAAGAGTCCACATCGACGGGGAGGTTTGGCACCTCGATGTCGGCTCATCGCATCCTGGGGCTGTAGTCGGTCCCAAGGGTTGGGCTGTTCGCCCATTAAAGCGGTACGCGAGCTGGGTTCAGAACGTCGTGAGACAGTTCGGTCCCTATCCGTCGTGGGCGCAGGAAATTTGAGAGGAGCTGTCCTTAGTACGAGAGGACCGGGATGGACGCACCGCTGGTGTACCAGTTGTCTTGCCAAAGGCATCGCTGGGTAGCTATGTGCGGACGGGATAAGTGCTGAAAGCATCTAAGCATGAAGCCCCCCTCAAGATGAGATTTCCCATAGCGTCAAGCTAGTAAGAACCCTGAAAGATGATCAGGTTGATAGGTCAGAGGTGGAAGCGTGGTAACATGTGGAGCTGACTGATACTAATCGTTCGAGGACTTAACCAATTTTTAAAAGCGAACTCGTTTTACAAACTTCTTCTGCATTATCTAGTTTTGAGGGAATGAATTATTTTCAAAAACCTCTTGAAAAATATCGAAAAGACAGTATAATAAAGATTGTCTTTGAGAAAAGTAGTCTGGTAATAATGGCGAGAAGGTCACACCCGTTCCCATACCGAACACGGAAGTTAAGCTTCTCAGCGCCGATGGTAGTTGGAACTTTGTTCCTGTGAGAGTAGGACGTTGCCAGGCTGCATCAATTTTATTATTCCGCAGTAGCTCAGTGGTAGAGCTATCGGCTGTTAACCGATCGGTCGTAGGTTCGAGTCCTACCTGCGGAGCCATTCTTTTATGGAGAGCTGTCCGAGTGGCCGAAGGAGCACGATTGGAAATCGTGTAGGCGGGTAACCCTGTCTCAAGGGTTCAAATCCCTTGCTCTCCGCCATAAAAACACAATCTATTATTAATGGCCCCTTGGTCAAGTGGTTAAGACACCTCCCTTTCACGGAGGTAACACGGGTTCGAATCCCGTAGGGGTCACCAGTGTTATGTCTCAACATTGAAAATAGTATATCTTAAATATGGAGGATTAGCTCAGCTGGGAGAGCATCTGCCTTACAAGCAGAGGGTCGGCGGTTCGATCCCGTCATCCTCCACCAAATTTTTTCACGATAGTGAAAAAAATCTTTAATTTTTATTGTCGCGGGGTGGAGCAGTCCGGTAGCTCGTCGGGCTCATAACCCGAAGGTCGCAGGTTCAAATCCTGTCCCCGCAATTGGTCTGGTAGTTCAGTTGGTTAGAATGCCTGCCTGTCACGCAGGAGGTCGCGGGTTCGAGTCCCGTCCAGACCGCCATTTCTTTTTGAAATAGGCTTTATAGTGTGGCTCAGTAGCTCAGTCGGTAGAGCAAAGGACTGAAAATCCTTGTGTCGGCGGTTCGATTCCGTCCTGAGCCACCATTTTTATTCTATTGATTATATGCTTGCCGGTTTAGCTCAATTGGTAGAGCAACTGACTTGTAATCAGTAGGTTGGGGGTTCAAGTCCTCTAGCCGGCACCATCTGGTTTTTTACATCATAATATGTGGAGGGGTAGCGAAGTGGCTAAACGCGGCGGACTGTAAATCCGCTCCCTCCGGGTTCGGCGGTTCGAATCCGTCCCCCTCCACCAATGTTTTTTCACTTTAGTGAAAATAACCAATGTTTTTCATTTTAGGGGTATAGTTTAAAGGTAGAACGAAGGTCTCCAAAACCTTTGGTGTGGGTTCAATTCCTACTACCCCTGCCAATTAATTTTATTATGGCGATTGTGGCGAAGTGGTTAACGCACCTGATTGTGGTTCAGGCATTCGTGGGTTCGATTCCCATCAGTCGCCCCATAAGATCATTTTGTAAGATAATAAAATTTTATCATTGGGCTATAGCCAAGCGGTAAGGCATCGCACTTTGACTGCGACATGCGTTGGTTCAAATCCAGCTAGCCCAGCCAATTTGCGGAAGTAGTTCAGTGGTAGAACACCACCTTGCCAAGGTGGGGGTCGCGGGTTCGAATCCCGTCTTCCGCTCCATTATATGGCGGCATAGCCAAGTGGTAAGGCAGAGGTCTGCAAAACCTTTACCACCGGTTCGAATCCGGTTGCCGCCTTCAAGTATTTTATTTATGTTTTATAGCGCATTTCATTGCGCCGGGGTGGCGGAACTGGCAGACGCACAGGACTTAAAATCCTGCGGTAGGTGACTACCGTACCGGTTCGATTCCGGTCCTCGGCATTACCTTAACTGAATTTTATTATGCCGGTGTGGCGGAATTGGCAGACGCGCACGACTCAAAATCGTGTTCCGCAAGGAGTGTCGGTTCGACCCCGACCACCGGTATCTAAAAAAACTCACAAATGTTGGTAACTCAACGTTTGTGAGTTTTTTTGTCGTTCAGGAAATAATAGATTACCTCGGCGATCACTCATAAGATAGATGAATGCCTGTGAATAGCTAAAAGAAGGACGAGCGGTCTCTTAAAAAAGGTCCACTGCTAACATCCAATAAATTAATAATATTTCAGGATACTCCGAATCGTTTTTCTACTTTGAAAGGCTCTTATCTAAAATCATTTTCGATTTTAGATAATGCAAGTATTTGATTCCCGTCGAACCCTAAAAATCGTGGTTAATGGGAATCAGACGAGCCATCTGATTCCCATTGAACCGAAAAATCATGTTAAAGGGAATCAGAGGAACTATCTGATTCCCTTTGAACTTAAAATATCATGATAGAGGGAATCAGACGAACTATCTGATTACCGTTGGCCCTGAAAAATCATGCTAGAGGGAATCAGACGAGCCATCTGATGCCCGTTGAACCTAAAAAATCATGGTAGAGGGAATCATTCGATTCATCTGATTCACAATGAGCCTAGTGAATTATTTGTAAATTAGCTCCCTTCAAGTTATTCGACAATTCGGCAATCTTTTACATGAAATTAACACTGGCTTAATAGTAGAATTATATAATTATTACTGGCAAGAGTTTGCTAGCATTTTAGATTAACAGTGATACATAATAAAAGGGGGAGAAACATGAATAGAAGACATAAGAAGAGATTAAGTATGGTCACGGTGCCTGCCCTACTTATAAGTTTATTCTCACCAATAGCTAATACTGCAGCAAAGGCTGAAACTAGCGTAGCTGCGGATTTGATAATCTCAGAATATATTGAGGGATCAAGTTTTAATAAAGCGATTGAGCTATACAATGGAACAGGCGCAGAGATTGATCTAAGTGGGTATACACTTGAACACTATAACAATAGTGGAAGTGCTATAACAGGAACAACTACTACGGATAAGGTTTTACCATTAGACGGTAAGCTCGCTGCTGGCGATACATACGTGATATCTCGTTCAGATGCAAATCCTGCAATTGTTGCGGTAACTGATAAAGTTGATGAGAGCAAACAAATAATTAATTTTAATGGTAACGATCAAATCGTACTTAAGAAAAATGGAAGTGTTGTTGATTCAATTGGATGGGTTGGATCAGTGGAAAATCACCTGGCAGATGTATCTTTAGTTAGAAATAGTAATGTTTTAACAGGCGATACAATTATAAATGATGCTTTTGATAAAACAAAGGAATGGTCTGATTTAGGTAAGGATGTCTCTTCAAACCTAGGAGTGCATACATTAGGTGGAGCTCCAGAAGAGGAACCTGAAGCGCCACTAGAAGCTATTACAGTGGCAAAAGCTCGTCAAGCTGGAGCAGGTCAAACAGTAACCATTGAAGGTATTGCTACAACAAAGAATGGACTTTGGGGTTATGATACTTTCTATATGCAAGATGGTACAGCAGGTATGCTCATTTACGGTAGCCCGAAGGATGTTCAACCTGGGGATAAAGTAAAAATTACTGGAAAGTTAATAACATATAAGAACGAATTAGAGCTTCAACCGACCAACATGGACATTATCTCCTCTGGTAACAATTTACCCGAAGCTCAAGTTATAGCACCAACAGCTATTAACGAAGCTACTCAAGGTGAATTGATTAAATTAGAAAATATTACAATTACAGCTCTGGAAAGTGATAGCTATGGAACGGCAATTTTCCAAGCAAAGACGGAAACAGGAGATCAGGTACGTGTGATTCATGATAATCGTACAGGTTCTGATTATAATGAACTGATTAAATATTATAAAGAAGGCGACAAAGTTCATTTAAAAGGAATTGGATCGATTGATACTGATGGATATCATGTAAAAACATTTGGTCTTGAAAGTTATGATCTAGTAAACAAACCAGCAGTTTATGTAGCACAAGCTCAAGGAACAGTACCAGCAGGTACAAAGATTGAACTGAAATCTGGTATTGAAGGTGCTGAGATTTATTACACAACTGATGGTTCAGTGCCAACAATCGAAAATACTAAATATGTTCAACCCATTGCATTAGAAACGGGCGACACAACTATTAAAGCTATTGCAGTAAATGGAGAAAAAGTAAGCGAAGTATTTAGCTTCACTTATACCATTTTAAATACTGAAGGCGTAAAAATTCGTGATATTCAAGGGAAAGGACATGTTTCTAAATATGACGGATCTGCAGTTAAAGGTATTACGGGTGTTGTAACGCATGTAATTGGTACGTCAACTTTTATCATTCAAGATGAAAACGCCGACGATAACAAAACGACATCAGAAGCAATTCAAGTATACAAATCATCTCATGGTGTGTCTGTAGGTGATAAAGTAACCGTTGACGGAATTGTAGAAGAAAATGGCGGCGGTGCTAACCTTTCTAAAACTCAAATTAACGCAAGTGCTGTAACAAAAACAGGGACAGCTGAGTTACCAACACCACAAGTAGTTGGTAAAGACATTCTGCCTCCAAATAAAATCATTGATAATGATGAAATGAAATCATTTGATCCAGAACAAGATGGTATTGATTTCTGGGAATCTGTAGAATTTATGCGAGTTTCATTCCCAAATGCGAAAGTAGTGGGCCCTCCTTACTCAAATGATGTTCCAATCATCGTTGAGAGCACTACAAACAATGTGTTAAATAATCAAGGCGGTCTAACGATTGCTGCAGATGATTATAATCCGGAAAAAGTATTCTTAGATAATGTAGGTAATAATTTCAAATCAGGTGATACTTTTGATGGTGATGTTGTTGGGGTTATTTCTTACTCAAGTAATGGCTATCAACTTTTAACAAACAAAGATAAATTACCTAAAGTAATCGAGTCTAACATACAACCAGAAGTAACGAATATTGCTCCAGCTGATGATAAATTAACTGTAGCAACTTACAATATGGAAAACTTCTCAAATAACAAATCAAACACACCAGATGAAAAAGTAGCCAAAATAGCGAAAACATTTGTAAGTAATATGAAGTCACCAGACATTATTTCGTTAGTAGAAGTACAAGATAATGACGGTGAAACAGATTCTGGAAATGCAGATGCATCTGAAAGCTACGAACGTCTAATAGCAGCAATCAAAGCAGAAAATGGCCCTGATTATAAATGGACAGATGTTACACCTGTAAACAATGATAACGGTGGTGCACCTGGGGGGAATATCCGTGTTGGTTACCTATATAACCCTGACCGCGTTACATTAGTTGAAGGAACCAAAGGTACAGGCACACAAGCTAATGCTTGGAGTGAAACAGGTAATTTAACGCTTAACCCAGGAGTCATTAATCCTGCTAAATTTCCTGATACACGTAAACCAATCGTTTCAGAATTTGAGTTCCAAGGAGAACGAGTAGTTGTCATCGGTGCTCATTTAAATTCTAAAGGTGGAGATCAATCCTTATGGGGATCTAACCAGCCTCCTAAATTAAATTCAGAATCAGAACGTCTTGGTCTAGCACAAGAAATTAATGATTTCATTGATGCAGGACTTGCAAAAAATCCTAATTTAAATATTGTTGTTGCTGGAGATATGAACGATTTTGAATTCACACCAGCTCTTGAAACACTTAAAGGTGGTGTATTAACAAATATGGTTGATCACGTACCTGCTGAAGATCGTTTCTCTTATTTCTTCCAAGGAAACAACCAAACGTTAGACCATATTTTAGTTTCAAACAACTTATTAAATGCTACAACAGCTGACATGATTCACATTAATGCGAACTTTACTGAACAGGCATCTGACCACGATCCAGTATTGGTTCAAATTGATCTAGCTAATGCAAATAAGAATTTTGATTTAAGCATCATGCACACAAATGATACCCATGCAGCTTTAGACAAAATGCCTAAAACTGTAACAGCAGTAAAAGAAGTTAGAGCAGAAAACCCAGATGCATTGCTTTTAAATGCAGGGGATGTTTTCACTGGAACATTGTATTTCAATGAATTCCATGGGCAAGCTGACTTGGCTCTAATGAATCTTATGCGCTATGATGCAATGACATTTGGTAACCATGAGTTTGATTTAGGCTCATCAGATGAAGGACATCAAGGCTTAGTTGATTTTATTAAGGAAGCAAAATTCCCATTTGTGAGTGCAAACGTTGATTTCTCACAAGATAATAAATTTACAGGTATTTTCAATGATTCCGTAACAGCTGAAGCAGTAAATGGTCAAATTTATAATGGTATTATCAAAGAGGTTAATGGTGAAAAGGTTGGTATCTTTGGTTTAACAACAGCGGAAACTGAAGATCTATCCAGCCCTGGAGCCATAACTTTTGAAGATTATAAAGCAGAAGCAGAAAAAGCAGTTGCCGCTTTTGAAGAACAAGGCGTTAATAAGATTATTGCATTAACTCATATCGGATATGACGACAATGCAGCATTTGATAACGACTTGGTATTAGCAGAAGAAGTTGAAGGTATTGACGTTATCGTTGGTGGACACAGTCATACCGTATTAGCTGAACCAGTAGTTGTTGCTAAAGACACAACACCAACTTTAATTGTTCAAACTGGTAATGCAAACAGCAATCTAGGTGTGCTTGATGTTGAATTTGATGAATATGGCGTTGTAGTTGGACAAGCTGGAGAATTAATTGCAATTGACAAACAAGCTGATGATCAAGAAGCTGCAGCGTTGTTAGCACCATACAAAACAAAAGTAGATGCTGTTGCGAAAGAGGAAATCGGTGTAACAACGACTGCAGAATTGGAAAACCCACGTACAAATGGCGATAATACAGCACCTAGTGTACGTAAAAATGAAACCATTCTTGGTAACCTTATTACGGATGGTATGCTTACAAAAGCAAAAGAATTTACAGGTAAAAATGTAATCATGGCATTGCAAAACGGCGGCGGAATCCGTGCAGCCATTAATGCTGGTCCGATCACAGTAGGAGAAGTCATTACTGTATTACCATTTGCAAACACATTAGCAACCATGGATGTAACTGGAGCTGAGTTAAAAGAAGCATTTGAAATTAGTTTCAGTAAATACCCAGGTGAAAATGGCGGTTTCTTACATGTAGCAGGTGGTAAAGTGGTATTTGATTCTACGAAACCAGCAGGAGAACGTGTAGTATCCTTAAAATATTTAAATCAAAATGGTAAATATGTAGACGTTCAAGACGAAGAAACTTATACAGTCGCAACGAATGCCTTCACAGCTAAAGGCGGAGATGGCTATGATGTCTTTGCGAAAGCTTATGAAGAAGGTAGAGTAACAGACTTAGGTTTATCTGACTGGGAAAACTTCCGTGATTATCTAGTAAGCTTAGAAACGATCCCAACAAAAGTGGAAGGGCGAATTGTTGAAGGAAGTGATGATCCAGGTAATAAACCGGGAGAAAACCCAGGTAATAAACCAGGCGAAAATCCAGGTAATAAACCGGGAGAAAATCCAGGCAATAAACCAGGCGAAAATCCAGGTAATAAACCGGGAGAAAATCCAGGCAATAAACCAGGCGAAAAACCTGGTAATAATCCAGGTAAATCAGATGAGGCAAAAGTTATTAAACCGAAAGTAGCAAAAGAAGGTAATAAGTATACAATTAGTGAAGAGGCGCTTGAAAACCTTGAAGAAAAAGCAATAGTAGTTGTTGAAGTTGATAATAAAATTAATGCAACAGTAAAACTTAAGAAAGAACAAATTCAAGCTTTAAAAGATGCTAGTGCAGCAATTCAGGTAAGCAATGGAAATGTAGAAGTACTAATTCCTGCTTCTATCCTGCCATTAGCAGAAAATCTAGATATTAAAGTGAAGAAAATGCAAGCAATAGGATCACTAACTGTTTATGACTTTACCAATGAAGCTGATGGCAAATTGTATCATGAGTTCAATGAAAAAGTTAAACTTACATTCAAAGTGGATCAAAAACAAATTAAGAATCCTAAAAATGTAAAAGTTTATTATTGGAATGAAAAGGAAGAAAAATGGGTGTTAATCGGGGGAGAATACCAAAATGGTGAAATCTCAGCCTATACCGATCACTTCAGTACGTATGGTGTATTCGAAGGTCAACCAGCTTCTAATAAAATTCCAACACAAGCTGATCATGAACTTCCAAATACAGCAACAAACAACTTTAACATTTTACTAGCAGGATTAATGTTAGTTCTATCTGGCGGCGTGTTATACTTCGTTAAGAGAAGAAATGCTATTTCAAATTAATAGGTAATAAATAATTGATGAATGGGTAATCTTAACCTGTTAGGTAGAGAGAGAAAATCAAAATAACTAAGAAATTTAGGAAGTTATCCATCAATTATTAGTTGTTTACAAGTGAAAAAAAGGGAGGCGTGCTAATTTGATGCACGCCTTTTTCATCATCATTAAAATTATTGAATTGGCAATTAACAATCATTCTGATTCTCATTAAACCTGAAAATCACGCTAGAGGAAATCAATATCTCCTCCTAGACATTTATTTACATATACAACCATTTTAGAAAAAAAGAATGTTAAAATACAGTAAAAAGAAGGAGTGGATTGATGAATAAAAAGATTGTTTTAACTATTAATCTAGCTTTATTGACTGTCATTTTTGTGGTGAGTTATATGATTTTCAAATCGTTTAAAGAAACCACGTATGCAGCTTTTATGGACGAGATTTTAGAAGGTGATACCGTAAAAAGTATTATCATTAAAGACTTTGAAAATCCTGAGCCAAAAAATCATATTTTTAATCGAAGACAAGGGAATTTTACAAGCTATTGTAGAACAATCAGCTGAGATGAAACTAAAAGAAACCGATGATTATCCGGATGATTTATATTAATTGTCCATGCACACAAATAAAAGGATATTGTCTTTATAATAGGAGTAAACAATGTTATTCGCATCAGTGGAATTAAGGATGGTCCAAAATATTATTTAGTAGAAGGAGAAAACACGCTTTTTCGAATTTTAACTGAAGTTACAAAAAAATAAGTTATCAAAATCCCTTCTATCTATTGAGGGATTTTTTTATAGTTGTTTTCATAGGCGCTTTCCATCAGTTTTCAAATGTAAAGGAATATGAATTGGTGCAAACCGGTTGATTGGTATGTATCCTGAAAACGCACCGGCCATCTCCGTTTTGAAATTTTTCCTTTCGGACTACACTCAGTCCAAGCAATCTTGTGAGTACGTTAACTGTTACACTACAGAGGGTGGTGCGCTCCCTTGCAATATTTGCAAATGGACAATTTCGTTCAATCAGTAAATTATCTTCCCCAAAGAGATTTACCTATGTGGCTATCGATTATTCAGGGATTAGTTGCAGCAGCTGGGCTTATTTCATTAATTCTAGGGGTAGTACAAGGGAGTGCAGGATTACTCAATCATCGCATTGATTCTATTCCTCATCGCTGCGCTTGGAGGATTCGTGTTGTTTTCTTACCATTTACTTCGGAAGACGCATCCTAAAGGCCTAATCGTGACTCATGCTTTAGCGGCAATTATTGCATTTGTTCTTTTACTTATTGGAATCTTATAAGGGTGGAGATGAAAATGAAAAAGCGGGGTAAGTTGAGGGTTTTTGGGCATCCAGTACACCCTGTCATTACACATTTTCCAATGGCCCTTTTACCGGTGTCGCTATTTGGTGATCTGATTGGAGTATGGACAGATGCTTCTTTCTGGTGAAACTTTTTGTTTTATTGTCTTGTAATAGGTTTAGTTATGTCTCTACCATCGTTAATTACTGGTATGATTGACTTTGTGGCACTGCCTCAAAAAGGGACTGTTGAGCGTGTTGCAATGAACCATTTGACCATTATGATTTCGGCAATTTTGATGTTTACGGGTAGCTTTTTTATTCGTTACAGTGTTGAAGTTCCGTTTCCCTCTCATTTTTTGGTCTTATCTTTCTTTTGCTTGGGGGATGGTTTGGAGGACAACTCGTTTACCGACACGCTGCAGGCAGCAATCCAATAATTGATAAGTCGGAATCGGGGAGAGCTCGTGCTTAGCCAGCCAAAAAAAGAAAGAGTTGCGATACCTCTAATGTTGGGCCCAGTGGTTTAATGAAATTGGCAGAAAAATACAAGTTGACGAAATTCGACAAAATGCTGTAGTATATTAATATAATTTAATAAGACCTCACTTTTTTTCAGTGAGGTAGAGGCGCGATATTTAACAGTCTTTAGTGGAGCTTGAGAAGCCGTGATGCTAAGGAGAAGGAAATGTCGCCGAAGTTTGTAATATTCTCAGTATTACATGCTGGGTCTGTAGTTAAGAGCTGCAGAACTGTCTCAATAAACTCTCCGGTTTATTGAGTTGTGCTATCTCAATTGGGATATATAAGAGGGGACTTAAGGGAACTATGCGTATTGCGGCCTGAGTTTATCTCAGGCCGTTTTTTGTTTTTAGTAAACTATTAAAACTATTAAAAAAAACAGGGGGAGAGCTTCATGAGAAATAAGTTATCATTATTTATTGTTTTATTGGTTTCAGCTATTGTTCTATTAGCAGGATGTGGGACAAGCAAGGGTTCTAATTCTGGAGCATCAGAGGATAATACTTTTACGGTCGGACTTGAAGCAGGATATGCTCCATTTAACTGGACTCAAAACGATGATTCCAACGGTGGTGTTAAAATAGGCGGTTCTGCAGAATATGCGGGCGGGTATGATGTTGAAATTGCTAAAAAAGTAGCGGAAGGTTTAGGAAAAGAATTAGTGATTGTCAAAACAGAGTGGGATGGTCTTGTGCCAGCTTTAACTTCAGGAAAAATTGATGCGATTATAGCTGGTATGTCACCGACAGCAGATCGTAAAAAAACAATCGATTTTTCGGATAATTACTATACATCCAATTTAGTGATGGTTGTCAAAAAAGGCAGCAAGTATGAAGGTGCAACTTCTATCCAAGATTTCAAAGGGGCAAAAGTTACAGCTCAATTAAATACGTTCCACTACTCAGTAATTGATCAAATTGAAGGTGTAGACAAGAAAACAGCAATGGACAACTTCCCAGCAATGAGAGTAGCTCTTGAATCAGGGATGATTGACGGATACGTTTCAGAGCGACCAGAAGGAGTTAGTGCATCAGCTGCAAATGAAAACTACGTAATGGTTGAATTTGAAGAAGGATTTAAAACATCAGCAGATGATACAGCAATCGCTGTCGGTCTTGAAAAAGGCAGTGACCTGACAGATAAAATCAATGAAATTTTATCAGCTATACCAGAAGAAGAACGTACAAGCATTATGGACACAGCTATTAAGAATCAACCAGCAGCAAAATAATTTTAAGGAAGCCGGCTGTATTTACTAGTACAGTCGGTTTTATACAGTAAAGGAGGATAAAAGATGAGTTTTGAGTGGGTCATTACAATTATCTCGGAAAACTGGCCTATGTTCCTTCGTGGTGCTGGTTTAACACTTTTGATTGCTCTTATTGGGACGGTTTTGGGGGCGATTATTGGATTATTAGCAGGGGTAATACGTACCATTCCAGTACCTGAACGTGGAGCGAAAAAGGTATTTTTAAAAATAATTAATGTAATCCTTTCTATTTATATCGAATTCTTCCGTGGAACACCGATGATTGTACAAGCGATGGTGATTTATTATGGTTCTGCGTTAGCATTTGGTTTAGATATGAATGTTTTTGTTGCGGCTATTATTGTGGTATCGATCAATACAGGAGCCTATATGGCAGAAATCGTTCGTGGCGGGATTGTTTCGATTGATAAAGGACAGTTCGAAGCAGCGCATGCTATCGGAATGAATCATGTGCAAACGATGTGGAATGTTGTATTACCACAGGTTATTCGCAATATTCTACCTGCTACAGGAAATCAATTTGTTATTAATATTAAAGATACATCCGTTCTGAATGTTATTTCGGTTACAGAATTATATTTCGTTACAAAATCGATTTCAGGTAATAACTTTAGATATTTCGAATCATTTTTCGTAGCATGTATGATTTATTTTGTAATGACCTTTATTGTCACAAGAATATTGCTATACCTCGAAAAGAAATTAGATGGCTCTGACAACTATACGATGATTGGCAACGATACACAGCTAGAAGTAAATCAAAAATAATGGGAGAAGGAGGAGGAGAATATGGAAAAGATTATTGATATTCAACATTTAAACAAATCCTTTGGAACGCATGAAGTACTAAAAGACATTAATTTTTCTGTGAATAAAGGGGAAGTAGTCTCCATTATCGGTTCCTCAGGATCTGGTAAATCAACTCTTCTTCGTTGTATTAATCTATTAGAAAAACCAAGCGGCGGACAAATTATCTATCATGGTGAAAATATCCTGGATGACAAGCATGATGTAGCGGATTACCGAAAGCATTTAGGCATGGTATTCCAACAATTTAACTTATTTAACAATCACAATGTCCTCAACAACTGTGTGGTAGGACAAATAAAAGTATTAAAACGCTCCAAAGAAGAAGCTGAAAAAGTAGCGATGAAGTACTTGAAGGTTGTTGGAATGGACAAATATATCAACGCGAAGCCAAAGCAGCTATCCGGTGGCCAAAAGCAACGCGTGGCGATTGCAAGAGCACTTTCGATGGAACCAGATGTGATGTTATTTGATGAACCAACATCCGCGCTTGATCCAGAAATGGTAGGAGAGGTTCTAAAGGTCATGAAGGAACTCGCCGAATCAGGTCTTACGATGTTAATCGTAACGCACGAAATGGAATTTGCCAAAGAAGTATCTGATCGCGCTGTATTTATGGACAAGGGAGTTATTGCAGAAGAAGGAAGTCCTGAGCAAATTTTCAATAATCCAACACAAGACCGTACTAGGGAATTCTTAAAACGTACTTTAAAACAATCATAATCTATTTTTCTAATAGATTACTAGGAATGTGCAATGTCTAAATTGTATATCAGCATAGAAGCAAACATTTAAGGAGCGCTTTTCACATTGAAAGGCGTTCTTTTTGTATTTACTGGATGATTGCCTAAGAACAAATTCAAGCACTAGCAGTATGACCATAACAGGCTTTAAAATTAATGATTTCAACTGGTGAAAAGGAAAGCCTCCTTACAGTGAGGCTTTTTTCTATGCGTTGAATTATATCTGATGAAAATTCTAGATGTAACAGAAACATAATTTATTCATATTGAAACATACTAAAAGTGGAAGGTTTTACATTTTATTTGGGATTTGGTGGATAAATGTTCAAAAAAAAAATAAAACGAACAAACTTTATTAGTAAATATGATACACAGGAGAAAACCATTGATGAGGTTTTTGAAAAGGCAAAAAAATCTAGTGACTTTTCAAGTTTATCACCAATTGAGTCAAACAATCGGCTACAAATTAGTTTTTATAAGACTTTAATTAATATAGATTTATTTCATCAATCTCTCCTCCCAAGCCTAATGGAAAAAATAGAATCAATAAATAAACTTGATGATATCAAACGATTTATACCAATTGAAGGTATTAAGATTTCGAGTGATGGAAAAGAGGTAGAAAAGAGCCTCCATGAAGGCTATGTAGTGATTCAACTAAGTGAATACAAACAGGATTGTGTGCTCATTAGTTTGGAAAATTCCCGGTTTGGTAAGCGGGAAACAAATGAAACAGAAAATGAGTTTAGTGTAATTGGTCCGAAAACAGGATTTATAGAGGATCTCAGTACGAATCTTCACTTATTAAGAAGTGAACTCGTGACATCTGATCTTATCTTTGAAGAGTTTGTAGTTGGAACGAGATCGCAAACAAAGGTTGTGGTTTCCTACTTAGATGGAATCACAAATCCGGAATATGTGAAGACAGTAAGGCAGCGAATTTCAAATCTTGACATTGATGTTTTATTCGATAACACTCAATTGGAACAAATGATATCGGATCATACTACTACTCCTTTTCCGTTATATATCACTACAGAGAGAGTCGACAGAGCCGTTTATGCATTAATTCAGGGGCATGTGGCTCTCATAAGTGATAAATCATGCTATGTCGTGACAGGGCCATCAAATCTCATGGACTTTTTTTCATCCCCTGAAGATTATTATTTGCCTTGGATTGTAGCATCATTTTTTAAACTTATCCGAATCATTGGGATGTTGTTTTCTGTTTTTTCGACCCCTTTTTATGTGGCAATCTTAACGTTCCATTTTGAGGTAGTACCGAAGGATTTATTGGGACCTATTGTTTATTCAAGAGCCAATGTTCCATTCCCGCCAGCAATAGAAGTTTTGTTTTTAGAATTAACCATCGAATTTCTAAGAGAAGCGGGAGCTAGACTGCCAACGAAAATTGGTCAAACACTCGGGATTGTTGGGGGAATTGTAATTGGGCAGGCAACCGTTGAAGCAGCTTTAACAAGTAATATTTTATTAATTATCGTGGCATTATCTGCGTTGTCGTCCTTTACGACTCCAATCTATAAAATGTCCAATGCTGTTAGAATCCTTCGATATCCTTTTATCCTCCTTGCTGCTTTATATGGGGGATTCGGTATTTACATTGGAATAATTCTTTTAATTACACATCTGATGCGTTTAAAATCTTTGGGTAACCCTTATATGATACCTTTATTTCCATATCGAAAAGGCGGTATCATAAATTCTTTTAGTAGGCCGCCGTTTCTTTTTTTGAAAAAACGTCCCTCTTTTTTAAGACCTCTAACTCAGAAAATGTATGAGCCAACGATCAATCGGGACCCTGAGGAAGGTCTTAATTCTGAATAACAACCTATATGAAAGTTGAGATAAAGTTGAATAAAAGGCGAAGTAGTATGATCCTATTTTTGATTTCCATATGTCTAGTCAGCCTATTGGGATGTACGAGAATGAGAACCATCGATAAGGTAACCATGGTTCATGTGTTCGGGTTTGATAAAGATGATAAACAGCTAATCGGAACGGCACTATTTCCGAATTACACGAAAAGTAAAGATACCGATAATATTCAATTATTAACAGAAAAAGCGGTTGCTGGGAATTTATTTTACCAAGAATTGAATAAGCATACGGACACGCCTGTTAAGTTTGCAAAGTTGAGAGTGATTGTGTTTGGGAAGAAGTATGCTGAATCTGGTATTGGTGATATGGTAGAACGATTTATTATTAATCCAGAGCTTGGAACTAGAATTCAACTTGTGGTTTCAGAACAATCAGCAGAGGATACATTACATGAATTTAGGAAGGGAGATTCACTTAATTTACTTGATATCATACAACATAATATCACTAGGCAATACTTACCGGAAATGAATCTTCATTACTTTTTAAATCATTTTTACGGACAAGGAATGGACGCTTTTGTTCCCATGATTTTATTTGATGACCAAAAGAAATTGATGGTTGACGGCATTGGAATATTTAAGGATGACAAGCTAAAACTCAAGATAAATGAAGAACAGACGATACTCTTTTCGATTCTAAAAAATAGACGGGTTGAAGGTACCTTAAAAATGGATGTCGAACATATGAGCAAAAAAGGTATTGTTATCACTCGTGGTTATAAAAATAGTCAAAAATGGGAATTTAAAAAAAATAATCTAAATCAACCTGAGTTGAATCTTACCTTAAATCTGCAATGGACAGTAAGTCAGTATCCTAATTGGATTAAGCTTTCGAATGAAAAAGATAAAGAGCTTTTAATAAAATTAATAAAAGTAGAAGTGAAAAAAATGGCGGAAGAGCTTTTGATGACTTTAAAAGAAAATGAAGTTGACCCAATAGGGATTGGTAATATTGTGAGGTCCCAAATGAGGGATTGGGATGAAAAGGAGTTTTATGAGAGGTATCCTAGTTTACCAATTAACGTAGAAGTTCATTTAGAAATAATGAATACAGGTTTAGATGTTTAACTCATAAGGATGATTACGGATGCAATCAAAGGTTAAGGAAAATGCTATGGTTTCACCCTATTTCATGTTTTTTCTCATTCATGGGACCCAAACAGGTATTGGAGTATTAAAGTTTCAATCAGAAATTATTAAAGGAGCAGGACAGGATGCATGGGTTTCTGTTTTGGTTGTCGGTCTAAGCTTACACATTATTTTCCTCATGATGTTACATATCATGAGAAATTCTAGCCAAGGAGATATCATATCATTTCATACTGACTTATTTGGTAAATATGTAGGAGGCATTCTAAATATTTTGGTGGCAATCTATTTTTTTGCGGTAGGACTACTAGCCTTGCAATCCTATGTAGATATTCTCCAAATTTGGGTGTTTGATGGGATTAGTTCTTGGGAAATTTCTCTCCTTATCTGTTTGTGTGTTTACTATATTGTTTCTGGCGGCTTCCGTTTAATTGCAGGTATAGCGTTCTGGGGGGTCATTATTCCAAGCTTTTTGTTGTTATCTTTTGTCTATGTAATTAGATATATAGATTATACCTACATCATGCCTTTATTTAACCATGATTTCAAAGACTATCTACTATCAGCAAAAGAAAGTGGATTCATGTATTTTGGCGTAGAGGCGATATTTGTGTTTTTTCCTTTTATTAAAAACGGGATGAAGTCCAGTAAGTGGGGACATTACGGTTTACTCTACACAACAATCTTTTACCTTGTAATCACTCTAGTAACATTTATGTACTTCACACAAGGTAAACTTCAACATTTATCTTGGCCAACCTTGAGCATAATAAAAATTATCCAATTGCCTTTTCTAGAACGGTTTGAGTTTATTTTTATCTTTACATGGCTATTAGTTTTTATACCAGTCGTTTGCACGTACTTGTGGTCATCCGTGCGAATCATAAAACTGACCTTTAAGAAACTAACACCAACATTTATTCTCTTCTTCCTACTTGGTAGTTCCTTTTTAATTATTTGTAACGCAGAGGATATCCTGTTTAAGCAACTGTTGGAAAAGGTTGTACGTTACTCAGGTCTCATTTTTTTATTTGGCTATGTTCCTCTTTTATTTATGATTAGTTTAATCAAGTCCATGATAAGTAAGCGAAAGCCGGAGCGCCAAGGTAGTGAATCGGTGTTGTAGAATGGTACTTTAAGAAAGAAGTATCAGATCGCGCTGTATTTATGGACAAGGGAGTTATTGCAGAAGAAGGAAGTCCGGAGCAAATTTTCAATAATCCAACACAAGACCGTACGAGGGAATTCCTAAAACGTACTTTAAAACCATCACATTGATTGTTGACAAAGTGTTTAAATACTATTAAAATTAAAAATTATTTGAAGATAGTTAACATGAGTAAAAAACTTAATAATTTGAGGCTATGATTGCTATGGGTCACACTATAGCAGGAGCAGCTTCTGGAGAGACCGCTGGAATTTAAGCGGCGCCGAAGGGTTCACAATCTCAGGCAAAAGGACAGAAGAGTACTGAATATTTATTTGTTATGCTGAAAATCGTTAGCATGATAAATATTATTTGTTATTCTTAGACCTAAGAGATTGGAGGACATCCAATCTCTTTTTTTTGTTTTAGAAAAGAAGAAAGAGCAGTCTCTCATAAAGTTAATGGGTAAAATTATTGCTTATCGTTTCACATTAAAGAATCGTTTTTAAGGAGGAGTTAGGTTTGGCACAACAAGAATTAAAGAGAGATTTAAAAAATCGGCATGTTCAACTAATCGCAATTGGCGGCACCATTGGTACCGGATTGTTCTTAGGATCAGGTAAAGCGATACAACTGGCAGGCCCATCCATCATCTTTGCTTATTTAATCGTAGGTATCGCCGTATTTTTTGTTATGAGGGCGCTAGGAGAACTTCTTTTGTCTAAAGCAGGTTATCAATCTTTTACAGACATTGCCGAAGATTATCTTGGATCTCGGGCAGCGTTTGTAACCGGATGGACCTATTGGTTTTGCTGGATTATGGTTGCTATGGCTGATGTGATTGCAGTTGGTTTATATGTACAATATTGGTTTGATATTCCACAATGGATACCTGCCATCATCTGTTTAATCATTATATTAGGACTGAATCTATTAACGGTAAAGCTGTTCGGAGAATTAGAGTTTTGGTTTGCTTTGATAAAAGTAATAACGATTCTCGTATTGATTGGCATTGGGGTTATTTTGCTCGTGATGGGATTCAAGACTGATGTTGGAACGGTTACGGTTCAAAACCTTTGGCAACATGGAGGACTTTTTCCAAATGGCGTTTCAGGTTTCTTACTTTCCTTCCAAATGGTCGTCTTTGCCTATGTCGGTGTGGAATTAGTGGGTGTATCAGCAGCGGAAACAGCCAATCCAGAAAAAAATATCCCATCGGCGATTAATAAAATTCCTGCAAGGATTTTATTCTTCTATGTTGGTGCTCTGATCATCTTATTATGTGTGAACCCATGGACAGAGCTAAATCCTGCAGAAAGTCCTTTTGTTAAAACGTTTGGGTTAGTCGGAATTCCGGTTGCAGCAGGAATTATTAATTTTGTCGTCTTAACTTCAGCCGCTTCTGCTTGTAACAGCGGGATGTTTTCAACAAGCCGGATCCTGTTTAATTTAGGGAAAAATGACCAGGCGCCATCCAAGTTTGCAAAACTGAATAAAAATTATGTACCAAGTAATGCTTTATGGGTATCCGCCCTTGTCGTATCAGTAGGCGCACTATTGAGCAAACTTATTCCGGAACAAGCTTTTGGTATCGTGACAACGATTAGTGCAATTTGTTTTATTTGGGTTTGGGGTGTCATTCTCATTTGCCATTTACGGTACAAGAAAACACAGCCACAATTGCATAAAAAGTCAACCTTTAAAGCACCATTCACACCATTTAGTAATTATGCTGTCTTAGCGTTGTTTGCCATGATTCTCATCATTATGCTGGTTGCTGAGGAAACACGTCCGGCCTTATTGTTGACACCTCTATGGTTTATTCTATTATTTACTCTGTATTCAAATACAAGAAAAAAGGAAAAAGATATCAAACTATCAGCATAGGAGCAAACATTATGGAGCACTTTTCACATTGTGATCTATGACCCATAATGGACAGTTTAATAAAAGAGCGATTAAATTTATTAAACGGGGAACTGTACCATGAGAGAAGCCATTAATAATCTGCAGGATAAAAGTCATCCCCTTAGCACTTTTTGTAAATAAAGGGAGCCCGTTTAAAAAACTAGGGCTCCCTCTCATTTTAAGCATCGGATTTTTGTACATGCCAAGTCCTTTAATACATTTCTAATAACGTAAAATCCTGCGAATAATACATTCCTTTTGCTCATGGTCAAGCAAAACCCTTCTAATTTTTAGCGAATACACCGTCAACTTCAACGGTCTTAAATATATTAATAAATGCATTTTCATCATGGGTACGGACAATTTTTTTTATTTGTGCCGTTTCGTAGCTTGTAACAACCATCATGATAATCTGTTTTTTCTCTTGGGAGTAGCCGCCATAGCCTTCCGTGATTGTAATCCCTCGATAGACTGATTCTAGTAATTCTTTTCGTATTAACTCACCTTTTGAAGTGACTATCTGCATAGTCAATTTAATATGATCCGTGTGGATGGTATCAATCATTTTTCCAGTTAAATAGATAGACAAAAGCGTGTATAAGGCAATATTCCAGCTGAAAGCTGCTCCAGAAATAAGTACAATGATGCCGTTCATACCAGTAAGAAGAAGACCAACAGAAAGATTACTTGTTCGGGAAAGGATAATCGCAATGATATCTAGACCACCAGAAGTTCCGGAGGACTTTAAAATGATGCCGACTCCAATGCCTCCAATGATTCCTCCAAAAATGGTTGAGAGCAATATATTGTCCGTCACAGGAACTGCGGGCAACAGGTATAAGAAAACAGAAAGTGATAAAACACAAATGAGTGTATTGATGGTAATCATTTTCCCAAGTTTAAAATAGCCTAAAATCATTAATGGTAAATTAAGCAGCAGATTCATTAAGCCAATATTAAATGGAGTGATTAGCCCAATCAAAATCGCAATACCACTTATACCGCTACTCAGTATTCCATAAGGAACGAGAAAGAAATTAAAGGCAAAAGCCACGATCAAGGAACCTGTGATCACAATTAAATTTTTCATTTCGACTTACCCCCCTAGAATAAAAATAGAATTATTTTTACATAAAAAAACTCGCCCCTAAATTGGGACGAGTTAGTGCTTTCTCGTCATAGATTTTATTTATTAAAAAATAATTTATCACGAGCGAAATGGTGAGTCAATATATTTTATTAGTATAATTTTAGATTGAATATTCAAAATAATAAATCTGCGGTTAAAATGCCAATACTAGATATGATGTGTATAATATATGAAAGAATATTTGTAAATTAGCTTTGCGTCTGAGGTGAACATTATGGCAACTAAAGAACTATGTAAAATTATTATTGTAGATGATGAAATCTTAATTAGACAGGGGATAAAACACTACATGAATTGGGAGCAAGAAGGCTTTCAAATTGTGGGAGAGGCTTCAAATGGAAAGGAAGCACTTGAGATCATTGAACGGACTCAACCCCAAATCGTAATAACCGATATTGTGATGCCTATTATGGATGGGGAAGAATTGACAAGAATCGTTAAGTCAAAATATCCAGATATCGAAATCATTATACTCAGTAGTTTTGGGGAATTTGACTATGTTCGTTCTACCTTTCAAAGTGGAGTTGTTGATTATATATTAAAGCCTAAGCTGGATGCACGTACATTGTTAGACGGGTTAAATAAAGCAGTAAGCAGGATGACACCTACTAATTCAAATGAGAAAAAACAGCAGGATCGCATTTCTGTTAATCTAGTAATTGATAAGTTAATTTCTGGTTTTGAAATGGATTATGATGCAGAGTTACTAACTAGAGTATTTCCCTATGACAGCTTCTATATTTTAGGTGTAGTTTTTAATGGGCAAATTCCTAGAGGAGATCTGCTTCAAATTCAAGATAATATTACAAATCAGTACCGTTCTTATTTACCTCAAGCAACACATTATTCCATTACCTTGGATAAGAATAAAACAGCAGTCATTCTAAATGTAAATAAAGATCAATCCAAAGAGGTAATCAATTTTATACAAAAGATTGCGGAAGCCAATAAAGATTTAGGCTTTGTTCTAAGTGAACAATTTACTGATTTTTCAAAAGTAGGGCTTATATATAATGAAAAGATATCAAAATTGCTACAATATCAATTTTATTTCCCCAACATTCCTTTTTTAAGAGAACAGGATTTACAACGAGAAGTACCGAATAGTGAAGCTTTCAAAATGGATTGGTTCACAAGTGAATGTAAGCATAGCCGCTTTCAGGAAGCTTTTAGCTATTTACAGGAGTATGTATCAGTATACTCTAAATGTTATTCAACGGATATTTTCGAATTTAAATCTTTCTTTGAAAATATCATCTTTCACATTACTGTCATACTAAATAACATGGAATACGATGTCACTGAAATAAAGAATGCCAAATATGAGTATTTTAGGGCAATTAACGAGGCGCAGTCGTCTAATGAGACAGTAGAACAACTAAATAAATTTATTGAACAAGTGAACAAATGCTTACATTCGGAGAAAAATCAACCTAGTAATTTAAATATGAAGAAAATCCTGCAATATATTGAAGAACATTATGCAGAACAACTTAGCCTTTCAGACGTAGCTGAGCATTTTCATTTTAATCCTTCCTATATGTCTAACTATTTTTCTACACATAATAAAGAAGGGTTTATTGAGTATTTGAATAAGGTTCGAATTGAAAAGGCTTCGCAGCTTTTACTTAAGGATGCAGCCTCGATTTCAGACATTAGCGGAATGGTTGGTTATTCAGATCATAGCTATTTTTGTAAAGTATTTAAAAAGGTCAATGGAATGTCACCTAGTAAATATAGAAGAAAACACACTTGAGTTTAAGAGATGGGATATAAATGAGAATAATATCGAAACGATTTAAACATAATAGCTTATTTTATAAAATGTTTCTTATCACAATACTAATCATTGTTACTGTGTCCACTCTGATAACCTGGACCACATTTCGTATGTCAGAAAAATTTTTTATTGAACGGTTTAGTTTAAACAATAGCAAGGTTATGGCTCAAATAAAGGAGAGCCTAGGTACTTTTCAATATTCGATTGTTATCGCTTCTAATAGCCTTATGAACAACGGAACAATCAAGAGTTTTCTCACCGGTGAGCACTCGAACGCAATGTTAGGCACGTATTATTATAATGTGAAAAAACAAATGGCCAATATAAAATCAAGTGTAGAAGCTTATGATGTTAGTATTTTGGTCTATGGTATTAATGGTATTAGTTATGCAACAGATAGACCTTCATGGGCGGCATCTGATAAAGAGTTACATAATCACTTCATTACCACAAATACACTCAAACAACCTAAAAAGCTGCTATTTCATCTTGAACAACAAGGGGATCAAACTCAAGAAGAAAGAAATATTGTTGCTTCTAAGGCTTTTATGGAACCAACTTCAAAATATATTTATGGATTTATGTACTTTACTATTCAAGAAAAGGATTTTAGAAAGTTTTATAGCAGCTATACAAGCTTAGGTAATAATGTGTTAGTAATGGATCAGTCTGGGACTATTTTATCCAGTAATCGTAATGAGTTTATTGGAAATAAAGAACCGGAGCTCCTGAAATATGCTAACCAACTAGAGGAGCAGCAAAAGGATTACATGGATGCAAATTTTAAGGGTAAGGACCATTTAATAATGAGTGAATATCTGCCTACCTTTGATTTGTATTTGGTAAATTTAATCGATAAAAAAACTGCATTTGCAAATATCATTGATAAAAAATCGATTGTTCTCATATGTATACTGTTTATCTTTTTAGCTATCATCATCGTATTTTTTGCATCTAGAAGATTAACAAATTCGTTGTCAAATCTTGTGAAACAAATCGGAAATACTCCGAAAAATGACTTTGACCATTATATACCTGTTACGGGTACATACGAAACTAGACAAATTGGTCAAGCTTTCAACTCTATGCTTGATGAGCTTCATGAGTATGTGAATAAACTGGTGCTAGTCCAAAAACAGAAACGTAATGCGGAATTAGCAGCACTGCAGCAACAGATCAATCCACATTTTTTATATAATACATTAACTTCAATCAAATTCATGGTCCAGCAAGGTGGAAAAGAAGAGGCAGCCGAAACCGTTAATGCGCTGATATCCTTATTACAAAATACGATAGGTAATATTAGTGAAACGATAACTGTGAGGCAGGAAATAGACAATTTAAAAAGTTACGTCTTAATCAATCAGAAACGCTATGGTGAACGAATTAGAGTGAATTATTTCATTGAGCCAGAGTGTTTTGAAATCCAAATTCCCAAACTGATTTTACAACCCTTTATTGAAAATTCCTTCTTTCATGGCTTCAATAAAAAGAGTGGTGGGACGATTAATGTTCTTGTTTGGCAAGAAGGAGCTTCCCTAATTTGTGAGGTATTGGATAATGGTGACGGAATGGAGGTATCAGCAGATAACAAACTTCCGGGTACGAAGCGCAAACAGGCGATGTTCAGTGGGATTGGTGTTCGAAACGTCGATGAGCGTATTCAGCTGATTTATGGTGAAGCTTATGGTGTTACCATCTCAAGTAAGATAGGTGAAGGGACAAAAGTTCGTATTTCACTTCCATTACAAAAAACTAAAAATTGTCATATAAACTGAAAATAGTACAAACGAATAGTTGGAAACGTATTCAATATGCAAAAATATCACAAATTTACAAAAATATCGTCCTAACTCGTACTCTCTAAGTGATGGTACCATAATTAATGTAAGTAAGATAACGCTTACTTAAGAACAAGTAATCTTAGGGGGTTTATAGATGAAGAAAATATTTGCATTATTAATGGTAAGTATGCTTTTGTTAGCTGCGTGTTCTTCGGGGTCTTCAAATGGGACTGAATCAAAAAAGGATTCAGAAACAAATGAAATTACTGCTTGGGCATGGGATAAAAACTTTAACATCAAAGCATTAGAATTAGCGAAGGAAGGTTATGCATCTGAGAATTCAGATCTTAAAGTGAACATTATTGAAAATGCTCAAGATGACATTGTTCAAAAACTTAATACAAGCTTAAGTTCTGGTACAACAAAGGGACTGCCCAATATTGTGTTAATTGAAGATTATAATGCAAAAAGTTTCCTTCAAGCATATCCAGACATGTTCCATCCACTTACTGGATCTTATGAAACAGATGATTTTGTTCAATACAAAGTGGAAGCCACTAGTGTAGATGGTGAAAACTACGGACTTCCATTTGATACAGGGGTAACTGGATTATATGTTAGAACAGATTATTTAGCAGAAGCAGGTTATTCAGTTGAAGATTTACAAAATATCGACTGGAAAGAATACATTGAAATTGGAAAGAAAGTAAAAGAAGCAACGGGTAAAAGATTGCTTACGTACGACCCAAGTGATTTAGGAATTCTACGTACCATGATTCAATCCGCAGGTAAATGGTATGTGAAAGCAGATGGTAGTACACCTGATTTAGCTGAAAATGATGCACTTAAACTATCATTTGAAATTTACAAAGAACTTGTTGATAATGATTTAATGAATTTCCATTCAGACTGGAATCAGTTCTTAGCTACATTCAATGGTGGAGAAGTTGCTACAGTTACTACTGGTAACTGGATTACGCCTTCAATAAAAGCGGAAGCTTCACAATCAGGAAAATGGGCAGTAGTGCCACATCCTAGTCTTCCAGGAATGGAATCAGTAAATGCATCTAACTTAGGTGGTGCATCATGGTATGTTCTAAATGTTCCAGGGAAAGAAAAAGCAGTAGATTTCCTTACAAAGACTTTTGGATCAAATGTAGATTTATATCAAAAATTAGTTAATGAAATTGGTGCTCTCGGTACTTATATCCCAGCTACTGAGGGAGAAGCATATCAAACCAAAGATGAATTCTTCGGTGGTCAGTCCATTATCTCTGATTTCTCAAAGTGGGCTGAAGAAATTCCACAAGTAAACTATGGTATGCACACCTATGCGATTGAGGATATTTTAGTTGTTGCCATGCAGAAATACCTTGATGGTCAAGACCTTGATAAAGTGTTAGAAGAAGCACAACAACAAGTGGAAACGCAAATCAAATAATTTGCCTTGAAATAGCCTCGTTCTTCCGAGGCTATTCTTATATAAATAAATAAATAAATAGGGAGTTGAAGAAATTGATACAAGCAACTACGAAGCAGAGCATAGAGTCGAAACCAAGAAAATATAATAACAAGCTTCGTTTAAAAAATGGATTAATCGGCTGGTCGTTTATTGCTATAGCAAGTGCAATGATAGGTTTATTTTATTTCTACCCTATGGCCCAAGCACTTATTCTATCTTTTCAGTCAGGTGCTGGAGCCAATCTACAATTTGTAGGTTTCGATAATTACCTGCGATTATTTACAGATCCAACATTTATAGCTGCTGTAAAAAACACAGTAATCTACCTCATCATCCAAGTACCTATCATGATTATTTTGGCATTGCTTATATCTGTTTTATTAAATGATAAGAAATTGAAGCTAAAAGGATTCTTCCGTACTGCAATATTTTTACCCTGCATTACGTCACTTGTCGCGTATTCTGTAGTATTCAAATATTTATTTGGTGCAGATGGGATTATTAACCAATTACTCCTAAATGTTTCTCTCATATCAGAGCCAATACAATGGCTTACGGATCCTTTTTGGGCAAAGGTAACCATTATTATTGCTATCACATGGCGTTGGACAGGCTACAATATGATTTTCTATCTTTCAGCTCTTCAAAACGTTGATAACTCCATTTATGAAGCAGCTAAAATTGATGGTGCAAATGCATTTCAACAATTCTTTAAAATTACGATTCCTATGCTCAAGCCAATCATTTTATTTACATCTATTACGTCAACTATTGGCACGCTCCAGTTGTTTGATGAAGTTATGAATATAACAAAAGGTGGACCAGGAAATTCCACGTTAACAATTTCTCAGTATATCTATAATCTTTCATTCAAATATACTCCTGATTTTGGCTATGCGGCGACTGTCTCATATGCAATTGTTATCATGATTGTCATCTTTTCAATCATTCAGTTCAAAGTAGCAGGTGATAAAAATGCATAAAATAAATCGAATATTCATTTATATTATCCTATCAATCTTTACGATTGTCTCTATCTTTCCATTTATATGGATGATTGTCAGCGCAACAAATAAATCTTCCGATGTTACAAAAGGAAGATTAGTGCCGGGAACCCACTTGGTGGAAAATTTCCAGAACCTTATTCATTCGGTAGACCTTGTTCCTGCGTTAACAAACTCAGTCATTATATCCATTTCAACTACTGTTCTATCACTAATCATTGCATCTCTTGCTGGCTACGGATTTGAAATCTACAGAAGTAAGGCAAAGGATGTTGTATTTAATATTTTGCTTCTTTCAATGATGATTCCTTTTGCTGCAATGATGATACCTTTATTCCGAATGTTTGGGACAATCTCTCAAATGGCACCCGGGATTGGTATTGATACACTAACGTCTGCCATGTTACCAAGCATTACAACTGCTTTCTTAATCTTTTTCTTCAGACAAAATACAAAGATGTTTCCAAAAGAGCTACTAGAAGCTGGAAGAATAGATGGATTAACAGAGCTTGGTGTTTTCTTCCGTATATTTGTTCCGACGATGAAAACAACATATGCAGCAGCTGCCATTATTACCTTTATGGCAAGCTGGAATAATTTTTTATGGCCACTCGTTGTTTTACAGTCTCCTGAGAACCATACGATACCATTGCTCATATCTAATCTTGGGTCTAGTCATTCACCTGACTTCGGAATCATTATGACAACCATTGTGATTGCAACTTTACCTACAGCACTCATCTTCTTCTTGCTTCAAAAGCATTTCGTAGCAGGTATGATGGGATCAGTAAAATAAATAACCAGCGTTTGGTAGAAAAATAGAAAGGAAGATAAGAATATGACTAAAACTCAAATCCAAGATAAAAAACAGAACCAAGTTCCAACTATAGATTGGCTTACTGACTTAAATGTGTTCGCAGTTAACAGAGTTCCAGCACATTCTGATCATATCTACTATGCAACAATAGAGGAAGCAAAAAAAGCTTCTGCCATGACGATGCGCCATGACTTGAACGGAAATTGGAAATTTAATTATTCTATTAATCCAGACTCAAGACCCGAGCGGTTTTATGAGCTTGACTTTGAATGCTCGGCTTGGGGAGATATAACAGTTCCTGGCCATATTCAGTTACAAGGATATGGAACTCCACAATACGTGAATACAATTTATCCATGGGACGGGCATAGAGATGTACGTCCACCAGAAATCCCAAAGGATTTTAACCCAGTGGGAAGCTATGTGAAGTATATTAAAGTGCCTGAGAATATGGAGAACAAGCCTGTTTATATTTCATTCCAAGGTGTAGAGTCAGCTTTCTTTGTTTGGTTAAATGGTAAATTTGTTGGATACAGTGAAGACAGCTTTACTCCTGCAGAGTTTGAATTAACTTCTTTTCTAACAGAAGGAGAAAATAAACTTGCGGTAGAGGTGTTTCAACGTAGTACCGGCAGTTGGCTAGAAGATCAAGACTTTTGGAGATTTTCTGGTATTTTTAGAGATGTATATCTATATACAGTACCTGAAATTCATGCACGAGATATTCACATTCATACGGATCTAGACTCTTCATATAAGAATGCAGAGCTAAAAGTAGATTTAAAGTTTCTGCCAAACATTCCGGTAGGTTCCCAAATAGTAGCAGAGCTTTGTGATGATAAAGGAAACTTTGTAGTGAAAAAAGGCAGCGAACTTACTGGTGAAAATAGTTCAGTTTCGATAGAAGTGGAAGCAGCTAAGCTTTGGAGTGCGGAAAATCCGTATTTATATAAACTCTATATTCAAATCTATAACGCTTCAGGTGAACTTGTAGAGGTCATTCCACAAAAGGTTGGGTTCCGAAAGTTTGAGCTTGTTGATAAAATTATGAGACTAAATGGCGAAAGAATTGTGTTCAAAGGTGTGAATCGTCATGAATTCAACTGCCGAAGAGGTCGTGCTGTTACAAAAGAAGATATGCTTTGGGATATTAAAACATTAAAACAACACAATATAAATGCAGTGCGAACATCTCATTATCCAAATCAAAGTTATTGGTACGAGTTATGTGATGAATATGGAATTTATGTAATCGATGAAATGAATTTGGAAACACATGGTTCCTGGCAAAAGATGGGGGCAGTTGAACCTTCATGGAATATCCCTGGAAACAAGCCAGAATGGCAAAATATTGTTTTAGACCGTGCTGTTTCAATGGTCGAAAGAGATAAAAACCATCCATCAATATTGATCTGGTCATGTGGTAATGAGTCCTATGCAGGTGAGGTTATTCTGAATGTTACCCGTTACTTCAAGTCTGTTGATCCAAGTCGCCTTGTCCATTATGAGGGTGTTTTCCATAATCGTGACTATAACGATACAAGTGATATGGAAAGCCGTATGTATGCGAAGCCAGCAGATATTGAGGAATATCTAAACGATAATCCAGAAAAGCCTTATATAAGCTGTGAGTATATGCATGCCATGGGTAATTCTCTGGGAGGTATGGACAAATATACCGCTCTTGAAAATAAATATCCGATGTACCAAGGTGGATTTATTTGGGATTATATTGATCAAGCCCTAATAAAGAAAGACCGCTTTGGTCAAGAGTTTCTTGCATACGGAGGAGATTTTGGCGATCGTCCTACAGACTATGGATTCTGTACGAATGGAATTGTATATTCAAATCGAAAGCTATCACCAAAGATGCAGGAAGTGAAATATCTATACCAGAATATCAAGCTTAACGTTGATAAATCCGGGGTTACAATTATCAATGAAAGCTTATTCGAAGATACATCCAACTATGATTTGGAGTACATTCTATTCCTAGATGGTAAGGAATTATATCGGAATCAGGACCATGTGGATATCCTGCCACAAAGTGAAGGTCGAGTTGAATTTAACTTACCTGCTGAATTCCTAAGTGATGCAGGTGAATATGTCATCCATACATCCTTCAAACTAAAAGAAGAGAAGCTTTGGGGTGATGCTGGTTATGATATTGCCTTTGGCCAATATGTGTTTGTGGAGAAACAACAAATCGCTCAAATTCCTAGTGGGAATCTAAGAGTAGCATACGGTACACAAAACATTGGTGTGCATGGTACTGATTTTACCATCATGTTTTGTCGTAAGGCTAAAAGTCTTATTTCTATGAAATATGGAGGTAGAGAGTTGATTGAAGCTCCACTACTTCCATTGTTCTGGAGAGCTACTACCGATAATGACAGAGGATTTTCTCAAGGGTTTACTTCAGGATGCTGGTATGCAGCTAGCCTAGCTCGTCAATCTGTTGGGTTAGAGGTAGAGGAACATAAAGACAAAGTAGAGGTTGCTTTTACCTATAAATTCTCGATTCATTCAGAAATTGAAGTCAAAAACACTTTTACCGTATTTGCAGATGGAAGTGTGCGCGTTAAATCAGTCTATCATGGTGCTGAAAACCTTCCGCAAATGCCGATTTATGCAGTTTCATTCAAGGTTTCTGCGGATTACGACCAATTAGAATGGTACGCGATGGGACCTGAAGAAAATTATTCAGATCGCGCAGCTGGAGCAAGGCTTGGGGTATTTACCAATAACGTTATAGACAATTTATCGGGATATGTAAAACCGCAAGAATCTG
Source organism: Neobacillus sp. YX16 (assembly GCF_030123505.1). Classification (GTDB taxonomy): domain Bacteria; phylum Bacillota; class Bacilli; order Bacillales; family Cytobacillaceae; genus Neobacillus. The sequence goes on from NZ_CP126115.1 coordinate 1,378,049, forward strand.
GCAATCGCACTGGTGTACGCTGGGTAAACCTCACAAATAGTGACGGACATGGTATTAAAATTTCCTCCACTTCTCGTCCAGTAGAATGTAATTTTTCACCGTATACTGCATTTGAAATAGAGAATGCAGCTCATCACTATGAACTGCCAAATGTGCACTATACAGTTGTTACTGTAGCAGGCAAACAAATGGGCGTTGGTGGAGATGATAGCTGGGGAGCACCCGTTTATCCGGAACATCTAGTGAAAGCGAATGAAGACATGAAATTTGAATTTATGATTCAACCAATTAAATAATATAGATCGTAAAGAGCCTGAATTAACTCTGAGGCTCTTTACTTTTATTACAGAAGATAATTCATCTTTGGAAGCGAAGAGTACTGTGAATTTACCGTGGCCAGAAAATCAAAAAGAAAGAAAGCTTAGAGTAGAGAATCATGTTTTAACTTTTCTTTCGTATCCTGTATCTCAGCCTGAACTGGACCAAATACTTCCAATCTACTATCTTACTTAGTAGACAGATTTAACATAGAGGACTGCAACATTAATTAGACTTGCTTTTTAATTTGTTCTTGCAAAATTTTTATTTGCTGTTGCATTTGTTCTAGTTGTTGTTGCATTTGCTGCTGCTGTAATTCTTGTTGTTGCTTCTCTTTTTGTGCTTGGATGGTATCAATTTTATCTTGTTCTAATGCCATAGCTTGCCCTATAAGACCTAATGTATCTCCTGTCACATTAAACCATTGTCCAATCAATTGTAGAATATCGGCTAGATTATTATTATTATTATTATTATTATTATTCCCGCCATTCCCATTATATGAAATCATTATAACCCCTTCTTTTTTTTAACTGTTTTATGTTATGCGAACAGGGCTTGGATGACATCGAAAAAACTATTGCGTACCACAGTAATAACCGTTTTTGAAGTGGTTTAAATATGGACTATTATAGTAGTACAAAGCACATTCCTCCTATAAAGGTAGTTATCGACAATATACGTTAGATACGTATTTATGAGCATGTCTTCTAAAATGATTAAGTGCTTAGTAAAGATCGTTCCCCTTGACATCTTTTTCAAAAAAATATATGGTTATCTTCGGTAATAGTTATCCATGGTAACTATTTTATGTAGGAGGGGAAGAAAGAATTGGAAGGTTTTTTTCAGCGTTATTTAAGTCTGTATAGATCACTTATAACTTCATTGAATGAACTAATGAGAACTTATGAGCTTTCTTATTCTCTGTGGCAAGTTATTTTTTACATTAAAAGAAATGGGCCTTCGACACTTGTAGATATTGCAAATCATTATAATGTAGAAAAGCCAACCATCACAAGGAGGGTTCATCGTTTGGAAGATCTACAAATGGTGAAGCAAATTCCTGGTATGGATAGGCGAGAGAAAGTCATTCAGTTAACAGAATTAGGAGAAGAGATTTACAAAGCATGTAGAAAAAAAATAACGGATTTAGAAAATAGTGTTATGGTAGGTATCGCTAATGAAGAGCAAATGATTACGTTTCAAACGCTTCCTAAAATCCAGGATAATATTATGAGAAGCGGGGGAAGCAAAAGTGAGTAAACCTAAATTATGGACAAAGGATTTTATCATTGTATCCAGCGTCAATTTTTTGTTAACGTTAGTCTTTTATTTGTTAATTGTGATTATCGGTGTTTATGCGGTAGATGAATATCATGCTACTACAAGCCAGGCCGGGCTTGTTACAGGAATTTTTATTGTTGGGACATTAATTGGGCGTCTGTTTATTGGCCGCAGTATGAATTCAATTGGCCTTAAAAAAACGTTGTTCATTGGATTAATTCTATTTATTCTTACAACATCATTATATTTTATCCATTTAGGTATCACCTTCCTGCTTATTACTCGTTTATTACATGGGATTACACTGGGGATCGCAAGCACTGCAACAGGAACAATTGTGGCTCAGATTATCCCAAAAAGACGTAGAGGAGAAGGTATCGGTTATTACAGTATGAGTTCGACATTATCTACGGCAATCGGACCATTCATTGGACTATATATGAGCCAACATACAAGCACTCAAATTATTTTTAGTCTCTGCCTGGCTTTAGGTATCTTCAGTTTGATTACAGCCTTCTTTGTGTATGTACCCGCATCGGAAGGAGCGGCAAAGACAACTGAAATAAAAGGAGTCAAACTCTCTGATTTTATTGAGCCAAAGGCAGTCCCGATTGCATTGATTACTTTAATAATCGGTTTCTGTTACTCCAGTGTTCTATCTTTTATTAATTTCTATGCAATTGAAATTGAACTGGTTCGTGCTGCAAGTTTCTTCTTTCTTGTGTATTCAATAGCAGTACTGATTTCCCGTCCATTCACAGGCCGTTTAATGGACGAAAAAGGGGCAAACTATGTGATGTATCCGGCATTTGTCCTCTTTACTGCTGGAATGCTGATTTTAGGTTCAGCCCACAACAGCATCACTTTGTTAGTAGCGGGTTTACTGATTGGACTCGGATTTGGGAATATGCAGTCCTGCACACAGGCAATCGCAATTAAACTGACTCCTTCTCATCGTATGGGACTGGCAACGTCGACTTTCTTTATATTTCTTGATGCCGGTCTTGGATTCGGACCTTATTTGCTTGGATTCATCCTTCCATTTACGAGCTATAGTACACTTTATATGATTCTAGGAGTTGTAGTGTTGGTATCTTCTGGTCTTTACTTTTTACTGCACGGAAAGAAAGAAAAGGCTAGTATCAATGCTTTAACTTCATAATAAATAAGAAGGGACATCTTTTATAAGAGATGTTCCTTCTTTAATATAAAAATTTAGTAAGAGGAAATATTAGTAAATTGTCGAATAGTGCATATAGGAAAGTTATTGAAGAAAGGTTAAAAAGGTTTAAAGAGAATGTAAAAGGGGGGGAAACATATTTATGATTCCAGCAAAAATAGAACCCACATCAATCACTGCTGCCATAAGAGAAAAAAGTGAGGAATCCATCTTCGATTGGTTCGATCTGAATAAGCAATCGTTCTATACACTTGGCTGGTCTTATCTTGGCAATCAGCAGCAAATGGAAGAGCTTTTTTACCAGACCATTATAAAAGTCCATAAGGAATTGCCTCGCTTTAAAAGGGAAACATCATTCGAAACGTGGGTCACATCCATCTTCATACATATCTGCCGGAAGCTTTCTGAGGATAGAAGTTTACTAACTAGAGTGGAAACTGAAACACGTCAGGATATATTTAAAGCACTTGATCAATTAAAAGAGTATGAGAAAGATGCGATGGTCCTTACTTATGTAAAGGGAATCTCTAAGGAAGAGGGGGCACATCTTCTCCAAGTTTCAGTGGAAAAGATGAAAGAGCTTTTGTTTTCCGGAATTCGGTCACTAAGAAACGAAATGGGGGACGGATCTCTCTATAATGGCTGTAAAGAGTATCAAAAGGATTACATCGATTACTTAGAAAGAACCTTAGATCGTCCGATAAAGATTGATTTAGAGAAACATATTTATCATTGTCAAGAATGTCAGACGGATTTGGCGACCTTTCAGGATGTTATGTTAACCCTAGTAAATCTTACTGATAGAATGAAAGATTTGCATGTGCCATCTGATTTCATGGAGAACATTAAAGATAGGCTGGCAGTTAAGGAAAAGCATAGGCAACAGAAGAACAAGAAACGTATAAGAAAAGGACTTGTTTTTGCAGGAATATTCGCAATATTAATAGGAATAGAATTTTTTACAGGAGCGTTTTCCAAATCCTACTATACATGGACAGAGGAGGATCAGGAATTGCGTGCCTTTCTTGAACAAGACCTGGGAGAAAGTCTGAACCTTGAAGCCGAAAGCAATGGGGTGAAAATCAAGATCAAGAGTGCGATTGCGGATGAGGTTCAGACGCTTGTTTTTTACGAAATAGAAGATACGAAAGAAGACAATCAATATGTTATGGATGCTTTTGATGGGGTTTTTGTGGAGAACGATTTTGAAATCATGAACACGGCAGCATATCCAAGGTACTATCCTCCTGACCTTGAGGCTGCTGTAAATAACGAAGAAAAGAACGTGTATCAAGGGAGGATAAGTCTGCAGCCACTCACAAGTGATAAAGGCACTATCAAACTGAAAATCACAAAACTTCATAAATTGATTCGTGATACGTCTGACCAGAATGGTCTTGTAGCTTACGGGGGCATGGAAAGTGAAACAGGGAAGTGGAACTTCGAAATCCCTGTAACAAAACAGCCTTCCGCCGAATATGCCTTGGATGAAGAAACAATAGTCGAAGGTATCCCGGTTCGATTTGATAAACTAACCATTGCACCAACTGCGACGGTTTTGCAATATGGTGTTAATATTGAACAGCGAGAGAAACGGTTAGACGTTATTAATTTTAATAATCTAGAAGTGAACAATAAAAAAGTGAAAGCTGATAGTTATGGCAGTTCATTTTTAGAAACAACTTATGACGAAAACTGGATTCCTATGCAATCACACTTTGACCCACTTTTTGGAGAAAAGCCAAAAAATATTAACGTTCAATTCGAATCGACTTATTTTACTTTTGAAGACCTAAAAACCATCGAATTGGATGAAATACAGGAATATCCCCATACCTTTGAATATGCAGGCAGTACAATGTCTATCGACAAGGTGGAAGTGGGACAGCCGACGAAAGTTGTCATAAGTAATCATGAGAATCGTTCATATGAGTCGCTTAACTTCGAAGTTATCGGTGAGGATGAAAGTGAAATTGTATCAATGGAGATGGATTCAGAAGGAGTGCTCGTTGATAAAAACGGGGTGGAGTACAATATGAATGAACCTATATCCTATGAAGAAATCGAGCAACCCCGTCATTTCATTACAGTTCTTAACACGAAGTTACACCCTAACACCGCTGGAGAAAAAGTAATTCCTAACAGGCTGGTGATTTATGGATATAATGCAATGAAATATTTGGATGATGTTGTAAAGATTTCGTTGGAATAATCTTTACTATTATTTACATAGTAGTATGAAAATTAATAGGATTAGATATAGAGAACGAATGAATGAATTAGGGGAGGAAGTTCCTGTGGGAGATGTAGGAGAGCTGATTTTCCGCGGCCCAAATGTCATGAAAGGCTACTATAAAATGCCTGAAGAGACAAAAAAGGCGGTTAAAGATGGCTGGCTTTATACTGGTGATCTGGCAAAAATGGATGAAGATGGCTATTTTTATATTGTCGATCGGAAAAAAGATATGATTATTGTAGGAGGGTATAACGTTTACCCGAGGGAAGTCGAAGAAGTCTTCTATCATCATCCCGACGTATTGGAGGCTGCGGTTTTTGGCGTACCGGATCCAAATCGCGGTGAGGCAGTGGTAGCTTATGTCGCCGCCAAAGACCCGTTACTAACGGTGGAACAACTGCATGCCTACTATCTGGCAAAATATAAACTTCCTTCGGTCATTGAAATCATCGAGGAACTGCCGAAAAGTGGAACGGGGAAAATTTTAAGAAGGGCCTTAAAAGAACAGCTGGTTGAAAAAGTTGCTGTAGTTTAGAAAAATGGCGGTTTAAAAAAACCGGTAAGGAGTAGACATCGATGTATGCTTTAGAAGGAATTAAAATACTCGATTTATCAAGAACATTAGCAGGCCCGTTTTCTACCATGTTGCTTGGAGATATGGGGGCAGATGTGATTAAGGTTGAGCAGCCTGGGCAAGGAGATGAGTCCAGGCGCTTCACTCCTCCAACGTGGAATGATGAAAGTTGCTATTATCTAAGTTCAAACAGAAATAAACGAAGCATTACGGTCGATCTAAAAAGTGAAGAGGGAAAAGAAATTATTTATAAATTAGCGAAAGACGCTGATGTTCTAGTAGAAAATTTTCGAACAGGAACACTAGAAAAACTAGGTTATGGTTATGAAACAATGAAAAATATAAATCCTCGTTTGATCTATTGTTCTATTTCAGGATTTGGCAGGACAGGTCCCGAAAGGAATAGAGCCGGCTACGACCTTCTTTTACAAGGGTTCGGTGGATGAATGAGTATCACAGGTGATGCCCATTCAGGTCCGGCAAAAGCAGGTATGTCCATTGTAGATTTAACAACGGGGATGTTTGCAGCTTATGGTATTTTAAGTGCATTATTCTCTGTACAGAAAACAGGAAAAGGACAATTTGTTGATGTAAGTTTGCTTGATGGACAAGTTGTATTGTTGAATCATCTGGCAACTGGATTTCTTGCAACAGGTAAGGCTGCTGGAAGAATGGGATCAGCTCATCCTTCGATTGTTCCATACCAATCGTTTAGAGCAAAAGACATGGATATCATTTTGGCTGTAGCCAATGATCGATTATGGAAAAAGTGCTGCCAGGCTTTAGATTGGATTGATTTAATGGAAGATGCTCGTTTTGAAACAAATGCAAAGCGAGTGGATCATCGTCAAGAACTTGTGAATATTATTTCTGAGAGACTGATTACGATGGAAAGCAAAGATATTTTTGAAAAGATGGATAATGCTGGGGTCCCATGTGGTCCAATTCACACAATTGATCAAGTTCTCAATCACCCTCAGGTTCGTGCAAGGGAAATGATGATTGAGATTGACCATCCTATTGTAAAGAATCTGAAAGTCCCTGGATTTCCAGGTAAATGATCGGAAACTCCGTCAAAAGTTCGACGCCATCCACCATTGCTTGGAGAACATACAGACGAAGTCTTAGAGGAACTGGGTTACTCCAAAGAACAAATTCAAAACCTAAAAAGTGGGAATGTAATATAATCAAAGAAAGTGCCAGGCACCATCCGTAAATTTAGAAGGTGCCAGGCACTTTTTTGGCTTAGAAATCCAAGATGATGGAAAATGTATTGCGTTTGTAAATACATTAGCATACAATGGCGATATTAATTATTTGAACGGATGCCAAAAGAAGCCTCCGCATAGCGATAAAATATGGAGGTGTAAGAGAATGAATAAACGATGGACGATTGGTAAAATTAAAGAATTTGTTGAAAACAATTCGGAAAGTAAGTTGCTAACGACGGAATATCACGGCTTTTCTCAAAAGTTACTATTTAAATGTGCATGTGGCAGCAACTTTGAAAAAACATTAACGAAATTTAAAAATAATAACCAACGTAAATGTGACGTGTGCCAACCACCAAAGGAGGCACGATAACGTAAAGTGAATAAACAAAGTGCCAATTTCTTTTAAAGAGAAGTTGGCACTATTTTTTATTTTAAAAAAAGAAGAGAAATCATAAGAAACCAAATGAAGTGCGATGTCTTCTTGCAAATACTTTTGAAAGATGTTAAGCTATAGAAGAATTATTTTTGTTCGGTGTAAAGGATAGTATAAGATTAACTTTTCGTCTTGATGATCACTGAGTGCAAGGATAGTAATACATTGTGTGCAAAGCACACAGCAGGAGGAAACAACATGGAACAAGGTAAAGTAAAATGGTTTAACGCAGAAAAAGGTTTCGGATTTATCGAGCGTGAAGCAGGAGAAGACGTATTCGTTCATTTCTCAGCTATCCAAGGCGAAGGTTTCAAATCTTTAGACGAAGGTCAAGCAGTTACTTTTGACGTTGAGCAAGGCCAACGTGGAGCTCAAGCTGCTAACGTTCGTAAAGCTTAATAATTAAGAACAAACTAGCAGGCTCTTTATAGAGTCTGTTTTTTTTTCTTTCCAAAACAATACCCATTGCTCAACAATCGGTTAGGTTTAATTTGGCAATTAGATAAATTTATGTCAGTATAGACTTTGATTACTACTTAAAAATGTCTTAGACGGCTCTTGGAGGATTTGTATGCCACATTTAATCATTAGAGGAGTTTCAGTAGATCAGGTAAAAACAATTAGTGCTTCATTAGTACAAGAATTGGCGGATTTATGCGAATGTGGAAGTGACAATTTTACCTTAGAAATTGTCCAATCAACCTATGTGTTTGATGGCGATGAAGTGCAAGGATATCCATTAATTGAAGTTAAATGGTTCGAACGCGGTCAGGAGATTCAAGACCAATTTGCCAGCATTGTAACCCAACATATTCAATCACTCGATATTCCAGAGGTAGAAGTCGCTTTCAGTACATTCTTGGAGTCCGCTTATTATCTAAACGGAAAGAGTTTTGCCTCCTCGTAACGAAAAGATTATCAAAAAAAGTAACAGGCACCATCCGCAAAATTGGAAGGTGCCTTGCAATTTTTTTGATATGTGTTTATTTGGAATCTTTATTAATCAAAAATTGGCAGAATGAAATTAATTGAGGGTATTTATCCTGATACGGTGCATATCATTAAAAAAAGGTCCAATCAGATATTTTGTTTAATGATTTTTTTCGACAAAAAATGCGAAATTCCCTTGACGATAGGGATAAAACTTTGTAATATTATAAATGTGTTTAAGTTCTTTAACTTTTGTATATAATGTCTTTTGTGCGGGTGTAGTTTAGTGGTAAAACCTCAGCCTTCCAAGCTGATGTTGTGAGTTCGATTCTCATCACCCGCTCCATACATATTACCAAACGCAGTGTATCGTTACTTGAGAACGATGCATTGCGTTTTTTCTATATTTAGGAAATAAGTTATTAATAAAAAGGCTCCTGTATAAAAAATCTTTTCAAACATCCCCTATTCGTTACCGTGAGCAGACTTTTTAACCCAAGACGGGCACGAATAGCTTCTATTCGTTACTGTGATCGTTTTTTAAACCCAAGACGGGCACGAATAACTTCCATTCGTTACTCCCTACTGACTTCCTAATATATAGAAGCTCGCTTCACCGCCATGAAGTTGTGTGAACATCTTCATCAACGACTCTGTCAGCCTTTCCGCACTATTCACTGCTGTAGAAGGCTGTAAATAGATGATCTGAAGCGCATTTTTGGTCGTTTCCGTTACCGGCGCTCTATTAGAATCTACAAATGGACTTCCGAATGGTCCGAGCTGATCCGATGATACAATCAGGTTTTCTAATGAGTTCATCCGGCCATTCAGTCCTAAATATTGTTCGCCTGCCTTCGCAACTTCGATCGTTATTTGTCCCTCTAGTTTATCGCTGTCATAAATACCAATCGGTACTTGATATTGTAAGGAGAAAAAGTTATTGATATCAATGGCACTTTGGACAGCGGAAAGATAATTCTGTTTCTGAACTCTGCGGTATAGTGCCTCCGAAGAAGGGCGATAGCGGTTAGGGTCCTTGCCAAAAGTTTTAAAAATACTGCGCCATTCTTGGATTCCTGGTAACTCAGATAGATTTTTATTTTCTAATTCAAAGTAAATCGATTCTTGAAAAAGCTGCAGTCTTCCTTTGACCATTTGTGGGGAATCGCCTACGGTAATCTCTTTATATTCTATGATTCCAAGCTTAAAATGAGGAATCTGGCTTATTATTTCTGACGAAAGCTGAATTTCCAATGATTCCACCTCCAAAATTTCATAAAAATAGTTTATCATAATGAGATGTGGAACGAGAAATTAGCGGCTTACTATAGATTATTTTTAGATGAAGGGAGGTTTCCGAATGAATATTGATCAATTGAAGGAGGAAGTCATTGCGTATAGTAAAACGATTGGCATTGATAAAATTGGTTTTACCACGGCAGATCCTTTCACTGAGCTGAAAAATAGACTGATTCGCCAGCAGGAACTTGGGTATCAATCTGGTTTTGAAGAGCCTGATATTGAAAAACGGGTGACACCAGCCATGCTTCTTCCAGAACCGAGATCTATTATTTCCATCGCTCTGGCCTATCCTTCAAAAATGAAGGTTCGTGTTGAAGGGAGAAAAGGTGAGCGGAGAGGCTTTTTTTCCCGAGCTTCATGGGGATTAGATTATCATCATATTTTACGAGACCGTTTAAAAAAGCTAGAGGCATTTATTTTAGAAAAAGTGCCAGAGGCTCGTCTCAAATCGATGGTTGATACAGGTGAGCTTTCTGACCGTGCTGTTGCAGTGAGGGCGGGGATTGGCTGGAGCGGTAAGAATTGTGCAGTCATGACACCGGAGTTTGGCTCTTACGTCTATATAGGCGAAATGATTACCAGCATTGCTTTTGCAGCTGATACACCTATGGAGGATCAATGCGGTTCCTGCACAGCTTGTATTGACGCTTGCCCGACGGGAGCGCTGGTGCAAGGCGGACAGATTAATGCTCAGCGCTGTATCGCCTTTTTAACGCAGACAAAGGCTGTGATTCCTGAAGAATTTAGAGATAAGATTGGCAACCGGGTGTATGGTTGTGATTCCTGTCAAACGTCCTGCCCAGTCAATAAAGGGAAGGATTTTCACTTCCATGAGGAAATGGAGGCTGACCCCGAGACAGCCAAGCCATTACTGAGACCGATGTTAAAAATGAGTAATCGTGAATTTAAGAACAGATTTGGTCCCGTAGCGGGATCATGGAGAGGTAAAAGGCCGATTCAGCGCAATGCGATCATCGCGCTGGCCCATTTCAAGGACGAAAGTGCTATTCCAGATTTACTAGATGTGTTAGAAAATGAAACCAGCAGTGTTCTAAAAGAAACGGCGGCTTGGGCTCTGGGGAAAATTGGCAGTATGGAAGCGGTTGAGGCATTAGAAAAAGCAGCAGAAAAGGAAGACGATTTAGTAGTGAAGAGTGAGATTAATAAAAGTTTACTAAAACTAAAGAACTAAATGAGCGAGGACATTCTGTCTTTGCTCATTTTTTTAAATTAAATTTCCCAACTGCACATATGTATGAAACAGAAGGGGGAGATGAAGGTGAATCAATCACTCCAAGAATTGTTTGAAGGACGAGTCGAACAATTTGTTTCAAAGCGTAAGAGGCAGTCGGGGAATTATGAAAAGGCCGAACAGAAGCTGGAGTCTTTTGCGAAACGGTCCGCAGATATCGTAAAGGTTAAGGCACGGGGGAACATCCTCAAACGATCCGTGGATGGGGATTTTCAAACCACGATCTATCAGGTTCATTACCAATACCTGATTAAACAAAAAGGAACGCTGTATCAAGAGGAAGAAGTCGAAGTGCGAATGTGCAAGTTTTTTAAAAATGATTTGATTATGGATAAAGAAATAAATCCTTATACGAAGCAGCCTGAGTTGGAATTTGCAGCAGAGGATGAACAGGAGGAACGGATTAGTTATCAGTATAATCGCTTAAAAGCTGTTCAATATGCGGAACGCTGGTGGAATACCTATAATCCAGCGTTTATAAAATTTGAAAATAACTGTACAAACTTTATTTCACAATGTCTTTATGCAGGAGGAGCTCCAACGAGAGGTTTTCCTAACCGGGGCACTGGCTGGTGGCTCCGAAATAAAAATTATAGTTATAGTTGGGCTGTAGCACATTCTATGCGGTTATATTTAGCTAATTCTAAAAGTGGTTTGAGAGCAAAAGAAGTTAGCAGCCCGAATCAATTATTATTGGGGGATGTCATTTGTTACGATTTCGAAGGGGATGGCCGTTATAATCATAACACGATGGTCACCGCTAAGGATGCCTATGGAATGCCGCTTGTTAATGCCAATACGTACAACAGCCGTATGCGGTACTGGGCCTATGAAGATTCATCTGCCTACACACCGAATATTAAATATAAGTTTTTCACGATTGTCGATGGGTGAGAAAATTTGTTTGGCTGGGTGATAATGGTATAATGTTAGAAGAGTTTTTTTTATGAGGTGAGATTCTTGGCAATACATGTTGTACTATATCAGCCGCAAATACCTTCAAACACAGGAAACATCGCAAGAACCTGTGCTGGAACCGATACATCTTTACATTTGATCCGTCCATTAGGATTCTCAACGGATGATAAAATGTTAAAGAGAGCGGGATTGGATTATTGGGAATTTGTAAATATTGTTTATTATGATTCACTAGATGATTTTTATCAGAAAAATGAAGGCGGAGAATTTTTCTATATCACGAAGTTTGGGGAGAAGCCCTATAGTTCCTTTGATTATGGCAATCCCGATAAAGATTATTTTTTCATTTTTGGCCGAGAAACGACAGGGCTTCCAAAAGACGTGATTGAAAATAATAAGGATGTCAGCCTGAGGATTCCGATGAATGAGAATATTCGTTCCTTGAATTTGTCCAATACCGCTGCAATTCTAATTTATGAGGCATTAAGGCAGCAAGACTATCGTCATTTAAAATAAGACGCAAGAGGCCAAGCCGATGGCCTCTTTTTGCTAAACAGAAAGGAAGAATAATAATGAATGAAGTAATTACTTCTATATTAAATCATCGATCAATCCGTCATTTTAAGGACAAGCAGTTAAGTGATGAACAAATAAAAACGATTGTTGCCTGTGCCCAAGCTGCTTCAACATCAAGTTTTATCCAGGCATATTCGATTATAGGCATAAAGGATAAGGAAAAAAAGCGGAAGCTTGCGGAGATAGCAGGAAACCAAGAATATGTTGCCCAGAATGGTCATCTATTTGTTTTTTGCGCCGATTTAAGCCGGCATGAATTGATTGGAAAAATGGAAGGAAAAGATGTACTCGCTTCAATTGAAAGTACGGAGAAATTTATGGTTGCGCTCATCGATGCGACGTTGGCAGCTCAAAATGCGGCAATTGCTGCGGAATCGATGGGACTAGGTATTTGTTATATAGGTGGAATTCGAAATAAGCTTGAGGATGTAAAAGAATTATTAAAAACTCCAGACAGGGTCATCCCGCTCTTTGGAATGACTATAGGCTATCCTGAGAAAATAAATGACCAAAAGCCAAGACTGCCTTTTGAACATGTTTATCATGAAGAAGAATATGAACAGGATCAAGACGTATATTTGCGCCAGCTGCAAGAATATAATCAGGTAATCTCCAACTATTATGTAGAGAGGACAAGCGGGAAAAGGAAGGATACCTGGACTGAGCAAATGGCAAACATGCTTGAAAAGCAAACACGGATGTATATGAAGGAATTTGTTCAAAAAAATAAGATGGATTTGAGATAGTAGTGTATAGGTTATGCTGAAAAGTGTACAGTTCCTACAAAAAAGCGTACAGCTTCTACAAAACGCATACACAAATAAAAAAGGCTGCCCCTATGGCAGCCTTTTTAAATGGAAAGATATTATTTACTGGATCCTGGCTTATCATTATAACCTGATGCAAAAATAGCTGCTAGAAACGCCACCATAACCAAAATAACTAGAAAAGTTCCCATGCTTATGTAAAGCCTCCTTAATTTTAAGATATTTCTTAGTTTAGACACATATACATTTATTATAGCCTATCTTTAAAAAATGAAAAGAGCAATATTCCAATCTTTTCATAAAACAAAAAAGATAGGCAGGAATACTTCAACGTTACGCATGTTCAAGTTCTTTGGTGCATAGAGTATATTAATCGTCTCTGATAACGCTACAGGGGGAGGGCCTTATGGATATCCTAAAAAAAATTGAGATGTTTCGAGAAGAGGAAGAAAAGCTACGTTGGGAAGGGTCATTTGGAGATTATTTACTGTTGTTAAAAGAGAAGCCATGGGTAGCACAATCGGCACATTCACGAGTATATAATATGATCAAAGACGCTGGAATTGAGGAAGTAAAAGGGACTAAGAATTACAATTTCTTTGGGAATCAATTATTTGGTTTAGAGGAATCATTGGAAAGACTTGTCGAGGAATACTTCCATCCTGCGGCTAAAAGGCTGGATGTAAGAAAGCGGATTTTATTGCTAATGGGTCCGGTAAGCGGAGGTAAATCTACACTTGTTACCATGCTGAAACGTGGTTTAGAGGCCTATTCCCATACGGATAGAGGCTCTGTTTTCGCCATTAAAGGCTGCCCGATGCATGAAGACCCGCTTCATTTAATCCCTCATCATTTACGTCGTGATTTTTATGAAGAGTATGGTATTCGCATTGAAGGAAATCTTTCACCATTGAATATGATGCGCCTTGAGCAAGAGTATGGTGGAAGAATCGAAGATGTGTTAGTTGAAAGAATCTTTTTCTCAGAGGATAAGCGAACTGGAATTGGAACCTTTAGCCCATCGGATCCAAAATCACAGGATATTGCTGATTTAACAGGAAGTATTGACTTCTCTACTATTGCCGAATTTGGTTCAGAATCAGATCCACGCGCCTACCGCTTTGATGGTGAACTGAATAAAGCGAATCGGGGAATGATGGAATTCCAAGAAATGTTGAAGTGTGATGAAAAGTTCTTGTGGCATTTGCTTTCTTTAACACAAGAAGGAAACTTTAAAGCTGGAAGGTTTGCGTTAATTAGTGCGGATGAACTTATCGTAGCTCACACAAACGAAACGGAATACCGTTCATTTATTTCGAATAAGAAGAATGAAGCCTTGCATTCCAGGATTATCGTTATGCCAATTCCGTATAATTTAAAAGTTTCACAGGAAGAAAGAATCTATGAAAAGATGATTAGCGAAAGTGATGTATCGGATGTGCATATTGCACCGCATACATTACGGGTTGCAGCGATGTTTACGATTCTAACCCGTCTGAAGGAACCAAAGAAGGGTGATATTGACTTAGTTAAGAAAATGCGCCTGTACGATGGTGAAAATGTGGAAGGCTTTAATGCGGTTGATGTCAGTGAACTTAAGAAAGAATACCCAGATGAAGGTATGAGTGGGATTGACCCGCGTTATGTTATTAACCGGATATCATCTACTATCATCCGTAAAGAAGTACCGTCTATAAATGCACTGGATGTTTTAAGATCGTTAAAAGACGGTCTGGATCAACATCCTTCTATCACAGCTGAACTCCGTGAGCGCTATATGAATTATATTTCGGTTGCACGGAAAGAGTATGATAATATTGCCAAAAATGAAGTTCAAAAAGCTTTTGTATACTCCTATGAAGAGTCCGCTAAAACGTTAATGGATAATTACCTTGATAATGTTGAGGCTTACTGCAACAAAGCGAAGCTTCGTGATGTGTTAACAGGTGAGGAAATCAACCCAGATGAAAAATTAATGCGTTCGATTGAAGAACAAATTGGAATTTCTGAAAATGCGAAAAAGGCATTTAGGGAAGAAATCCTGATTAGAATCTCCGCCTTTGCTAGAAAAGGTAAACGATTTGATTACAATTCTCATGATCGACTTCGTGAAGCAATTCAAAAGAAATTATTTGCAGACCTTAAAGATGTTGTCAAGATTACCACTTCTTCCAAAACTCCTGATGAGCAGCAGTTAAAGAAAATAAATGATGTTGTTGCTAGATTAATTGACGAACACGGCTATAACTCAACATCAGCAAATGAACTATTACGGTATGTCGGAAGTTTATTAAACCGGTAATTAAAATAGTAGGGACTGGCGGAAGGAATCTGCCAGTCTGTTTTTTTCAATAATGGTTGATAAATTTTAATAATTTTGTCAAACCAAAGTAGCTCGTCCATTTTTAAAGGTGTGAGCCTAATTGTCAAAATAATTTGTAAATTATTTGCTGCTTCTGCATAGGATAAAGTAATCAACATTATCTGCATTTTTACACTCGGGTTATCTTATGATTTTTCAAAAAAAATGTGACTCTGAAAACAACAAAAATTAATAAGGAGGGGTTTACATTGTCTGACAATAACCATCAATATGTGATTTCAAGAGAAGATTGGTCCCTCCACCGTAAAGGCCACGATGATCAGCAACGGCATCAAGAAAAAGTTCAGGAGGCAATTAGAAACAATCTTCCCGACTTAATTACAGAAGAAAGTATTATTATGTCCAATGGACGCGATGTGGTGAAAATACCAATTCGTTCATTAGACGAATATAAAATCCGCTACAATTATGACAAAAACAAACACGTGGGCCAAGGTGACGGTGAAAGCCAAGTAGGTGACGTAGTTGCTCGTGATGGTTCAAATGCGCAAAAGGGTCCAGGAAAAGGGCAGGGCGCTGGGGATCAAGCTGGTGAGGATTACTTTGAAGCAGAAGTTTCATTAATGGAATTAGAGGAAGCTTTATTTAAACAACTAGAGCTGCCAAATCTGAAAAGAAAAGAAGACCAGGAACATTTAGTAGAAAATATTGAATTCAATGATATCCGTAAGACTGGATTAATGGGTAATATCGATAAAAAGCGGACCATGATGTCTGCATTTAAGAGAAATGCCATGACGGGGAAACCTGCATTTCATCCTATTTATAAGGAAGATTTGAAATTTAAGACTTGGAATGAAGTAATCAAACCAGATTCCAAGGCAGTTGTTATTGCCATGATGGATACAAGTGGATCGATGGGTATATGGGAAAAATATATGGCTAGAAGCTTCTTCTTCTGGATGACACGCTTCTTACGTACAAAATATGAAACCGTCGAAATTGAATTTATTGCGCATCATACAGAAGCTAAGGTCGTTACAGAGGAGGATTTCTTCTCAAAAGGTGAGAGCGGCGGAACCATTTGTTCTTCTGCATACCGAAAAGCCTTAGAAATCATTGATGCAAAATATAATCCACGTAAGTTCAACATTTATCCATTCCACTTTTCTGATGGTGATAATCTAACATCTGATAATGCTCGCTGCGTCAAGCTTGTTGAAGAACTAATGAAGGTTTCAAACATGTTTGGATATGGAGAAGTTAATCAGTACAATCGCCATTCCACATTAATGTCAGCCTACAAGAATATCAAGGATGAGCAGTTCCGTTATTATATTCTTAAGCAAAAAGCGGATGTATTCCATGCGATGAAGAGCTTTTTCCAAAAAGAAGAGAATAAAATGTATGCCTAACTAAAATCGACAGGTACAATACCTGTCGATTTCTATTGTATTTGAGAATTTTCATTTTTCATAAACGAGGTGATAGTTGGAAACTTAATGCGAAATGTGGTGCCAGCGTCTAATTCACTTTCGACTCGAATAAAACCATTCATAGCACGGACAATACTATAAACGACCATCATTCCGAGACCTGTACCATTCTTCCCTTTCGTTGAATAATAAGGCTCACCGAGACGTTCAAGCTGCTCAGAAGTCATCCCAATTCCTGTGTCCCTGATACAGATGGTTATATAATCCTTGCTAAAATGGGTTTCAACATAAAGATGACCGCCAGTCGGCATCGCTTCAACTGAATTTTTGAGGATATTAATGAAGCATTGACGAAATCTTTGTTTATCCCCTTTAATGAATCCAATGACCGAAAAATCAGTGATAATTTCAACGGAATTTTGGTTTGCCATTGGAGTTAAGATGTTAATAATTTGCCTAAGTTCATTCTTAACATTTAGTTCTTCAATCGAGACTAAAGACGGCTTAGCAAACGTTAAATAATCTTCAATTACTCTTTCAGCTGAATTAAGTTCGTCTTTTACGATTGAAAGGTATTCTCTACGTTTATGTCTAGGGAGGTAGTCATCATTAAGTAACTGGACAAACCCGCTTGCAGCGGTTAACGGATTTCGGATCTCATGTGAGATGGCAGCACCCATTTGTTCGACAGCTTTTAGTTTTTCCACTTTGATTAATTGATGTTTTAGTTCAACACTTTTTTTGATGTATTCAATCGAATAGGCAATTAGACCAATGCCTAGCGGGGGAAGTACCAGGTAGGCAAACAATACATCATACCAAGGGCTGCCTGTATCTTTAAGCAATTCCCCAGCAGTACTTAGTACCCCAAGTATCATACCTAAACAAATTGCAGTATAAATTCTTCGTTCTGAGGATTGTTTCCAAAACCAAGGTGATAACCGAAAAAAAACAATAGCGAGTGGTACATAAAGAAGAATCGTTCCTACCAAACCTGAGTCAAGGCCGTAAAGGCTTCTAATGATTATCAATCCTGCGACAAGTATAAGACCGATTCCGAGATATAAACCGCCAATGACGATAGGAATGATACGCAAATCGTATCTTGCATATGGAACAGGACTATAGGCGAACTGAAGACATATCCATAATAATAAGACAGAAATGATGATAATAGTCGTTTTGGAAAAAGGAAGTGTTCTGCTTCGATCAAGCCAAATTAGGCAAAAAAG
Source organism: Neobacillus sp. YX16 (assembly GCF_030123505.1). Lineage (GTDB taxonomy): Bacteria > Bacillota > Bacilli > Bacillales > Cytobacillaceae > Neobacillus. The sequence continues at coordinate 1,396,024 of NZ_CP126115.1, forward strand.
AAGCAATATTATTAAAATGGAAAGATTTAAGAAAAGGTGTTTAGTAATTTCCATCTATTTCACCATCCAATGTGCTTATAGGAAAATTTTACATTTTTCTTCGTATTAATACAATAAAATTTACTAATTATTTTGAATAAATAAGTGAAAAGGGATGGAAATTGTAGAAATATGTATAAAAACGGAAGGATTAAAGCCCTTCCGTTTTTATTTTTATAGAGTTGAAATGGTATTCCTTCCTTTAGCCTTGGAGGTATATAAAGAAGTATCAGCTAAATGAATTAAATCTTTTGGCTGCAAATCACAATTCGGAATGATTGATGCAATTCCAATACTGATTGTAACGATGTCCGAAACTTCCGAACTACTATGGTCAATTTTAAGTGACTGAATCTTTTTTTGAATCAAATTAGCTATTTCAATTGCCTTATCCAACTTCGTTTTGGTTAAGATAAGGGCAAATTCCTCACCGCCATATCGACAAAAAGTAGCATATGGGTTATTGGCCACAAGTTCTTTTATGGCAGATGAAATGGTTTGCAGGCACTGGTCACCAGCAAGGTGACCGTAAGTATCGTTGTACTTTTTAAAGTAGTCAATATCAAACATGAGAAGAGTTAATGGTGACTCGGTTGAAGTTAATCTGGTCCATTCCTTGTTAAGAACTTCATCAAAATGCCTTCTATTTCCGATGCCTGTCAGCCCATCCATATAAGAAAGTTGATTTAGAAGTTCATTTGCTTTGTGCAGCTTCTGTTCGCTTTCCTGTAATTTTAGTAGACTAAGATTTAATTCTCTTTCTGCTGCATTTGAATTAACAATATATACCGATAGATGATAAGCAAAAAATCCCCCAATTAAGGAAATAAGATAATGATTCAATAAAACATTTAAAAGGGTCTTTGTTTCTTCTATATAAATGGCAAAGACAATTGATATAAAAAATAATCCAATAAGGTTCATAGTAAATGCTTTTAAGGTTGGTTGGATGTTTAATTTAGAAAACCAGCCACACACGATTCCTGTCAGGAGTGCACTAATGGCTGCCACAAATGCAGTTTCCGTAAAACCAAAGAGAGTAACCCTTCCTAAAGCAATGAATATAGAAGCAATAATTGCAGGAACAACGCCCCCAAAGGCAGCTGAAATGACAATCGCAAGGTGCCGTAAATCAGCAATCGTAGTGGAGTTAATTTGAAAACTAAATACCATTAAGATGTTTCCAAGAACACCATAGCAAATTCCCCAATAAAGCTTTGTTGAATGTGACGAAGAAGGAGACAATGGCATATATTTAAAAATTTGACCCATCACTGCAAATGATGCAATCAGAATGGTTGCATTTGAAAAGAAATCTTTTAACATTCATGTTCTCCTAATAATAGATACAATCTATTTTCTGTTTCGCATATCCATTTATTATAGAAGAAAAACATTCTCCTGTGAAATAGAATATTTAAGCAAGTAACCGAAAACTATATAGATGAATACTTTTAGGGAGGGCCTAATGAAAAATAGAGGTAAAGTCTTCATCTTGTTCGTATTGGTTATTGTTTGTACACCTCTTTTTGTAGACGCACATGTAAAATGGTTTACAGAAGTTACTCCAGAAAAAGAAGAAATTGAACATATCTTATCGCCGCTGTTCATGACGATTACCTTATTGGTTGCGGCTTTGCTCGCTATGTTGACTCAGTTATTGCCTCTGCTGGATAAAGTTCCTATTACTAAAAAAATCGATGAAGTATTGGACAGATACCGAAAATCCTCTAGGTATATTTTAAAATATGGTACTGCGATTGCGTTAATTATTCAGGTTTTGGCAGGGACGATATTTGCACCAGAATTTGCTATCACAAATCAAATCATAAGAATCCTAATGTGGATAACGATTATCCTGCTATTGATACCTATTCATTATGCAACAAAAGCTGGTGCCCTTATTTTATTGGGATTATTTATTCATCAACTCATCCACTCTGGATTGTTTCATATGCTAGACTATGGCTTTTATCTAGCCATTGTGGGGGTATTATTAGTCGGGAAAACGAAGATTGAAGATTGGGGATTTCCGTTTCTATATTTAGGGACAGGATTATCCTTATGCTGGGTAGCCGTTGAGAAATGGGTCTATCCTGCAATGAGTATGGATATTATTCATCAGCACGGAGTGCCGACCTTTGGTTTTCCACCGGCAACGTTTGTGGTACTAGCTGCTTTTATTGAATTTGTCGTTGGATATTTATTAATCGTAGGGATCTTAAATCGTCTCCTGGCCTTTGTCTTGACATTGATATTTATTTCAACCACCATGTTATTTGGTGTCACAGAAATTATTGGGCACCTGATGATTCATATCGTGTTAATTATCTTTATCATAGAAGGAGTATCATTTTATGATCCCCCAATAAAAATACATCGGACCAAAATTTCTCAAATGGTGTTTGTATTTTTGAATTTTGTTTTTACAATGGCCACCTTTCTTCTTATTTACTATCGTTTTGCATAGAGAAAAAGCTTCCTGTTGGGGGAAGCTTTTTCTCTATGCTATTGCTGAAGAATGGGCATTTTTATCATTTCCTTGGCAGCTTGAATTGCCTCTTCTTTGGCTTTTTCAACTATTTCCGGTACCTTTTGCGGATAGAGGTCTAAAGCTTCTGCAATAATGGTATCCATAACCTCAATTCCGAGGAATTCAAGCGCTATTCTTAAATAACGATCGCCGCATTCTAATTCCTTCATTGGTGTACCTGTGTAGAGGCCGCCGCGTGTATTGATATGGATTGCTTTTTTACCAGTGAGGAGACCTTTTGGACCATTTGCTGTATGAGCAAAAGTTTTACCAGCAATAAACAAATTATCTAAATATGCTTTTAACACGGCTGGAGAGCTCAAGTTCCAAATAGGAGAGACGAAAACATAGTAGTCATAAGAAAGAAATTCATCAGCAAGTGCATGCATTTTAAGAATTTTCTTTCGTTCTCCCTCTGTTAACTGATCTAAGGTATAACCATAGCCGGCTAGTTTGCCTCTTGCAGACACTAATTCTGCATCCATATGTGCGATATCGAATGAAAACAAGTCAATTGTTTTCATTTCCATCTCTGGGCATTCTTCTATTATTGTATTGATAAATGCCTCACCGATTTTCAGCCCTTTTGATTTCTCAAGTCCTTTTGGATTTGCTGTAATATATAATAATTTTCCCACTTAGACACATCCAATCATTTTAATAAACCTCATTACTACTATTATAAAAAACATAACCCTCTCAATTTTTGTAAAAATGGTGAAGTTCGTGAACATTAAGTGTCGAAAAGTGGTAAGTATATTATTAATTTTAAGTAGGAATAAATTCATTAAATTGTTAGAATTCTTTTATGATAATTAATCAGTAATGCAATATGATTAAGTTAGAACATTGTGAAGATTTAATACCAAAAGGCGGAATTACTATGAATGTACAAAATTCCCAAATGAATGATGAAAGTGAATTAGCGTTATTACGTCAGAGAGTTGTAGAACTAGAGGAGAGAGAAAAACAGCTAGTCAAAAGTCTTCGCTTAAATCAATCCTTGCATTCAATGATTCTTAATACATTACCTATAAATGTTTTCCTAGAGGATCCTGAAGGTGGAACGATATTTGCAAATAAGCAGGCCTGTCTTGCACATGGTTTAAATATGGAGGAACTTGTGGGGAAAACAGTGTTTGACTTTTTTCCACATCCTATTGCAATGAAACAGCGTGAAATCGACTTAGAGGTATGGAAGAAGCGTACTCTTCAAACGAATGAGGTGGAGACCGAATTTCAAGGAAAAAAAGGGCATATGCTTACCGGAAAGACGATTATCCACCTAGAAGAATCTAAGAGAGACTATTTGCTCGGATTTGGATTGGATATTACGGAGTTGAAAAATGCCGAAGAAAAAATTTCACATATGGCCTACCATGATGCCCTAACAGGTTTGCCTAATCGTTGGTTTATAAAATCGTGTTTAAAGAACTTTAACATTAATAAAATCCATAGTATGCAGGGTGTACTGTTGCTTGATTTAGATCATTTCAAAGTGATTAATGATAGCCTGGGGCATGAAGCAGGAGATCAGTTATTACAATTAGTTGCCGGCAGACTGGGTGAAGTAATTCAAGCTGATAAAGTTTTATCACGTTTTGGCGGAGATGAATTTATTATCTTTATTCCTGAATTATTATGTGCAGACGAGGTATTTGATTTTGCAGAAGAAATCGTAAAAGTTATGAAAAATCCATTTTGTATTTATGGTCAAAAGTTTACGATATCAACAAGTATCGGTATTAGTTTGCATCCCAACCATGGTGAAGATATGGAAACACTAATAAAGAATGCTGACCTTGCGATGTATCATTCTAAAGAGCGGGGAAGAAATTGTTACTCCTTGTTTACTCCCTTGATGAAAGAGAAAGCCATTGTTCGTATGAACATGCTGACAAAATAAAAAAGAATCGGAATCACCTTTGAGTGGATTCGATTCTTTTTTCAGCCTTAGCTTAGCTTAATAAATAACAAACAAAATGACAAAATAAATGGCCATAGTAATAAGTCCAACGGGAACACCAAAGCTTGCCCATTCTTTACTGGTAATGTTGAGTTTTCCTGCTGAAATAATATTTGGTATATTACCTGGTATTAGCATACCACCACTAATAATTAGCCCCATTAAAACAGCCTGAATGGTTGCTTGGTCCATGGCTGGACTAATTTCGGCTGCAGCCAGGGTAGCATTATCTAAAATAGCGGAAATCATGTTAATCCAATAGAGCAGCATCGGATGTAGTCCTAAAATATATTCATTTATTAACGGTTCAAATCCATGTCCAAGGAAGGTTAATCCCATAACAAATAAGTAAATTTTGGCTGATCTAATAATAATTTCTTTATAGCTTTCTACTTTTTGTTCTGACTTTAAACCATCAGCACTTTCTTGTGGTTTAACTAAAAATATTGTCAAAATACCAAAAATCACTACGGCGGGAATCACTTCAGGACCAATTAATTTCAGTAAATAGAAGAAGTCTTCATTTAACTTACTGAGTGTTATGGTTGCTAAAGGCTCACCGATGGGTGTGAGGGCTGCGCCAAGTCCAATCGAAAAACAAGCTAAAACGGTAAAGCGAATTTCAGATTTACGGTCAAGTGGAAGGACATTAATGATGATTACGAGCACAATCGCTGCAATAATTGCCGTAATAATGCTTGATGCAAGTCCTAGTATAATGACGGTTAATCCGAAGAAAATTCTAGGAGTTAGTATTCTGCTCAACCATAGTATTGATTTTTCCAGCTGAACCTGTCCCCATTTACAAACTAATCCTGCAATTAAAACAGCTAGTGTAATATTAATAGGATCAACCAGGGATTTTTCGATTAAATGAAGATTCATCATGCCGCTTATCGAAGCAGCTGCAATTCCCATTACAAATAAGAATAGTTCCAAATTGTGTTCGACCTTTTTTACCGAAAACGGTAAAAATAAAACTAAAAGTAAGATAATTACTAATCCAAACAATTCATACCAAATCCTTTTTTAGTCTAATGAATAAATCTATTATAAACTTTTGCGTTAACTATTGGGAGATTTATCAGTAATCGTATTGTAAATATGATTATATTATCCTAAATATCTACACAAAAGTCTAAAGAATCTCTATTAGGGCGGAAATTATTTTTATGTGAAATGATATGCCGGAGTAAATTAATTTGTCCAGCCACTCTGAATTCGATAAACTATAGAAAGAGTGTAGTGTAAGAATTATCAAGAATCTATTTGGGAGTGAGCATTAAATGAATAAAAGAGTAGTGATTACAGGTGTTGGAGCAGTCACTCCTTTGGGAAATGATGCTCATACATCATGGAAACAAATTAAAAGTGGAGTTTCCGGAATTGGTCCTGCAACCCTATTTGACGTCGAAAAGGTTGACGTTAAGATTGCAGCGGAAGTTAAAGGATTTGCACCAGAAGAGTTTATGGATAAAAAAGAAGCAAGAAGGATGGGGCGTTATAGCCAGTTTGCTATTGCAGCAAGTCAAATGGCAATTAAGGATGCAGGAATCCAAATTGGAGAGGATATCCAACCAGAACGTGTCGGCGTATGGATTGGATCAGGAATTGGCGGCTTGGCTGAATTTGAGGAACAACATCGGAAGTTTATAGAAAAAGGCCAAAGAAGGGTCAACCCGTTTACAATACCGATGTTTATTCCTGATATGGCGGCAGGTCAAGTATCCATTTCACTTGGTGCTAAAGGAATCAACAATTGTTCGGTTACAGCATGTGCGTCTGGTGCCAATTCCATTGGTGATGCATTCCGCGTGATTCAAAAGGGGGATGTGGATGTGATGATTGCTGGTGGAACGGAAGCAACCATTACCGGGATGACGGTTGCGGGATTTTCAAATATGACTGCACTTTCAAAAAATCCAGACCCGGCCACAGCAAGCAGACCATTTGATAAAAATCGTGATGGATTTGTCATTGGGGAAGGTGCAGGGATTGTGGTCTTAGAAGAATTAGAACATGCATTAGCTCGTGGTGCTGCCATTTATGGAGAATTAATAGGTTATGGGGCTACAGGTGATGCCCATCATATTACGACTCCTGCACCAGAAGGAGAAGGGGCTGGAAGGGCAATGAAATTAGCATTAGCAGATGCTGGTATTACCCCTGACCATGTTGACTATATCAATGCTCATGGCACGTCCACCTATTATAATGATTTGTATGAAACATTAGCCATCAAAGAAGTTTTCAAAGACCATGCCTATAAATTATCTGTCAGTTCCACGAAATCAATGACAGGCCACTTGTTGGGCGCAACGGGGGCAATAGAAGCGATTTTTTCTCTTTTTACAATCAAGGATGGAATCATCCCGCCAACGATCAATTATGAAACACCTGATGAACAACTGGATTTAGATTATGTCCCTAACGTAGCTAAGGTAAAGGATGTTCAAGTGGTATTATCCAACTCATTAGGATTTGGCGGTCATAATGCCACTTTGGTTTTTAAAAAATTTACCGAATAAAATTAGCTGTGATATTTACTATTAAAGCTCTATAAAGACCAAAATGCGATGAAAATAGGGGGGCGGTCACTATAAGGGCACCATAGTGACCGAAATTCCCAAAAAGTAGGGGCTGCGGTCACTATAAGGGCACCATAGTGACCGAAATCCCCAAAAAGTAGGGGCTGCGGTCACTATAAGGGCACCATAGTGACCGAAATCCCCAAAAAGTAGGGGCTGCGGTCACTATAAGGGCACCATAGTGACCGAAATCCCCCAAAAAGTAGGGGCTGCGGTCACTATAAGGGCACCATAGTGACCGAAATCCCCAAAAAGTAGGGGCTGCGGTCACTATAAGGGCTCCTTAATGACCCAAACTCCAAAAAAGCTGAAGCCACGATCACTATAAAGGCTCCAGCTTTTTTTCATGTATATAAATTGCTATAAACCAAGCTTTTTTAGGAAGTCTACTGTTTCTTGATGCTCAGGTTTAATTAGTTTAAGTAATCTTTTATCAGTCTTTACAAGGGGCTTTCCGGTTTCATCTGCAATCGCTCTTGTAAACGAAGTACTGTTTAAAACTTTCCACTTTCCGTCTTGAACCTCTAACTGAAGATCGATAATTCCAAGCCTGCTTCCAAAAGCACCTGCCATGACAACTGGCTTTCCCTTGATTTTCCCTTCGTCAATATTTGTATTAGGTAAATCCTTGTAGGCGCGTCCCGGGAAAATGCCATGAGAATGTCCGGCTAGAATGGCATCAATTTCTTGAATCTCACTTAGGTAATAGACTGCATTTTCCGTTTCAGGATGGTATGGTTCACTATCAATACCTGTATGGGCAAGAGCAATGATAATATCTGCTCCTTTGGCCTTCATCTTCGGTACGAATTCCTTCGCGGCTTCCACTATGGGCCGCGCAATCACTTTACCTTCTAAATTTGCTTTATCCCATCGCATAATTTGAGGCGGCATAAAACCTATGACTCCAATTTTTAATTCATGACTTTGTCCCTGAATGTCGACAACATTCCTTTTTAAAATAACATAAGGCTTAAAGTAAGGCTTATTGGTTTTTGCTTTATATACATTTGCATTAACCACAGGCATTTTAGCCCCTTTTAGGACAGTTTTTAGGAATTTAAGCCCATAATTTAATTCATGATTGCCGATTGCAATCCCATCATACTTTAGATAATTAAAGGCACTGTAAACGGGATGTATTTTTCCTTTTTGAATTCCTTTTATTCTAACCAGGTATTCACCAAGCGGGTTTCCTTTTAAATGGTCGCCATTATCAAACAGAAGGGAATTCACTGCTTCATTTCTGGCCTGATGAATAAGGCTGGAGGTCTTTACCAGTCCAATTGTATTGTCTGTTTTCGTCTGGTAATAATCATAATTCACTAAAGTAGCATGTAAATCGGTCGTCTCGAGGATTCGTAAATCAACGATTCTTGTGTTTTCTGCATCCATGTTAGAAGGAAATAGTACTTGAGTGATTGTAAACATGATGAGTAAAAGGAACACCTTTTTATTGTTCATAAACGTCAACCCCCTCCAAACAGTTAATTATGTGTTATTATTTGGCAGATTGCAGCTGTTGATACATGCGAAAAGAACCATTAAAAGTACAACAACATGTTCATTAAACTGTGACATTGGTCAACGCCGATTGGTGAAAACGTACATTATAATAAAGTATATAATAGGTATTTATTTAAATGTAACCGTTTGCAAAAGAGCTTCGTTTAAGGAGGTATCCTTTACATTGAACAGAATCACCATCCTAACCGGTCACTTTGGTAGTGGCAAAACAGAGATTGCGATAAATCTGGCAATGAATGAGAAAAAGCTACATAACAAAACAGCTATTAACGACTTAGATGTCATTAATCCTTATTTTCGTTCTAGGGATGTTTCCGATCTTTTCGAGCAGCGGGATATTGAATTAATAGCTCCTGCCAACCGCCTGGCAACCTCAGATTTACCCATTGTTTCGGGAGAAATCTATCGTGTTTTACATGATCCTCGCTACAGAGTGATTATCGATGCCGGTGGCGATAAAGATGGAGCTATGGCTTTAGGACAGTATTATCACGAATGGAAGTATTTAGAACCAGAGCTGTTATTCGTCCTGAACGCGAATCGTCCATATGTCAGTACCATAGAAGGTGCGATCTACACGATTGAGCAGATTGAAAAGGCTGCTCGTTTAAAGGTAACGGGAATCATCAACAATTCAAATATCGGCAGCGAAACGAGCATGGCAGATATCCTCAACGGGTATGAGATGAGTTTGGAGGTGTCAAACATACTTTCAATTCCGCTGCTATACACTACCATCTCTGTTGATTTAGAAAATAAAGCCAGTTGTTTTGCAAATAGCCATCAGGTGATGTTCATCAAGCGTTATATGAAAGTACCCTGGGAAGGATAGGAGTGAAAACAGGTGGAAAAAAGAGTTGTTTTTAATGAGGATATTTGTAAATCGTGCGGACTTTGTGTTCAGGTATGCCCAACAAATGTTATTTTTCTAGCAGACTATTTAAATGGAAAAGGCTATCGTCCCGCAGCCGTCACCGATCAGGACCATTGTATTAGCTGTGCGAAATGCGCCCAAATTTGCCCGGATTGTGTCATTTCCGTATACAGACCAGTCAAGGTTTTGCAATCTGTTTAATTTGAAAGGAGCCTTATTTATGGGGAAAGTGTTGATGAAAGGAAATGAAGTCATCGCGGAAGCAGCTGTCCAAGCAGGTTGTAAATACTTTTTTGGCTATCCGATTACACCGCAAAGTGAGCTTGTAGCCTACATGGCGAGAAGACTCCCAGAGGTTGGCGGGTTATTTCTGCAGGCTGAAAGTGAAATCGCTGCGATCAATATGGTTTATGGTGCTGCTGGGACAGGAGTCAGGGTTATGACCTCCTCTTCAAGTCCTGGATTCAGCTTAAAACAGGAGGGAATTTCCTATTTAGTAGGTTCAGAGTTACCCGCTGTCGTTGTAAACATCGTTCGGGGCGGCCCTGGCTTAGGGAATATCCAGCCTGCCCAGTCTGATTACTTCCAGGTAACAAAGGGCGGCGGTCATGGGGACTATAATATCCCCGTGTTGGCACCCGCTTCTTTACAAGAAATCGTCGAATTAACAAGTGAAGCATTTGACATCGCCGACCGCTACCGTACACCTGTGATTCTTATGGGGGATGGGATGCTCGGGCAAATGATGGAGCCAGTAGAGTTTATAGATGGGACTGAATCAGAGCTTCCAGAAAAGAATTGGGCAACAACCGGAACCCGCGGAGACGGACCGCGAAGAATTATCACCTCACTGGAGCTTAATGCTAAAAGCTTGGAAACTCGTAACGAAGCCTTGCAGAAAAAGTTTGCGAGAATCAAAGAAAACGAGGTTCGCTACAAAACCTATCTAACCGATGATGCTGACTATATTATGGTAGCTTTTGGCACAGTAGCCCGAATTACGATGAATGCTATTAATAAAGCTAGACAGCAAGGTTTAAAAGTAGGACTAATCCGTCCAATTTCACTTTGGCCATTCCCAGAAAAACCGTTCCTAGAAACGAGAGATGTAGTAAAAGGATATATTTCCGTAGAAATGAGTGCCGGTCAAATGGTTGAGGATGTGAGATTGGCTGTTAATGGTCATGCAGAGGTGGACTTTTACGGACGGACAGGCGGAGTGGTACCAACTCAGGAAGAAATTTATCAAAAGATTTTAACTGTAACCGGAGGTATTACGGTATGAGTATGAAAACAGTTTTTAAAAAGACAAACGGTTTGACCGATAACCCAACACACTACTGTCCGGGCTGTACACACGGCGTCATCCACCGGCTTGTCGGAGAGGTTCTGGAAGAAATGGATATTTTAGAGGACACGATTGGAGTTGCCTCTGTCGGGTGTTCGGTTTTATCCTATGAATATTTTAATTGTGATATGACTCAGGCGGCTCACGGCCGTGCTCCAGCTGTGGCAACAGGAGTGAAAAGGGTGCTGCCTGACCGCTATGTATTTACCTATCAAGGTGATGGGGACCTAGCATCCATCGGTATAAGTGAAGTCATTCATGCTGCCGCTAGAGGGGAAAAAATTACGGTTATTTTTGTAAATAATGCGATTTATGGTATGACAGGCGGACAAATGGCACCGACTACCTTGATCGGCCAAAAAACAGCTACTACCCCTTTTGGACGTGATGAAAGTATTCAGGGATCGCCGATTAAAGTCTGTGAAATGCTGGCTACTTTAGATGGAACTGCCTACATTGAAAGAGTTTCTGCACATGATGTACCACATATCCAAAAGGCAAAACGTGCGATTCGGAAGGCGTTTGAAGCACAAAAAAATGGGCTTGGCTTTTCAATGGTTGAGATATTATCAACCTGCCCGACAAACTGGGGTCTTGATCCTTACGAATCCCTTGAATGGGTAAAAGATAATATGATTCCTGCTTATCCTCTAGGCGTTTACAAAAATATAGAGGGGGGCCAGTAAACATGTTGGAGGAAATCATTATCGCAGGTTTTGGCGGACAGGGTGTCATGTCAATGGGTCAACTGATAGCATATGCTGGCATGCTCGAAGGGAAAGGAGTTTCATGGCTTCCATCCTATGGTCCTGAACAACGCGGCGGAACGGCAAACTGTGCAGTGATTGTATCCGATGAACCCGTTGGTTCCCCGCTAGTCACAAATCCTTCGACAGCTATAATTCTAAATAATCCTTCCTTCGATAAATTCGAACACCGAGTACGTCCAGGAGGATTATTGATTATTAATTCATCATTAGTGACAAGAGTTTCCGAACGCAGTGATATCGAAATCATTGAATTAACTGCAACCGATATGGCAGCAGATCTTGGAAATGCACGGGTCGCGAACATGATTTTATTAGGCGCCTTTATCGAACAGACAAAGGTAGTTTCGAGTGAATCCATCATAGAATCATTGAAAAAAGTACTGTCAAAAGAAAAACACCATTTAATGGAGGTTAACAAACATGCTCTCAATAAGGGGTTTAGTTCTGTAAAAACAGCCTGATTATCATTCAGGCTGTTTTTACATTTGGGCCATCATTAAATGGAAGCATATACGGGAAATTTAGAAATTTTTCGGACATTACCGCTATTCGTACCCGTTCAGGTTGAAAAAGGGGCCAAGCGGTAACGAATAAAGGCTATTCGTGCCCGTGGGTGATAAAAAAGGAGTCAAGCGGTAACGAATAAAGGCTATTCGTGCCCGTGGGTGATAAAAAAGGAGTCAAGCGGTAACGAATACAGGCTATTCGTACGCGTTCGGACTAAAAAAGGAGCCAAGCAGTAGCGAAAAGTTCTAATCGTGCGTTATTGATTTTATAACAACTTATATAGGTAATATTCGTTTGCGAATTTTTCGTTAATTTTCAGTGAGTGAATTTTTTCTCCTTTTAAAACAAACCCCATCTTCTTATATAAGTTAAACGCCTTCGTGTTGCCTTTAATAACCATTAATCCCAATCTGGATATTCCAACGTCTTTTGCCCAAACAAACAATTTGTTAAATAGCTTAGTGGCAATACCTTGACCTCGGTAATCTTCTGAAACTCCTAAAACAAGATAGACGGCATGTTGATTTCGTTTTAACTTACTGCCTATTGCTGCAATAAACCCTACAAGTTTGTTTTCCGTTTCGGTAACAAAGGAATATACAAACAACAAAACTAGCAGTTCACTCACTGCTAGTTTTCATCATAATAACGCAAAGTTGCTATGTACTTTGCGTTTTCTTATGTAATTTGTTGTTTAATTATATTCCAGTGGTTATGAGGTTTTCTTTTAATTAGCTTCAGGTTGTTTTTCTAACCATCCATGTTTAACCATAATATTATAAGAAATTGCACCTGCCTCCATAGCATGGGTAAATACTTTACTATAGTTTACGATTATATCGGACCTGTAGCTTGAACCTAATGATGCACCATAATAAGTAAGAGCCGCATTAACTAAAAACCCGGCATGAAACATGATCAATTTATCAGAAAATGGACTTACGGTAGAATTTGTAATCTCGTCATCCCACTTTTCAGGTATTGGTAAATAATCCTGTTGTAATATAGTGTCAAAGCTTTCAGCATCTTTCCCTGCTAATTTAACGTTTTTTAACATAAAATTACGAACATCTTCACGCACCGCCACTTGACTAAAAGCTAAACTTAACGAGCTGATAAATCCAGTTTTCGTTGAATTAAAGAAAAGGGTGCTGATTTCCGAACTATTTAGTGGTCTTTTGTCTCCAATTAAATTAGAAATGAATCCTGTCGATTCCATAAACTCCACACCATGAGGTGAAGGAATGGATGGAACACTTGTATATTTTGATTGGTTTTTAGCCAATTCCACTATTTTTTGGAACAATTCTTTAGAGGATACTGTGCAATCAAAAAAGTAATCTTGTAGGTCTAGTCGCTCCGTGTTTGAAACAGCCAAGCCATATGCAGTTATCCCATGTATTGTCATAATATAGGAATAAAATAGTAGAAATTGGTCAGAAAATAGACGAGGTGCATTAACATTCACGTCATTCTCTGTAAATCCTATTGGGATTTGGAAATTTGCATTTTCTAAGAATTCGGTGATTTTCGTAATATGGCTCTCAGCTAACTGAAATGCGAATTCTAAAATAGGTTTTATCTCATTATTTTCAACTATGTTAAGAAAATATTTGTAAACACATATTGCCATACTATCACCCAAATACTGAAGCCAAAGGGCGGATACTTCTGCAGCGGTCAAGGTATTGGTCTTTGATTTCCTGAAAATCCCCATAGGAAACACCTCCAATTTTACTCTTTTCTATTTTAGTTTTAGTTTATGATAATGGTATTGAAGTATACAGTTTCCTTTATTTTATTCTGGAGGAATGGATTTTCATAATCAGCTATATTAATGTAAACTAAATTCACATAGTTACTAAGGGGGAAATTAACATGACAGATAGAAATGAAATCAGCAATCAAAATGAGTTGTCACATGAACAAAGTGAGGAATTACTCATAGTATTGAAAGCACGTTTTGAGAAAAACATGCACCGCCATAAAGGTCTTGAATGGACTAAAGTCCAGGCAAAACTGGATGCTAATCCTGAAAAACTGTGGTCGCTCAATGAAATGGAAGCAACTGGCGGTGAACCGGATGTTGTTGGTTATGATGAAGAGAAGGATGAATACATATTTTATGATTGTTCAGCGGAAAGTCCTAAAGGTCGCAGAAGTGTTTGTTACGACCGCGAAGCGCTGGAGGCAAGGAAAAAACATAAACCAGAAAATAGCGCTATGGATATGGCAAATGCCATGGGCATTGAACTTTTAACGGAGGAACAATATCGAGCATTACAGGAACTTGAAAGTTTCGATTTGAAAACGTCGAGTTGGGTGCAAACACCCTCTGCTATTAGAAAACTCGGCGGTGCTCTTTTTTGCGATTGTCGCTTCGGGCATGTATTCTTGTATCACAACGGTGCGGACTCCTACTATGGTGCCAGAGGGTTTCGTGGCTCGCTAAGGGTCTAAATTTTTGCACGGACAGCTAAATTTGAATTTGAGAACGAGATCACCTAGGGAAAAGCTTTAATTTCATTCTTCAACAAACGGGCGTGTTTATGGAAGATTAAAAGCCTAATTCCTCGCTAAGTTGCGGAGGGATTAGGCCTTTTTTTCTTTCAAAGCTTTGTTGTGAGTAAAATCAGTTAATAAACAAAATCTTGTAACTTTTTCTTAAGTTAAACGATTAATAGTTGAATAATTCAATTTAAGGGGGGAAAAGGTTGTTTGATTTAGAGAATTTGGAAGAAAAAATCAGCGAAATATATAATCTTCATTATTTAGATGTTTATAGATTCCTTATTTGTTTTTCGGGGAATCAAGATGAAGCGGAGGATATGACACAAGAAGTATTTATTCGTGTACTGAAAAACTTATCAAACTTCAATGGTCATAGTACTATCAAAACTTGGATTTTTTCAATCGCAAAACATGTGGCAATTGACCACTATAGAAAGAAGAGGTTTTCTTCTATTTTTAAAGAGGGATTTTTCAAGAATATGATTTCAAAGGAAAAAGGACCAAATGAATTAGTTGAAATTAGTGAAATGCAAAAGATAGTGCATGAAGGAATCTCAACATTAAAGCCAAATTATAGAGCAGTCGTTTTGCTTAGAGGAATAAATGAATTTTCAATAAAAGAAACAGCTGAGATCCTCAATTGCAGTGAATCAAAGGTCAAAGTAGATTATCACAGAGCTTTAAAAGACCTTAAACGAAAATTGCATTTAGATGTAAAGGAGGCAATTGGAAATGCAAACTGATAAAGATTTGTTCAATCTAATTAAAGAATCATATCCTTTACAACCAAGGCAGGAATTTGTTTCATCAACGGAAGATAAACTTAGACAAAGTGCAAGAAAAGTCAGTAGGAGGTACATGATGAAACGGTTATCGTATGTATCAAGTGGTATCGCATTGTGTGTTCTGGCATTTTCATGGTTTTTCTTTTTTAATGGAAAGGATATTGTTTTGAATACTCTCACTTCACTAGGAGCAAACGAAACTCAAGATGAAAATATACGGACTATAGAAGCTGTTTTACAGAATGCCCTTACAGGTCCAAGTGAGGAATTGAAAGAAATTATCAATCAGACGGAATGGATAGAACCTTTACGGCAATATGAAGAAAAGCGATATAAAAAATATTTTGCAGATGATTCGTCCTACATGAAATTCGTTAATAGCTATGGAGCAGTATTAATGAATACCCCGCTAAGGAATGGTTACCAATTAAAGGTGAAAAACATCGAATACGAAAAAATAGATGCCAAAGACATGGTCTATAGTTTCTCAGTAGAATTACAGTATCAAAAGGAAGGTAGTGAGTTATGGGAAGTTGAAACGGTGAATGGGCAAGCGAATTTAACTAAAGAACATAAACTAGAAGGTGTGGTCATTCGTATTAATGACTTTTTGGGTTTCTTGGAGAATTAGAAGTAGATTCTAAAGCCCGCCATTACATGCCATTTCCTACTAACGGGTTAGTTAAATATAAGAAATTTAACAATTGTTTGAATATTTGGGTTTATTTATACTAGAATTAGTATAAAATTCAAGGAGGAGTCCAGATTGGTATTAAATGTAGGAGAAATAATTAGGTTTGAACGTACCTTCAACAAAGAAGATGTGGAAATGTTTACAAAAGTATCTTTGGATGAAGGGAATCATCATATTACTCCAGATGAAAAGGGAAGACTTGTCATACAAGGATTGTTGACAGCCACATTACCTACAAAAGTTGGTGGAGATAATAATGTACTTGCTCGCTCTATGAATTTTGAGTTCTTGAGACCAGTTTTTACAGGAGATACAATAATATGTGAAGTAACAATTGAGCAGTTTGAAAAGCAAGATAAAAATAGAATGTCTATTGTGGCAACTTTCCTTTGTACAAATCAGAATGAGAAACAGGTGTTGAGAGGGAATTTTGCGGGAGTAATATTATAAAAATTGGAGCATTGACGCAGGGACGGCAAAGAGCAAACATTCTTTTCTCAACCTAAACAATCCAGAGTAAATTTTCATACATTTATACATTAAAAAACCATCTTCTTAAAAGTAAATGAGGATGGTTTTTAGAATTAATCCAATTATTATTCCAGGAAAAACAAACAATGTTGAGACCAAACAGGACCCATAACTCTCCAAATATCGTTAAGTTGTTTGGCTACACTTCTTCAGCAATTTCTTTTCTATTAGGAGCAAGTGGCGGCTGTTCTAGCCATTTATTTTGAACCATAAGATTAAACCACTTTTTTGTAACCATAAGATTTTTTAGAATAGTACCCTCATAAGCGGCCACAAGGTCTGTTCGCATGGCTGATGCTAGACCTGCACCATGATAGTTTTGTGCAGCTTGAAACAAGAAGCCGATATGATACAACATTAACTTATCCGAAAAAGGAGAGTCCGTTGAAGTTGTAACTTCTGTTTCCCAAGATTTCGGAACTGGTAAGTTATCCGTTTGCATTATTTTCGAAAATGTTTTTATTTGACCATCAGCCGTGTTCTGAGAATCCGTTAGAAACTTTCTTACTTCTTTTGTTTGGGCGACTTGACCGAAAGCAATAGAAAGGGTTTTTGCCATAATGCTTTTTTTTAGGTTGAGAGAAATACTAATGATTTCAGTCGCTGTTAATTTTCTACCTTTTCCGAAAAATCCATCTGTGAAATCTTGGCTGGATACATATTCAGGGTTTTTTGCTGGATAAAATAAAGGATCCCTCTGAAAATTTCCTTTCTCCAGTAAAAGCTCAATCGTTTGATGATACATCTTTTTTGCATCATTATCACATGAATCATAAAATTCTCGTAAGTCTTTTCGAACAGAAACAGCTAAAGAGGTGCTATGACCCAGCAGACCATGTAATGTCATGATATGTAAATAATTTAGGCAAAATATATCCGTGAATAATCTTTGTTTACCTTCAAAAAGGTCTGTTTCTGTAAATCCAATTGGAACTGGAAAGCCCTCCTTCTCAATAAAGGTTACGATTTGTTTCTTTTGTTTTCCAAACGTCATAATAGCGCTCTCAAAAATGGCTTTAATTTGCGCGTCCTCAATAATTGTGACCATATATCTATTTACCACATCTGTCATGGTACCGTTCACATATTCTCCCCATAGTGTTCCTATTTCAGAGGATGTAAGCTTTAAGTTAATCTCATCCACAATATCACCTCCTAAATATTATTTACCAATTTATCAAGTGTTATGAATACATGATTCCCTTGAAGGGAGATGAAAATTATAAATATTGACGAAAGGGGAATTATTGAATAAACTATTGATAATTATCAAATAAAGGCAATGAAGAGAAAAAGTAAAATGATCTTGTTTTTCACCAGAGAGCTTCGGCAGCTGAAAAGAAGCAAAAACATTCATTTGAACAATGGTCTCTGAGCTTCGTACTGAACATACTTTTGTATTAGTAGGATACGACGAGTTTTGGCACTCGTTATCAATGTCACAGTATAAGAGTAATATTTTAGTACTCCGTACTTGTTGAGGCAAATGGTGTGAACCATTTGCGAATTAAGGTGGTACCGCGTGGAAATTCAAACCTCGTCCTTAACTTTTACAGTTAAGACGAGGTTTTTTTGTATTCAAAAATACATTATTACTGGGGGTTTTTATTTATGAGTATTTTTATTGGCGGGGCTTGGGCTTATGCGAACGGCTCCTTACACTTAGGTCATATTTCTAGTTTGCTGCCCGGAGACATTCTTGCGAGATATTACCGGTTAAAAGGAGAAAAGGTTTTATATGTTTCAGGAAGTGATTGTAATGGAACACCGATTACAGTTAGAGCAAAACAAGAAGATGTTTCTCCGAAAGTGATTGCAGACCGTTACCACAAAGAATTTGTAGAATGTTTTACAAGTTTAGGATTCTCATACGATACCTATACAAGAACCGATTCAGAACATCATCATAAAATTGTACAAGAGATATTTTTAGAGTTACTTGAAAAAGGATTAATTTACAAAAAAGAAATAGAACAAACTTATTGTGATCATTGTGAACAGTTTTTACCTGACCGTTATGTTGAGGGAATTTGTCCTGTTTGCAAAGAGCCTTCTCGTGGGGACCAATGTGATAATTGTTCAACTATTTTAGAACCACTTGATTTGCTTGAAAGAAAATGCAAAATTTGTGGGCACGAACCTACTGCAAGATATACAGAGCATTTTTACTTTTCTTTAAGCACTTTCCAAACTGTTTTGGAAAATTATACTCAAGAAGCGGAAGTTAAGAATCTGTGGAGAGAAAATGCCATTTCTCTTACGAAACGCTACCTAAAGGAAGGACTGCAGGATAGAGCTGTTTCAAGGGATTTGCCTATTGGTGTAAGTGTTCCGGTTTCTGGTTATGAAGATAAGAAAATCTACGTTTGGATTGAGGCTGTTTCAGGATATTTCACAGCAAGTAAATTGTGGGCGAAGGAAACAAATAATGATGATTCTATGTTTTGGAATTCTTCAACTGAATCTTATTACATTCACGGGAAAGATAATATTCCATTCCATTCGATTATATGGCCAGGAATTCTTGCTGGTCTTGAAAAAGGACCATTACCAACACATATTGTGTCCAACGAGTATTTGACTCTAGAAAAGAAAAAATTATCCACGAGTAAAAATTGGGCCGTGTGGGTTCCCGATATTTTAGAAAGGTACGAACCAGATTCCATACGATATTTTTTAACAATCAATGCACCAGAGAGCCGAGATGCTGATTTTTCTTGGAAGGAATTCATTTATAGCCATAATAGCGAATTATTAGGCGCATATGGAAACTTCGTAAATCGGACATTAAAATTTATTCAAAAATCTTTTGATAGTGTAATTCCCGAGAAGGACATATCTCCAAAAATCCAAGATAAAGTAAATCAATTATACAATGAAGTTGGGCATTGTATCGAAGCTGCTTCTTTCAAACAAGGATTAGAAAAAACTTTTGAACTTGTCAGATTCTCCAATAAATACTTTGATGAGCAACAGCCTTGGAAACAAATAAAGGATGATCCTGAGTCTTGCAAACAAACCTTGGCAGATTGTGTGTATCTTATTGCAAATTTAGCTCATATTCTCACCCCATTCCTTCCTTTTTCAAGCAGAAAAGTCAAGGAAATGATAAACACAACAGAAAGTGAATGGAAAGCGTTTTTAGTCAAATCAAAGCATTTATCAAATGTGTACCCATTGTTTGAACGAATAGATCCTGTTAGGATTGAAGAAGAGCTAAAAAGATTAAACACCCAAACTGTTTAAAACTCATAAAATGGAAAAGGAGCATAACTCATATGCTCCTTTTTTAGTGCTAATTTAGTTGTTATTTAAGTTCCCAATTAAACAAATAAATAGTTCACTTTTTTAATAGGTGAATTTAACTTATAAAGATTGAATGATACGGTACGGTTCCTTCATCACGCAACCATACAGTTGCGTATGTTTGACAGGCAATCCTAGAGTTGCTTATACTTAATATATGAATTGGGACAAAGACGCTATATTTAAAGCACTGGGAGATTCGACTCGGAGGCTGATATTAGACGAACTATCCGACCGCAACGAGCTGACGTTGTATGAACTTACGGTCCGTCTCATTATGAAGCACGACCTTTCCATTTCGCG
The DNA here is from genome assembly GCF_030123505.1 of Neobacillus sp. YX16. Taxonomy (GTDB): domain Bacteria; phylum Bacillota; class Bacilli; order Bacillales; family Cytobacillaceae; genus Neobacillus. Next base: position 1,416,306 of record NZ_CP126115.1, read on the forward strand.
ACAAGCGATAGCTAAACATCTTTCTGTATTGGAAGATGCAGGGCTCGTAAAGTCAAAACGAAAGGGAAAATACCGAGTACTTATATTTAACAACGAACCACTTAAAAATTTGCTGAAAGGATGGTTAGAGTAATTTTATTCAACAACATCGGATAAATGTTGTGGTTTTTCTACTCGTAGCCAGAGCACGAACTTCTAAAATATAAAAGGAGGCAAAACAGTATGAAAATAATTGTTACCAGTTTATTCGTACAAGATCAAGACAAGGCGCTGGAGTTTTATACAGAAAAGCTAGGCTTTGTTAAAAGGCATGACGTTCCCACCGGAGAATATAGGTGGATAACACTTGTTTCTCCAGATGAACAAAACGGTACTGAACTTTTGCTCGAACCTAATGTCCATCCTGCTGCAAAGGAGTATCAAAAGAAGATAACTTCTGAAGGCATCCCAGCAACAATGTTTGGCGTTGCGGATATTCGAAAAGAGTACGAACGATTAATGGAAAAAGGCGTAAAGTTTACTATGGAACCGACAAAAATGGGCGAAGTCACAATAGCTGTCTTTGACGATACATGCGGCAACCTTATTCAGATAATACAGCAGTAACTTCATGACGAAGTAGCCAAATTCTAACGACTTTATTAGTCCCTTTAAGTTCAGTTAAGTGTTTTTTTATCAAAAATTAAACAACTTTATAGTAACTAAAGAAGAAGTCCTTAGAAATTATCTAAGGGCTATTCTTGTTGAAATAAGTTTTGTTTTCGGTAATTTTTTATGATATATTATAAACATTACTTATTAAAGACGTTTAATAAGTTTTTTGTTCGATACTTATTAAAATGGTTTAATAAGTCTATTTAATGGGAGGTAACCCTTGTGAATGCTACTCCAAAAACGCTGAGAACGGAAATCCTTCGTAATATTCGTAAATCTCTTTTAGAAGTTGAAAGTGCAACCAAAGTTGAACTAAGCGATAAATTAGGAATTAGTTTCCCTACAATAAGTAAATTCTTAGCACAGATGGAAAAAGAAGGTGAACTTATTTTAGTCGGCCTTGATGATTCTAGTGGTGGAAGAAGGGCAAAAAGATATACATACAATCCGGAATACATGCTAGGGTTGGCCATTTTTTTAGAGAGAACAGAGATAAATTATATTGTTTTTAACTGTTTAGGAGAGGTGAAGGATGCGGGAAATACCTCAAACTTTTTAGTAGATGATGGTTTAACATTTATAACCGACTGTATTGAAGAGATAATGGAAAAATATCCGAAGATTAATTCTATAGCCATTGGTGTACCTGGTTCCGTTGATAATGGGCGAATCTTTTATATACCAGGTTATAAGCCTCTTCAGAACTTTGATTTAAAGGGATTCTTGGAAAATCGTTTCTCCATACCTGTTGTAATAGAGAATGATGTGAATGCGGCAGTGCTTGGTTATCACGATAGTAAGGGTATCAAAAAAAATAACTCTCTAATTTATTTATATTCAGGTCAAAATGGCCCAGGTGCAGGAATCATGGTAAATGGAGTTGTGGTGCGAGGCAGCACTAATTTTTCAGGTGAAGTTTCTTTCGTACCACAGTATGATGAACGAAATTTCGGGCAGGCTTTGGAAAGTGGAAACAGGTCTAAAAAAGCAATTATAAGTAAGGAAAATGAGATCGATGCCATTAGCAGATTAGTAGCTTCATTTGCAGCGATAATTAACCCTCACGCCATTATTTTTTGCGATGATGAAGTCAACCAATTTATCATAGACCAAATTGTAGAACGAAGCTCAAAGTATATTCCAGGGGAGCATCTTCCAGATCTTTTAATGAGTGATTGGAAACAAGACTATCTACTTGGATTACAAAGTCTTGGTCTTGACCTCATGATCACCGATATGAGCAGCTAAGACAAATTAACGCATTTCAAATTCAAGGGGAGTTTATTCATGGCTACATTCTTTTTAGTTATTATTTACTTAGCTTTTATCAGCTTAGGTTTACCAGATTCATTATTGGGAGTGTCATGGTCTTTGATGCAATCGGAATTTGGAGCACGGCTAGAAACTGCCGGATTGCTTTTTATGACCATTGCTGGAGGAACGATCATTTCCAGTTTTGCTAGCGGAGCTGTGCTTAAACGCTTCGGAACCGGCATTGTCACATTTGTCAGTGTCTTAATGACAGCCGGAGCATTGCTCGGCTTTCACTTTGCCCCTTCAATTTTTTGGTTATTTATTTGTGCGATACCACTTGGTTTAGGTGCGGGTGCAGTGGATGCTGGATTAAACAATTATGTAGCTTCCCATTACAAAGCCCACCATATGAGTTGGCTTCATTGTTTTTGGGGAGTAGGGGCTACAATGGGACCTGTAATTATGGCACAGTATATTTCTGGTCAAAATTCTTGGAGAAGCGGGTATCTTGCCATTGCAGGTTTTCAGTTTGTTTTAGTTGTTATTCTCTTCTTAACTTTGCCCTTATGGAACAAAGTTGCAGGAAACAACAATGAGATCGCAGCTGCGGAGCATGAAAAAACAAATAGTGGATTGAATGAAGCAAATTCTAAAAATCAAAAGCCCTTACAAATTAGGGGCGTGAAGCTAGCCTTACTAGCTTTCTTGTTTTATTGTGGAGCAGAAGCAACAATGGGACTTTGGGGAAGTAGTTTCCTGGTAAATGTTAAAGAATTATCCGTGGATGTCACAGCAAAATGGGTTTCCTTGTATTACGCAGGAATAACGGTCGGAAGATTTATAACAGGCTTTATTACCTTTAAAGTAAGTAACCGCAATCTCATTCGGATGGGGCAAATAATTGCATTGACTGGTGCCGCACTTCTATTCTTGCCATTGCCGTCCGCATTCTCGCTTGTAGGCTTTATTTTGGTCGGGCTAGGATTAGCACCTATTTTTCCATGTATGTTACAAGAGACACCAATCCGATTTGGACAGGAGCATTCTCAGACTATTATGGGGTATCAAATGGCTGTTGCTTATACAGGCAGCACGTTCTTGCCTCCTCTTCTTGGTTTCATTGCAGCAAACTCGACAATAGGAATTTTCCCGTTTTTCATTGCTGGTTCCATTGCAATCATGCTTTTGGGCTCTGAAAAGTTAAATGGACTATTGATCAGAAACGATTTATTATGCCGAAAAGGTAGGAATTTAATTTAATAGATTTATTTAATTTATATTTAACATGTCTACAAGCTGTTTTTTTTTTTTTTGATTTTTCTCCATTAGAAATAATAAACAGTGATAGGTTGCACTTAATTGAAAATGATTTTCAGTTAAAATAAAGGCAGGAAATCACTGGGAGGGAAATAGGATGGAAAAAAATTCAGTTAAAGCCTATCAAGAGTTCAGCGAAGAAAGATTTACAAAACGTATTATTTACAAAAAAGGTGAGGCAACAGCGTTTGTATTAAATTTCATGCCTGGACAACAGCTTCCCGTTCATAAGCACCCTGGTACAGAAGTTTATCTTTATGTAGTCACTGGGACTGGCACCTTCATTGTCGATGGTCAGGAAACACCAGTATCAGAAGCCGATTTGGTTCATGTTGGCAGCGACGAAGAGCTTGCCTTTAACAATAATGGCAGTGAACCTGTCAGCTTATATGTTGTGTTAAATAAAGTACCTAGCGAACAATACGCGAAAAATATCTAATTCCCAATTATAAAAAGGAAAGGCAGCAAATTTGCTGCCTTTTTTGCATTAATGCCTTAATTGATTGTTGAATTTTACAAGTATCGTTCCCTTGATCCATCCTTTTCGTTATCTAAGGGAACGATTCCTAACGGGAGGCTATAAAGTTATTTTATATAGCCCTTCAATTCTAAACTACTTATGATATTATGCTGGCCTCTTTCTTTCCTTCGATTGTACTTTATTCTTAAGTCCAAAAAACCACCAGTTCCAATCCCCGAATAATTTCATCAAAGCTGGCACAAGGACCATTCTAACAATAGTGGCGTCAATGAAAATCGCAATCGCGATACCGACACCAAGCTGCTTAATCGGCATGACGCCTGTAAAGGCAAAAGCACCTGTTACCACAATCATAATCGCGGCGGCAGAGGTGATAATTTTACTAGTGTACGTTAACCCCGATATCGTAGCCTCGGTATTATCTCCTGTTTTTAAATAAAACTCTTGAATCCTCGATATCAAAAACACCTCATAATCCATTGATAGCCCAAAGACAAGGGTAAATACAAAAACGGGTAATATTAATGCAATATCTGCAGGCTCTACTCCTAGATGCCCCTGCTGGAAAATCCAGACGACTATTCCGAACGTACAGCAAAGACTTAATATATTCATTATTATGGCTTTCAGTGGAATGAGGATTGAGCGAAAAGCTGCCATCAGAATGAAGAAGGTTGAGACAACAATTAGTAACAATCCATAGGGAGCCTTTTCAGATATCTCATCAAAGATTTCTTGCTCAAACTTTATTGCTCCTCCGAAATGGGTGGTCAAACCCAAGTCCCTGGAGGACCAATCACGAATCCACTCCCTTGCTTCAGCGGAATGATCAGTAGTTTTTAAATACACCTCAATCAGCATTTTATTATCTCGAACAAAGTAGTCTAGAATGGGAGCAGTCTGTTGTTTTTGTCCATATATGAGCAGTTGAGACAATGTTTTCTCCTCCTGTATACCTGTAGCGGAAAAGGGAGAAACAACTGTATCAACAAGTTTATCCTTTGAAAGCTGATCAAGTAAGCTGCTTACCTTCTCAAGATTATTTAATTCTAGAATACTTCCTTTTGTTTCCAATACGATAGATACTTTCTTTTCAGTGCGTTTATCTTTAGAGATAAAATGCTCCTCAAAGGTTTCAAATGCAACTCTTGATGGATATTTAGCCGGAAGAGATTCGGTCCCAGGAATCGACATCGTCATTTGTGCAACAGGTATAAGACCTGCAAGGAGGATGGCTAGGGCAGCCCCTGCCATAAGAACCGGACGCCTCATCACAAATTTTGCAAACCGATGCCAAATGCTAGTTTTTGTATCTTTTAATCCCAGGATGCTAAATTTATTTATTCTAGTCCCTATTACAGCCAATAAGGCAGGAAGAAAGGTCAAGGCACAAAGGGCTGAAATAAATACAACGGCCATGCCGCCTAGCGCAACATTTTGAAAAATATCTATTTGAATAAACCATAAAGCCGATAAGCCAATAAATACACAAAGTCCTGAGAAAATAATCGACCGTCCAGCCGTTGCTACGCTTATTTCGATGGCTTCCCGAATGGATTTTGTATGTAATTCCTCTTTGTAACGGTTTATTAGTAATAAGGCAAAGTCAATACTTAAAGCGAGTCCAATCATCGGGACAATATTTAATATAAAAATGGTCAAATCGGTACCATAACTAAAAAAGAAAACAGCACCCATCGTGGTTAGTATCGATACAACCCCGATAACAATTGGAATGGAGGCTGCAATTAAACCTCCGAAAGCAAGGACTAAGACAAGTAAAGCAATCGGCAGTCCAATCATTTCAGCTTTAGCTAAATCCTCTTGGCTGGCAATATTGAGGTCTTGAACAATAATTGGCTCACCCGTCATGGTAACGGTTAATCCCTGTTTATTTTTAAGAATCTTGTTTAATTGATCAATCTCAGTGCTGAGATCCTCTGCTTTTTTATCAAAAGCCAACAGACCATAGGCAACTTCGTCCTTTATCATTCCTTCGCGGTCAAAAGGACTTGTCACGCTTTTGCTACCGTCAAAGTTTTTTAAATCTTCAAAGGTTTCTTTGATATATTGATTCCAGTCACGATCATTAACCGAACTCTTTCTTTCGAAGACAAGGATAATGGACGATTTGGCTTGTCCATATTCCTTTTCAAGGAGCATTCTTGTTTCGTTATATTCACCTTTGTATTCAAAGCCGTTACCGCTTAATACGGAAGGTAGTTTTATGGCGAAAACCACTGAAATTATAATAATAAGCAGCCAAAATGCAAGCATCGTTTTCCGGTGACGGTATATGAGTCCACCAAGTTTCCCCAACTTAAGACCTCCTTTTTCTAGCCCTGAACTTAGAATATCATAACAGACCAATAGCAGTGGTTGACTATTTCGTGTCAACGTAATGGACATAGTAAATATGATAGGAATCATTCCCTCTTTTTAGAATGAAAATGCAACAGGAGGGATGTTAAATAATGTTCATCGGAAGTTTTACAAATGTAAAAATATTAGGGGAATCACTTAACTTCTTGCTATAATAAAAAAAAAATCAGGATAGAAGGTGACGTACAGTGGACCGAGAGAAACTAAGTAAAGTAATAGAAGCAGCAAAACTATATTACTTATTGGATTATAATCAAAACGAAATTGCGAAGATACTGGGTATTTCACGCCCAACAGTGTCCCGTTTATTACAGCAGGCCAAAAGCGAGGGAATCGTCCAAATCACTATTATGGACCCAACCGAGGATGTTGAAAATTTAGCTCTTCAGTTAGAAAAAAAGTTCAACTTGAAAAAAGTAATCGTTGCGTCTATTCCGCAATTTGAAAATCATATTATTAAAAATTACCTTGGTGAAAAAGCGGCCCAATATCTACATGAAATTGTAAAGGATCATGACATTATTGGAGTAACTTGGGGAACTACGTTATACCATATTGCCGTTGAGCTAAAACAGAAATTTGTCAAAGATGTTAAGGTTGTTCAGTTAAAAGGCGGAGTCAGCCATGCTGAAACGAATACATATGCGTCTGAAATTCTGTACCTTTTTGGAAAAGCATATAATACTACACCACATAATCTTCCTTTGCCGGCGATTGTGGACCATGTTGTCGTAAAGCAGGCGATGGAGGCTGACCGGCATATTCATAAAATCCTAGAGCTTGGCAAAAAGGCCAATATCGCAGTGTTCACGATGGGTTCGATTAAAAAGGACTCTCTATTGTTTCAAATGGGATATTTTACAGAAAGTGATCAAAAGGCCTTAAATGAAAAAGCGGTTGGGGACATTTGTTCACGTTTCTTTGATAAAGAGGGGGAAGTGTGTAATGAAAGTTTGAACGAAAGAACACTGGGAGTGAAATTAGAGGATTTACGGGACAAAGAATATTCGATACTTGTCGCCGGCGGACCGAATAAAATTGAGGGCATCTACGGTGCATTAAAGGGGAATTATGCCAATGTGTTAATAACAGACCAATTCTCGGCAAAGTTCCTACTTGATAAAAAATAAATTTTACATTTGTTCAAAATGGTGTTTACAAATGTTCATAGGTTTTGTTATAGTTAGCTTGTGAAAAGTAACAATTAAATGTAATTCTTCAAATACAGGAGGAAATATCTTATGACTATAAATGTGACTAAAATGATTGATCATACATTATTAAAGGCCGATGCTACTAAGGAAGAAATCGTGAAGTTAGTGGAAGAGGCTAAGAAATATTCCTTCGCTTCCGTATGTGTCAATCCAACTTGGGTAAAAATATCAGCAGATATGCTTAAAGATACACCAGAAGTAAAAGTATGTACGGTAATTGGATTTCCTTTAGGAGCATCTACACCAGAAACCAAAGCATTTGAAACAAGAAATGCGATAGAAAATGGTGCAAATGAAATCGATATGGTGATCAATATCGGTGCACTCAAAGATAAACAAGATGAATTAGTAGAAAAAGATATCAAAGCAGTGGTTGAAGCAGCGAAAGGTAAAGCACTTACAAAGGTAATTATCGAGACATGTCTATTAACGAAAGAAGAAAAAGTAAGAGCATGTGAACTCTCAGTTAAGGCTGGAGCCGATTTTGTAAAAACCTCTACTGGATTTTCAACCGGCGGAGCAACTGTTGAAGATATTCGTCTAATGCGTGAAACCGTTGGACCTGAAATAGGTGTAAAAGCTTCTGGAGGCGTTCGCAGCCGTGAGGATGCACTTGCAATGATTGAAGCAGGGGCTACTCGAATCGGTGCAAGTTCTGGAGTGTCAATCAGTAAAGGTGAAATTTCTCAAAGCAATTATTAATATTTAGATTTGAGGGATACAAATGAAAGAAACAGTATTAGCATTAGTTGCTGGTTTAATTGTAGGGATCATATTTAAATTTATGAAGCTTCCATTACCTGCACCTCCAGTGTTTTCTGCAGTAGTTGGCGTTTTCGGTGTTTATTTTGGCGGAGTTATTGCTAGTTGGATGGTTAAATTTTTCCAAGGGTAAAAGTGGACTATGGAGAGTGAAAACACAATGGATGAAAAAAAACTTTTGGAAGAAGCAGTCAAGGCAAGAGAGTTTGCCTATGTGCCGTATTCAAAATTTAAGGTTGGAGCTGCTCTTAAAGCAAAAGATGGGAAAGTATTTCATGGATGTAATATCGAAAATGCATCATATGGAATGACAAACTGTGCGGAAAGAACAGCTTTATTTTCGGCATACTCTGAAGGTGTCACTCAGTTTGATACGCTAGTTGTGGTGGCGGATACTGATCGGCCAGTTCCACCTTGTGGTGCCTGCAGGCAGGTAATTTCAGAGCTTTGTGACCCTGAGATGGAAGTTATCCTTACGAACATAAAGGGTGATGTCCAAAGATTCCTAGTTAAGGAACTTCTTCCTGGCGCATTTTCTCCAAATGATTTAAAATAAAAAGTTGAGGCAGGATTGATTCTAATCCTGCCTTTTTTTCATGCAATTTAATAAAAAGGGCATAATTAAAAAATAATTAAAGTCAGTGGATGATTTTGAAAATGCAAACGAAAGAGGAAACCATGAGAAGTAATAATAAATTGTTTATATCTATCATTGATAATGATGAAATGGTTCAATCACTGCTGGTAAAGATTCTCAATTTGATGAATATAGACCACTTTGAGATTTATATTAAAGCATATGACGATGGTGTTCAATTTTTTGAATCAAACAACCTGGAAGAAGCCGGGGAACACCTCTTGATTCTGGATGGTGTTATGCCAAATATGGACGGTATTGAGATTCTGCAAAAAGTAAAAAGTACACGAAGTAATGTTTATGTATTAATGCTTTCAGGCAGAAAAAGTCAATCTGAAATTGAAAAGGCACTTAAACTAGGAGCTGATGATTATGTTACGAAACCGTTTAGTATTAAGGAACTCCAGGCAAGAGTTCTACAAATCATTCAAAGGATGAAGTAAATGATAAATCAAGAGGTTATATTCCTTTCTATAATTACTTTATCTCTTTTGTCTTTACTATTTATTTTATTGCTTTATTTGTTGACTCGGAAATTTAACGATATAAAAAAAAGAAGAAAGATTGAAAACTATAAAAATAAAATATATCCAAAAGTTCTTTCGATAATTGCTGAAGGCGACTTAGTCAGGGGAATAAGATTTGAAAAAAAAGCTTTAAAACAAAAAGCTATCGAAGAACTCCTTAGTAAGTATGTGAAAATTTTAGAGGGTGAAGAGGAAAAAAAGAGATTATCAGAATTGGCCACTCTTTGGCTAGAGGATGACTATCGGAAACGTCTTAAAAGCAAAAGATGGAGTCAGCGTATGAATGCTCTTTACCATATTGAGGATTTCCATATGGTAAAGCTAATAGACGATGTTGTTCTGTTATCTAGTAAGAAGAATATTACCCATCAAGAAACGATTCATATTCTGAGAATCCTTGCATCCTTTCAATTTAGCGGTTTAAAAGACTTACTTCCAAATCAATATCATTATTTATCTAGGTATGACTACCGAAGTATTTTAACCCGGTTAGAACACGGATTATTTGATCAGTTTGTATTAACTTTTCATAAAAGCCCCACTCCATTTAAATATGCCATTCTAGATGTTATTTCAGTGAAAAGAGCAAAAGAATATCGTGTATTTACCGAAAATGTCTTTTCAACCTATCAAGGTGAATTGAAGCTTCGTGCCTTAAAGGCTCTAGCGGAAATAGGCTATGTTAAAGATATAGAGCCATGCTTAGAAATGTTGCACTCTTCTAAATGGCAGGAGAGGATGGTGGCGGCAAAACTCATAGGTTCGATTAAGGAAGAGAAGGGTATTCCAAGATTAATTGAGCTGCTGCATGATCAGACTTGGTGGGTCCGTTCACAGGCAGGGCAATCGATTCGTCAGTTCCCTAATGGAAAGGCAATTTTGCAAAAAGTTTTAGAAACATCCAAGGATGCATATGCAAGAGATATGGCTTGGGATTGGCTGCATAAAGGAGTATAGAAGATGTTAAATGTTCAATGGCTGGATATTGTTTCATTTTTTGGTTGGTTTATAGCATTATATATGGTCATTGTTATTATTTTCTATTCGGTTATATTAATTATTTCAACATATCAACTTCGAAAGGATTACCAATTAGACAGAATACAGGCTTTTGAGGATTACATGGATGAATTTAATACTAGACCTGTCTCGATTATTGTTCCTGCTTATAACGAGGAGGCAGGAATCATACAAAGTGTACGTTCTCTATTGAGCGTGAACTATCCAACTTATGAAATCATCGTGGTCAATGACGGGTCCACAGATAATACCTTAAAAAAGATGATTGATCATTATAATATGAAAGAAATAAGTAGAGTGGTACGTAAACAAGTTCATACAAAGCCGATTAAGACTATTTACCAATCTTCCTTACTTTCCAACCTATTCTTAATTGATAAAGAGAATGGCGGGAAAGCGGATGCTTTGAATGTAGGTCTTAATTTTTCACATTATCCCTACTTTTGCTCTCTAGATGGTGACTCGGTATTAGAGCCAGATGCATTTTTAAAGGTTATGAAACCGATTATTGATTCCAATGAAGAGGTGATAGCTTCTGGCGGCAGTGTGCGAATTGCGAATGGCTGTGAAATAAAGAACGGACATATTTTGAAAATTGGTCTTTCTAATAATCCTATCGTCGTCATGCAGATTATTGAATATCTACGTGCCTTTTTAATGGGAAGAATCGGTTTAAGCAGACATAATCTTCTTTTGATTATATCCGGTGCATTTGGCGTTTTTTCTAAACATTGGACGCTCGAGGCGGGAGGATATAAGACAGATACGGTTGGAGAAGACATGGAGTTAGTTGTGAGAATTCATCGTCTATTGAAAGAAAGGAGGGTAAATAAAAAGATTGTTTATGTTCCTGACCCGGTTTGTTGGACAGAAGTACCCGAAGATATGACGATCTTAAGAAGACAAAGGCGGCGCTGGCATAGAGGCCTCTTTGAAAGCTTATGGACACATCGTGGATTAACATTTAACCCCAAATACGGTTCCATTGGAATGATATCATTTCCATATTTTTGGATTGTTGAGTTTTTGGGACCAATAATTGAGCTTTTAGGTTACTTGTTTATGATTCTTTGCCTTTTTTTAGGCGGGGTTTATATTGAATTTGCTATATTATTATTTCTACTATCCTGTCTATATGGCTCACTTTTTTCAATGACAGCCGTTTTATTAGAAGAGTGGAGTTTAACAAAATACCCCAAAGTATTAGATATTGTAAAGCTCTTTTTATTCTCATTAACGGAAACGATCTGGTATCGGCCCATGACTGTCTTTTGGAGATGTGAGGGAATATGGCAGATGCTAATAGGGGATACGAGTTGGGGAGAAATGAAAAGAAAAGGTGTTTCAAAATGAAAAAACAAAGGACACTAATTGTGTACGCCATACTATTTATCATTGTCTTATTAAGCCCATTTTGGATTTGGACATTACTACCCTCTAAAGAATTAAATGTACTAATCTTTGATAAAACAGTTCCAGATCAGACCTATAGGGAACACAAAGGACTCGTTTGGATATTAAATAATGCAAAATATGTAAAGGAAAATAAAAAGCCTTATGAAATAAATAAGGATTATAAAGGATTTGTTCCAAAAAATGGACAAAAATATTCCATCACATCATTACCTAATAATTTAAGAACATATGATGTCTATTATTTAACCGATCAGTATGGAGTGTACGAAGAAGATTTCGTAGGGGAAAACGAAACAGGTGAGAAATCTTCCATCATTTATGGAGGCTTAGAATCATCGGATATAGATCGAATAGAACAAGCATTACTCGGGGATAAAGGGAAGACATTAATTGCAGAATTTAATACATTTGCAAGTCCAACTCCAGATATCGTCCGGGATAAACTAGCGAACCTATTAAATCTTGAGTGGACAGGTTGGATTGGCAGGTATTTTCCAGACCTCAACAATAGCGAAGTTCCTATATGGGTGAGAGAGCAATACGAAGTAAATAATAAAAAGTGGAATTTTAAGGGAAAAGGTTTTGTTTTTGTTAATAAAAATAATGAAATTGTTGTAGTGGACCAAGAAAATGTTAAGAAGAATGGCGCTCTATTTAATCTAACTAAAAAAGGCGAGAGCTATTTTAAACGAGAACTCCAAGGGAAGTATCAGTATTGGTTCGATATCAATGTTGCTAGAAGCAATGATGAGATCTTAGCGGAATATAACCTACCTATTACAGATAGTAAGAAAGAAGAGTTAAAAGGTCTAGGGATACCAACTAATTTTCCGGCAATTATCCATCATCAAAATGCAAAATACAATTCTTATTATTTTGCAGGAGATTATGCAGATGAAGCAGAAGTACCTGCCATTTATCAAACAAAAGGGCTGGATGTTTGGAAAAAACATTTTGGAACACAAGGTTCCTTCTATTGGGAAGTTTATGTTCCTATGATGAAAGTTTTATTAGCTAGTGATCTTAAGCAAACAATAAAGCAAGAACAAGTGGAAGTTGTCAAAAGGAATGGAATTAATACAAATAGCACCACAGGTGAAACATATATACAAGTTCAAAAGAATGGTAAGTGGAACGACTTCTTAATAAAAGGAGTCAATATGGGAATCGCCAAACCAGGGTATTTTCCTGGAGAAACAGCTATTAGTAAAGAGGAATATTCCCGTTGGTTTAAGGAAATTGGTGAAATGAACGCCAACGCGATTCGAATCTATACGCTCCATCCACCACAGTTTTATGAAGCTTTCTACGAGTACAATCAGATTGCCGAAAAACCATTATTCCTTTTTCATGGTTCCTGGGTTAATGAGGAAAAGCTCCTTCACAATCCAGATGCATTCGCACCTGAAAATGAGGAGGATGCAAAGACTGAAATAAAAAATATGATTGATATTATTCATGGAAAAGCTGATATTCCTGAACGTCCAGGGCACGCCTCAGGGGTTTACAAATACGATATATCGAAATATGTGCTGGGGATTATAGTGGGCACAGAGTGGGACCCTTATTTAGTATCAGAGACTAATCTTAAGCATAAAGATATTGGAGAGTTTGAAGGGAAATATTTTAGAACAATAGGCGCTAGTGCCTTTGAATTTTGGCTGGCAAAATTAATGGAATATGCTGCTGACTATGAAACAACCCAATATAAATGGCAGCATTCCACGAGTTTTACTAATTGGGTAACAACAGACTTATTGAAACACCCCTCAGAGCCATCAGAAAAAGAGGATATGGTATCAGTTAACCCAAATCATATTATGGCTGGTGATAGCTTTAATGCAGGCATATTCGCTTCCTATCATATCTACCCATACTATCCTGATTTTCTTAATTATGAGAGGAAATATCTAGAATATGTCGATCATGAAGGCAAAAGGAATAATTATGCTGGGTATTTAAATGAATTAATAACTGCTCATAAAATGCCAGTGCTAGTGGCTGAATTTGGCGTTCCATCCTCTAGGGGGTTAACTCATAAAAATGTCTTCGGAATGAATCAAGGATTTCATTCTGAGGAAGAACAGGGCCTAATTGACAAACGATTATTTCAGTCGATTGTTTCAGAAGGCTATGCCGGAGGATTAATTTTCACTTGGCAGGATGAGTGGTTTAAACGAACATGGAATACTATGGACTTCGATAATCCAGATCGGCGACCATATTGGAATAATCAGCAGACAAACGAGCAGCACTTTGGATTGCTTTCATTTGAACCGGGAAATAAAGACACAGCCATATTGATAGATGGTGAAAGCGAGGATTGGAAAGAAAAAAACAGTAAAACCATTTATCAGACTGAAGATAAAAATGAGGCAATAAAGGAAGTTAGGATCTCCTCTGATAGTGGATATTTATACTTCCTACTTTCATTAGGACAGCCTGTAGACTTTGCTGCCCAATCAATCTATTTACTCCTTGATTCTATCGGGGACCAAGGTCAAAATCATATTCAATTATCGAAAGATGCTGTATTACTATCAGATCTTGGGGTTGACTTTTTAATCGATTTATCAGGAAAAGATCATTCAAGGATTATGGTAGATAGTTATTATGATACTTACTACTACCAATATGCTCATTTGCTAAACATGATAAGTAGAGAATCTTATGTTAATCAAAAAAATAATGGAGTTTTCCATCCCATTCGGTTAGCTCTTAATAAAGAATTGATTATCCCCTCAACCAATACTCGTGTTCCTTTTGAAGGGTATGAAACAGGTATCCTTAAGTTTGGTAATGCTAACCCTGAACATAAGGAGTTTAATTCGTTAACGGATGTTAGTATGAGTAGGGATAAAAAAATAATTGAAATGAGGATACCATGGCAGCTCATTAACGTTAAAGACCCTAGCTTAAAAGAGGTGATGGGTGACATATGGAAATCTGGATTAACTAAGAGTGAAAGGATTGAAGGAATCCGAGTAGCATTAGCAACAACATTTAAAGGGGAAATTCAGCAGACGATACCAGGACTATTATATACATGGGATGAATGGGAACAGCCAACCTATTACGAACGTTTGAAAAAATCGTATAAAATTATTCAACAGACTTATGGAGAGGCGAGGGTGAGTAAGTGAATAAGAAGATTGGATTCATTGGTGCAGGAAAAATGGCTCAAGCAATGATTGAAGGGATCCTCAAAACAAATCAAGTAGCAAAAGAAGACATTATCGCTAGTGCTATTTCAGATACAACAATTAATAAAATTCAAACAACCTATCGAATAGCAGTCACCAATAATAATAAGGAAGTTGCCATGTTTTCAGATATCCTTTTTCTTGCAATAAAACCTGACTTACATACAAAAATCATTGAAGAAATAAAGAGTGTGATTAGTCAAGATGTGATCATAATAACGATTGCTGCAGGTGTTGCATTAGCTGATATTGAAAGGGATTTTGGTTTTAAAATCAAGACTGTTCGGACAATGCCCAATACCCCTTCGTTAGTAGGGGAAGGTATGAGTGCTATTTGTCCTAATGATAGCATTAGCGAAAATGAAATCCTGGAGGTAGAGAGGATTTTTCATACTTTTAGTAAAACCGAAAGAATGGATGAAAAATTAATGGATGCCATACCGGCAATAAGCGGATCATCACCTGCATATGTGTATATGTTCATTGAAGCACTGGCAGATGGAGGTGTTCTTCAGGGAATTCCAAGAGATAAAGCCTATCGTTTGGCTGCGCAGGCAGTCCTTGGTGCTGCTAAGATGGTACTAGAAACAGGCAGTCACCCCGGAGTACTTAAGGATAATGTTTGTACTCCTGGGGGGGCAACGATCGAAGCAGTATCTACACTGGAGAAAAAACAGTTTCGCGGGTCAGTCCTTGCAGCAATGGAAAGCTGTACAAAAAAGGTGAAATCACTAGGTTAATACGTTTACATGAAAAAGAACCTGCAATATGTAGGTTCTTTCAATTTGCTTCTGGTTTTCTAATGACTGTTATTGAGGTCATCAAGCCAACAAAAATAATGGTTAATAAAGAGTAGAAGAATTTTTCTAAACCCACTACTTGAATACCGCTAGTAATGACGAGACCATCAATGAAGAAAATGATAATCCCTATATTAACAGAAGTAAATTTGGTGAGAATTTGGGCTAGTAAATCTGTTCCACCCGTACTTGTTTCATAGCGGAGCATTAGACCAATCCCAACTCCGACCAGAATTCCCCCAAGTATCGTACTTGGAAAAATGCCAAGCTGAATTTTCCCATTCATAAAGGATAGTAAGTCAATACAAAAAGAAGAAATGATAAGTCCATGCAGGCTGTAGTAGAAATAACGTCTTTCAAAGAACCATGCCAAGATATAGAGAGGGAGACTTAAAACAATCATACTAAGGCCAGTTGGCCAACCATAAAAATAGTGAATGATTAACCCTAACCCAATCACTCCGCCATCAAGCAAATGATAGGGTACGAGAAATCCATTAACACCAAGGCTTAATAATAAACTGCCTATCAGCATAGCAATAATTTTTTGTTTCAATAAAAATCACTCCAAACTTGTCCCTACATAAAAAGTATGAAAATGATTTAGATTTAGAAGTGTTGCAAATAAAAAAGAGGATGGAAAAACCATCCTCTTTAATCGTATTTTTTTAAAAGAAAAGGTTTAAAATGAAATAACAAATTGCAGCGATTCCTGCAGAGATAGGAAGGGTTATTACCCATGTTATCAGCATACGTTGTGCTGTATCCCATTTTACTCCTTTAAGTCGGTGTGAAGCACCAACCCCTAAAATACCAGAAGAAATGACGTGTGTCGTACTAACTGGTACATGCATGAAAGTAGCACCAAAGATAACAGCTGCACCAGTCAAATCGGCTGCTACACCGTTAATGGGTCTGATTTTCATGATCTTGCCGCCAACGGTTTTAATAATCTTCCATCCTCCGACAGATGTACCTAATCCCATTGCCAGCGCACAGGAGAACTGTACCCAAAATGGAACTTCAGCATTACTGCCAAGGTAGCCATTTGCAATTAAAGCCATCGTGATAATCCCCATTGCTTTTTGGGCGTCATTCGTTCCATGTGAATAAGACTGTAGGGCCGCAGTGGCTATTTGCATATAACGAAAATTTCGATTCGTCTTCGCTAGATTTGCATTCTTAAACACCACTTTAAAAATACTGTACACAATATAACCGACCCCAAACGCTAATATTGGTGAAAGTATTAGGGCTTGGAGGATTTTCAAGAATCCACCGTAGTTAAGGGCACCAAAACCAGCTGATGCAAGTGCGGCGCCTGCAATGGATCCGATAATTGCATGTGATGAACTACTC
Organism: Neobacillus sp. YX16; assembly: GCF_030123505.1. Classification (GTDB taxonomy): domain Bacteria; phylum Bacillota; class Bacilli; order Bacillales; family Cytobacillaceae; genus Neobacillus. The sequence goes on from NZ_CP126115.1 coordinate 1,433,332, forward strand.
GGAATTCCATAATACCATGTTAATAAGTTCCAAAAAATGGCTGATAATAGTGCTGCCAGAATAACCACCGATCCGTTCTCAAGCGTAAAAGGGTCGACAATATCCTTAGAAATGGATTTAGCTACACCCGTAAACGTCATCGCCCCTACAAAATTCATGATTGCGGCTAACAGAATGGCATGCCGTGGTCTTAAAGCCTTTGTAGAAACAGATGTTGCAATCGAGTTCGCCGTATCATGAAACCCATTAATAAAGTCAAATGCAAGGGCACCAATGACAACTAAAATAATTAAAATTTCCATTTGTTTGCTCCTTATGCATTTTTCATAATAATGGTTTCAAGTGTATTTGCAACAGATTGACAGCTGTCAGCAATATCCTCAAGATTTTCGTATATTTCTTTGTATTGAATAATTTTTATTGGATCCTTCTCGACTGTAAATAAATGCTTAATGGATTGACGAAGGATATTATCGCATTTTGATTCATAATCTTTTATTTTGATAGCATGTTCTCGCATTTGAGGAAGTTTCTTATTCGCCAGCAATTCCATTGCTTGATCAATTTCGTGAACACTTGCTTTTAAGGCAGCCACAAATTGAAGCATAAAATCATCTGCCTGTGTGATTGAATACATTTCAAATAATGCAGCAGTTGCTTCTAGGCCGTCCAGTACGTCATCCATACTGTTTGCTAGATGGAGAATATCTTCACGTTCAATAGGCGTGATAAATGCATCATTTAGCTGCTTAATGACTTCATGAACAAAGGTATCACCCTTCGTTTCAATCTCTTTCATCTTCTCTGAGAAAATTTTCAAATCACTTATATTTTTTAATTTATAATCAGCAAAGTAATTTGCACCTTCCTTTAAGTTTGAAGAAATATTACTTAATAAAGCAGAAAATTTATCAACTTTTTTTGCCATTTTCTTTTCCTCCTAAAAATTATGTAAAAAGTTTTTACACTAACGTTCAACATTTTACAGAAAAAAAACCAAAAATAAATAAAAAGTTAACCTAATTTACAAAAACTTAACAAAAGAATATTCTGAAAAAGTCTTAGGGGATTACCTTTATTCATTTTTTTAATGTTTCCTGTACAAATTTTATTATGTATTTATTGAACTGAGTAAATTTCCTTTGTATGTAAATCTATAAAAAGGGTACTTTAATGGTACAAGACAGTGTTAAAAAAAATTAATACTGCTTGTTAAGTAAATGTGATTCTTTAAAAGAATGATTAAAAAAGGAGTGTTCTAATGAGTTTCATTTGGGCATTAATCGTCGGTGGAGTGATTGGCTGGTTAGCTGGTCTTATTGTTGGTAGAGATGTTCCAGGTGGTATTATAGGTAATATAATTGCAGGGTTTATTGGTGCTTGGCTCGGTACTTTATTATTAGGAGATTGGGGACCAAATGTTGCCGATTTTGCGATTATCCCTGCCATTATCGGATCAGTTGCACTTGTCTTCCTGTTATCACTGATAATGAGGGCATTTAGAAAAACTGACAGATAATTGAAAGAGAGGCCGCCCAGATGGGCGGCCTCTTAATTTGAATTATAGCTTATTAATGTCTACACTCTCGAAGATAGGTGGGTTATCTATAAATGGGGCATAACAAATGATTTCTTCTCCAGTAATAGGGTGAGTAAATTCTAATTTTGCCGCGTGTAGTGCCTGTCGACTGAATTTCGGCTTTCCTCCATATAAAATATCGCCCAGTAATGGGTGACCAATATGGCTGAAATGCACACGTATTTGATGGGTTCTCCCTGTTTCTAGCCAACATTTTACATAGGTATAACTGTTTTCCTCTTTAATAAGTTGATAATGCGTAATTGCCTCTTGACCAGTTGAAGAAACTCTTCTTCTTGTTGCATGATGACGGTCACGTCCAATTGGCTCATTTATAATCCCTTTTTTCTTTTTCAAAGGTCCTTGAACAATAGCAAGATAAGTTCTCTTCAATTCATGTTTTTCGAGCATTCTGTCCAAAATCGCACCTGCTAATGCGTGTTTAGCAAAGAGGATAGCGCCTGTGGTATCCCTGTCTAAACGATGGACATGCCGAATCTCAACTTTTTCACCTTTTGAATGCAGATAAAATTGTGCTGCTTGTAAAAGTGTACTTTTATCGGTTTCGTCGTTAGGATGTGTGTTCATAAAAGCAGGTTTATTAAAAACGATTACATGGTCGTCCTCAAATAGAACCTGTATATCATAAAAGAAAGAAGGAAGGTCCATTCTGTCCTCATCTTCAAATAACTTAATTAGCACCTTATCTCCTAATTTAAGAGGAGATGTCCACGAAGCTTTATTTCCATTAACAAATACTTTGTGTTCCATTCGGAATAAATGAGTAAGTTTCTTTGAGACCTCCCATTCTTTTCGAAAAATTTCTTCTATGGTTTTTCCTTCCCAGCTTTTGGGTGTATTAATTTCCATCCAATTCCCTTTTCGTGTCGTTTTTAGCATTTGAACTCCTTATATCATGAGATTTCTCTAAAGTAGTGGCGTGGTTATAATTACCACCGAATTTCATTCTTATTTATGCTATCCTTATGTATATATATTACGATAGATTATAGTTATCGCAAAGGTGGGTTACAAGTGAAAATTGTTTTTGCCTCGACACCAGGTCAGGAAGAAGAAATTTGTGGACTTGTGAGGTACATCTATTCAACTGTTTTTCCACTCTATTTTACGGATAGGGAAATTAGTGAGTTTGAACATTTAAAAGTATTGCATACTCCAGATGACTTTAATACATTAAAGGACGCTTTTCAAGTAATGGCAAGTATGCAAACCGTGATTTCCATACTTGAGTCTCCTACTCTTGATGAGCAATATGCAGTTCTATTTAATAAAAATGTTTCGAACCTGCAAGAATTTGGTCTTTTCTTTCCGTTTGAGTATGAACAATTCGTAGAAGCAAAAAACATGAAAAACAGTGTGTTTAGTGTCTATATCAAAGCCGCAAATGAACTGCTTGTATAAGTTCTAGGGAAAATGTCTGCAAATTGCAGACATTTTTTTTTATAATCCTTGAACTTACAGAGATAAAATATAAAATAAATAGAAGGTGTAAGTTTATTGGGAAAATCAAACAATATGAAATAGGTAAAAAGGGAGGATATAATAATGGATTGGAAAGAAAATGCAAATAGGTGGATGGAGTTTTCAAATTTAAATGAGGAACTAAGGCAGCAGCTTGAGGAAATCAAGAAAGATGAAAAACAACTTGAAGAAGTTTTTTATAAAAATTTAGAGTTTGGGACCGGCGGGATGAGAGGCGAAATTGGTGTAGGAACCAATCGGATGAATCTATATACAGTTCGTAAAGCTTCTGCTGGATTAGCTGCATACATAGATGGCCAAGGTAGTGAAGCAAAACAACGCGGAGTGGTGATTGCCTACGATTCACGACATAAATCTCCTGAATTTTGTATGGAGGCTGCAAGGACACTTGCCACTAAAGGGATAAAAACCTACGTATTTAATGAATTAAGACCAACTCCCGAACTATCATTTGCTTTAAGATATCTAAACGCATTTTCTGGAATTGTCGTTACAGCAAGCCATAATCCGCCAGAGTACAATGGATATAAAGTATATGGTTCTGACGGCGGACAGCTGCCGCCTGCAGCAGCTGACGAGGTAATAACGAAAGTTGACGAAATAGAAAATGAATTGTTGATCGAAGTAGATACGGAGGAAAACCTTAGATCACTTGGATTAATTAACACTATTGGTGATGAGATTGACCAAGCCTATATTGAAATGCTGAAAACTATTTCTGAGAATCCTTCCATTTCGAAAGAAACAGATGTCAACATTGTATTTACACCACTGCATGGTACGGCTAATAAACCAGTTCGTCAAGCCTTGAAGGCGCTGGGCTATACCGACGTGACGGTCGTTGCGGAACAGGAACTGCCTGATCCTGAATTTTCAACAGTGAAGAGTCCAAATCCTGAGGAACATGCAGCATTTGAACTAGCCATCAGGGATGGTAAAAAAGTGGGTGCAGATCTATTAATTGCAACCGATCCAGATGCAGACCGCTTAGGAATTGCTGTACGAAACCATGAAGGAGAATATGTTGTTTTAACAGGGAACCAAACAGGCGCCCTATTATTAGATTACATTCTTTCACAAAAGCAAAGCAAAGGGACCCTTCCTTCAAATGGTGTGGTGTTAAAAACAATTGTGACTTCAGAAATCGGCAGGAAGATTGCCCAAGAATACCAATTACCAACCTTTGATGTGCTAACTGGTTTTAAATTTATTGCTGAAAAAATAAAGGAATACGAGGAAACGGGAGAATTTACTTTCTTATTTGGCTATGAAGAAAGCTATGGCTATTTAATCGGAGATTTTGCTCGGGATAAGGATGCTGTCCAAGCAGCTATTTTGTCTGTAGAAGTATGTGCCTACTATAAAAAACAAGGCATGTCACTCTATGAAGGTTTACTGCAGGTATTTGAAAAGTATGGCTACTATCAAGAAGGATTAAGATCTTTAACGTTAAAAGGAAAAGAAGGTGCAGAACAGATTCAGCAAATTTTAGCTTCCTTCCGTTCTGAGCCAATAAAGCAACTTGGTGACTTAACAATAGCAATGTCGGAAGATTACCTAACAGGCCTTAAGCAAACCTCTAATGGGGAAGAGAAAATCGATTTACCAAAATCCAATGTATTAAAATATACCTTCACAGACGGTTCCTGGGTTTGCTTGAGACCTTCTGGTACAGAACCAAAAGTGAAATTCTATTTTGGTGTGAATAGCAATGGATTAGAAGAAAGTAGAAGTAAATTACTCGAGATCGAAAAGAATTTTATGGATCTGGTGGACGAAAAAGTCAAAAGGGTAACAGGAAACTGATTTTTCATCAAGCATCTTAGTACCTCAACATGAAAGGAACAAAAGCATGTTAAAAAACCAAATCGCAATTGTTACTGGAGCGTCCAGAGGAATTGGCAAGGAAATTGCTGTTAAACTTGCAGAGCAAGGAGTGAAATTAGCAATAATCGGGAGTTCAGCACAAATTTCAGAAACAGCTGATGACCTGAAGAAAAAAGGGTTTCCACATGTATTGCCTATTCAAGCCGATGTTTCGAAAGAAGAAGACCTACAGCAAGTAGTTTCGAAAACCATTGAGGAATATGGACATATAGATATGTTGGTTAATAATGCAGGTGTGGGATTCTTTAAATTAACAGAGGAAGTAACGCTCGAAGAATGGAAAAAGGTGTTTGAAGTTAACGTACAAGGTGTGTTTCTGGCAACAAAAGCTGTCCTTCCGCATATGAAGAAGCGAAAATCAGGAACGATTATTACCATTGCTTCTGACGTAGCCAGATATACGATAGCTAACGGCTCAGCTTATACAGCTTCAAAATACGCTGTACAAGGTTTTTCTGGTTCGGTAGCACAAGAAGTACGTGAATATGGAATCAGAGTAGGTACTATTAACCCAGGAATGGTGGATACCTATTTTGCTGAGTCTACACAAGGTTTACCGGAAAAACAAGATTGGCTTAAGGTTGAAGATATAGCAAACGCTGTGGTATATATGGCTTCAGCTCCTAAGTATATGCTTATTGATGAAATTGTCATTCATCCACTTGTTCAACAATATCCTATCGCCTAACATAAGAAAACGGCTCCTCCTTGAGGAAGCCGTTTTTGGTTTTGGTGGAATTCTTTGGTCCGGTTGTTAATATATTTCTCAATAAAAATTGTATCCACTTGTTTTTTCAGGAAAGACTATACATCGGTAACTCATTATCAGGTTCAACGGTTTCGTTAGCATGGTCGATATAACGAAGTAAAGAATATAAGCTTTTTTCAATTACAGAGTAGTCACGTTCAAAGTGATAAGCATGCAGGAATTGCTCTATCCTCTTTGATAAAAATTGGTCTTTTGTTCGTACCATGAGTATCAGCAAATTATCCCATTCAGAGCGATGTGTATAATACAAAGCTCGATCATAATCCATTTTATTCATTTGTTTTGTCTCCTCCTTACTAGGAGTTGAAGTTATTTTATGATATTTCGGCGATAACTTTCACAGAAAATGTTGGACAATCCGTTCTAACGCTGTTTGCAACTTTTACCTGTATAACATGCAGCGAAATGGTAACGAAAAGGAGCCAGTATGAAGAAGCTATTATGTATTTTGATGGTTTTATTATTCCAGCATGAAAATGTCTCACTGGCAAAAGTTGTTGAAACAAATCGTCCTTATACATATGAGAAAATGAAGGATGACCTAGAAAAGCTCAATCATCAATACCCGGTAGTAAAAGTAAAAAAAATAGGGGAAACTCATTTTGGAAGAGACATTTATGCGATTAGGCTTGGAAAAGGAAAGAAGAATATCGTTTTAATTGGAGCCCATCATGGACGTGAATGGATAACAAGTATGCTTTTAATGAAGAAACTTGAAGTGTATGCTGATTTGTACCAAAGAAAAAGAGAGTTTGGGTCAATTTCAACAGATATTTTAAATGATGTTTCCATCTGGTTTATTCCAATGCTCAATCCAGACGGTGTGACCATCCAACAAAATAAGCTCAATCTGTTCCCTGAAAAACACATGAAACAACTAGTGTCCATGAATGATGGTGTAGAGAACTTTGAGCGCTGGAAAGCGAATGGAATCGGGATTGATTTAAATAGACAATATCCAGCAGGGTGGAAGGAGCTCACCGATGGGCCTCCATTTCCCTTTTTCCAATTTTATAAGGGAAAGAGGCCTTTGGCAGCAAAAGAAGTAAAGGCAGTAACAAAATTCATTCGCGACATTCATCCTGAAATTGCTGTTGCTTATCATTCGGCAGGCAGAGAGATTTTTTGGAATTATAAAAATGGCAAGCAATTAAAACGTGACAAACGGATTGCAAAAAAAATTTCAACATTGACCGGTTATCCATTAGCAAAACCACCTAAACAAGCAACGGGCGGCGGTTTTACGGATTGGTTTATCACGAACTATCACCGCCCGGCAATGACGATTGAGGTTAGTCCACTTGTTGGAGAAACTTCCCCGCCTTTATCGGTCTTTAAAGCAGAGTGGGAAAGAAATAAATATGTAGGACTTACCCTGGCAGAAGAGGCAAAGAGCTTGAAAAAGCGAAAATAAGCAGGAGACTTGCTGTTTTTTACATCTTGTTTCATCATTCCCGGTTTTTCTTCATACATTGTGGTAAGAGGAAAAGGGGGAATGGCGATGAATGGGGACGATCGCAAGGCTCTAGAATACGCGATTAGTGAGATCACTGAAATTGCTCGGGGCTTTGGCTTGGATTTTTATCCTATGCGATATGAAATTTGCCCAGCTGAAATCATTTACACGTTTGGTGCCTATGGAATGCCTACCAGATTTTCACACTGGAGCTTTGGGAAGCAATTTCATAAGATGAAGCTTCATTATGATTTAGGATTAAGTAAAATTTACGAACTTGTTATCAATTCAAATCCTTGTTATGCCTTCTTATTAGATTCCAATTCACTTATCCAAAACAAATTAATTGTTGCACACGTATTGGCTCATTGTGATTTCTTTAAGAATAATGTCCGCTTCCAAAATACCAAACGGGATATGGTTGAAAGCATGGCCGCCACAGCTGAAAGAATCAGGCGCTATGAAATACAATTTGGGAAAAAGGAAGTGGAGACCTTCCTGGATGCCGTACTGGCCATTGATGAACATATTGATCCTTCATTAATGAGACCAAAGCTGGCATGGTCTCTAGAGGATGAAGGGGATGAAGAATCGCCGCAGATCGCAGCGACCCCTTATGATGATTTATGGAAGTTAGATGATAGTGCTAATAAGCAGCCAAGTCAGCCAAGGAAAAAACAATTTCCGCCAAAACCGGAAAAGGACCTATTATTATTTATTGAAAGCTATAGCAGGGAACTGACGGATTGGCAGCGAGATATTTTAACAATGATGCGTGAGGAAATGCTTTATTTCTGGCCGCAGCTAGAAACGAAAATCATGAATGAAGGCTGGGCTTCGTATTGGCACCAGCGAATCATCCGTGAGATGGATTTAACGAGTGGGGAAGCAATTGAATTTGCAAAATTAAATGCGGGGGTTGTACAGCCGTCAAAGACCGGTATAAATCCTTATTACCTAGGAATTAAGATATTTGAGGACATTGAAGAACGGTATAATAACCCAACAGAAGACATGATGAGAAGAGGAGTTATTCCAGGCTCTGGCAGGGAAAAGATGTTTGAGGTTCGTGAAGTGGAATCAGATATATCCTTTTTGCGGAATTATTTAAACAAGGATCTTGTCATGAGGGAAGATATGTATCTCTTCCAGAAGCAGGGAAGGGACTATAAAATCGTCGATAAGGAATGGGAGCATGTTCGCGATCAGTTGGTAAATATGCGTGTAAATGGAGGGTTCCCGTACATTACCGTCAATGACGGCGACTATTTGAAGAACGGTGAACTCTATCTAAAGCATTGGTATGAGGGCGTGGAATTAGATGTGAAATACCTTGAAAAGGTATTGCCATATATCCATCAGCTATGGGGAAGACCCGTCCATATTGACACCATGATTGAAGAGCGTAGGATGTTATTCTCTTATGACGGGAAAGGCGTTCACAGGAAGTATATGTAACAAATAAGGCAGCTTATGCTGTCTTATTTTTTTCATATGGTTCACTCATTGGATTTAACTAAAGGGGATAATAAGCATGAAAGCAATAGTTGAAATTTATTTATAAGTTAATTATTATATAAGCAAATGGTTATATATAGATAGATAAGTGAAGTTTGTATCATAAGGGTATTACATAAAATGTACATACTTGTAAAAAATAAGTCAGGCACTATTTTTATCAATTTATAAGGATATTATTATTTACTTATATAGCTAGGAGGGTCTAAATGTCAGAATCCAATAAAACAGCAGTTGAATTAGAGAGTGCTGCGAATGTTTTAAAATTATTAGGGGACAAAACCCGATTAACCATGATTAAACTTCTGGATAATCATGACGCTTGCGTCTGTGAATTTGTAGAAATATTTAAAACTAGTCAGCCTGCCATTAGTCAACATGTTCGTAAGTTGAAAGATGCTGGGCTGGTGAGGGAAACAAGAAGAGGGCAATGGATAATCTACTCTTTGAATAAAGAGAGTAAATATTTTCCATTGGTTGAAGATTTATTACTGCACCTTCCAAACCAAGATTTTAGGTTAAAGGAATTAGAAGAGCAGGGTTTACGAATTTCATGTGAATAATTGGAGGTTTCAACATTGGTATCCACGATACTCGCATCATTGATTTTTTTAATTACGCTTATTCTGGTTATATGGCAACCTAAAAATTTATCTATTGGTTGGTCAGCATGCGGGGGAGCCATTCTTGCTTTAATTGTAGGAGTGGTTGACTTCCACGATGTTCTTGAAGTGACCAAAATTGTTTGGAATGCTACCTTTTCATTTATTGCCATTATCATTATTTCTTTAATATTAGATGAAATTGGGTTCTTCGAATGGTCGGCACTCCACATGGCAAGAGCGGCTAAGGGCAACGGAATTAAAATGTTTGTTTATGTAAGCATTCTTGGTGCTCTCGTGGCAGCATTCTTCGCTAATGATGGGGCTGCACTTATCCTTACACCAATCGTCTTAGCCATGGTAAGAAATTTAAAGTTGGAAGAAAAAATGATATTTCCGTTCATTATTGCAAGTGGTTTTATTGCCGATACAACTTCATTACCATTAGTAGTAAGTAATCTTGTTAATATTGTTTCTGCTGACTTTTTTGGAATTGGGTTTGCAGAGTTTGCCTCAAGGATGTTTGTTCCAAATCTATTTTCTTTAGTGGCAAGTATTTTAGTCTTATATCTCTACTTCAGAAGAAACATTCCTAAGAAATATGATTTAGGTCATTTAAAGAAACCTGTGGAAGCTATTAAAGATCAAAGGATGTTTCGTTTGTCTTGGGTGGTCCTCGCCATTTTATTAGCAGGTTATTTTATTAGTGAGTTTCTAAATATTCCTGTATCTATCATTGCAGGTGTAGTAGCTATATTCTTCTTATTTATGGGGAGAAGAAGCCATGCTGTCGAAACAAAAAAGGTCATTAAAGGAGCACCATGGGCGATTGTATTTTTCTCGATCGGAATGTATGTGGTGGTTTATGGTTTACGAAACGTGGGTTTAACCAATGTCTTAGCCGACCTGATTCAAGTAACAGCAGATCAAGGATTATTTGCAGCAACAATCGGAATGGGTTTTATTGCAGCTATTCTATCTTCCATTATGAACAATATGCCAACTGTGATGATAGATGCTTTAGCAATTGCAGATACCAATACAAGTGGTGTAATTAGAGAAGCACTTATATATGCAAATGTGATTGGCTCTGATTTAGGTCCTAAAATTACTCCTATCGGTTCTCTAGCAACTTTATTATGGTTACATGTTTTATCGCAAAAAGGAGTTAAGATTTCTTGGGGAACCTATTTTAAAACGGGTATTGTTTTAACCATACCAACATTGTTTATTACATTGGTTGGTCTCTATATATGGTTGTTAATCATTTAAATTTTAATCACAAAAGGAGATTTCATCATGACAAAGAAAAAGCTTTATTTCTTATGTACAGGTAACTCTTGTCGAAGCCAAATGGCAGAAGGATGGGCAAAAAAACATTTAGGTGATGAGTGGGATGTACGAAGTGCAGGAATTGAAGCACACGGATTGAACCCAAATGCTGTAAAGGCAATGAAAGATGCTGGAATTGATATTTCAACTAATACTTCTGATATTATCAATCCTGAGTATTTGAACAATGCTGATTTAGTTGTAACACTTTGTGGTGACGCAGCAGATAAGTGTCCAATCACACCACCAAAAGTTAAACGAGTTCACTGGGGGTTTGATGATCCAGCTAAAGCTCAAGGAACAGACGAAGAAAAATGGGCATTCTTTCAACGTGTTCGTGATGAGATCGGAAATCGTATTAAACGTTTTGCTGAAACTGGTGAGTAAGAAAGAAATTAAGAGCCAAGAGATAAGACTCTTGGCTCTACTTAAAAATTAGGATTCTTTGCAAGAGAAGAAATGGATGTTACATGTCTACTTTTTATTATTTCTTGTCTTTCATGTTATTTATTTAAAAGGATAGCACCGATAGCAATTAGTAAAATGCCAATAATGGAATATACTGAAATGTTCTGACGTAAAACTAATATTGATAAAACTGTTATCAGAATCGCATTTACCCCAGTTTGAATACCGCCAAGCATTACCGTATTTCCAAATGTTTTACTCCCTTGAATGAACCCCCAAGCTAGTGCTATGTTTCCCAAAAAAGAAAGCGGAAGAAAATATATATTAAATCGGATGCTGTCTTTTAAAGTGGGTTGAAAAAAATAAGCAGATAGAATTGGTAATAAGGAAAAAACAGCAGCACCAATTACAATTGCGCCTATTACAAGAAATTTCAAAAGAACACCTCTTTTAATGGAAATACTTTATCCTAAATAGTATTGCTTTTTCTTTCATTTCAATTCTCCTTTAACAAAAATATCTTTACCTTTTCTTTTATTATTTAACTCTGTTAGTTTAAGAGCTGAACCATAATTTTCTATTGGTATATTTTTCTTGGGGAATAATGGTAAAGTTCATGCTAAGATTTCCTAAAAGAGAGGTGTTTTTATTGGGCATACAAAGGTGTGAAACTTGTAAGAGTCAATTTACATGGAAAGAAATACAAAAGACTATCCGTTGGAATTATAAACCACTCGTATGTAAGAAATGTAGAGCGGAGCATCAAATTACAATAAAGAGCAAGTTATTATTTTCTTTTTCAATAGCAGTATTGTTATTCATTTTTAGTCTAGCAAATCTTCCATTCAATTTAAGAATTGCGGTAATTATTATTGTCTTCTTATCCGTTTTAGTTAGCTTCCCTTATTTTGCAAGATATAAAAAGAATGGAAATTCAATTAAAAAAGGAAAAAAGGTTAAATGATAACCTTTTTTCCTTTTTTCTCTACGCCCAGCAAGTATTATCTTTACATAACATTCTTTTTATCACTTTGAGAAATTTTAGGTTTAGTTAATAGGGACCCAACGTAATAGAAGATAGCTGAGGAACCTATACCAAATATCACCACTGAAAGTTGCGGTGCAAAGAAGTTAACCAATAAAGCTACTAAAGCGGCCATACCCCATGCAACGAATGGAAGTGGTTTCCAACTCTCGGAACCAAGAGACTGATTTTTTCTTAGAATAAGTTGATCTATTATAATGATTGTAGCGATTGGCGGTACAATTAAACCTAGAAGTTCCAGCCAGCTCTGGAAAGCGTTCCAGATACCTGATAATGCTGCGATGATTCCAACAATCCCTAGTACGATTGTTAAAAATCTCATGCTTTTTCCTGTCATATGTGAGAAACCGACGGCACCATTATACAAGCAGTGTGTACATCCAACACCCAGATTAATAAAAACAAAAATGAGAGCCAAGAAGGAGAGAAGAGGACCTTGTCCCGATAAAATTGGCATAAAGTCGCCACCACTCGTGGCAGGGCTTTGGATTACACCTGTCGCAACGATAATTGCACCTACTAATTCGGCGATGAACTTTCCAAATGGGAAGGCTGTAATTGCAGCTAACAATCCTTCACGCCCATTTTTCGACCAACGCGTAAAGTCGGCGGTCATCGTACCAGAATCAGCAAACGTTGCAAATACCATTGTGACTGCTGCCCCAAAGGATAGAAGACCTGAACTGGTTGTTGGTTCATAATTAAAAATATCTGTATTTCCAGTTTTAAACGAGATAATAATTGAAACAATACCGAGAATGAGATACAAAGGTGCCGCAATCCATCCTAAAATCGTTAATGCTTTTATTCCAATAAAAGTTGCAGCAACATAAAGAACCCCGCCAATTAAGGTCATTAATAGCATTGGGGCACCGAATGAACGAGCCATTGTGTCACCTGTCAGACCTACCATAAGAGCAAACCATCCTACTACGACTGTGGAAAGTAATCCCGATACGACCATGTATCCATATCGTCCAAAAGTCCGTTGTGCAGTCATTGCAAAGTTTTCTCCGGTTTTTCCTGCCAAATAGCTTAATGCTCCCACAATAAGGCATAGCAATAAGTTTCCTGCTAGTATTGCAGTTACCCCTACTTTGAATCCAAGCATTGCTGTGATGACTCCACCGATTACAGCGCTTGTCAAAACCATCGGGAAACCAAACCAAACAGCTGCTACAGAAGCTAGCGGTTTTCTGTATTCTGTTGGTACAGGAATCGTTTCAAATTCCGGATCTAATACCTTCTGATCGATATTTTTAGTAGACATATATAACCTCCAAGTAAATAGATGTTGGTTAAGCGCAAAATATCATTATTTTTATAAAGTACTGTATTTTCACCTTCCTTTTATTTTTTAAGCGCTCTCAATAGGATCCTATATGATTATTTTAAGGTGGAAAATTATAGAAGTCTTTGGATATACCAACCGAAAATTATTGAAAAATTTAGTCACTTCATACAAATATTTGTGAATAAATTTTGAATAAGAAAGCTAAGGATAGTATTTCATTTCTTTGACATAATTTAATCACAATCCATTGTATGATTTGCACAATTGAATGCATTGCTTTTTGGATTTGTTACACGATGACGGTGTTATGCAATATATCTAAAATAAACATGTAAGCATTTTAGTTAAGTATAAAAGGAGGTTCGGTCTGCTCAACGGTATTTGACTGCACGATTCTAGATTTATGGGGTGTCATTCGTGATAAATTCAATCTCTGGTGATACAGATTTTATAAAGGTAATTAATAACTCAACATTCACTGGTTTTGTGCATAGTACATTTAATCGGACATTTAATATTAAATGTTTTGAAAATGGTGATTTATATACCATTGCATGCAACAGACTCGATAATGGGCCTAATACATTAATTGTTGATATTGATAATATGAAGCCAATGGAAATTGAAGCCAATGATCGGGTACGTGTTGAAGAAAATCTTTTGTATATTGGAGATCGTCTTACTATTTCGATAGATAAAGCATGTAAATGGGAAAGTGTTTTACCAACATACCCATGTAATGTAGAAATCCTGAAAAGAAATTTAATGAAAATGAAGGATTTTATCAACATCCATGGTGTAGGCGGAGGAATGAAAAAAAACGTAATAACCCTAAATCCTTTTGAAACAGAAGTCTCGAATATGCTTGAGAATAGAACTCTTTTACTTTTAAACGAATTATTAAATGACCGAATTTCATCTGCCTTGCCACATGCGGTTTCACTCATAGGTCTTGGGCCAGGGTTAACTCCTTCAGGGGATGACTTTTTAACGGGGTTATTTACCATTTTTAATATGAAAAACAGCCCTTTTTATCCTTACCGATCATTTTGTGAAGATGTTTTAAAGAAAGCAAAAACCTTAACGAATGACATTAGTTACATGACTTTGAAAAAAGCAGCAATTGGTAAAGTGAGAGAGTCTATTATTTCATTACTTAATGCCTTATTATTTGAAAATGATGAAGACTTAAATCTCTCTTTAAATAAATTATTAAACATAGGTTCTTCATCCGGAACAGATATAGCTTTAGGCATTGTTTTCGGAATGGAAGCCAATATTAGAGCAGGAGGATAAGTATGTTAGTACAAGCTTTGATTAAGTCAAACACATATTTCGATTCAGTATCTTTAATGTCGCTTTCCACTAAAGCGAATCAAATTGAAGAAGTTGAACAAGCAATTATTGCAATGGGTACCGAAATGAATAAAGAGGTAATAAAAAATGTCGGCTTAATGACACCTGATGTTGAGACAGCGGGAGCAAGTGATTTAATGATTGTTGTAAAAGCAGCAACTGACGAGTTATGCGAAACCGCTTTCGAAAAAATTAATGATTTATTTACAAAAAAGAATTCAGGTAAAAAAGGTAAGAATGACATCAAATATTCTACTATTTCTTCTGCTGCAGATCATAACCCGGAAGCAAATCTTGCCATTATTGCTGTGAATGGTGCTTACGCGGCTAGAGAAGCGAAAAGGGCTCTCGAAAATGATTTACATGTCATGATGTTTAGCGACAATGTAAGCATTGAAGATGAAATTGAATTAAAGAGATTAGCTCATGAAAAAGGTTTATTTATGATGGGACCGGACTGTGGAACAGCGATTATCGGAAATACAGCCCTTTGCTTCGCAAATGCGGTAAGAAAAGGGAATATCGGTATTGTTGGGGCATCAGGAACCGGCAGCCAAGAAGTAAGCGTCCGAATTCACGAATTTGGCTTCGGTATCTCGCAATTGATTGGAACTGGTGGTAGAGATTTAAAAGAAGAAGTTGGCGGAATCATGATGCTTGATGGTATTCAGGCTCTTGAAGACGATGAAGAGACAAAAGTCATTGTCGTTATTTCTAAGCCACCTGCACCAAGTGTGGAAGAAAAAGTATTAGCGAAAATTAAAACATGTAAAAAACCAGTTGTTGTTTGGTTTGTTGGCGGGAACGAAGAAAAAATTACTGAAGCTGGAGCACATTTTGCGAAAATGTCCAAAGAAGCTGCACTTAAAGCAGTACTATTGGCAGGGGCAGACGAAAGCAAGTTAAATAAACGCGCATTAAACATACCACTTATCGAAGAAGTTCGGACAAAGTTAACTCCTGAACAGAAATATGTTCGTGGACTTTTCAGCGGCGGAACACTGGCAGATGAAGCTATGCATGCAGCAATGGAAAAATTTGATAATGTCTATAGCAATATTCAAAGAAATCCAGAGTATCGTTTAAAAGACCGATATACAAGCCAAGAGCACACATTCATCGACTTTGGTGATGATGAATACACACAAGGAAAGCCACACCCAATGATTGATCCATCTACACGTCTTGAAAGATTTATTCAGGAGGCAAAAGATCCGTCTGTTGGTGCTATCGTAATGGACTTTGTAATAGGTTATGGAGCACATGAAGATCCAGTTGGAGCTTTCCTTCCAGCAATCATTGAAGCGAAACAACAAGCGGAACAAGAAGGAAGACATTTAGAGATAATTGGATATGTTCTTGGAACAGAATTAGATCCGCAAAATTATGAAGAGCAAATTAATAAATTATTGGCGGCAGATGTAACACATGCGAGCAGCATGCAAAATGCTGGCTTATTGGCTAGAGAATTTGTTGTGAAGGGAGAATAGGCATGAGTAGAATTAGCGATTTATTTAAAAGTAGACCACATGTTATTAACGTAGGAATTGAGTCATTTAAAGATGATTTATTACAACAAGGCTCTGAAGTCATTCATTTAGAATGGACACCGCCTGGCAGAGGAAACCCAGCATTAATTGCTGCACTTGACAAGTTTGAAAATCCTGCAATCTTGGAAAAAATTGAAGAAGCTAACAAATTAGCAGTGGAAAGAATTATTAATTCTCAACCAGTGTTAATTGGATATGATCAAGCTATTAATTGCGTACCAGGTATGACAAAAACGACGATTCTTCATGCAGGACCTCCAATTACTTGGGATAAAATGAATGGTCCTATGAAAGGTGCCGTTACTGGCGCAATCGTATTTGAAGGTTTAGCTAAAGATGTAGAAGAAGCAGCTAAATTAGCGGCATCTGGAGAAATTACCTTTTCACCATGTCATGAACACAACTGTGTAGGTTCAATGGCGGGGGTTACATCTGCGTCAATGTTCATGCATATTGTTGAAAACAAAACATATGGCAATATTGCTTATACAAATTTAAGTGAACAATTATCAAAAATTCTCCGAATGGGAGCAAATGATCAAAGTGTTATTGATCGTTTAATTTGGATGCGCGATGTTTTTGGTCCTATTTTACGTGATGCAATGAAACTAAGTCCTAATGGAATTGACTTGCGTTTAATGCTTGCGCAAGCACTTCATATGGGAGACGAGTGTCACAACCGAAATGTTGCGGGTACAACATTATTAATTCAAGCATTAACTCCATATATTTTACAAACTGATTATACAATCGAACAGAAGAAAGAAGTATTTGATTTCGTTGCGAGCAGTGATTATTTCTCTGGTCCTACTTGGATGGCAATGGCGAAATGTGCACTTGATTCTGCTCACGGTATTGAAAACAGTACAGTGGTTACAACCATGGCACGGAATGGTGTTGAATTCGGTATCCGTGTGAGCGGAATGCCTGGAAACACGTGGTTTACTGGTCCTGCACAAAAAGTTATTGGTCCAATGTTTGCAGGTTACAAGCCAGAAGATTCTGGACTTGATATCGGAGATAGCGCAATTACCGAAACATATGGTTTCGGCGGATTTGCGATGGCAACAGCTCCAGCAATCGTTGCATTAGTAGGTGGAACAGTAGAGGATGCTATTGGTTTTTCTACTAGAATGAAAGAAATCACTACAACAGAAAATTCTAACATCACAATTCCATTACTTGATTTCATGGGACTTCCGACAGGAATTGATGTTCGTAAGGTTGTTCAAACAGGTATTATGCCTGTCATTAATACGGCGATTGCTCATAAAGATGCAGGAATCGGAATGATAGGTGCAGGAATTACCTATCCTCCAGTAGAAGCCTTTGAAAAAGCAATGTTAGCTTTAAGTGAAAACATTCAATAATAGGTAATCGAAATTAAAAAGCCCAGCTTGGATTTTTGGATCAGCTGGGCTTTTTAATGTTTTTTTACTTAGGTGAGTTTTTATAAATGTCTAATTATACAACAAAACAATTACCTGCTATTGGGAAAAGATCCAAACTAAGGTATTGTGCAAAATATCATTTATCCCAATGTTTACAAGTTTTTCTTATCCGTTATGAAGGACATATTTTGTACAAAGTTTATTGTATAACCTGCCTAAATGAATACCATTCTTTTTGGTTTAGGTAGCCAATGACCAAGAAAGCGTTTCCGTATAAAATTTTGATGTAACCGGTTAACCATTATTATTATATTATTATTTCTCTTTCAGCTTTAAAAAAATTACCCGAGAAAGGAAAGAGTTTTTGCTATTAAAGACGGCAAATTAAGCATTTGATTAATAAATAATGATAACTAAAACAATATTTTTCTATCAAACTAATTCCTATTTAGAGGTGAAATGAAATGGCTCAAACAATTAAATTTTGGAAAAAAGGGGACTTTGCTGCTTCCTTTGGTTTATTCGTTAATGTTTTGACAGACTTTTTGGTTATGATTTCATTATTAATCGGTGTAGTTGGTATGCCAAAAGAGTTTGTTTATAAACAAATTGTTCCCGGTTTTGGGTTAGCAGTTTTGCTATCGGGCATTATATTTGCTTATTTTGCTTATAAATTGGCTAAGAAAACAGGTAGAACTGATGTTACCGCACTACCATCAGGTTCTAGTTCACCTGGTATTTTTCTTATCGTGTTTGTGATTATGCTTCCTCTATATCAACAAACACAGGACGCTGCTTTCACAACCACAGTTGCTGTACTTTGGGGATTCATTGAGGCTGCCATATTATTCTTAGGGGCATTCCTGGGTGAAACAATTAGAAAGATTGTCCCAAGAACGGTTTTACTAGCAGCCTTGGCAGGTTTGGCATTTGTCTTCCTGGGTATGAACCCAATGCTGCAATCCTTTGAAATGCCTATAGTGGCATTTGTTGCCTTAATCATCATCTTCATGAACTGGTTAAGTAAACATCCAATATTAAAGAAAATACCTACCGGTTTATTATTGATTATAGTTGGAACTGCCATTGCTTGGATAGCTGGATATCAAAATCCTGCAGATGTTACTGAAGCACTAAAATCATTCGGCTTTAATCCTCCAATGTTGCATTTAAATGGGTTTGCGGACAGTTTAAACGCAGCTTTACCATACTTATTAACGGCTGTACCTTTAGGGTTAGCAAACTACATTTTTAACTTGGAAAACGTAGAAGCTGCTGCTGTCAGTGGAGATGAATACAAAACTCGAGATGTTATGCTTGCAAACGGTTTTTCTACTCTAATAGGTGGCCTGAGTGGTAATCCATTCCCAGTAACCGTATATGTAGGACATGCGGGTTGGAAAGAAGTTGGAGCAGGTTTAGGCTATTCCATTGCCAGCTCTGTTGCCATTTTCTTATTATCGGTTTTCAGTCTTATGGGACTGTTGCTAGCTCTTGTCCCAATTGCTGCTATCGTTCCGATGCTTGTGTTTATTGCAATTGTAACAGGGCATCAAGTTGTAAAAGAAAGTCCGAAATTTGAAGCTCCAGCAATCTTTGTATGTTTCTTCCCATGGGTTGCGAACTGGGCGCTTGTTGCTGTTAATAATGCACTTTCAGCTGCTGGTGTGTCTGTAGGGACAGCTGACAATCAAGTTTCTTCTCTAGCACTGCATAATGCTGGACTTTTCTATGATGGCTTGGTTGCTCTAGGTAATGGTGCACCTATTTCGAGTGTTCTTTGGGGTTGTATAGCTGTATTTACGATCCGCAACACGCCTATTGGAGGCATTATTGCTGCAGTACTTGCATCTGCTTTAACTTTTATTGGTGCCATTCATACAAGTACTATCGGACTTGCACAAGAAACAGCTATGCCTTTCGTTTGGGGATATCTGCTAATTGCTGCATTCTTAGCGTATAAACTCTATGTAAATAAAAAAGATAATATTGGTCCTGTTACAGAGTAAAAAAGAGGAGGAATTTTGATATGGATTATATGAAATTAGCTGCAGATGCAACACTAGTTGGTATGGCAAACAAAGTTGGTGGACCATTCGGTGCAACAATCGTACGCGGTGATGAAATAATCGCTGTAGTAAGCAATACAATGATGAGAGATACTGACCCATCTGCTCATGCTGAAATGGTTGCTATTCGTGAAGCTTGTAAAAAGTTAGGAACAATGGATTTATCTGATTGTGTGATCTATGCAACTTGTGAACCTTGTCCAATGTGTGTATCTGCTATTATATGGACAGGTATTAAAGAAGTTTATTACTGTAACACGAGCGAAGATGCTGATAGACATGGCTTCTCTGATATGCATTTACGGAAGTATTTAACCGGTGAAGATAAAAGTGTACTCAAAATGGTTAAAGTAGAGCAAAGAGAAGATTGTGATGATTTGTTTGAGTTTTTTCATAAATCTAATAAATAACAATAAGCCCAGCTTAGATTTTTAATCTGCTGGGCTTTTTTTAATTCAGGTGGGTTTTTAAAAAATCAATAACTTGTGTAAGTGCATGTTGAACAATCGGATCTTGGAAGTTTTTATCAAATACATGCTCACCATTTGGAATCGTAATAAGTCTTGCTTCAACCGAATGTTTAATGAGGGCAGCTCTCATGAATACTGACTGTTCGTATGGTACATCCGTATCTTTAGTTCCGTGTAATAATAAAGTTGGTGGAAATTCCTTTGTAACGTTACGATTCGGGCAGAATGGATAGAGAGCTTCTTTGTTATTTAAAGGATTTACCCCTGTAATTTCTTCAATCCAAACTCCATTTTGTCTCGCATAAACATAAAATAAAAACCGTTCCTCTACTGTTGCCTCAGTTACGATACGATCAGTAATCAGTTTGTAAGCGAGTTCCTTAGAAACAGTGTCCTTTTGACAATAAAATTTACTTGGACTGGCAGCCCAGCCTCCAATAAGATCCCCGTATCCGTAAAGCGAAACAATTGCACGAGGCTTAAGAGTAAATGTTCCAGTAGAAAGAGCTAAGAAACCACCTGCGGAACTTCCTGCAACTGCAATTTTCTTTGGATCTATTGAAAATTCTTTTGGTCCTTCTACTTGAATCCAATGAATTGCATCTTCGATATCCTTAAGAATTTCAGGCAGTTTTGTTGCAGGAGCCAGCCTATAGTCAATTGAAAATAGTGATAATCCATTGTCGGTGTATAGTTTAATCATTTCTTCACTAATTTCTTCTCTTGTTCCCCAAATTAACCCGCCGCCGTGAATATAAATGACAACAGGAGCATTTTCTTGGTAAGTCCCATAAAAATCTGCCTTAATTGAGAAATTTACATCCTCTTTATAAATAACCGTTTTCTTCACTTTTATTTACACGTCCTGTCTAATGATTGTTTCATTTAATACTAAAAAAAACAGTCAAATAATGCAATTAAAAAATTGTGCAACTTAACAAATACCCCCACTGTTTTTAAGTTTTTTAAATCTGATATCAAGTACATATTTTGTACAAAGTTTATTGTACAAACTGCCTAAATGAATACCTTTCTTTTTGGTTTTGGTAGCCAATGACCGAGAAAGGGTTTCCGTATAAAATTTAAGATGTAACCGGTTAATCATTCTTATTATTTCTCTTTCAGCATTATAAAAATTTACCCGAGAAAGGAAAGAGTTTCGCTTTAAAAGGAGGCAAAATAAGCAGAGGCGTATTAAATAATGATAACTAACAATATTTTTTCACATCCAACAAACTATTTGATATTTAGAGGTGAAACATAATGGATCAAACAATTAAATTTTGGAAAAAAGGGGACTTGGCTGCATACTTCGGCTTACTCGCCAATAACTTAACCAATCTTCTAACCATGATGTCATTATTAATTTTTGTTGTAGGTATTCCATCATCCGTGGTTTATGGAAAAATTGCCCCAGCTTTTGGAATGGGTATATTTATTGCAAGTTGTGCTTATGGCTTTTTTGCGTATCGCCTAGCAAAAAAAACGGGCAGGTCTGATGTAACAGCATTGCCTTCGGGACCGAGTGCACCGTCCATTTTCACAGTAACTTTTTTAGTCATATTGCCAGTTTATACCCAAACGAAAGATTATGAATTTGCCATTGGTATTGCACTAGTATGGTGTTTCGTAGAAGCGATGATCCTAGTAGTTGGATCACTATTGGGTGATACGATTAGAAGAATCATTCCTAGAACAGTATTATTATCTTGTTTAGCTGGTCTTGGACTATTGTTATTAGCCATGAATCCAATGTTACAAGCATTTGAAGCTCCGATGATTGCTTTTGCTGTGTTAATTATTATTTTCATTAACTGGTTTGGTAAATCACCGGTCTTTGCAAAAATTCCAACAGGATTTTTATTGCTTGCTGTAGGTACTGGAATTGCCTGGGCTTTAGGTGTGATGGAGCCTGGTGCAATTTCACAATCTTTATCATCTTTTGGATTCAATCCTCCATCCTTAAATATTGATGGTTTTATGCAAGGATTGCCTCATGCCCTTCCATATTTAGCGTCAGCTATACCACTAGGTCTTTCTAACTATGTGTTTGACTTGGAGAATATTGAAAGTGCTAGTACTGCAGGGGATGATTATCAAACTAGACAAGTTATGTTAACTAATGGACTTGCTTCTTGTGTTGGTGCAGCATTTGGAAATCCTTATCCAGTAACAGTATATGTTGGACACCCAGGATGGAAATCAATGGGTGCCGGTATTGGCTATACAGTAGCAACTGGTTTATCGATGTTAATTCTTTCACTTTTCGGTATTGGAGCATTTTTGTTAGCAATCATTCCGATTTATGCCATCGCTCCTATCCTAGTTTATATCGGAGTTGTAACGGCCAATCAGGTTGTTCGTGAAACTCCGAAAATTGAAGTCCCAGTTATCTTTATTGCATTATTCCCATGGATCGCAAACTGGGCGCTAACACTTGCTAATAATGTACTTGGTGCCGCTGGAACTGCTGCAGGTACCGTTGGTCTTGATAAGCTCGCTAGTAAAGGTGTTTATTATGAAGGGTTGTCTCATTTAGGAAATGGTGCTCCGATTGCCAGTTTGTTATGGGGATGTATAGCAATCTTTGCTATCAACGATAAACCGTTACGTGGTGCAGCTGCAGCAGCAGTAGCAGCCGCCTTGTCCATCGTAGGATTTATCCACTCTCCAACAGTCGCATTTGCTAAAGGTGCTTCTGTAGAATTTTTCTTTGGCTACCTAATGATTGCAGGTATATTTGTTATCAAATTTGTGATGGATCGTAGTAAAACACTGCCAAAACCTGAAACAGAAGAAAAAATTGCATAAATAGAGCGTTAAAATTCACCTTCGATAGAGGATTGAACAGTTATCGAAGGTGAAATTTATTCTAGATTAATGGTAAAGGGGAGAATTTTATGATGGAGCTAATCCTTGCAAGTGAACGTGGAGATCTAAAGGCTGTAAAGCAATTATTAGATGACGGGGCTGACGTGTCTCTTAAAGACGCAGATGGTCGAACAGCTTTGATGGCTGCTACACAGAAAAATCAACTTTCAGTCGTTAAATTACTATTAGAAGCTGGCAGTGATGTAAACACAAGAGATATTACACAATTAACACCGTTTATTTGTTCCGGTGCAAATGGTTTTCATGAAATTTTAAGCGTAATGCTGAAATATGGAGCAGATTTAAAAAGTGTAAACCGATTTGGCGGTACTGCATTATTACCTTCCAGTGAAAAAGGCTATCTTAAAACCGTACAAAGATGCTTGGAAGCAGGAATCCCTGTCAATCATGTCAACAATTTAGGCTGGTCAGCTCTATTAGAGTCAGTCATTTTGGGTAATGGCGGCCGCTTATACTCGATGATCATTGAATTACTTGTAAAAGCCGATGCAGATGTAAATTTGCCAGATAGGGATGGGAAATCATCACTTCAGCATGCCAAAGAATTAAAGCATCAAAAAGTAGTTAAGATTCTTACGAATGAGTATGTTGAGCAAAATGATTATATAAACCGTGCAAAAGCTTTCTACCTAGATGATAAGTATGAAGAAGTTATTTCAGTAATGAATCAAGCTATCGAGACAGATTCAAATAATCTAGATTATTATTTCTACAAAGGCTATTCTTTGCAAGAACTAAAGCGGTATGACGAAGCCCTCGAAGAATATAAAAAGGCGTTAGTCCTTAATCCGAATGATCTTGATTATTATTTCTATACTGCTAATTGCTTAAGGTTAATGAAAAAACCAGATGAAGCACTAACTGAATATGACAAAGCATGTGAATTAGAACCTACTGAAACATTTTACCGTTACCATAAATCAAATTACCTAAGAGAATTAGGGAGACACGAGGAAGCGGTAGCTGAAATGGATAAGCTATTAGCACTTCAGCCAAACAGATATGATTTTTCTTTCCATAAGGCAAACAGCTTGAGGTCCCTCAGAAGGCATCAAGCAGCAATAGAGGCTATTGAAAATGCGATTGCTAACGACCCAGAAAATCCACTATATCAATTGCATAAGAACCAATCACTTGAACTATTAAAAAAACAATTTGAATCACAGGGGGTTAACAGATGAATAAATTAGTAATTGTTGCAATTGGTGGTAACTCTCTAGTTCGGGACAATGGACGCGACTCTGTTCAAGATCAATATGAGGCTGTTCAAGAAACTGCCGTTAATATTGCAGATATGGTTCAAGAAGGATACAACGTAGTTGTGACACATGGAAATGGTCCACAGGTTGGTTTTGGACTTAGACGGTCTGAAATTGCAAATGAAATTATAGGTATGCCAGATGTGCCGCTTGTCAATTGTGTAGCAGATACACAAGGCGGTATTGGTTACCAAATTCAACAAGCTTTAACAAACGAATTTACTAAAAGAGGTTTAAATAAAAAGGTTGCAACGATCATTACCCAAGTTGAAGTTGACATTAATGATCCGAATTTCCAAAATCCAACTAAACCGGTTGGTTCATTCTTTACTTTAGAACAAGCCGAAGAAATGAAAAAGGAACATCCTGAGTGGATTTTTATGGAAGATTCCGGACGCGGTTATCGCAGAGTGGTTCCATCACCAAAACCAATTGATATTGTTGAAAAAGAAGCCATCAAATCATTGGTTGAAGCTGGATACGTTGTGATTGCGGCTGGCGGCGGCGGTATTCCGGTTATAAAGACAAGAGAGAATGAGTATTTGGGTGTTGATGCGGTAATAGATAAAGATTTTGCTACCAGCCTTTTAGCGGAACAAGTTAATGCTGAGACATTAATTATTACAACTGGCGTTCCAAGAGTATGTATTAATTTTGGAAAACCAAATCAATTGGCCCTAGAAAAAATTACAGTTGAAGAGACAAAACAATATGTTCTTGAAAACCACTTTGCACCAGGCAGTATGCTGCCAAAAATTGAGGCTAGCCTAAGCTTCTTAGAGAATGGTGGTAATAAAGTCGTAATTACAAACCCAGAAAGTTTACAAGATGCGATTAATGAAAAACAAGGTACACACATTGTCAAACAGCTAAATACAACTCCTTGTTTGAAATAAATAATAATAAATTGAAAGTCCGGCACTAAGTAAAAACAGTGCCGGACTTTGTTCTTAATATTGATATTTACTTTTTTCTTTCTCCCGAAATTCTGTTGGAGAAACTCCCTCTATTTTTCGAAATAAAGTACTAAAATAGTTTTGACTGCTAAATCCTGAATTTTCTGCTACATCAGATATAGTCCAGTTTGGGTGAGCAATTAGAATCCGTTTCGCCGCGTGGATACGATATTGAATTAAATACTCCGAAAAAGCAACACCTACTTCTTCATGAAATTTTCGACTTAGGTAGGTAGGGTTAGCATGAACCTCATTTGCGATATCTGAAAGTGAGATCCTGTCAGCGAACTTTTCGTGAATGGCTTTCAGAGAGCATTGGATTAAGCTGGAATAATTTTGAGAAAACTGATTTTCTTTATACTTTGATAGAATTGTTAATAGTTCACTCTCAATAACAGGCTTCGTTAAATAGTCAACAACCCCAATTCTAATTGATTGCTGAGCATAGCTGAAATCTTGGCAGGCAGTAACCATGATTATTTCCACATCTTTATTGCTTTGTCGCAGTTCCTCCCCAAATTCAAGGCCCGATTTTCCTGGAAGATTAATATCTAAAAAAGCCAAATCAATTTCATGATTTAGATTAATTGAATGTGCTTGACTCGCATCGGAAGCCTTGAAAAACTTCCATGAAGGAAATGCAGATAGCAACAAGTATTCTAGTTGTTCTAACTCTAATGGTTCATCATCAAGTAATAAGACATTCATATTCATGCAGCCCCTCTGTAAAGTTTCCCATGCAGTTCTTTCATTTAATTTAAACAAAAGGATATTTTAAGTAAATATGATGTGGAAAAGAAGTAGAAAAAGTTTAAAAAAGAGTAATAATTCCGAAAATAATTTCATTTACCATTTCCTATAATTAAACTATTAATCAAAATTGTAAAACACACCTGGATTGGTAGAGAAGGAGGAAGAAAAATGATTGATTTGCTGCTAATTCACGGTACTGTTATCACAATGGATGCCAGCAGGCGGATTCTTCAAGATGGTGCTGTTGCTATTAATGATGGCAGACTATTAGATTTTGGATTAACAGAAATTCTAGCATTAAAATATGAGGCAAAAAAAGTGATTGATTGCACCCATCAGTGTATTTTACCAGGATTAATCGATGTTCACGGACATGGCGGACACTCTATGTTCAAGACCATTGCAATGGATAATGACTTTTGGATGCAAATTATGACCAATACCTATAAACATTTTGTGACCGATGATTTTTGGTATTACGAAGGAAAACTCTCTGCACTAGAACGATTAAAAGCTGGGATCACAACAGGTGTATCTGTTTTAGGGTCGATGCCGCGGTCTGATGACCCGATCTTCGCGATCAATCATGCAAGAGCATACGCAGAGGTTGGTGTAAGAGAGGTTGTTTGTACAGGCCCTTGTAATCCGCCATGGCCACACTTATTCAGCCGCTGGGTGGATGGTAAACGAATTACGAAAGAAGTAACGTACGAGGAAGTGCTGCAAGGTGCAGAAGCAGTTATTGAAGCATTGAATCATGCTAATGAAGACCGAACACGTGCCTTTATAACTCCTTTTGTGATAGTTACCTCAGTTGAACCATCAGGACCAACATCACCAGGCGGGCTTTATGGGTTAACAGATCATGATCTATATCAAGCAAAGAGAATTCGTGAAATTGCTAGAAAGTATCAAACTCGAATCCATTCTGATGCCTTTGGCGGGATGATTCATCTGGCTGTCCAGGATTGGGAAAACGCCTTGTTAGGACCAGATGTTCACCTTCAGCACTGCCGTGGAATTTCATTCGACGAGGCACGAATTTTAGCGGATACAGGTACGAATGTGAGTGCCTCCCCAGGCATAACTCAGGCTAGTGCGAGAACTCCGGTACCTGAGTTAATTGAATTGGGTGCAACGGTGGCTATCTCTACCGATGGTACATCACCATGTACAGGCTTTGATATGTTTCAAGCGATGAGAAAAACGCAGTTTGTGCACCAATCTGCCTTAAGAGATGAGTTTTATTTGCCTCCTGGAAAACTATTAGAAATGGTAACAATTGATGCAGCGAAATGTATAGGCTGGGATGACGAACTTGGTTCTCTTGAAATTGGTAAAAAAGCCGATGTCATTACCGTGAACCTTAATCAGCCCCACTTAACTCCAGAATTTATGCATGTCCATCGCTTGGTATATCAAGCAGTTGCTAATGATGTCGACCATGTGATTGTCGATGGAAAGCTGATTATGGAAGGACGAAAAGTTCATACCGTTGATGAAAGAACAGTGTTGTATGAGGCAAATGAAGAGGCCCATTCAACAATCGAGCGGGCAGGACTTAGGAAGTATATGGAACCCTCCAAATATTTTTGGGGGCATGCACGAGGTTATGTTGATGAAAAGGAGATATAACGAAGAAGATTATAGTATTACTAGACTGAAAGGAGAATAATAAATGGTAACAAAACTTAAGGGAAGATATGTGATTGGTTTTGATGGGGATGATCATGTAATTTTAGAAGATTCAGAGGTTGTATATGAAAACGATACAATTATTTATGTAGGTAAAAGTTACTCTGGAAAAGTGGATGAAGTTATTGATGCTGGGAACGCAGTCATTAGTCCAGGATTTATCGATTTAAATGCACTGGGTGATATTGATCATGATATCCTGCATTTAGAAGCAACTAGCGACAAACAGAAAAACCTGCTCTGGTCAAAGAGTTATGTTGAAAACGGTCATCATGAAGTTATGACAGCGGAGGAAGAAGCATTTAAATCATTGTATGCCTATTCTCAGTTGATTCTTCATGGGGTGACTACTGCGATGCCGATCACATCTGTTTTTTATAAAAAATGGGCAGAGACATATGAGGAATTAGCCGCAGCAGCCAATCATGCAGGCAGATTAGGTCTAAGGATTTACTTAGGCCCAAGTTATCAATCTGGAATTAGAGTCGTGGAGCCAGATGGAACAATCAATCTTTATTGGGATGAAGATGCAGGGAGAGCAGGGCTTGAGCGTGCCGTTAAGTTTGTTGAAGAATTTGATGGTGCCTATGATGGGTTGGTTAAAGGCATGTTGGCACCTGAACGAATTGAGAGTCAAACAGAAGAAAGTCTGAAACTGACTAAATATTATAGTGAAAAGTTAAATGTTCCTATCAAACTTCATGCAGCACAAGGAAGCTTTGAATATCACACAATTTTAGAAAAACATGGGGTAACCCCAATTCGTTATTTGTATAATCTTGGCTTTTTAGGTCCAAAAACTGGAATTCCTCACGCCCATTTTATTGCTGGTTATAGTGAAGCGGAGTCCGGCGAGGGCGATGATAGAGCGCTGCTAACTGAAACCAATACAACAGTTATCCATTGTCCTTTAATCATCGGAAGGCATAGTTCTGCTTTAGAATCATTTGCAAAATACAAAAGGGCAGGAATCAATTTAGCACTAGGTACGGATACATTTCCACCAGATATGTTTCAAAATATCCGAACAGGCAGTATGCTATCCAGGCTGATTGAAAAAGAAGTAAAGGACTCATCCTATGCTGATTTATTTAGAGCTGCAACAATTGGAGGAGCCAATTTTCTTGGAAGGGAGGACCTTGGCAGACTTACAGCAGGTGCAAAGGCAGATATCATAGCAATAGATTTGGACGGCTTCCATATGGGAGTGATAGATGACCCGATTCGTACAATGATTGCAAGCGGGTCAGGAAGAGACGTGAAATTATCAATCATTAACGGCAGGGTAGTTATGAAGGATAGAGTCATTCCTAACCTAGATTTAGAAGAAATTAAATCCAAGGGTCAAAAGTATTTTAATAAGATGAAAAAAGGATATTTGGAAAGAGATTATCAACAGCTTCCCGAGAATGAACTGCTTCCTTCATCCTTTAAGATAGTGGATTTTATTTAATTTTTTTCAAGTAGTAAAGATATTGAAAAATAAAGTAAATATTTTAAAAACAAGTAGTCTGAATATTTCTTATAATTAGACAAATGCATATAAAAATATTCAGGGGGTTTTGGTCCATGAAATGGAGATTAGGAAGATTTTTACTAGTTATGCTATTAGCAATCGTTATTACTGGATGTTCAACTAAAGAGGATGTCAGCACAGAGGATAATAACAGCGGTACCGCAAAAAAAGATGGCGGTACACTAGTCATTGCCCGCTTATCGGATGCTGAGAACTTAGATCATCATTTCATGTCAACGATTAACGCGGCAAGTGTGACCCACAGCAAAATATATGAGGGGCTTGTAGGGCGTGATAAAAATGCCGAAATTAAGCCTTTACTTGCAGAAGAATGGAAACAGCTGGATGATTTAACATGGGAATTTAAACTAAGACAAGATGTAAAGTTCCATGATGGAACAGCTTTTAATGCAGATGCCGTAAAAGCGACATTTAATCGTCTGTTGGATCCAAATGTTGGTTCACCAAGAGCAGTTGTATTTAAAATGGTAAAAGAAGTGAAGGCAGTGGATGAATTTACAGTACAATTTATTTTATCGGAGCCATTCTCACCATTACTTTCTATTCTAGCAAGCCATGAAGGCGGTATTATCAGTCCAAAAGCGATTGAAAAGTTTGGTAAAGAAATTATTAATGAACCAAATGGTACGGGTCCCTTTGTTTTTGAATCCTGGACTCCTGGACAAGAAATTGTCTTTACTAAGAACAAGGAATACTGGGGAACAAAGGCTAATGTAGATAAAGTTGTATTCCAAGTAGTACCAGAAGAAACGACAAGAATCTCAATGCTCGAAACTGGGGAAGCCCATATTGCTGAGCCACTCTCAGTACCGATGATGTCTACTGTAGAAGCTTCGTCAAAAGTAGAGGTATACCGAAGTGAAGGATTTGGAACGGAATATATTGGCTTTAACTTCCAAAAGGAACCATTTAATGATATCCGTGTACGTAAAGCCATTTCACATGCTGTTGAAATGGAATCGATTATAAAGGGCGTATACAATAATGTTGGTAAAAAGGCGAATTCATTATTAGGATCAAAGGTTTTTGGTTACCACGATGATATGGAAGCATATGAATATAACCTTAATGAAGCAAAGAAATTGCTGGCAGAAGCCGGTTATCCAAATGGCTTTGAAACAACATTAAAAACAATGGATAGTAAAGAAAGAATCAATATGGCAGAGGTAATTCAGTCACAGTTAAAAGGAATAGGTGTGAAAGTAAATATACAAGTTTTAGAGTACGGTACGTTTGTTGAGCAAGCTAACAGCGGGGATTCTGAAATGTTTATTCTCAGCTGGAGAAACGCAACCGGCGATGCCGATTACAATCAATACAATCTATTCCATACTAATTCTCAAGGAGCAGCTGGCAATACCTTCTTTTATAGTAATCAAGAGGTTGATCGTTTAATTGATGCTGCGCGCAAAGAAAAAGACCCAAATAAACGAATCGAACTGTATGCGAAATCACAAGAATTAGAAATGGAAGATGCAATATATATTCCAGTTAGAGTAATTGAAAATCTAGCAGCTGTAGCAAAAAATGTGGATGGTTTTGAAATTAGTCCGTCAGGTTATTTAGAAATCAATGATGTTTCAATTAAATAGGTAAAAAGATAAGAGGGATATCCAAGTGGGATACGCCCTTTTAACTTGTAAAAGTAATAGAAAGGATGTTTTATTATGAGCCGTACCTATTGGTTAACAAATGCCCGCCTAGAAACGGGATATATAAAAGAAAATGATAGAGTAACAGGAACAAAAACAGAGCTTTTTCACTTATTAATAGAGGATGGCAGGATAGAAAAAATCACCAAAGAAGCAGAGTCTGTCGGAAATGATTTACCTGTAATGGATGCAAATGGTTTGCTGCTGCTTCCCTCATTTATTGAAAAGCATGTTCATCTAGATAAGACTTATATGGGGGAGAACTGGCGGGCTTGTATCCCCGCTTCAGGCGTTATTGAACGATGTGAAATTGAAAAAAATATTCTAGCATCCATACCTTCCAGCACACAGCAGCGCGCAGAAGCTTTGCTGGACGTATTATTGTCCTACGGTTCAACCCATGTAAGAACCCACGTGGATATCTACCCGGAAACGGGTTTGAACAACCTGGAGGGTGTCTGGCAAGCACTTGAATCATATTCTAACAGGCTAAGCTCAGAAGTTGTTGCCTTTGCCCAGCATGGCTTGCTGCGTCCTGGGACTGTACAATTGGTTAGAGAAGCATTGAGAAACGGAGCTGGGATTGTGGGGGCGGTTGACCCGGCAACGGTAGATAATAATATTGAAGCCTCATTAGTACAGTTACTGGACTTGGCTGTTGAAGGAAATGCTGATATCGATTTGCATTTACATGACCCCGGTCATTTAGGAACTTTCACGATGAAACGACTTGCTCACTTAACCAAGCAAGCTGGCTGGGAAGGAAGAGTAGCAGTCAGTCATGCATTTGGACTTGGAGATGTCTCAAAAGAAGAAGCAATCGAAATGGCAGGGATTTTAAGGGAAGCAGGTATCTCGATTGTCACCAGCCTTCCAATCGGGCGGAACATTCCACCGGTTAACCTTTTAACTGAATATGGAGTTGAAGTTTCCATAGGGAACGATAATATCTATGATTCTTGGTGGCCGACAGGTAATGGTGATGTACTGGAGAGAGCAGGACGTCTGCTTGAACATTTCAGATGGACGGATGAGGTTTCACTTGGTCAAGCATTAAAGTATATTACAGGTGGAAAGACTCTATTAGACAAAGAGGGGAATCAGTTATGGCCAAAAGCAGGTGATGCTGCCAGTATGGTTCTAGTTGAAGCCAGCTGCACTGCTGAAGCGGTGGCAAGGCGGGCAAAACGTAAAACAGTTATCTACAAAGGTAATATAGTTTTCGAATCTATACATTAATTATCTCTTAAATTTAACAGGATTTTATAGATTGGCTGTGTGAAAGTTAATTGTTGATTTTGGTCACTATGTTGATTGGAGCGAAGCACCTGGGGAGGAAATCAACAGACAAGTTTAACACAGCCAATTAATTTAAAAGAAGTTTATAGATTAAGGGGATGAATTTTTTACATCCTCTTTTTTTATTGAATTTTATTATAAGAGGTAAAGATAACGAAAAATAACGTAAAGATATTCGAGAAAAATAATCTGAATATTCCCTATACTTAGATTGGTGGGAAAACTAAAGAAAAACGAGGGGGAGAGTCGATGAAAGAAAAAATAACTATCGGAAAAAAGTTTATTCTAGTACTGCTAATGGTAATGATCATTACTGGTTGTTCTACAAATAAAAACGCCAGCTCCAATAAAAATGAAAAAGGGGATAATGCGAGGTATGGTGGTACTTTAGTAGTCGTCCGTTTATCAGACGCTGAGAATTTGGATCACCATTTTATAATACGATCAATGCAGCAAGTATAACTCATGGAAAAGTGTATGAAGGATTGGTAAGAAGGGATAAAGATGCTCAAATCCAGCCTCTATTGGCTAAGTCGTGGAAACAGATTGAAAGCCATACTTGGGAATTTAAACTAAGAGATGATGTGAAATTCCAAGATGGATCACCATTTAATGCAGACGCAGTCAAAACAAATTTTAATAGACTTTTAGATCCGAATGTAGGAGCACCGAGAGCAGGTGTTTTTAAAATGGTAAATGAAGTGAAAGTCATCGATGACTATACCGTTCAATTCATCTTAAGTGAGCCATTTTCACCATTACTCTCCATCCTAGCCAGTCATGAAGGCGGGATTATTAGTCCTAAATCAATTGAGAAGTCCGGTAAGAACATGATTAATGAACCAAATGGAACGGGACCTTTTTCATTTGATTCATGGACTCCAGGTCAAGAAATTGTATTAGTTAGAAACGAACAATATTTTGGTGATAAAGCGAAGGTAGAAAAAGTTGTTTTTAAAATTGTGCCTGAAGAAACAACAAGAATTTCGATGATAGAAACAGGCGAAGCTCATATTGCTGAACCGCTTTCTGTAACGATGAAGGATACAGTAGAAGCTTCGTCAACAATGGGGGTCTATCGAAGCGAAGGTTTTGGAACAGAATATATCGGCTTTAACGTTGAAAAAGAACCATTTAATGATGTTCGTGTACGAAAAGCTATTTCGCACGCTGTTGAAATGGATACGATTATTAAAGGAGTCTTTAATAATATAGGAAAGAAAGCGAATTCTTTATTAGGATCCCAAGTATTTGGGTTTCATGCTGGGTTGAATGCATATGAATATAATCTTAATGGAGCAAAAAAATTGCTGGCTGAAGCAGGCTATCCGAATGGTTTTGAAACAAAATTGCTGACAATGGATGCCAAGGAAAGAATAAACCTCGCAGAGGTACTTCAATCACAATTGAAAACAATCGGTGTTGCTGTAGAGATACAGGTAATGGAAAATGGAGCGTTCGTTGAGCAGCGAAACGCGGGAGATTCACAAATGTTTATCAGCAACTGGCGACGCTGATTATAACCAATATAATCTTTTTCATACTGCTTCAAAAGGATCAGCAGGTAATACCTTTTTTTTCAGTAATAAAGAGGTTGATGGTTTAATAGATGCTGCCCGTAAAGAAGAAAATCAAGAAAAACGTATGGAGCTTTACGCAAAAGCACAGGAAATAGAAATGGAAGAGGCAGTTTATATTCCTGTACGCGTTATAGAAAATTTTGCAGCCATATCAAAAAATGTGGATGGTTTTAGAATCAGTGCAGCTGGATATTTAGAACTTAATGATGTTGTAATTAAATAACGAATAAAGAATAAGAAGCTGGTTCTGATGGTTGTTAAATGACAGCTATTCGAATCAGCCTCTTATTCTTTATTCTTTTACTGCCTTTAATTCAACTAGCTTACTAGCGTAATATAAAACTAGATATAAAGGAATGGTTAGAAATATTCCCGTAAACCATGAAATACTCGTTAACGGAGCGAACAGGGGTACAAAATTTCCCGTTAGGCTTATTAAACCTGCAATGATTGTTGCAAGCATAGCGGGGAGATGAGTCCCTGGTGATAAATGATTGTCGTTAAAAGAATATAACTCTTGTATATTAATTTCTTTTTTACAAATGAGATAATAATGCGTCAGCATGACACCAATTACCGGACTTAACAGACCGCCAACAATATTTAAAAAGGTAAAAATACTTGTCGGGTTTTCCATCAGCTTCCAGGGCATAATAAGAATTCCGATGATGGCTGCAATTAAAGCTCCTGTCTTAAAATTTAATTTTTTTGGGAAAAGAGCAGTCAGTTGAAAACCAGCAGGGATGATATTTCCAACTATATTAACGGATAAACTTGATAAGCAAATCGTCGTCAATGAAAGGGCAATGTAAAATTTACTATCAAATCTTTCAACGACATCTAAGACATTCCAAATTGGGACTCCGAATGCAATCTCTGAGCCGACAATAATCGTAATGCTTGCCACAGCAAATAACAAGTAAGTGATAATCAAACCGGAAATTTGTCCGATTGTCTGTTCTTTACTTGAGCGTGAAAATCTCGTTACATCAGCTACACTTAAAATTTGTGCAACCCATGTTGCCATGATCGCAGACACACAAGTCATAAAAATGAATAAATTATTTCCCTCTGCTCCCTTTGCACTATAACTTAATATAGGAGCAATTCCTCCGGCAAGATTAATAGACCAGATGGCCATTCCCCCAAAAACAACAAAAACTAAAGGGGAAACAATCTTCGTTAATTTCCCTAATCGTTCCATTCCTGCAAAAATAAATAAAACGTTTATCATCCAGAAAAGTAGGAAGGATAGGAGCCCTGGCAGGTTTAGACCCAAAAGGTTAAATTCTCCGCCCAAAGTTAAATAAGCAGGCCAAAATTCCCCTATTAAAATCGTGACTGCAAGACTGCCAGCGTAAGTCTGGAGACCAAACCACATGATCGCGGCGATAACACCTCTTAGGACTCCGGGAAATAGTGCACCCTTCATCCCATAGCTGGAACGGAGCAAAATGGAGAAAGGGATTCCATACTTACTGCCAGCATGTCCATTCAGAACCATCATCACAGCCAGTAAGAGGGAAGAGAACATAATGATAAAGAAAACCTGCCAAATAGACATACCAAGGGCAAAGAACCCTCCAATCGTTACATAGGATGGGACGTTATGAACGGATCCCATCCAAATTGAGAAAAAATGACTGACCTTCCACGTTCTAGCTTCAGATTTTGTAGGTAATAAATCTGGGCTAAGTCTGGATTGATCTCCAAGCGGGGCATGATTTTGTCTCAATAGTACCTCCCCCTATATTTCCTGTATTCTTTTTTTAGTTATTGCTTTATACAGTAAGACAATTAAACAAATAAATGTTGATACCGCAAAACTTAGCCAAATAGATTTCAAGTCATTAGTTACTTGTTGAAATATTAAGCCAGAAAGAGCCCCTATGAAAGATGAAAAGGGGATGATGAAAGGTTGTACGTTTTTGCTTAGAATAATATAAAGCATCGGGGTGATTATCGCAGCATAAATATTCCCGAAGAAAAATAATAATTTTAGCGGGCTAGGTGTAAGAATACTGACAGTTGCTAGTAAAAATACGCATATAGCCCCAGAAAAAATGTAGGTATATTTCCATTGTTCATCTTTGGTAAGAGGACGAAACAATTCCAGTACATTTCTTACAAATAAGGTTGTTGTCGCATGTAATTCAGAACTTATGGCTGAGGCAATTGCGCTAAAACAAAATAGGACAAATAAGACAATAAGTACGGTCGATTGAATTTTGTCGACCAGCTCAATAAATAACGTATAAACATCTCCAAAACTTCTTCCAAAAATAACAATCATCAATAGGGAAGATAATGCTAGAGGGATGGTTGCCCATATCAAGCCTGTTAAGGTAAAGGTAACGCGCACTTTATCCTTTTGAAGGATAAATATCCTTTGCCAAGTGGCACGGTCAACTAAAATTTGTCCAAAAAAGACAAAAATCGCTGTGAAAATAAACCAAATGGCATCCGTGTTTTTTACATACAATAAATATGGATGGTATAGCTTAATACCGTCGTAGATGGGATAAATCCCATCCTGAATAAAATAGAAAAGAGGAATAATGATTACAGCTGAAAAAATTAGGGTGACATTCACACCTGCGAGTTGATGGAGACGCTGCATTCCACCAACTCCTCCAATAAAATAGCAAAATGTTAAAAAGAAAAATATACCGATAAAAGCAGGGAACGGAAAAATGGTATGGATGAGAATTCCAGCTCCCATCGCTTGAATCAAGATAGAATAAAAGCTTGTTAGAAATAAAATAAAAATCATGTACCAATATCCATTTGGTGATAATTTTTGTCTTAAAACATCCCCGATGGTATGTTGATTAGGATACTTCTCATGGACCTTTTTTGCCAAAAAACCAAATAAAATTAGTGATAGGGCCCCTACAAGAGAATAGCCAATTCCACCGAATAGTCCGTATTTGATCAATGTCTCCGGTGAGGAAAGTATCGTATTTCCGGTTACCCATCGGGCCAATAAACTAACAACACCAAAGCTGACCCCAAGTTTAATGGCACCGCTTATATAAGATTGATAATCACTTTTATTCAATGGAATGTCTCCCTTAAGCGATAATCTCTTGGTGAATGTCCTGTCATTTTACGAAAGATTTGACTAAAATAATGCTGGCTGTTAAATCCACATCTTTCTGAAATGGTACTAATACTCATATCAGGAAATTCGATGAGCATTTTTTGAGCTTCCTTTAACCGATATTCATTTAAATATTCAGAAAATCCGATACCAACTTCTTCTTGAAATTTCCTGCTAAAATAAGCAGGGTTAATATGAATTTTTGAGGCTAAATAATTTAACGATAATTTTTCACTATATTCCTGGTGAATAATTTTTAAAGCATTAATAATTTGCTCTGAGTACCTTCCCAATCGTTCATACTTGTTTAATACTGACATTAGTTCATCTTCAATAATTGGTTTCGTAATGTAATCAACAACACCAAGCCTGAGCGAAGTTTGAGCATATTCAAAGTTTTGAAAAGCAGTTACCATAATGATGTCCATGGAATATGAGCGTGTTAATTCTTTCGCCAATTCTAAACCAGATTTCCCTGGAATCTGGATATCAAGAAAAGCAAGAAAAATGTCATGTTGTTTTACGATTTGGAGAGCTTGAGAACCATCTTGAGCTTTGAAAAATTTCCAATTTGGAAATTTTTTTTGAATTAGATACTCAAGCTGCTCTAATTCTAGAGGCTCATCATCAACTAGCAGGATATTCATAATAAATGTGCACCTACCTTAAATCTCTGACTTAAGTATAAACGGAAATATAGCTAAAACGCTTGACCCATCGTCTGAGTTGATTAATTCTACGGACGTTTGACCAGTAGGAAATAAAAGCTCTAACCTTTTTGTAATATTTTCTAAACCGAGTCCACTTTCATTTGGCTGCTCTTCGCTTCTGTTAGGTGAGTTGTTCCACACCGTTATGTGGACTGCCTTTCCCTTTTTTTCTATCGTTGTATTTAAGAAGGCTTCGCCAATATATTTTTCAAAAGAATGTTTGAATGCATTTTCGATAAAGGTTTGTATTAAAAAAGGTATCGTAATGGCTTCGTATACATCTGGGTCGATTGAAATTTCATAATGCAGCCTGTCCCTGAATCGGATTTTTTGTATTTCCAAATAATAATTTACATAGGTTAACTCCTCATCAACCGTTATGAAGGTGTTATTTGTTTGATACTTAAATTTAAGCAGCTTGGACAGTGTTTCAATCGATTGGATTAATTCTGTTTTTCGATCGAGCCTTGCTAAACTTAAGATTGAATTTAACGTATTAAAAAAGAAATGCGGCTGTATTTCTTGATTTAATTGATTATAAAGTGCGGTTTGCAGTTCTCTTTCTAAGGCAATTTCTCTTTTTTGATTTTCTAGCAGGTCAATTCGTTTTTCAAAGATAAATAAAAATAGTAATGTAAAAGCACCTAGCAAAGGTGCAAGGGAAGCAATCATGATATAAAGGGAGAAAGTTTCAACAGTTAACATGGTCTGGGACTCTCCTAGAGATGTAGAAAAAAGGGGCTGTTTATGCTCCCTTTTTTAATATAATATTCTATAGTATTTTCAGTTCTTTTGAAAATATTTTCTTACATCATTTCTTCTGCATAATGGCAGCTTACAAAATGATTCGTTCCTAATTCCCTTATGACTGGCTCTTCCACCTTGCATTTTTCAGTAGCAAAAGGACAGCGAGTATGAAAACGGCAGCCACTTGGCGGATTAATAGGGGAGGGGACATCTCCTTTTAAGAGAATACGCTCCCGTTTTATAACCGGGTCTGGGACAGGAATCGATGATAATAGTGCCTTCGTATATGGATGAAGAGGTGAATCAAATAAATCCTTTTTATCTGCAATCTCAACGACTTTCCCAAGGTACATAACCATGACCCGATCAGAAATATGTCTGACTACACTCAAGTCGTGGGAGATAAATAAAAAGGTAAGTCCAAATTGCTTTTGCAGTTTCTTTAGTAGATTTAAGACTTGTGCTTGAACAGATACATCCAAGGCCGATACAGCTTCATCGCATATTATTAGTTTAGGATTAACTGCAAGGGCTCTGGCAATCCCAATTCGTTGACGCTGTCCGCCGCTAAATTCGTGAGGATAGCGGTCAAGTGCCTCTTGAGGAAGCCCGACATAGCCAAGAAGTTCAAGCATTCGGTCCATTCTTTTTGACTTTTCCACTACATCCTGAATGGCCATGGCTTCATTTAAAATTTGCTTAACGGTTTGCCTCGGGTTAAGAGAAGCAAAAGGATCCTGAAATATTACTTGTAAATCCCTTCGAAGCTTTCTCATTTCTTTCTTATTTAATCCCAAAATGTCTGTCCCTGAATAATAAACCTTTCCATCTGTAGGTTCATCAAGTCTTAAAATCGCACGGCCTGTTGTGGATTTTCCACAGCCAGATTCACCTACAATACTTAAAGTCTCTCCTTCGTATAGCTTGAAGGAGATGTCGTCTACTGCTTTTACATAGGCTTTAGGCTTAAAAAGAGAGTCTGTTTTAACAGGGAAATATTGCTTTAAATGGTCTACTTGTAATAATACTTTCTTGTCTGCTACAGCCTGCATCATTTTACAGCCTCCTCTTTTGCAACTTTTTCTGTCCATTGATCAGTATACATCCAGCAGCGAACCTTTACTCCATCATTTTGTTCAATGAGCTCTGGCTGCTGCTCGTGACATATCGGTTGCTGAAGAGGACATCTTGAAGCAAATCGACAGCCAGTGGGCATATTGTAAGGACTTGGAACACTGCCTTCAATTGTTTGTAATTCTTCCTGGTCCTCATGAATTTTTGGCAGTGAGTCTAGTAAACCTTGTGTGTAAGGGTGTCTTGGATTTGCAAAAATTTTCTCGGTTGGTGCATGTTCGATAATATTACCTGCATACATGACAGCTACTGTATCACAAGTTTCTGCCACTACGCCTAAATCATGGGTAATCATAATGACGCCCATACCAAGCTTATTTTGCAAGTCTTTAATCAACTCTAGGATCTGAGCTTGAATGGTTACATCCAATGCTGTTGTTGGTTCGTCTGCAATTAATACCTCAGGCGTACATGCAAGTGCCATAGCAATCATGACACGCTGACGCATTCCGCCGCTTAATTGGAAAGGCTCTTGTTTTGCCCTTTTTTCCGGGGAAGGGATACCAACAAGCTTTAACATTTCGACTGCCTTTTCCCATGCAGCTTTACGACCCATTTTTTGATGCAATCGTAACGCTTCTGCAATTTGTTCACCAACCGGTAAAACTGGATTCAATGATGTCATCGGTTCTTGAAAAATCATCGAGATTTCATTTCCACGTACTTTTCTCATTTCATCTTCAGACATTGTCACTAAATCTTTTCCTTTATAAAGAACCTGTCCGCCAGCTATTTTACCAGGAGGGGAGGGGATTAAACGCAGAATGGAAAGAGACGTTATACTTTTTCCACATCCTGATTCACCGACAATTCCTAAGGTTTCCCCTTTATGCAAACTAAAATCTATGCCATCAACCGCCTTACTTACGCCGCGCTTTGTAAAGAAATGTGTTTTTAATCCTTTTACTTCTAATATAGGTTTTTTATATTCAGCCACCATATTCACCACCTGTTAATTTAATTTAATTCAATTCGTTTATTAAAGAATCGGTAAAGGACATCGACAAGCAAATTCACTACGACGAAAACGAGAGAGGCAACTAATACCCCGCCTTGAACCATTGGTAAATCCCGCATTCGAATCGAGTCAACAATCATTCTTCCTAGTCCATTAATAGCGAAGATTGATTCAACAAGAACCGTTCCGCCTAGCAAAGCGCCAAATTGTAATCCAACTACTGTAATGACTGGAATTAACGCATTCCGTAACCCGTGCTTATAGATAATCACACTTTCACGTACCCCTTTGGCACGAGCTGTTCGGATATAATCCTGGCCAATAACTTCGAGCATACTTGATCTCGTCATTCGCGCTACAATGGCCGCTCCACCCGCACCTAATGTCAGAGCAGGCAGAATAACATGAAGGATGCTGTCCCAACCGGCAACAGGGAGGATTTGCAGTTTTACTGAGAAGAAATACATTAACATTAATCCAAACCAAAAGCTTGGTAATGAAATACCTAGTAGAGCTACGATCATAACCGTTGTATCTTTTAGGGAATAGGGCTTAATCGCTGAAATAATACCAGCAGCCATTCCTAAAACGATTGTTATTAGAATACTAAAAAAAGCAAGCTCAATTGTAATCGGTAATCTGACTAATATTTCATCAAGGACAGGCTGGCTATTTTTAAGTGAAACCCCGAAATCACCCCGAAAGACGTTTATCAAATAATCACAATATTGTACGAAAAGCGGTCTGTTTAATCCTAGTTGCTCCCGTAAGTCTTCAATCGTTTCTTTTGAAGCACCTTCACCAGCCAGCAAAACGGCTGGGTCCCCCGGTACAAGCTGCATAATAAAGAACACCACAAATGTTACCCCGATAACTACCGGGATGGTTTGCATTAAACGGCGTAATATAAACATCAACATGTTGATCAACCTCCTTTATTTTTTCATTCTCGGATCGAATGCATCACGTAATCCATCACCAAAAATATTAAAACCTAATACTAATATGGAAATGGCCAACCCTGGAAAAATGGCGATATAAGGTGCAGAGAATAGGAAATCTCTGCCGCTGCTTAACATCGTTCCCCACTCTGGAGATGGTGGCTGCGCACCAAGACCAAGGAATGATAAACCTGCTGCTGAAAGAATGACTGTAGCTAGTCTTAGTGTTCCTTGTACAATAATAGGTGAAAGAATATTCGGTAAAATATGTTTAAAAATAATCGTTAAATCATTCGCTCCTAGTGAGCGGATGGCGTCAATATACTCGAGTCGTTTCACTTCTAAGGTCGAGCCGCGGACAATCCGGGCAAATAATGGAACAGAGTAGGCGCCAACAGCTATCGTTACATTGATTAGACCTGGGCCAAGTGCACTAATAATGGCTAAAGCAAGTAAGATTCCAGGGAATGCTAAGAGAATATCCATGATCCTCATGATGGTGGAATCGATCCATTTTCCATAATAGCCTGCGATAAGTCCAAAAATAATTCCAAAAAAGGCACCAAAGATTACGGCAGTAATTCCAATTCCCATCGAAAGCCTGGAACCATATAGGATTCTGCTTAAAATATCTCTTCCTTTATCATCTGTACCCATCCAGTGATCTGCTGAGGGAGGTATTAATTTATTTTCTAATTTAATTTCGTATGGATCATAGGGAGCGAGTAATGGTGCGAAGAGTGCGACAAAAATATAGAAAAGAATGATGATTGCACCGACCATTGCCGCTTTATTCATTGTTAAAATAGATAAGAAATCTTTTATTTTAGATTCTTTAGGGTGATTCATTGTTTGTGTAATGATAACTGGTTGTTCTGTTTTTGCTTCTAGTGTCATGTAAAACCCTCCTTAATTTTTATTTGAAAGAATGAAGTCGTTTCTAGCTGCCATATCCTCCTTTCAGATACTTTTATTTTTTTTGGGATTATGTACAAAATTATCAAAATTTATAGGAAAGTAAATATTTTTTAAATTGTTTGTCAAAATACTTAAAATTTTAGTAAATATTCTGTAAATATTCCAGTTCATCATCTTCTATAATTCAGATAAGGATTTCGAAGGAGGTATGAAAATTACTTTTCCTTTTAAATTCAGAATGTAAATAAACAACAACAAAGGAGAGACGAAAATGGAGAGAAAAAAACGATCCATAAAAAAGGGCTTACTATTAGTTTTAATTGGTTTAATACTAATGGTGGCTCAAGCTTGTTCGACAAAATCAAATTCTTCTAATGAAGAAG
The DNA here is from genome assembly GCF_030123505.1 of Neobacillus sp. YX16. Classification (GTDB taxonomy): domain Bacteria; phylum Bacillota; class Bacilli; order Bacillales; family Cytobacillaceae; genus Neobacillus. The sequence continues at coordinate 1,476,078 of NZ_CP126115.1, forward strand.
CAAGTAAAACAGAGGGGACGAAACAAGGCGGTACATTAAATGTTGTTCGACTTTCTGATGCAACCAAGTTAGATCCACATTTTATTACAGATATCCCATCAGCAAATGTAGTTTATCAAAAAGTCTATCAAGGACTTGTAGTACCAGATAAAGATTTTAAAATTCAACCGCTTCTTGCAAAAGAGTGGACAGTAGTAAATGATACAACGTGGGAATTTAAATTAAGAGATGATGTAACATTCCATGATGGAGCACCTTTTAATGCTGAGGCCGTCAAAGCAACATTTGATCGTTTATTAGATCCTAATACAGGATCGCCGCAGCGTGAGAAATTCTCCATGATTACAGAAGTGAAAGTGGTAGATGAGTATACGGTTCAATTATCGCTTGCCTACCCATATGCACCCCTATTATCCATCTTGGCAAGTCAGGAAGGAAGCATCCTAAGTCCAAAAGCTTTAGCTGAAAATCCTGAAAATTTAGCGCAGCATCCAGTTGGCACAGGTCCATTTGTATTTGAAGCTTGGAAGAGCGGTCAGGAAATTTCATTAAAGAAAAATGAAAATTACTGGGGCAAAAAGCCAAATATTGATGGTGTTGTATTTAAGGTAGTACCAGAGGATGCTACCCGTCTTGCGATGATTGAAACGGGTGAAGCACACATAAATGACCAAGTTCCTGTTACTGAAATTGAACGAATTGAAGCATCTGAAACAATGGGTCTGTATCGTACAGAGGGACTAGCTGTAGAATATGTTGGTTTTAACACAAAGAAAAAACCGTTTGATGATGTAAAAGTACGTAAAGCGATCAGCCATGCAATTGAAAGAGAAGCAATTATTAAAGGTGTTTACAATAACGTTGGAACTTTGGCAAACGTAGCAATGAGTCCGAAGGTTTATGGACATAGTAAAGAAGTTAAGCCATACAACTATGATTTAAATGAAGCTAAGAAATTGTTAAAAGAAGCAGGTTATGAAAATGGCCTTGAGCTTACATTGTTAACTAGCGATCGAAAAGAACGTATTAATATGGCTGAAGTTATTCAATCTCAATTAAAAGGTATCGGCGTAAATGTAAAAATTCAAGTAATGGAATATGGTGCATATATAGAAATGGCCAATAATGGTGAGCATGATTTATTTATCGGCGGCTGGGGTAATGCAACAGGTGACGGAGACTACAATCAGTATAATTTATTCCACTCTGCATCACAGGGTCCTGCAGGAAACCATTTCTACTATAGTAATCCAGTGGTAGACCAAAAGATTGAAGCAGCACGTAAAGAAACAGATGAAGCAAAACGTTTAAAGCTTTACGAAGAAGTAATGCAAATGGAAATTGACGAAGCAGTTTATATTCCAATCCGTAACTACGAGCACATGGCTGCTCATAGTAAAAACGTAAGTGGTTTTTGGCTAAATGCTGCAAACTATCTAATGATTGATGATGTAGTTATTAAGTAAAGGAATCAATGGGAAAGTACTTTTGAAAAAAAGTACTTTTCCTAATTTTCATAATAGGAGGAATAGGAATGACTACTTTTTGGCTAACGAATGTCCGTTTAGAAAAGGGTTTTAAATACGAAAATCATCGTATTGCTGGTACCGAGACGGAAATTTGTCACTTGCAAATTGAGGATGGAAAAATTACCGAAATCACGCAGGAATTACCTGATTCTGATGTAAAACAAATGGATGCAAATCAACAATTGCTGCTCCCATCATTAAGAGATATGCATATTCACATCGATAAAACCTACTACGGCGGACCTTGGAAGGCTTGTACTCCAATCACAAATGGTATTTTTACTAGATTAGAAGAGGAAAAAGAACTACTTCCCAAACTCCTGCCGACAGCACAGGAACGTGCAGAGAAAATGATTGAACTGTATTTGAAAAATGGACATACCCATATTCGGACCCACTGTAATGTGGACCCAGTGATAGGTCTTAAAAATCTAGAGGCAACAGTGAACGCCTTGAAAAAATACGAGGATGTTCTAACATATGAAATCGTTGCCTTTCCACAGCATGGATTGTTGAAGAGTGACTCTGTCCAATTGATTCGAGATGCGATGAAGAATGGGGCAACACTTGTTGGCGGAGTTGACCCTGCTACAGTTGATCGAAATATTGAAAAATCTTTATATACGATATTTGAAATTGCTGTTGAAAACAATAAAGGTGTCGATATCCATTTACATGATCCAAACACTCTAGGAGCATTTACGTTTGAAAGAATGGCCCATTATACGAAAGAAGCCGGCCTAAAAGGCAGAGCTACCATCAGTCATGGAATAGCATTAGCAGATCTTCAGGGAGAGGCACTGAATGAAATGGCTGCTATTTTAAAAGAACAAGAGATTGATGTAACGACTACAGTGCCAGTTAATCGTGCAACCATTCCGATACCAACTCTTGATAAGTTTGGTATTTCAGTATCTGTTGGCCATGACAGTATTACGGATCACTGGTCACCTTTTGGCACTGGAAATACGATTCAAAAGCTGGGAACTCTTGCTGAACGATTCCGTATGTCTGATGAATATTCTCTTACAACTGCTTTGAAATTTGGAACAGGTGGAGTTACTCCGCTAAATGAAAATGGAGAGTGCGTCTGGCCAAAGGTTGGCGATGAAGCTACTATGATGCTTGTAAACGCATCATGTTCAGCGGAAGCAGTCGCAAGGAGAGCAGCAGTGGAAGCATTATTTTTCAAAGGGAAAAAGGTTGAAAGTAAGTTAACAGAATCCAATCCATTTCAAGTTTAAAGGAGGAATGAAAGAATGACTACTCTATATTGGTTAACAAATGTAAGGTTAGAAACAGGATATGTTCAGGATGGAAAAGGTGTTTACGAAACGAAAACAGAGCTTTTTCATTTGAAAATCGAGGATGGTAAAATTGTAGAGAAGAAGTCTAATTGCTTTCCCATTCCACAAGCTGAGAAAACGATTGATGGAAAAGGACTATTAGCTCTTCCAACATTTAAAGAAATGCACAATCACTTAGATAAAACTTATCTTTCTCTTGATTGGAAGGCCCCTATTCCAGCAAAAAATTTGGAAGAACGTTTACGGTTGGAAGCTATGGAACTTGAGGAATTAGCTCCAACAGCTAAGCAGCGGGCCAGTGCCATGATTGAGTTACTTCTTTCCCATGGTTCCACTCATATACGGACACATGTGAACATCGATCCTTATATTGGGATGAAAAACCTAGAGGGTGTAAAAGCTGCGCTTGAGAATTATTCTGATAAGCTAACCTATGAAATCGTAGCATTTCCTCAACACGGTCTCTTAAGAGAAAATGTGATTCCATTGATGAAAGAAGCAATGAGATCAGGAGCAAACCTAGTCGGTGGTCTAGATCCAGCTGGTATTGACCGTAATATCGAAAAATCACTTTATGAAGTTATGAATCTTGCGACCGAATTTGATGCCGATATTGATATTCATTTACATGATAATGGACATGTCGGCTTTTATACAGTCGATAAATTTGCTGAAATGGTTGAAGAAGCAAATTGGCACAATCGAGCAGCCGTTAGTCATGCTTTTAGTTTAGGAGAAGTGCCGGTACCTCAACAGGAAGAAATCGCAGAAAAATTAAGCAGACTTGGTATGTCAATCATGTCGACCATCCCAATTACAAAAAACCTTCCGCCAATTGATTTACTAGATCGAAAGGGTGTAAATGTCTACCTAGGATGCGACGGTTTCTATGATTCTTGGGGACCTTACGGAACAGGGGATGTATTAGAGAAGGTAACACGATACGGTGAACTTTATCGAAGAAGTGATGAACGCTCATTAGCGCAATCGTTAAAATTTGCGACAGGCGGTCCAACACCATTAACGAATAATGGTGAAGTAGCCTGGCCTCTTGAAGGAGATGAAGCAAGTCTAGTTCTTGTCAAAGCAACTTGTTCAGCAGAAGCAGTAGCAAGAACTCCGAAGCGCGAGGCAGTTATTTTTAAAGGTAAAGTAGTATCAGGACAATTGTAAATGAAAAGCCCTGTTATTAATAAACGGGGCTTTGTTTCGTCTTATGAATCTGTGTGAAGTTTCTTATTTAAAAGTCTGAAAATCTTTAATGCTAATTGGATTTGAAGCAATTCTTCTGAATTCTTTAAATCAGAATTTAATATTTCTTTGATTTTCTCAATTCTATATATGAGTGTGTTCCGATGTAAGAACATCGCTTTTGATGTTTCACTGATATTAAGGTTATTCTGAAAATAATTTTCTAATGTACTAATGTAGCTTGTTCCATGTAACTGATCGTTTTCAAAAACTTTTCCAAGCCGCTTCATAAAAAATTCTTCTAATTCCATATCTTTAATATTGGAATCTAAAAAGTGATAGATTGAATGATCTTCAAAATGGGATACTCCGCCACTATTTTTAAATTTTTGCATTAATCTTATTGATTCATTTGCTTCTGAAAAGCTTTTATGAAGAGAACGAATCGTTCCGTACTGTCTGCCAATTCCGATTAAGAAGGTAGAATTGGTTATTTGCTTAGTCAGGATACTGTATAGGTTATTAGTGTATTGTTTTGCTTCATAAACAGAAACTGCTGGCCGATTTTCGTGCTGACCAATTAAGATGATGATTCGATTGTTTCGATGGAAGCAGGTAACTTCTCCGTCTGCTTTATTAGCGTAATCATAAATTAAATCAACACATTTTCTAGCCTTATTCTCTAAGCTAACCCTTCTAGCCACCATGTCCTCATACTGCTGAAACTCCTCTGATTCTATATTAATCACAATACAGTAATACATATAATTTGAGTGAAGTCCATGCATTTCACTTAGTGTGTGGATGGTTTCGCTAGAGGTTATTTTTCCAGTTAGCAAATCATCGAAAAAGTCCTGTCTGATTTTTAATTTTACTTCCTCTATTTCCTTGGCTTTTATCCTTTCAAGTGCTATGTTTGTCGATGCTTGTTCTAAAATAATGAAGTCAAATTCAGATAGTTCACTTACTGTTTGCCATACAATTATATATCCATAAATAGAGCTTCCTGCTGCAACAGGCAGGATTCTACATTTTATTTCCATGCCTTCTAAATAATAAATTCGTTTAATTGTCTTTTTTATTTCACTAATATTTTTGGGAATAGAGTCAATGAATTCTTTTGAGAACACGGGTCTATTTTTCACCAATTCAAGACAGTATGAAAGCGGAACTTTATTATTTACATGTTCTGTAAAGTCCACTAGCTTCCATTCTTCATTTACAAAAATAATCGGATTATTAATGGTCTCAGATAACATCGATAAAACTCTATCAATTCCGCCGCCTTCAAGTGTAATTCTAAAAAATAGATTATGTATGTCTAGGGTTTTTCTATTTAATAAATCGTATCTTCCTGATGCTTTTTCATTAATAATCGAGATGACCCTTGATAAAGTATATTCAAATGGTAACTCCAGTAAAGGTAATCCGAGCTTGTTTGCTTGGTCAATCATGTTCTGTGGGAGTTTATCAAAGTATCTTTTCATTTTGATCACTAGTCCGGCACAGTTGATTTCTGCAAGCTCCTTAATGATTCGATTTTGTAATTCTTCATTGTCTTTAAAAATATATCCTGTAGATAATAGCAGTTCATTTGGTGAAAGCCAGTCGAATGCCTCAGGATTTTCAATAATATTAACAATGGTTATCTCATTATTAATTCCTGTTTCCCCAGCTACTATTTTTAATCCATCAATGGCTTTAATTGCAAAAAGGTCTTTAACAGTCAACAATCTTTACACATCCTAAATTATCATTTCATCACTATTTATTGTACAACATGCTCAAATGAATTCAAGTCTTTTTGGTTCCGATAAACAATGACGATTATAGGCATTAGAATTAAAATGGTATATAGAATAAGGGGTAGAAAGTTAATTTTACCAAAAAGGAGGTATATATATCCTGTAGGTATCTTCAGTCAAACTAAACATTAGTCATTGTGCATATCGCCTAATTGAATTGGTGGTATTTTGGGCAAGATAACCATAAAGTATTAGAAGTTTTTCTTAAACTTTGTTATTTTACTGCCAAATATGATCCGAGCTTTGACACTTTTAAAATTTGAAAGGTTATTAAATCCTCTATGAATACAGAAAACAAATACTTAAGTGGGTTTCAATGGTTTGTCTATTTGCTGGCTAATTCTATTGCACTTCCAATTGTAATTGGAAATGTATTTCAGCTTACTGCAACTGAAATATCAGCTTTAATGCAGCGAACTTTTTTTATCGTCGGGCTTAGTTCGTTTATGCAGGCGAAATTCGGCCATCGATTTCCCATTGCAGATGGGCCAGCCGGTTCTTGGGTAAGTATTTTTGTTATTTTTGCAAGTATTGGCACGCAGCAAGGAATGACCATGATCGAGACATTACAAACACTTGAGGCTGGTTTAATCGTTGCTGGATTATTATTATTTATGCTAGGGATAACAAAGTGGGTTCAACATTTATTGTTTCTCTTTACACCAATTGTAACTGGAACGTTTCTGTTTATTTTAGCCATACAATTAAGTGGAGTCTTTATTAAAGGGATGGTGTCAATAGATAACAGGACCGGTCAGATAGATGTGGTCAGCTTTCTCCTCTCTATTTTTGTTTTTTTCATTATTATTATATTTTCTTCAAAAGCTAAAGGGTGGTTAAAGAGCTATGCCATCTTATTAGGAATCTTGGCAGGGTGGATTACATTTATTGTTTTTGGAAAAGGTCATCTTAGCATTTCAATCTATACTGATTTTATTGAGCTCCCGGAAATTTTCCCATGGGGTTTCCCAAAAATAACTGGGGGTGTATTGGTTACAGCTATTTTATTCACCTTTTTACTCATTTCTAATACAGTTGCTGCCATATCTGCTGCAGAGGAGTCAATTCCAAATAATAAAGGAAAATTCCATAACAAACTTACTCGGGGAACGTGGGTAGGGGGAGTTTCTCATCTTTTTTCTGCAGTATTCTCAACAATTGCTGTTGTACCATTACCAGCTACAGCTGGCTTTGTCAGATTAACAAAACAATATCGTATTATTCCTTTTCTGTTTGCTTGTGGGATTATGGTAATCATTTCATTGTCGCCAAGTATTGTTGGCTTATTGGCCACCTTGCCTTTACCAGTAGCCAGTGCGGCCCTTCTAGCCACACTAACCGAGATGCTTGGGATAGCAATTCGCTCACTGAGAAAACAGCCATTAAATGACAGGAATATTACCATTATTGGGATATCTTTACTATTTGGTATAGGAGTCATGTTTTTACGCGATGAGACCTTTAACGGTCTTCCATATATCATACAAAATATAGGGAAAAATGGTTTATTAGTAGGAACATTTCTAGCGATTATTTTTGAACAACTTTGGAAACCAAAAAATTAAGCTGCAGAGACAAATGTTCTGCAGCTGCACTATTTCATTGCTGACGAAGAAAATACATAACCTGATCCATTGCTTCTTGAACATACATCAGTAGGGTGTATAATCAACGTTTGGCGTATAGTTATTGGTTGCATTCCATAACAAGTACTCATTGATTCCCTGTGCATGTAAAGCTCGGATTTGATCTTCTACTTCTTTCTTGCCATAGACCTTATAATTACCATTTCCAAGCCAAGAAGCAGTAAAATCTTGCAGCCATGGCCGAGATATTGGGGGATTATTTAACTTCTTTAATCGTTCATTTTCAACCTTAGCATAGCCCTCAACGAGGTGATAGGGCTGTAAATCTGGCTTTGGAATACCAAATATGGCGGTCCAATGACTTGGATAAATCATCGCAGAAATGACATCTACATTCTGTGCGATATTCGTGAAATTCTGGCCAATTCCTGCTGCTTCAGGAATGACGGTTGCATTTCCAAAGACATCGACTGAAACCTTCACATTGTAGGGCTTGAGTTTTTCTTTAGCATATCTTACAAATTCACTTACAGCCGTAACCCTGTTCCCTTGAAATGCCGATTTATCGTAGACAAGCTGGTTTTCCACCCTTTCAAACTTCTCAGGAAATCGTACATAATCAAATTGAATTTCTTTGAACCCTAAATTTACTGCTTCTATAGCCAGGCCGATATTATAATCCCAAACTTCCTTAAGAAAAGGGTTAGTGAAGGAATCACCCCGAGCGTTTTTCCATACTCCATTAGTTGTTTTATAAGATAAATTTGGGTACTTATTAGCCAGTTCATTATCCTTAAAAACGACAATTCTAGCGATTGGGTAAATGTTATTCTTCTTTAACGTGTTCATGAGTGAAGAAGGATTTGGAATGTATGGACGGCCGATTGTGTAATAGGGTGATTTTTTTGAAGGGATGAAGGTAAGATTCCCATGATCATCTTTAATATCAATAACCATTGCGTTTAAATCGGTACTGTTCACAAGTGAAAGCAATTGGTTAAATAAGGGTTTATTTGTATTTGGAGCATTTACATAGATTCCTCTGATGGGTTCTGGAAATGGTTTAGAAGCTAGAACAATTTCATGAATTGGAAGGCTGAAAGATAGTAGGATGACATAAAGGGTAAGCAGATATTTTTTCATAATATCACTCCTTTGTTATTAATTACCTATTAGAGTGTGCATTAAAGGTGATTTTTATAAAAAAAAACTATCTTGAAGAACAAGATAGCCCGATTTCTATAAAAAATTAGTCCGTTGATTTGTACTCCGGGCGCTACGCTTTCCGCGGATCGAGCGCCCTCCGCACAAATCAACTTAGTTAAATTATTAAAAATCATCTTTTAACACAGTCTGCATTTTTAAAAAATCAATTTCAATCCTACTAAGATGAGTCCGATTAGGAATCCGCAGACGGCGCCATTTACTCGGATCCATTGCAGGTCTTTTCCAACATTGTTTTCAATCATATCAATGAGTGTTTTATTATCGAGTTTTTCGAGATTTTCTTCAACGAGTTTTCCAATTTTCGCATGATTATTATCCGCAAAGATAGAAATTTGATTCTGAATCCAAGACTCAATAGCCACGACTTTTTCATTATCTGCTTTCAGGTTTTCAAGTGCCTTTGATAAAAGAGGAAGGAGATAACCCTCGTAAAAGTTAGGTAACTCGATAAGGGAACTAGCTTTTTCTTTTAGCTGTTCAACAAATTCCGTGATTTTATCCTCTAACTTCCATTCTGAAATCATTTGTTCTTTTATTGTGTTTAATTCCAAAGCGAGATTTTCATCGGATTTAATAGCTTGTAGTTTTGTATTTATATGAAAAAGTAAGGTTTGTCTATTTTGATTAAAGGGGTCACTAAAGCTTTTTACACCTTTTTGTATTAGACCTTGAATAATATTTCCTAATTTCTCCTCATTGACAATGTTCGTAAATGATTTAAGTGCAAATTGCATAAAACCATCTGCTTTGATATTTTCAAGTGCATCCACGGCCATCCTGCCAAGTCTTTCTTTTGTACTATCCCTTTTTGCCCAGTCATCTACTTCTTTTAGGATAAAATCGAGTGCTTTTTCATCATACTTCCTATTTAGCAGTTGATCAATGGCTAGGGGAAGGTAGTTACTTACATCTAAATCTTTAAGCTTTAATTTCAACTCTTCTGCGATGATGGGTGCCAGCTTTTTACTATCAATAGAATAAAGTAAATGTTGAATCAAGTTAACAACGGCATTTCTCACATGTTGTCCGCTAAGAGAATTCTGTGCTAAATGAAATAACTTCTCGGTAAATGAAATGCTCGATATTTTTTTTCTAATGCTTTCTTTGGTCAGCCAATCATTTTCAAGCATTGAAATAATCGCTGCAATAATTCTTTTACGGTTTTTCGGTAAAAGTGCTGTATGAGGTATTGGTATACCTAGAGGGTGACGAAATAATGCAGTAACTGCAAACCAATCAGCAAGTCCCCCGACCAACCCTGCTTCAAATCCCCCTTGAAGGATTATTCCCCATAGGGAATCCTGAAAAGGGAATGTCGCGACAAAACCTCCCCCCATTACAGCTAGAGAAATCGTCGCTAAGTGCTTCGATTTATTCTTTTTTCTCGACATCTTTGAATCCCTCATTTTTTTACTAAAGTATGCATTGCTAATGCTATTATCTCAATATCGCAAAAAAAAGCAAAAAAAAACTCCTATCTATTGAGAGGAGTTTTCCATTTTTCTCTTTTCTGGTTTAATATGCGTTATAAGCCCATCCAATTCCGTGATATAAAACTGTGTATCAGGGGCAGATTTCAAATATTTTTCTTGAAGTAATTGGTAATAGTTAACTCTTCGATTTGGATCAAAGCGCAGCATCGGGTATTCCTTGCGTTCCTTGACGAACAAGTCTACTGCTTTTTGAACCATGTCCATTTCAGCAGGAATTTTCTTGTCCTTTTCCTCAAAAAGATCATAGGTTTCTTTAGACATATAATACCTCTTAGAAGGAATCCCGCCTAAAATATTGGCAAGCTGTTTAAAATCAATACTGTTATCGTCCTGGACAATAATCGTACGGTATGCACCTTTTGGCAGATTATCTGAAAATTGTCTCACAGCTTTCCGAACTTGATCAATGGTGACATCAATAATGGGATGGTCATTAGTCTCTTTTTGTACTCTTTCTATGTCGTAATCTTTCTGAGAAGTGTCTTTTACAGGCTTTTTAAAATACTTTTGGACCATTACGTACCCAGTAAGTCCTCCAATTCCAATTCCAATAAAAGTAAATATTACGGTTAGCCACGGTTGAAAATCGTATTGGGCATCTAAGAAAAAGCCAAGTTTATAAAACCCAAAGACCGTTAAGGCGATTGTTAACCCAAATACCATGTTTAGTGAAAGGGTTTTCATTAAAAAGTTTGAAAACTCGTTCCAATGTTGATCGTTAAAGTTTTTTTCATTGTCAAGAAATTTTCTAACCTCCTTTTTCATTTCTTCTGACACTTTTTTTTCTTCGAAGAAGGACTCTAAATATTCACTTTTCGTTTTATCATTATTTTTTAAAATACAAGCTGTTTTCTCTGTTTTTCCTTTTGTGTAATGAACGTAAATATATTTTTCTTCAAAGCCCAATTCAAGATTCTCTGTTACTCTGCCTAAGTATTTGGTAAACTTGTGTTTCATATTTTACGCCCCCTTACTATCTTTATGCACAAATGATTGGGAACGGAATGATTTCTCTTTCACTTCCATTAGTATTTCTTTAGACTGGGCTTTCGCGTCCAAAATCATTAACCTGGCTTCGTGCTCACTATGCTTTATGATTTCCCTGGCATCTTTTCTAGCTTGCTTAAGAACTTCGGTACTAAGTTCCAGATTTTTCTCAGCTTCCTGCTTATATTGTTCTGTTAGTTGAAGCTGATTTTCAATATGTTGTTTTCTGCTATCCAAGACACCAACTAACTTCTTGAAAACAAGTTTCTTTAAAATAAAGACTAAAACAGTAAAAATAAGAGCTTGATAAATCATGGTTCCAAAAGAGATGGGGAGTCCAAACAGTGTAATATCACCCAAAACAATTCAACTCCTTTCAATTTTATTGGTTAATTTACGCTTTCCTTATAATTTAAGCGGTGAGCAATATAAACCATTGTAAGTGTTACAAATATGTAAGCTTGGATAGCACCGATGAAGACACAGAATGCCTGCCATATGAGGAGAGGAATAGCAGCTAATGAAGCAACAGCAAATCCATGGGTTACTGCACCAGCAAGTAGAGCAAGCATTACTTCCCCAGCATATATATTACCAAATAATCTTAGCCCTAAGGTTAAAGTTGTAGCAAATTGTTCCAAAACATTAATGGCAAACAAAGCTTTAAAGGGTTTGAAAAAGCTGGTAAAGTAATGTTTAAATCCGTTTAGACGAATGTCGATGAAATGTGTGTAGGCAATAATCATGATGGCTAATGTCATAGTGACATGAGCATCAGCGGTCGGGGAGCGCCACCATGAAACGGGGGGTTCTTCAATGGTTATGATGGAAAAAGGGACACCTAAAAGATTGGCAATAAACAAATACATTAAAAGAGATACCCCAGTAGACAAAATAAATAAATTGTTGTTAGGACCCATTGAATTATTCATGATATCCCTAACAAAGTCCATGATCCATTCCATAAAGTTTTGCCATTTTTTAGGTATCCCTTTTGTGAGGTTTCTTGTAGCAAGGTAGGCTATCAGAAAGACCAAAATCGAAGCGATGGTGGTGGTCAAGATAATGGATAAATCGAAGGTTAAATTAAATAGTACTACTTGTGGCCTAGAATGTTCCATGATGTCTAACCCCTTTCTTATAGTAGGTTAAATAAGCTTTACTGCGTAAGAACTAGGAAATATGTACTAGGTGGCGCTTTCATTATAAAGCTAATCAAATGTTATTGCAACATAGTTCGCAATTTATTGCTAATTTTCTGAATAATAAAATTAGCATGATTACAAACAATCTTAAGATATAGTTAGTTATACAATTTATATTGTTCAGAATAGGTATATTAAAGGAAAAAGGGCAGCCAGTTAAGATGGCTGCCCTAAGTTGTCTTTTGGAGGAGAATTAGTTTATCGCCATAGTCTCCTTAAAAGTTATTTGAATTTCATTCATTTCGTCGTTAAAGGAAAGGCAGGTTTCAGTATCCTCGAAGAACCATACATCATTTCCTTCTACATAGAAGTTAAACCCATTAATTTCTTTCATAAAGCCAACATTTGATGGTGCTTCTGCTGAAAATGCAAGGCTAAAGCCCTTGTTTTTTTCACCGAAACCACTGTATCGAGGAAACATTCTTACGGTATTGATCTCGAATTCATTTGTAAACCACTTTGCAGCTTTTTCATCAATTGAAATTAACATATAATATGCACCAACCTTTTCAAAATGGTATATAGCACTAATTAGATTGAAAAATGCTAATTTAGAAAGAAATGTTAATCATATCTCATATAATTAGATTAAGGCTTTTTAATGGATTTGCATGTGACATTTTTCACAAATGTTTCTGTCTTAGAGATTATTTTAAAAATTGGTCAAATTTCTGCAATAAACATTATGAAAGGCGGATACTAAAAAATATAAAAAATACCGTTCAGAAATGTTTTGTAATCTGTAACATGTTAAAAGGGTTGAAGATGATAAAATGGGGTTAATACGAAAAGGGAGTTACTAATTATGGATCAAAAACTTGATAAACTAACGGAGAACATAAACGATATTAAAAACTTAATTAATTCTTTCCATAAAACTTTAGAAAAAATTGAACATAGACTTTCGCGATTGGAGCAAATGGACAGTATTGAGCACCGAGTTGAGGTGAACCAAATTGACTTATCAGATATTAAAGAGTCAATACAGCGCATTGAAGACGTTCAAGACAATGTAGTAAAGCACTTAGAAAAAAACTTAGGAAATGGTGAGGAAATTAAACACATTAATCGCCGCCTGGATTCACATTTAATTAAATTAGCCAAAGCAGAAGAAGAAATCATTATCTTAAGAAACAAATAACTGCAAAGAAAAAAGATCAGAGGCGATAATCTGATCTTCTTTGTTATTCAATGAAATGTAACCGTTCTCAAAACTATTTAAATAGTGATTTACTACCTTTAAATAGTAGTGCTAAAGAAAAAATCATTACTGCTAATGCGCCTACGATATCAAAAATTGGACCTAAGAAACCTAAAAATGATACCGGTTCAACGCTCATTAAAGCAAATCCAGAAAGTATAGACGCTAAAAATAAGAAAATTAATTCCATCGTAATTTCTCCCCCCTTTAGTTTAGAATATGAATTCCAAGGGGGAGGTGATTGGATTTTAGATGAAATATTACAATTTTATTACAAAAAAACAGACCGTAATTGGCCTGTTTTAGTGGGTCTATTTTTAGGAGAGTACCTCTGTTTGTGACAAAGAAATTTTATTTTCGCTAGGTTCTTCATCATTGACTTTCTTTGTTACCTCAATATATTTAATGTGATGCTCCTCCATATCGAGTATTTTAAAGCTATATGATTCGTGATGGATGGAGTCTCCTTCTTTTGCTTCATAATTTTCAGTTAAAATCCAGCCGCCAATGGTGTCTATATCTTCATCATCTATGTCGACTCCTAATAAGTCATTGACTTCTGTTACTAAAACCTTTGAGTCGATAATATAGTGATGTTCCTTTATTTTACGTATCATTGGAATTTCATCGGAATCAAATTCATCGCGGATTTCACCAACAATTTCCTCGAGAATATCTTCAACCGTAACCAATCCCGATGTTCCGCCATATTCATCCATTAATATAGCCATATGCATTCGATCTTTCTGCATTTTAACAAGTAAATCATGGATGGGAATCGTTTCAATTACTCTAATAATTGGGCGGGTATAATGCTCCAGGGTTTTCGTTGAAAGGGTTTCTTTACTAATTAAATCTGTCACCATTTCTTTAATATTAACTAGGCCAATGATATGGTCTTTATCACCATCAATAATCGGATATCTCGTATATTTTTCCTCACGGATTACTTGGAGAAAAGTATCTAATGTATCATCTTTCGATAATGAAACGATTTCCGTCCGGGGAACCATAATTTCTTTGGCAATCCGGTTATCAAATTCAAAAATTTTATTTACATACTTAAACTCAGATTGGTTAATTTCGCCGCTTTTATAGCTTTCAGATAGGATAATTCGAAGCTCTTCCTCTGTATGTGCCATTTCGCTCTCAGAGACTGGCTTAAGACCAAAAATGCTCGTTACAATCCGTGCTGACCCATTTAATAACCAAATAAATGGATACATCACTTTATAAAAGAGAATTAAAGGCCGTGACATAAGAAGAGTAATCATTTCAGCTTTCTGTATAGCCAGTGTTTTAGGTGCCAGCTCTCCGACGACAACATGTAAAAATGTAATGGTAAGAAAGGCAATCCCAATGGATAAGATGTGGGAAACACCCTCAGGGATCTCCAGCCCATTAAAAAGGGGAGCGAGTAAATGCTCAATCGTTGATTCCCCAATCCAACCTAAAGCAAGGGCAGTAATGGTAATTCCTAACTGACAGGCTGAAAGATATTCATCCAAGTTTGAAATTACCTTTTTTGCTGAAATAGCACTCGAATTACCTTCCTCAATTAACTGGTCAATTCTTGAACTTCGAATCTTGACAATAGCAAACTCTGAAGTTACAAAAAAGGCAGTTAAAGCAATTAAAATGGCTATGATAACCAAGTTAAATATGTCCAAATAATTTCCCTTAGCTCGTTAAATACGAGTTAAGGAGTCACCTCCTAGTAATTTAAAAAAATTAACTCGGTACATTCAAAAGGGATTTCATCAAGACTGAATTTAGCATCATTAGATTCGTTGTGAATTTCTCTTTCTGCAGGTCATCTAATTTTTCAACAACTGGAATTAAGTCCACTAAATCATTTTGTAACTTCTGCATTTGCTGCGATACTGCATCTACATGTTTCTCCACTTCTGAATCACGAATTTTTTTGTCTTTCTTCCTATCTAGTTTTCTTTTAATCTCGTCAAGCGGATAGTGTAAACTCTTACACTCTTCAATAAATTTTAAATCCCTTAAGGATTCATCAGAATAAATTCGATAATTAGATTTGGAACGGTCCGAGTTTAATAAACCAATTGATGTATAATAATCAATTGTCCGTTTAGAAACCATTGCAATTTCTGCTAATTCACCGATACGATAGACAGCCCCATCATATCACCTCGGATAACTAAATTTAAAAACAATTATAGTAAATTACAACTGTACAGTCAAACGTTCTGGTTAGTATATTAGTTGGTATCAACATTTTATGAAAAAAGTCTTGTCTATATGAATTGGAAAATTATAAATTTTCAAAAAATATTAGAAATAAACGTCTCCTACATAGGAGACGCAGCAAGAGGTAATTTAAGTGTAAAAACGGTTAATTCTGGAGTTGAAAGACAGGTTAAATCACCCTTATGTTTTTCAATGATTTCTTTACAAACAAAAAGTCCAAGACCAGTGCCAAGTTTTTTGGTTGTAAAGAATGGCTCGAATATGGTTTTACTTAATTCTGAAGGAATCATCGGACCATTATTGGAAATGGAGAAAAGAACATGTGTATGATTCTCTATATGACTTTTAATCTCAATAATTGGATTAGAGATTCTGTGATGATTTAACACATCAATCGCATTAAATATGATATTAATGAGTACTTGCCGCATTTCATCCGCATAACCATAAAGAGTGATTTCATCGACTATTTCTTTCTTGATTTTTACTTTACCGTCTAAAATACTCGGATATAAGAAATTTAAGACTTCATCAATTAATTTATTTAGGTGAAACTGCTCTTTCTCTTTTCCAATTAGTTCTTTTTTAGATAAAAGTAAAAATTGCGAAATCCGGAAATTTAGCTGTTCTAACTCACTTGAAATAATCTCTAAATATTTCATTTTAGGATGGTCAGCCTTAAGCAGCTGAACAAACCCCTGTATCGAAGTTAGAGGGTTTCTAAATTCATGAATAAAACTAGATGTCATTTGTCCAAGAAGTGTTAATCGGTCCTGATGAGTTGAATCTATAAACATTGTTTTTTCTTCAATGATTTTGTTTTTAGCCTCTGTATAATGTGTAACCGCATAATATAGGAATTTATCAAAAGTGTAATTTATCTTATTAATCGATACCTGAAGGTCATCCCACTGAAGACCAGCCCTGCTTAGATAACTGTATAACACACTTCTGCCAAGATTAACATTATAAACAAAGTCACCAATATTAATATTCGCCAGTGCTCTTTCCTCAGAAATTTCAAGAGCATATTTTTTGATAATCTCTAATAGCTCTTCTTCACTCATTGTATGCATATTTAAAATAACATTAAATAAAGCAATTCCATTTTCACGTATTTTTTCTTTATAGGGATCTCCGTTAGAAATGACAATGGACTTTTCCCACTCACGTACTAAACTTTCTTTATTTTCATCAAAAAAGGCTATTAATTCCGTTTGTACTTCAGATAACATCACAGTTTTCCTCCTAAGACAATGCCAAACTGACTAGTTATTTTTATTATACCATGTATGGAAGTTTTTCCTTGTAAAAGTTCTATAAAAATAGTATATTCGTTATTGAATTCAATTAAATATTTCCACAGGGGGAGCTGCTTTTAGCGGCTGAGAGTGAACGTTCGAGTTCTGACCCTATGAACCTGTTAGTTAACGCTAGCGTAGGGATGTGGTTTGCCAATTATTAAAAGCTAACAATGCAGACAATCCTAACTGTCCTGCATTGTTTTTTTTTGTTTATAAGGCGCCATATTAATTCTTAGGAGTAATACCTGTCGAACGTTCTCCAATATACAAACTATAGGGGGAACATGTATGGAAAAAAAACGTAGTAACACATTATTTTTAGTTGAAGTAGCCGTATTTTCTGCACTTGCTTATTTATTGGATCTTGTTTCGGGGCTATTTTCATTAAAGATATGGCCACAAGGCGGTTCGATTTCAATCGCGATGATTCCGATATTCCTAATGTCATTTCGTTGGGGTATAAAAGGAGGAATCTTGTCTGGATTTTTACTTGGTTTACTTCAATTCATCCTTGGCTTTTCTCAAATTTATACACTTCTTCAAGGAATAATTGATTATGGAATTGCTTTTTCAGTTGTTGGGTTAGCAGGTATTTTTGCTTCACAAGTGAAGAATTCTCTTAAGAATAATTCAAGAAATTGGGTCACATTTGTTCTTTTAGGAACGTTTTTAGGAAGTGCTTTGCGTTATCTTGCTCATGTGTATTCGGGTATTGTATTCTTTGGTGAATATGCACCTGCTGGCCAGCCAGTTGCTGTTTATTCCTTTGTTTACAATGGAACCTATATGCTTCCTAGCTTTATCGTTTGCGCAATCCTTGTAATCCTTGTCATTAGTGCAGCACCAAAAAAAATGATATAAGTGGAAAAATAGAAAAGTCTGTGACTTTTCTATTTTTTTTTCAAACTTTTGTCACAGAATATGCGATTGTTCAATGGTAAAATGAGGTTATAAATAAAGATAATCATTCTCAATTAACTTATGTTAGGGTGATAAGGATGTTCGGTTCGTTTAAAATTGGAGAAAAAGGAAAAATAATTAATATTTCTAAGGTTGGCCGCCTAGTCCAAAGAAGGTTGTTGGACCTAGGAATAACAGAAGGATCTGAGGTCTGTGTCAAATGTGTCATGCCTTTTGGTGGACCAGTCATGATTGAGTCTTGCGGACAGTGTGTAGGGCTCCGTCGCAAAGAAGCGTGTTTAATAGAAGTGGAGAGAATTTAATGGAAATCGCCCTAATTGGAAACCCAAATACCGGAAAAACCTCATTGTTTAATAATCTTACAGGATCCTACGAGTATGTGGGCAACTGGAGTGGTGTTACAGTTGAAAAGAAAGTCGGGGTTTTCAAGAATCATATAGGAAAATTAATTGATTTGCCTGGAATCTATTCCTTGAATCCATTATCAAAGGATGAAGGAGTCGTAACCACTTACTTCTTAGAGGAACAGGTTGATAGACTGTTAAATATTCTGGATGCTTCTCAATTAGAACGGAATTTACATTTAACCTTGCAGCTGCTCGAATATGAGAAACCTGCCCTGATTGGTTTGAATATGATTGATGTCGCGAATAACCGCGGTATTAAAATAGATACAGATAAGTTATCCCAGATTTTGGGTGTACCCGTTGTACCCGTTGTAGCAAGAAGTGGTAAAGGCTGCGACCGTTTAATAGAGGTTATCTCAACAAGTTCGAAACACTCAAAGGTGAAAAAACATGTTTACTATGGAAAAGCAATCGAGGATGCGATAACCAAATTGAGTATGGAACTAATTGGAAAAACAGAGCATTCACCAAGATGGCTTGCCATTCAACTTTTTGAAGGGAATGAATACGTAAATCATTATCTTTCTGATCTTTTAGAACCTAGTAAACTAGTACCACTCGTTTCAAATCTAGAATCAGTCATAAAACAAGAAAATAGCCATGTGAAATCGCTGGCAAACTATATTTATATGAAGAGAAAAGAAGTTATTGAAAAAATACTAGAGGCATCAGTTCAAAAGGTGAGTACCGTTGTCCCTTTGTCTGAAAGAATTGACGCCATTGTAACCAATCGCTATTTAGGAATGCCAATCTTCCTAATATGTATGTATTTGATGTTTATGATGACCTTTGATTGGCTGGGTACCCCATTATCTGATGTATTGGATGGGATATTAACAGGACCAGTGTCCACGGGTTTTGAAGCACTCCTTGGCGCTATTCATGCTTCAGACTTTATACATGCATTGATTATTGAAGGATTGATTGCTGGTGTCGGCGGGGTACTGGTATTTGTTCCACAGATATTTATTCTCTTCTTTTTTATTTCCCTATTAGAGGATTCTGGCTACATGGCAAGGGTTGCCCTCGTAATGGACCGAATTATGGAGTCTGTTGGGCTAAATGGAAAGGCATTTATTCCAATGATGATTGGGTTTGGCTGTAATGTTCCAGGAATTATGGCTGCAAGAACGATTGAAACACCACGTGAGAGACTTATGACCATATTATTGACACCCTTGATGTCATGCTCTGCCCGCTTACCGGTTTATGCACTATTTGTTGGAGCATTTTTTGTGGGTCATAAAGCCCTAGTGGTATTAAGTCTTTATGTTCTAGGAATCGTTGTCGCTTTACTACTAGCGAAAATATTTACGAAAACATTATTAAAATCAGAAACGTCTCTATTCGTTATAGAATTGCCGCCATATCGTCTCCCACAGGTTCAATCGCTTTGGAGAAGTACCTGGGATAAGGGAAAAGGCTTTGTTAGAAAAGCAGGAACCTTCATCTTTGCCGGCTCCGTTTTCATTTGGCTGTTATCGTATGCCGGGCCGAATGGATTAAAAGTTGATATGGATGATAGCTTTTTGGCAGCGATAGGGAATTTGTTTGCACCGCTATTAGAGCCAATAGGATTTGGTACTTGGCAGGCGGCCGCCTCATTAATAACAGGATTCTTAGCAAAAGAAGCCATCATTTCAACTATGAATATTATTTACTTTGTACCAGAAAATGCGAGTCTGCAAGGTTTATTGAGTGATTTTTACACACCGCTGGCTGCCTATAGCTTTATGGTTTTTATACTATTATATATTCCATGTTTAGCCACAGCGGCAACCATCTATAAAGAAACAGGCTCAAGGAAATGGACTGCATTTTCTATCCTTTACGCACTATTTATTGCGTATGTTTTATGTTTGGTCATTTATCAGGGCGGTAAATTGTTTGGTCTAGTCTAATTAGGTAGGTGTTCCGTATGATAGCAAATATAGGTAGTTTCATAATAGGCGCTGCGATTTTTGGTTATGCGGCATGGGCATTAGTAAAGTTTATTAATAAATCGAAAAAAGGAAAATGTGCGGCATGTGATCTTGAAAAGTCTTGCTCTACTCAAAGTCAATGTGGCATTCCACCAAAATAAAAGGATGAAACTGCTATCATTTAAACGATAGCAGTTTTTTCTTTTAAATATAAGGCAACTTGTGTAAAATTACACTAGTAGGTTTTTGAAAGAAGGTCTTAGCATGAATAGAGAAGAAATCATTATGCTAGTTTCAGATAAATTGCGATTGATTCGTACAGAAGCAGGCTATACTCAGGATAAAATGGCAGAAATCATTGGAGTATCAAAGAAAACTCTTGTACAGATTGAAAAAGGAAGGGTCCTTGCAGGCTGGTCTACTGTTGTTACCATATGTGCTTTATTTAGAGAAACAGAAACGGTCCAATTTCTATTTGGAAATGAACCGCTCGAAGTTTTGGAGACAGTTGCTCGCGAAGGAATTGATTATCGGAAAATGAAAACGTTTGGAGGACGAATTTGGTGGCGTGAGGTCGCACGGAAAAATGGATTCATCCTTCAACAGAATATCCTTAGCAAGCATTTCCGAATATTGGATGACAAACATTATCGGGTATACAGCAGTTTTGACGAAAAACAATCAAAAATAAGATTTAAAGAATTAACAAAGAACGTATAAGAAAAAGCATTCGAATTTTTTTCGAGTGCTTTTTTTTGATAATTTTTCCCTATATTGGGAAAAAGAAAATGATGTCCTTCATTCTATTTTTATTTTTGTAAGGAGGAGCTATGAAAAAGGTAGTGAATAATTGGAAGCGATGGCATATGAACCAATTAATGGTTCTCTCGTTTTCGCTTTTAGTTTTGGGCTTTCTAGGTATCGTATATGCTTATTCAATGGATTTAGATATTTCTTCACTTAAGAATGAACTTCCACAGGCAACCGTATTTTATGATTTGAATGGAGAGGTTGCCAGTAAGGTTTCAGCAAATAAAAATGAAGGTGTTCCAATCAATCAGATACCTGACTCCATGAAAAATGCAGTCATTGCAATAGAGGACCACCGATTCTATGAGCATCATGGCGTCGATTATATTGGTATCACAAGAGCACTGATAAGGGATATTAAAGCTCGCGGTATGGTAGAAGGCGGTAGTACCATAACCCAGCAATTAACGAAAAATACACTGCTTACCTCTCAAAAAACATTAAAGAGAAAAGTAGATGAGGTATTCCTAGCCATGCAAATTGAGCGACAATACAGCAAACAGGAAATCCTTCAAATGTACTTAAACCAGATTTATTTTGGTGATGGTGCTTGGGGGATAAAGCATGCAGCAAGAAATTACTTTGCAAAAGATGTCAAGGATTTGTCCATAAGTGAATCGGCATTGCTGGCAGGGTTGATTAAAGCACCTTCTGCTTTAAATCCCTATCACCATTTAGAAAAAGCAACGCAAAGGAGAAATCTTGTTTTAACACAAATGAAGAAACAGGGATATATAACAAACCAGCAGTATGAACAAGCAATGAATGAAAAAGTAATGTTAAATGATAAAGGTGGAGACCCGTTTCGCGGGAAGTATCCTCATTATGTTGACCAAGTCTTTGAAGAGGCGATTAACGTATATCATTTATCACAGGATGAATTACTAACTGGAGGATATCAGATTTATACCGAGCTTGATTCTACTATGCAGAGTGCTATGGAGAAAACCTATCAAAAAGACGATTTATTCCCAAGAGGCACTGATAAAATGGTCCAAAGCGGTGGAATATTAGTTGATCCCAAAACAGGTGGAATCCGAGCCATTGTTGGTGGTCGCGGAGAGCACACTTTTAGGGGATATAATCGAGCAACTCAATTAAAGGCACAGCCAGGTTCATCCATTAAACCGCTCGCGGTCTTTACTCCTGCACTAGAAAATGGCTGGAAAATAACCGATATGCTAAAGGATGAGCCAATGAGCTTTGGTGAATATGAACCAAGCAATTACAACTATGAATATGATGGGGAAGTTCCTATGTATGAAGCAGTAAAGGATTCAAAAAATGTTTCGGCTGTCTGGTTATTAAATGAAATTGGGATTGAAAAGGGCTTAGATTCGGCCAAACGTTTTGGAATACCACTAGAAAAGGGTGATCGCAACCTATCACTTGCACTTGGAGGTGTAGAAAAAGGAGTATCTCCGTTGATTATGGCTGAAGCCTATTCTGCCTTCCCAAATAATGGAGTTCGAATGAAAGCCCATGTTATCAAAAAGATTGAAGATGCAGAAGGGAATATCGTTGCAGAATGGAAGGAAAAAAAGGAAAGGGTCACCACAAAAGCTGTAACCGATCACATAAACACTATGCTGCTTGGCGTCGTTGAACACGGTTCTGGAAAAAACGCTCAAATACCAGGTAGAGAAATGGCTGGGAAAACAGGCTCAACACAAGTACCAATTGAAGGAGTTAAAGGTGTTAAGGATCAATGGTTTGTAGGCTATACCCCACAATTAGTTGGAGCGGTCTGGGTTGGCTACGATAAAACCGATGAAAAATACTACTTGAACACTACTAGCAGTGCGGGTGCAGCCATTGTATTTCGTGAAGTCATGAAGGAGGCATTAAAAGATACACCTTCAACCAGCTTTGATGTCCCTCGCATTGATGGGTTGATACAAAAGAAGCAAGAGGAAGAAACAGAAATGAACCTAGATACAATTGAAGAGCATTTTAATAAAGGTGCGAGAAAATGGGAAGAAAAATGGAGAAAGCAAAAAGAAAAATGGGAAAAGCGATGGAAAAGAATAGGTCCTAAGATGAATCATTAATGGTAAGGCACGAAGATATTCGTGCCTTTTGTGTTAGAAATTTTTATAATCAATAAAAATATTATAAAATATGAACGAAATTAATACTTTCACGTCTTATACATAAATAGAAAATGAGGGATAGATGGGGGAAAGAGAGGACAAGTGTGATGGATCCGTTAATAAAAAGTGCAAAAGAAGGGGATCATCTAGCATTTGCCATGTTGTTTAAAGAAAATTATCCATTCCTTGTAAAGTATTTAATGAAAATTACAATGAATCCAGATATGGCAGAGGAACTTGCACAAGAAACAATGGCAAAATGTATACAAAAAATTCATCTCTATAATGGTCAAAGCAAATTTTCCACTTGGCTGATTTCCATTGCTACCAATGCCTATATTGACCAATGTAGAAAACAAAAGCGAGAAAACAAATGGAAAGGACAAGAAGAAGTTTATCGAAAGCTGAAATGGCATTTTGAAAGCCGGAATGAGGAATGGAACGATGCGCTGGAGGCTTTAGGTAAATTGCCAGTAGACGTTCGGGTTCCCATTGTGCTGAAGCATTATTATGGTTACTCCTATGATGAGATTGGTGAATGGATGAAAATATCCTCTGGAACGGTGAAATCAAGAGTTCATAATGGAATTTTGGCGGTAAGAAGGGAGCTGAAACTAGGTGAAGAAACAGAAGGTCGTCATACTCGACAACGAACAACAAAATAAACATGACTTGGATGCTATTCACATGATGCAAGAAGGTTTGAGCAAGGTGGATCAATTCCCTGTCTATACTCCGGATCTCCAGTGGTTTGAAAGCATGGTACGAACTGAGAAGGAAAATAGCAGAAAAAAATTAAGGAAAGAACTATCCTTATTTCTAATAATTGCCTTAGTTATCTTAAGTGGAATCATTGTTTCTTTTTATCAAATGCCAGGTGTTTTTATTTTCATTCAAATTATTACTCCGGTATTTATTGCATACTATACAATTTCTAGGTTTAGTAAGAAGGTGAAAATCAATGAGTAATGATTACTCACCAACTCTGATTATTGTTGTTGCTGCTATTCTATTACTCCAAAGTATCTTTTTATTCTTAGATGCTAGGAAACGAAATCACAACTATTGGTTATGGGGAATCGTCGGTCTCATTCAAGCTCCAATGCCAACCCTTTTTTACTTAATATTTATTCGTAAAATCTTTCGAAAAAGGGCAGAATAAGCAGATGGGAAAATTCTGAAAAATGGGAATTGACATTTAAATAATCTGGTGATAATCTAACAAAGGATGAAAAAAAAGGAAAGGGAGGGTTACGAGATGATTGTACTACACAGCACTTTAACAGCAACTGAATACTTGAATGTAACCTGCTCCATTATGATCTCTTTTTAATAAGTCCGTATTTTAATTAGATGATAATCAAAACACAGGTTGCGTTCTTTTCGTACGTAACGTGTGTTTTTTTTGTCTCTTTTTTTAGTTTTGAGGCATACTGCACTATTGCGGTATGTCTTTTTCTTTTGCATAGGGGGGAACAGTATGTTTTCGGTTTTAAAGAAATTGAGTTGGTTTTTTAAAGAATATTGGAAGCGTTATGTCATTGCCATTTCCTTATTAATTCTAGTTGGAATCTTAGATGTAGTACCGCCTAAATTAATTGGTATGGCCATTGATGATATTCAGGTTGGCGAAATGAGTAATGGGAAAATAGGAAAATATGTGGGTTCTCTTTTCTTAATAATGGTTTTTTCATATGGAATAACCTACATTTGGATGTATAAATTATTCGGAGGTGCCTTTCTTGTAGAAAGAAAGCTAAGATCGAGGTTTATGAAACATTTATTAAAAATGTCTCCAACCTTTTATGAAAAAAATCGAACGGGCGATTTAATGGCGAGAGCAACAAATGACCTAAAGGCAATATCTATTACCGCAGGCTTTGGGATATTGACGCTAGTCGATTCAAGCGTCTGGATGCTTACGCTAATCATTACCATGGGACTATTAATTAGCTGGAAGCTAACGATTGCAGCAATCCTGCCTCTTCCGATTATGGCTTATATCATGCAAATTTACGGGAATAGAATTCATAAGCGCTTTATGGAAGCACAGGATGCGTTCGGGGAGTTAAATGACCGCGTTTTGGAATCTGTTGCAGGTGTTAGAGTTATCCGTGCCTACGTTCAGGAAGAGGCAGATGGCAGAAGGTTCCACCAATTAACAGAGGATGTCTTTGAAAAAAATATCAAGGTTGCAAGGATAGACTCATTATTTGATCCAACAGTAAAAATACTGGTCGGATTAAGCTATATGATTGGTCTTGGTTATGGTGCTTATTTAGTCTTTAATCAGGCGATAACCTTAGGTGACCTTGTTGCCTTCAATGTCTATTTAGGGATGCTAATTTGGCCGATGTTCGCGATTGGCGAATTAATTAATATCATGCAGCGGGGAAATGCATCCTTAGATCGGGTAAATGAAACTCTTTCCTTTCAGGAGACCGTGGAGAATCCTGCTCAGCCTATTAAAGTAGAAAATCCAGAGCGGATTGATTTTGAAAAGGTAACGTTTCGATATCCTTCATCTAAGGAGGATAATTTAACGAATATTTCTGTACAATTACTCCAGGGGCAGACATTAGGTATTGTTGGGAAAACAGGAAGTGGAAAAACAACATTTATTAAACAGTTGTTAAGACAATATCCTCTTGGAAGTGGAGACCTTTCCATCTCAGGTGTTCCGCTTAAAGAGCAGACACTGCATCAAGTTCGTAAATGGATTGGTTATGTACCTCAGGACCATGTCCTTTTTTCAAAAAGTGTAAAAGAAAATATTCTTTTTGGGAACAGTCAAGCAACCGAAGAAGAATTGGAGAAAACTATCGACTTATCTGCACTAAGAAAGGATTTAGAAATGCTCCCAGAAGGGTTAGAAACACTTGTTGGTGAAAAAGGAGTCGCACTTTCTGGCGGTCAAAAGCAAAGAATTTCAATCGCACGTGCGCTAATAAGAAATCCTGAAATCCTTATTCTTGATGATTCTTTATCAGCAGTTGATGCAAAGACAGAAAAGAAAATCATTGGAAATATTCGTGAAATACGAAAAGACAAAACAACCATTATCACGACACACCGAATGTCCGCCGTTCAACATGCAGACCAAATCCTTGTTCTTGATGATGGTAAGATCATTGAAAAGGGAACTCATGAACAGCTGCTATCTACGGATGGCTGGTATAAAGAACAATATTTACGTCAACAAGTGGAAAATAACTTTGAAGAGGAGGTGACGGCATGAGTACAGGACGGCGATTAGCCCAGTATGCCTTAAACTACAAAAAAATCATTATTGCTGCATTATTCATGCTGAGCATTTCCGTAGCGACTGATTTGGCAGGTCCATTCATTGCTAAAAATATTATTGATGAACACATTTTAGGCATCGAGTCCGTTTGGTATGAAAGCAATGAGGGGAAAAACACAGCAGAATATAACGAGCAATTTTATAAGAAAGAAAAGAACTTCTCCGATGGTGAAGAAAAGGGGAAAGAAATTAGAATTTTGCAGATTGGAGCAAAGTTTGTCATTGTGGAAGAAAAGCTTGAATTCGATGGGAAAAGAACATTTGAAAATGGGATCGTAACACTTCAAAAAGGAACAAAGAAGGTTGAATATAACGCAAAGGAACTTACCAATAGGGAGTTAATGGCGTTCTATCAACTGGAGATTCCAGGGATTATTAAACTGCTGATTATCTATTTCTGTCTTTTAGTGATATCTGCTATTTTCCAATATGGACAGCGGTTCCTGCTGCAGAAGTCAGCAAATCGGATCATTCAAAAAATGCGGGAGGATGTATACGGCCAAATCCAACGGCTTCCAATCCAATACTTTGACAATCTTCCGGCTGGAAAAGTGGTTGCTAGGATTACGAATGATACAGAAGCAATACGTGAATTATATGTGACTGTATTAGCCCAATTTTTCACCAGTGCTATTTATATCACAGGAATATATGCGGCCTTATTTATCTTAGATGTGAAGCTGGCTGCCATTTGTTTATTACTTTTGCCAATCCTTTATGGATGGATGTTATTATATCGAAAGTTTGCTTCAAAATACAATCACGTTATCCGCTCTCGAATATCTGATATCAATGCGACTATTAATGAATCAATCGGCGGTATGAGTATTATTCAAGCCTTTCGAAGGGAAAAAGAGACTGTAAAGGAATTTGAAAAGCTTAATACAGAGCATTTTGCTTATCAAAATAAATTATTAAGCTTAAATGCTTTAACTTCCCATAATTTAGTGGGGGTTCTTAGAAATCTCGTATTTGTAGCTTTCATTTGGTACTTTGGGGGTCAGTCGTTAAATCCCGCTTCTGTTATTTCTCTCGGTGTACTCTATGCTTTTGTTGATTACATTAATCGTCTTTTTCAGCCTGTACAGGGAATTGTCAATCAATTAGCCAATTTGGAAACGGCCCTCGTTGCAGGTGAAAGAGTGTTCAAGCTAATGGATGAACAAGGAGAGAATGTAAGTGCAGACCGAATCGAAAGATTTCAGGGCAATGTACAATTTGATCATGTGTCGTTTGGATACAAAGAGGGTGAGTATGTGCTTAAAGATATTCACTTTGAAGCTAAGCAGGGACAGACGGTCGCACTTGTTGGACACACCGGATCTGGAAAGAGCTCGATTATGAATCTGCTCTTCCGTTTCTATGATAGTCAAAAGGGTAAAATCCTTATTGATGGCAAGGATATTGTCAGCATTCCACGTCAGACGATTCGAAATCATATGGGAATTGTGTTACAGGATCCATACTTGTTTACTGGCACGATTGCCTCAAATGTCAGCCTTAACGAGCCATCCATAACAAGGGAAATGGTGGAAATGGCTTTAAAGGATGTTGGGGCAGATAAAGTCTTTAAAAACTTGGAAAATGGATATGATGAACCTGTAATCGAAAAAGGAAGTACCCTATCTAGTGGGCAGCGCCAGTTAATTTCCTTTGCTAGAGCACTAGCATTTAATCCGGCAATCTTAATTCTAGATGAAGCCACATCGAGTATTGATACAGAAACTGAAGCCATTATTCAAGAGGCTATGGACGTCTTGAAAAAAGGAAGAACCACTTTTATTATTGCGCACAGGTTATCCACTATTCGGAACGCTGACCAAATTCTTGTTCTAGACCGCGGGAAGATTGTCGAGCGCGGCACACATGAAGAATTGATGGTAGTAAACGGAAAGTATTATCAATTGTATGAACTTCAAAAAGGCAGTGCTGAGTTGGCTGGGTAAATGTTCACAGAAACTTCATAAATTTACTGATGACCTGTTATTTTTATCACATATAAAACTCCTTTATTATGATATTTTAAATGTGTTTAAGCTTTTCCATAAAAAAGGGGTGGATTAGATGGCAGATTATTCAATTGTTAATATTATTGGCAGTCTCTTAATTCTTTCGTACTATATAGGTTATATTGTTGTTAAACATTAAACTGCAGACAAATGTCTGTAGTTTTTTTCTATTTATTGGGAATATATATGATAGTGAGGTGAGAGCATTTATGGAAAACGTTAGAATTGAAAGAGATACACTTGGTGAGGTTCAGGTTCCGGGTGATAAATTTTGGGGTGCACAAACACAGAGGAGCTTGAACAACTTCAATATTGGCATCGAAAAAATGCCGATCGAAGTGGTATATGCGTTAACCTTAATTAAAAAAGCTGGTGCTATTGTCAATCATCAACTAGGAGAATTAGCTGAAAGTAAAATGAAGGCAATTGTTATGGTTTGCGACTCAATCCTTTCTGGAAAATATAACAGCCATTTTCCACTTGCAGTCTGGCAAACAGGAAGCGGCACTCAAACCAATATGAATGTGAATGAGGTCATTGCAAATCGGGCCAATGATTTATTAATGAGCAAAGGAAATAAAGAACGGATTCATCCAAATGATGACGTCAATATGTCGCAGAGTTCAAATGATACATTTCCGACCGCTATGCATATCGCTGCGTACATAAAGTTAACGGAAAATTTACTTCCTGCTATGGATGAGCTAAAAGACACCTTTTTAGAAAAGGAAAAGGCATTTATGCATGTGGTGAAGATTGGCCGAACTCATTTGCAGGATGCTACTCCACTGACTTTTGGTCAAGAAATAAGCGGCTGGAGATTCATGCTCGAAAAGGCTGAAAAGATGGCTGCTGATTCAAGTCGTTATTTATTGAACCTTGCTATTGGCGGCACCGCAGTTGGTACGGGCATAAACGCTCATCCTAAATTTGGGGATAAAATGGCCGAACAGCTTTCAACATTGACGGGTTACTCCTTTCAGGCTTCTCCGAATAAATTTCACGCGTTAACGAGTCATGATGAAATCGTCTATGTGCACGGTGCCCTAAAGGCACTGGCAGCAGATTTAATGAAAATTGCTAATGATGTCAGATGGCTGGCAAGCGGACCTCGGAGCGGGATTGGCGAGTTAACGATACCGGCTAATGAGCCGGGAAGTTCCATTATGCCTGGAAAGGTAAATCCTACGCAAAGTGAAGCGTTAAGTATGGTTGCCTGCCAGGTTTTCGGAAATGATGCGACCATTGGCTTTGCGGCAAGCCAGGGGAATTTCGAGTTAAATGTTTATAAGCCGGTCATTATTTACAATCTCATTCAATCGATCTCTCTCTTAAGTGACAGCATTCGTTCCTTTAATGAAAAATGTGCGAGGGGTATTGAAGTAAATGAAGAGGTGGTTAAAAAACATGTGGAGCGATCATTAATGCTAGTTACTGCGTTAAATCCTTATATTGGTTATGAAAAAGCCGCTGAGATTGCCAAGCTAGCTTATAAGGAAAATAGCACGTTAAGGGATGCTGCTGTCAAAACAGGATATGTTACCTCGCAGCAATTCGATGAATGGGTTAAACCTGAGAAGATGATTTAGACCATTGAAAGCCCCCTCCGATGATGGAGGGGGCTTAAGCCATAATATTTATTTATTACTGTGTTTACTTAAAGATTAGCGTTGGAATC
Source organism: Neobacillus sp. YX16 (assembly GCF_030123505.1). Lineage (GTDB taxonomy): Bacteria > Bacillota > Bacilli > Bacillales > Cytobacillaceae > Neobacillus. The sequence goes on from NZ_CP126115.1 coordinate 1,506,274, forward strand.
CGCCAAGTTGTTGCTCTGCCATTGCTACAAGACGCTTAGTGATTTCTCCACCGACAGAACCGTTTGCACGAGAAGTAGTATCGGCACCAAGATTTACTCCAAATTCTGTTGCAATTTCATACTTCATTTGTTGAAGTGCTTGCTCCACTCCAGGTACTAAAAGTTGATTAGAGTTGTTGTTACTAGCCATAGTTGAATAACACTCCTCTTAATAATTTTGGGGTCAGTATGGAATTGAACCATATGGTTAAAATAAACCATTGCCACCTTGGCCTAACCCATCTTAAAAGTTATTAGATGTTGGAGATGCTTCATACTTTCTTTTGTGTAGCTGGGTTGTTGCTTGCTTTGTAATATTATTATGATTAAAAATGGACAACTTATTCGATGAATTTTACTGGTAATTTATTCCGTTACATAGTGCCGTAATAGTAACGCAAACTAATCATATACAATAACTTAGAGGGTGAATGGGAATGGCGATATGCCCAATATGCAACGGTTTACGTGAAGTAACGCTATTATGCACACATTGCGGGGAACAAATGTTAGATAGCGGCAGGTTAATGGACTTCTATGATGATTACAGTCCATATATGGAAATTGATCTAATGAAGATGGAAGACGGTTATCCGGACACGAACTCAGGGGGAAAATGCCCGCACTTATATCAGTGTCTATCCTGTCAAAAGGATGAAGTAATTTTTATTAAAGAATAAATGAAAAAGGTCCCGCAATTACGGGACCTTTTTCATTTATTCTACTCGTTAGCCACGCGGATGCGGGACTCAGTTTCTACGTCAAAGAAATGACCCTTATTTAAATCAAATGCTAATTCTAATGAATCGCCTGGGTGAATGTCAGCTCTTGAATCAAGACGGGCAACGAAGTCCTGTCCATCAATACTAGAGTACACCATTAATTCCGCACCAGTTAACTCAGCAACATCCACAGTAGTAGTAACTTTTGTACCAGCAGATGCTTCGATAAATACTGGCTCATCATGGATATCTTCTGGACGAACACCAAGGATAATTTCTTTTCCTACATATCCTTGCTCACGAAGTACTTTCATTTTACCTTCAGGAACTGCGATAGAAGTTTTGCCAGCTACAAACTTGCCATCTTCAAGTTTACCATTGAAGAAGTTCATTGCAGGAGAACCGATAAAGCCGCCAACAAATACGTTTTCAGGCTTTTCATATACTTCTTTTGGTGTTCCCACTTGTTGAATAAGACCATCCTTCATAACTACAAGTCTTGAAGCCATTGTCATTGCTTCTGTTTGGTCATGTGTTACATAAATAGTAGTTGTGTTTAAACGACGGTGAAGCTTCGCGATTTCAGCACGCATGGCTACACGAAGTTTTGCATCAAGGTTTGAAAGAGGTTCGTCCATTAAGAATACCTTTGCATCACGGACAATCGCACGTCCTAATGCAACACGCTGACGTTGACCACCTGATAATGCTTTTGGCTTTCTCTTTAAGTAAGCTTCTAATCCTAGGATTTTTGCAGCTTCATTTACACGACGATCAATTTCATCCTTCGGAAACTTACGAAGTTTTAAACCGAAAGCCATATTATCATAAACCGTCATATGCGGATATAGTGCATAGTTTTGGAATACCATTGCGATATCACGATCTTTAGGAGCTACATCATTCACTCTTTTTCCGTCAATATAAAAGTCACCTTTTGAAATTTCTTCAAGACCAGCAACCATACGTAACGTTGTTGATTTACCGCAGCCGGAAGGACCGACAAATACGATAAACTCCTTATCTTGAATATGTAGATTAAAGTCTGTAACCGCTGTAACTTTATTATCGTAAATTTTATAAATATGATCTAATTTTAATTCAGCCATTGTGTAAACCCTCCCTGTTTTGATTAATCTCAGTTTACATGAAAAGGTTTACAAACAATATGGACACAATGCACAAAGTTCCTAAAATGAATTTTGTGCATTGTGTCTAGCTGCAGCGCCTAGGTGCTCGTGGTCATAAGCCAATCCGTCAAGAAGGTTAAAGAACAACCTTCTCGACGGCTCGTCTTATGCCTGTCGCCCCGAGGAAAAAATGAACTTCTTTTTTCCCTGTTCAAGGCGCTTCCGCTTTTCTATTTGTTTTGTTCAAAAAGCAGACAGGCTAAAAAGACGGTAAAAGCTCCATAAAAGTCTTTTAATTGTACTCCGGTCTTATCTATAAATTTATCAATTCGGTATTGAAGTGTATTGCGATGAATAAATAATTTTTTAGCTGTTAAGCTGGCATTTAAATTATTCTCTAAGAACACTTTTATGGTTGTATATAACTCAGGATCCTCTAAAAAAACCGAAGAAAGTTCCGAATTAACTTTATCTTTAATGTCATCAGGCAGATTAAATGCAACAAAAGCTGGAAATATCTTTTCAAAGGTAATAATATTTGTGCTTGTTAGATTTTTCTTAGCAAATTCAAAATACTCCTTTTCTTGATGAAAATGGTTTCGCAATTGACTTGAAGCAGAGTAGAGTTTGCCAATATAAAAGGAAACTTTTACATAAAAGTCACTTTCTAATGTATCAGCTATGGAAGTTAACTCACTTTCGGTGAGGGAAAATTGTCTTCTTTCTTCAATAACTATCCCATAATGGTCATCTTCCCAAATAATTTGTACTTCATCAGAAAAAAAACCTTTAATGGCGGACTCAATTTCTGTAGGGTCTACCCCATGACCTTTTATTTGGAACTGGATGAAACGAAAATTACTTTCACTACTTAGAGCAGGAATTGATCCATTTAATAGCAAAAAATCATGCCATTTTCTAGAAAGTGAGCTCGGCGGCACGGAAAACATTTTCACTTGTTCATATAGAACTTTTAGAAGGTTTAGCTCATTTTCTGTTAAATTTGACTTCGGGATTGAAAGCCAGTTCTTTTCAGTTTTGTCATAAAATATGTAATATTGGTCAGATGTGTAGGTTGGCTGCACAGAAGACAGTATTGAATTTTCGTATAAGGACATGATTTTTTTTAACAAGATCAACTTCTCCAATATGATAATTTTAAGAATAATACACTAATTATAGCATTATTTTGGCAATCATAAAAAAAGGCTAACTCGTGATCATTTCTACGAGCTAGCCTTTTTAAATTATTCGGTTGATTGTAAAGGCGGTTCTTCTTCGGTAAGATTACGGGCTTCTTCAATATTGGTAGTATCATGGCGAGAATGGACGGAACCTCCCGACAATCCTTCGTTAATTATTCTGTCAATATCTAGGTAAGCTTTGTCTTTTCCTTCATACTGCAAGTCTTTTTTTCCTTCTTCCACAGCAATCATTTCCTTTCCTAGTTTTTTCTTTAGTTTACGGAAAGGGTAGTATTTCATTCACTCATTCATTATTCATAAACATGGAAGAGCATTAACTCGTGGATTTGGCTGGTTAGTGCGTCAATGTCATCTCGTTCGGGAGTATTGGCTGTCCATTCAATTTTTCCCGTTTGATGATAAATACCTGAATATCTTTGTTTTTTATAGTAAAAGGAAAAATTCCATCCAGGAATATTCTTATTCTCAAATAAAGGCTTATATTGAAAATGTGTCAACATTATTAACATCTCCCTCTAAATACTAGTAGTTACCTCTAGCTTAAGGGAATTAATGAATACATTCCAGTAAATTTTTCAGTTAGTTGTTATGAACAGTAAGCTGCAGGAACAACTGACAGAGATATTCAATTTTCTTAACTTCTATTTCTTTCTCATCAAAACTCATTGGTTTTGAGTTGACTTCGTAAATATAATAGTGTCCAGTTTCACTAATGCCGACATCTATGGAAAACTCCCCAAAAAAGCCAAACTTCTGTGAGAGTGCCATCCCGATTTGTTCAACAACATTTTCAATAAAAAAGTCTTGCTCCTTCGTTTGGAATAGATCATAGGGTAAAAGCTTTCCACCTGAAGGAATATGAGTGGTTATATCCTGCTTTTGGGATTGTCTTATTCCTACTCCTGTAACAATATAGTTGTCATTTACAGCATGAGCGAGAATGCGTAAATCGAACCGTTTACCATCATACGTTTTAGTCTTTATTTCCTCTTGTGCCAAGTAGTTTTTTTCCCTAAGTATGTTTTCCCAATCGCTCCAAAAATGATCAAAAGTAATGTATTCATTGCTCTTACTTATTCCATTTAAAATGAGCTTTTTCTCTGTATCTAGTTCTAATCTAAAAATCCCATTTCCCCTTGCAGATTGTGCAGGTTTTAAATAAATAGATTGAAATTGAGCTAGGAAGGACCTTAGTTTTTGTTTTTCAATGGCCGGGATGGTAGAAGGCAGATAAGAATGAAGAATGGGGTGGTCATTAAAGAGCTGATATAGTTCATATTTATCAATAAAGCCTGGATTAAAAAAAGGTATTTTTTTATCCTTTAAGTCAGAAAAAAACGTACTATTTTTTATTTCTTCTTCTGACTTTCGAAAGGGTATGCGGTTATATACAAGGTCCGGGTAGGGGGAATTAATCTTTTCCCATTCATTCTTCTCTGGGATAAATGTGAACCCATCTATTGAATCATCATGAACCCCGTCAAGTGTAAAGATAAAGCTTATTCCATTAAGTGAAATAAGCTTCTTTTGCAGTTCAATAAATAGGGAGCCATTCCCACCAATTGTTCCATCCTTTTTCTTTGCAGTCAAAATTCCAATGACAGGCTTCAGTTTTTTACTCCATGGAATCATTGCTACCATTTGATATCATCCTCAGGATGCAAAATGGTTTGTTCCGTTAAAAAAACTGCAAAAGCCAGTGATAGCTTGCACGTGAGTTTATCGAATTCCTTTAGTTCTGGGTGGCTGAAAATGGATCTGCCTGGTTTGGAATTTGCTTCAAATAACCAAACATCACCATGTTTATCAATACCTAAATCAAATCCAACTTCGCCAATAATGCCTTCCATGTTGTTAGAGAGGCTGTTACTTAACAAAAGGGCAGCATGAACAAGCTTTTCTGTATAAAGTTGACATTCTTCCTGTTTAAAAAGTTCTGACAGTGTTTTGATTTCTCCTCCGCTCCGGGCATGGGTAGTTACGCTGCCTAGGCCAGCTAATTTTGCAGCCAATGCTGTAACATGCCATACACCAGCATCGTCTTTATTACTGTGTATGCGAAAATCAATGGGGCGCTGCTCTTGTCTGAGGAGGTGAATTCCTTGCTGAACAAGCATTTTATCTAAACTACAATTCGTGAAAACAGTTTGAAACAAGCCTTCTAAGGAAGAAAACTTTCGCAGGCGGTTCGAACCTTCATGATCTTGATAGCGGCAATAATATTCATCCTGGATTTTATCATAGAGGATTTGATGGACACCTAAACCAAGACTTCCATTTATTGGTTTTAGATAGATATGACCATATTTAGAAAGCATGTCTTCAATCACTGAAAAGGAAGTAAATGGATGGGTTTCTGGAAGATAGGCAGCCACTGATTTGTCCTGCTGTAATCTTTCATATATATCTAACTTACTAAAAAAACCTGGGTTATACCAAGGAATCAGATAGTCCTTTTGCAAGGTTTCCTTTACCTTTACTAATTTGGGATTTCTTTCACTTTTCCGGTTTGGAATCCGATCATATATAACATGAGGAAAGGGCACCTCCATACTTTGCCAATCGTTTTCATGATAAAAATAACCACTAATTGTCCCCATTTCCCAGTTAATATGCCGTTCTCCAAAAACAAATGGTATCGCTCCAACATTGGCTTTCACCGATAACAGTTTGGAGAAAAAGTTAGTTCTATTTCCAATCGGCCGGTGAGGGAATGGGGTGAAGCCTGCTGTAAATATTCCAACGAGTGGTCCAATATTGAGAACTTGCTGTTCGATAAATACATGCAATTTTATTGCAAAATCAGGAAAAAGTAAGAGTTTTTGAATCTCTTTGCTTATCACAATTCCATTATTTTCTTTTGGGTGAGGTCTGAAGTCAGCATCAATTGCTTTACACCCAAAGGCAATTTTATTTATTACATTATCTTTTAAGAGCTCTTGAGGACAGTAAACAACTAAATGGCTGTTTTCAGCAATCTCAATGGTATAACGTTTTCTCATAGTAGCTCTTCCTTTCTTTATGATCTGACTGTGATAGGTGTTTCCCATAAAGAAGAGGGGATAGGAATAAGGTTTCTTTTAAATCTGGCTGTGTTTGTAAGACTACCTTTCTTCCAGGCTTTGAATTTACATCGAGAATCCAAAGGGCGCCATCCTTTGCCATTCCAATATCAATACCAATTTCAAATAACGGAAGAATTTCACTTTCGAGTACATGTGGAAGGTTTTGAGTTATAAAATTTAATTCTGATAAAATATAATCTTTGCTGGCTAAAGGGAGGGTAGAAGACCAGTCACGAAAGTCAACAGCTGAGCCTCCAGCACTTAAATTTGAAATAATCCCTCCAGTATTTCCTTGGCGAATAGCCTTTCCGCGTTCAACCCAGAACCCTTGTTCATCTTTTTGAAGTAAAATTCTAATATCAAATGGCTGTGAAGCAGCATTAGATAATTCAAGATAGGGCTGAAGAAGGTATGGCCGGAAGTTTATTAAGGGTTGGAGCCATTGAAATAACTTTTTCTCATTAGGAAAAATCCTCGAGATAATTTTCTTGTTTTTTTCGGTTTTGACATGGATGGTTTTATCGTTTTTCTTTAAATAATAGATACCATAACCTTGAGAACCATTTATTGGTTTAATAATGATTTTTCTCTGTTTTTGTAAGGCGTTTCCTACTTGCGAGCAATCTTTAATAGGCTGTGAGTGAGGCAAATAAGGAAATAATCGAGAATTGCGTAAGGTATCATATAATTCTAATTTATTAGGAAGCCCAAATCCTAAAAAAGTAATATCCTCTTTGCTTTTTAACCAGGACACAATAGGGATACATTGCTTTGAATGTTCGTCATCACCGTAAAAACAACGGTCATAGATGATAGAAGGGATGGGAAATTCATCTTCTACCCAACATTGTTTTACTGTATCAAATCTTCTCCCTAAAACCAGTGTGGTACGAGGATTAATAGCAGAAGGAAGAAAATGGTAACATTCCATGCCGCAGGAATGACCGCGGGCAGCAATTTCGTTTATATAGGCTGCTTCACTTTCTAAATTTAAGGTCATAATTCCAAAGGTAGTACTCATCTATAAATCCTCCATTTCTGAGGTTGTATCCAAAGCTAGCATGGTGCAAAACTGAATAATTGCTTTGGCAGATGGTCTTATTTTCATTTGACCATCTTCAAAGTTTTTCGATGGCTTTGAATTGACTTCAATTAGCCAGGGGTTGCCTTCTTGGTCAATACCAATATCGATTCCAAGTTCTCCAGTAATTCCAGACGACTTCCTTTCAATAATTATTGCTGTTTCAATGGCTAATTCTTTCATTTCTGTGATTAACACCTTTGCATCATTTATACTCATGCTATCTTTTAATGCATTTATGGGAGTCAATATTTCTCCGCCTCTGGCAAGATTGGAAACAAACTCATCCTCTGCTGATATTCGGGCAACCAGCGAGGTAGCCTTCCAGGTGTTTTGTTGATTCTTATGACACAATACTCTAAAGTCCATCCCTCTATTTTGATAGGTAAGAAGGGGGATTCCCTGCTGAATAATGTAGATTCTGTTGTTCAATAATGGTTTAATATGCTGATATATCTCTTCAAAGGATAATAGGATTTGCTTATTTGCTGGGTGCAATTTAACTGAGGAGTCCAATATCAAATGGGTATTCTCTTTTTTTAGTTTGAATATGTTTCTCCCTTGACTTCCATGTACAGGTTTAATAAAAACAGTCTCATACTTATTTGCAAATGCAGCTAAGTGTTCCTTAGTGAACAGATTAGTCTCAGGTATATAGGAATGAAGATGATTTTCATGGATTATGTGCTCATGAACCTCCCATTTTGAAAGAAAGCGATCATTAAAAATAGGAATGCTTAACTCCGTAAGCCTTTGACGAAATAAATGATATTCCTTTCCAAATTCAATTTTTCGAGAATGAATACGATTATAAATGACATCAGGAAGAGGGAGTACTGCAGACTTCCATTTCCCATCATCGAAATAATAACCCTGAACCGAAAATTCTGGATATGAAAATACATATAAGAAACCGCCATTCTCCGTTAAACCATGATGAAGTTCTTCACAAAAGCTATGGATTGAACGGAAATAGGGTTCTTCATTTCCATTATTCTTAAAGTCCGTTACCAGTCCAATGACTGGACCCAAATACAGTGAATGGATTTCTTCTTTATAAATGGATTGAAATTTGTAAAGTTGAATCGGTAAACAAAAAAGTTGAAATAGATTTTCAGGGAAATGAATCTCGTTAGGAGACATCTCAACCGTTCTTATTTTTACTTTCACCATTTTCTTTCCTATAGAAATCTTGATTTCATTTGTTTCAAGCTGTAACTGTATAAAAAGTTTTGAGGACATCTGAACAAAATGCTCTGTCCTGTTAACTGATTTCATAGGAACAATTGTGATTAAGGGCATAGTCACTCCTCATTTAACGGCGAATATGTTTTTAAATAGGCATTCTTTGATATAGTATCGTATGTTACCGCCCAATAGATGGTGATACATAATTGCAGCCTAGTTGAACATCCTCGCATTTACAAACATAGTTTGTTATAGTTATTAGGATTATTTTCTTAAGAGGAGTGGAATCAATGTCCGTTAATTTATACGATGCAGCTTATGCTTTAGAAAAAGCGATTCGTCAAAGTGATGAATACAAACACTTACAGCAAATGTATAATGAAGTAAATGCTGATCCAACAGCAAAAAATATGTTTGATAACTTCCGCCAAATTCAAATGAATTTACAACAAAAACAAATGATGGGGCAGGAAATATCAGAACAAGAGGTCCAGCACGCTCAATCAACGGTAGCTCTTGTCCAGCAAAATGAAAAAATATCTCGACTTATGCAGGCTGAACAGCGGATGAGCATGATTATTGGTGAGTTAAACCAAGTTATTATGAAGCCGCTTGAGGAACTTTACGGAAATTTATAATAGGGTGAAAAAGCTTCCGATTATTTCGGAAGTTTTTTCTTTTCTAATCAGCCCTTGTTCTATCTTTGGGTGAAAAATCATAAAAGTGTTATAAGGGTAACTTCACCAAGAACAGGGGGCAGCATAATGATTTATCGTTTGCTTGCATTAAATATTGATGGAACTCTCTTACAGAGCAATGGAAAAATCCATAAGTCAACAAAGGAAGCCATTGAGTATGTTCAGCAAAAGGGAATTTATGTAACGCTAATGACATCTAGGAGTTTTCCCTCAGCCAAGAAGGTGGCAAGGGCATTAAAAATAAAGAACCCGCTAATCACTCATCAAGGTGCCTATATTGCAAACATTCAAGATAAACAAAATCTTGTCCAAAGAATACACGAAAATATCACCTATGATACAGTCCGTTTCCTAGAGGGGATGCCTTGTCAAATTAGGCTGGTACATGAACAATATTCGTTAGCAAATAGGTTGAAGTTAAACAATAATTTGTTAGCTAAAACTGTGTTTACATCAGGAGATCCAGTATTTTATTCACAGCAATTTGTTTCATCTCTTAGTGAATACTTACATGATCAACCGGTTACTCCACCGAAAATAGAGGTTTATTTTGAAGAGGAAAGTGATCTTCAGGATGCAAAAAAGGCAATCGAAAAGATGTTTACAGAAATTGAGACGATACAACTTGACACCTTGCGATTAGATATTGTCCCTGCGGGTGTTTCAAAGTTAAGTGGTCTTGCCTTCCTTGGGAGTCATCTTGGGATTCAGTTAAAAGAAATGGTTGTCATTGGAGAAGGATTAGATGATATTCCAGCCATTGAGGCTGCTGGATTAGGCGTGGCTATGTGGAACGCCGAATTTGAGGTGAAAAGAGCAGCTAACTGGGTAACCAGATCAAAAAATGAGCACGGAGTTGCATATATGGTTAAAGAACACTTTAGAAAGCAGCAGCCAATTGAGTTTTTAAGGAAAATGAATATTATTAAAAATTAATTTAGCAGACATCATCGGAACGCACGGTGATGTCTTTTTACAGTTGTGAATGATTTCCATTATATTGACCTTATATTATTGATTATGTAAACTTAAAGGAGTTTTTCAATAATGTCTAGCTGCAGCGCCTAGGGGCTCTGGGTCATAAGCCAATCCGTCAAGAAGGTTAAAGAACAACCTTCTCGCCGGCTCGTCTTATGCCTGTCGCCCCTGGACAAGGCGCTTCCGCTTTTCTATAAAAAAGGTGATTTTTATGCGAATTAGTATTATTGGTTTAGAAGATGAACGATTTAATCGGATGCTGCAGCTAATCGGAAATTTATTTTTTGAAGAAACAGAGATTTTGAAAGTTAAAGATGAAGCTGCTGATTTAATAATAATTTTTACTTTAGCTGAAAACGACTCTATTAAGGTATCTGCTGATATGATAGATCAAGCAGGAAATTCTATTACGGAAAGCTACGAAAAAGAATTCCTTCAGTCACATTCAGAAAAGGAAAAATTTAAGCAGATAAAAAATGCAGTTGCTCATGTTTATTTAGTCCTTTTACAGAATTGGACAGGAATTACCCAAAAGTGGGGAATCTTAACCGGAATCAGACCCACAAAGCTATTACACCGTAAAGTTCAAGAGGGAATTCCTCTAGAAATTGCTCACCAGCAATTAAAAGATGATTACCTTATTTCAGACGAAAAGATAAATCTCATGCAGCAAATCGTCGACAGACAACTAGCCATTGTTCCGGATCTCTATTCACTTCAAAAGGAAGTTAGCATTTATATTGGTATTCCTTTTTGTCCGACAAAATGTGCCTACTGCACATTCCCGGCATATGCAATAAATGGTCGACAAGGATCAGTTGATTCGTTCTTAGGCGGGCTGCATTATGAAATAAAGAAAATTGGGGAATGGCTGAAGGAAAAGGGTGTAAGGATTACCACCGTTTACTATGGAGGTGGAACCCCAACTAGTATTACAGCTGAAGAAATGGATATGCTTTACGAGGAAATGTATGATTCATTCCCAGAGGTTGAAAAGATACGTGAGATCACAGTCGAAGCCGGTCGTCCCGATACGATTACTCCTGAAAAGTTAGAGGTATTAAAGAAATGGAAAATCGACCGGATTAGTATTAATCCTCAATCCTATACACAGGAAACTTTAAAAGCAATTGGGCGCCATCACACGGTTACTGAAACAATCGATAAATATCATTTAGCAAGAGAAATGGGCATGAATAATATAAACATGGACCTCATTATTGGTCTTCCAGGGGAAGGGATACCTGAATTTACACATTCCCTTGCTGAAACGGAAAAGTTAATGCCGGAATCCTTAACTGTTCATACATTATCCTTTAAGCGTGCCTCAGAAATGACGAAAAACAAGGATAAATACAAAGTGGCAGGTCGGGAAGAAGTAGAACAAATGATGAATCTAGCAACTGAGTGGACAGACAGTCACGGCTATGTTCCCTATTATCTCTACCGTCAAAAAAACATTCTGGGTAATCTTGAAAATGTCGGTTATGCATTTCCAAATCAAGAAAGCATTTATAATATCATGATTATGGAAGAGCAGCAGACCATAATTGGGCTTGGATGCGGAGCAGCGAGTAAATTTATTGACCTGCAGACAGGAAAGATCACCCAGTTCGCTAATCCGAAGGATCCAAAAACATATAATGAAAGCTTTGAAGCTTACACAGAAGAAAAAATAAAAATATTAGATGAAATATTCTCTGAAAAAGGATCTCTTGCTTAATAGGCAGGAGATTTTTTTATGGAAATCTTGTTCTTAATAGAGGAAAAGTCATAATTATGGAGAATATTTTATAGGAAAACAGTCATAGAATACTATGAATTGAAAACGCTTTCGGTTATGGAGGGGATTTAGTAATGATGCAAACGCCATTAACAATGACACAGATGATTGAAAGAGCAGAAAAGTATTTTCCAAAGAAGCAGGTAGTTTCGAGAACAGCAAGTGGTATACATCGTTTTACGTACAAACAAATCGGTGAAAGAACTAGAAGACTAGGAGATAGTCTTAAAAAACTTGGAGTAGAAAAAGGCGATAGAGTAGGAACGCTTGCATGGAACCATCATCGCCATCTAGAGGCCTATTTTGCGATACCGTGTATCGGAGCCGTTCTTCATACGATTAACATTCGTCTTTCTCCACATCATATTTCCTACATTATTAATCATGCAGAAGATAGTGTCCTCTTAGTAGACCCAGACATCATTCCATTACTTGAAAAATGTGCATCAGAGCTAAAAAGCGTGAAGGCTTATGTGATTATGACAGACGACAAGGAACTTCCTGAAACCACCCTTTCTCCAATTTACCATTATGAAGATCTGTTAGCAGAAGCTAATCCCAATTTTAACTATCCTGAAGATATCGAAGAAAATGATCCAGCAGGTATGTGTTATACTTCTGCAACCACAGGAAATCCAAAAGGAGTCGTATACTCGCATAGAGGGATATTTCTTCATAGTATGGCATTAGGGCTTGCCGATAGTGCGGCTATCAGTGAAAAAGACATTGCATTGCCAGTAGTGCCAATGTTCCATGCCAATGCTTGGGGAATGCCATTTGCTGCTGTATGGTTTGGGACATCCTTAGTCCTGCCAGGACCATATTTTACTCCGAAACTACTTGCAGAACTAATTGAAAGTGAAAAAGTTACCATCACGGCAGGTGTTCCAACCATTTGGCTAGGGTTGTTAAAAGAACTTGATGAGGGCTCTTACGACCTTAGTAGTTTAAGAGGAGTACTTTGCGGCGGTTCAGCAGCTCCAAAAGGAATGATTAAGGCATTTGAACAACGCCACAAAGTGCCTTTCTTACATGCATATGGAATGACTGAAACAAGTCCGTTGGTGGTTATTTCCACCCTAAAAAGCTATCAAGAGAATTTAGATTATGAGGAAAGACTAGAAATAAGAGCGAAACAAGGAGTTCTTGTTCCGGGCTTAAGCATAAAAGTTGTTGGCAAGGATGGAGAAGTAGCTTGGGATGGTCAGGAAATGGGAGAATTATGCATCAAGGGGCCCTGGATTGCCTCTGAGTATTATAAGGATGAGAGAACACTAGATGCCTTCCGTGACGGCTGGCTGCACACTGGAGATGTGGTTACGATCGATGAGGAAGGGTTTGTGAAAATTGTCGATCGGACAAAGGATTTAATAAAGAGCGGCGGTGAATGGATTTCTTCCGTTGATTTGGAAAATGCTTTAATGGCCCATGAATCGGTGTTTGAAGCGGCAGTTGTTGCTGTCCCGCACGAACAATGGCAGGAAAGACCTGTTGCTTGTGTGGTTTTAAAAGATGCATTTAAAGATAAGGTGATGAAAGAAGAGTTAATTGAATTTTTAACACCACAGTTTGCTAAGTGGTGGTTACCGGATGAAATCTTGTTCTTAGAGGAAATTCCGAAGACCTCTGTAGGGAAGTTTCTAAAGATGACTCTAAGAGAGCAGGTACAAAAGGAAGTACTTAGGAAGTAAGTTTGTAAAAGGACAAAGAGGCTGCTCTTTGCCCTTTTTGCCGTAACAAATAGTTTTAGTAAATAGAGGTAGTGAAAATTCCATATATTATGAAAATTTATTTTTTATCGTACCAATTCAAGCTATAATAGAAATGAATAAAGTAAATGGGAGGGGTTTGGGGTGAGTATTAATTTTGTAACAGATAAGGTAAAGGTGAGGGTTAACGGCCGGGTCGCAACGGTGGAAATGAATAGACCGGAGGCATTAAATGCACTTGATGTGGAAATGATAAGGGGACTTGCGAGCAAACTTAAAGAAATCTCGGACTCAGATGATATTGATGTTGTCGTTTTGACAGGGAGTGGCAGAGCCTTCTCCGCAGGCGGAGATATTAAAACGATGCTGTCTGAATTGAACGAAAGCGAATTCTTTCCAGTGATGGACTGTATTAGCGAATTGATCATTACTTTATACAGTATTCCTAAATTAACCATTAGCGCTGTAAATGGTGCTGCAGCAGGGCTTGGGTTCAGTCTAGCATTGGCTACTGACCATATCATAGCTGACAATAGAAGCAAACTGGCAATGAATTTTATTGGAATCGGGTTAATACCAGATGGCGGTTCCCACTTCTTTTTAGAAAAGAGATTAGGCGAAATAAAAGCTAAGCAAGTTATCTGGGATGGAAAAATGATGAATGCACAGGAAGCCTTAGATTTAGGGCTGATCCAGGAAGTTGCCGAGGGAAATCTAGAAGAAACGTTAGAAGCAAGATTAACTGATTGGCTGAGTCGTCCAGTTCAGGCAATGATTAAAACGAAAAAAATATTAGCAGATAGTAACCGGCCGCAATTACTTAAGATACTAGAACTAGAAAAACAAGGGCAATTAAATATGCGTAGAACTTTTGATCACCAAGAAGGAATTAGGGCGTTTATAGAAAAGAGAGCACCTAAGTTTATTGGAAAATAACAAGAAAAAAAGAAGCATTCTTTGCTTCTTTTTTCTGTCTATAAACTACGAATGGAACAGCAAAAGCTTTCCACTTGGTGATGTGCAGCGATGTGTTTTATCTAGTAAATTCTTTTCTGCCAATAGTTTTTCAGCTAATTCTTTTGCCGCTTCATCATGATCAGCTTGAAACGCTTCATCTACTATTTTTTCCCCATTTGCTTCAAAGGCAGTTAACTTGTAAGTTTTCATTTTACATCCTCCTAATTTTCAATAATATTATAATATTCGCATAATTATTGATATATTGTAAAGGTGAAACTTTTCATATGGAAATACGTAGTAATTCTGAGGGGGATTCGTATGGTTTTAAAACTTGAACATGTCACAAAGCGATTTGGTGATTTTACCGCGGTGAAGGATTTATCCATTGTAATACCTGAAAAAGAAATGTTTGGCTTTTTAGGAGCAAATGGTGCAGGGAAGACGACAACATTTCGAATGATCTTAGGGCTGCTGGATTCTAGTGATGGCAGGATTACCTGGGACGGGCAGCCTATCAATTATTCAACCAGCCATTTAGTTGGCTATCTGCCTGAAGAAAGAGGTTTATACCCTAAATTAAAGGTCAGCGAACAAATTGTCTACCTTGCGCGATTAAGAGGCATGGCTAAAAGTAAAGCACTTTCTGAATTGAAATATTGGCTGGAGAGATTTAAAGTTCCAGAATATGAAAATAAGAAGGTAGAAGAACTTTCAAAAGGGAACCAACAGAAAATTCAATTCATTGCAGCGGTCATACATAAACCAAAATTATTAATTCTCGACGAGCCATTCAGCGGTTTGGATCCTGTAAACGTTGAAATGCTAAAAGAGGCTGTCCTTTCTTTAAAGGAACAGGGAACGACCATTGTTTTTTCAAGCCACCAAATGCACCATGTAGAGGAGATGTGTGAGCATCTTTGTATTATGCATAAAGGAACTCAGGTTGTACATGGTTCTTTAAAAGAAATAAAACGAGCTTTTGGTAAAAAGAACCTTGTTATTCATGCTGATTTTCCTTTGGATTCTCTGAAGGATTATCCAGGAGTGTTTAAGACTAAATCGACAACAGAGGGAATCCATCTGCAAATCGAGGGAGAATACATTGCAGAAAAAATACTTAAAGATATCGTAAACAAAGGATTCATCAGAAAATTTGACCTTGAAGAGCCTTCTTTAAATGATATTTTTATCGAGAAAGTAGGTGATTCCTATGAATAAATTTTGGATTATTTTAATTCATACGTATGTAAATAAATTAAAAACAAAGTCATTTTTAATTACAACATTGTTGACCGTAGTCATCACACTAGCATTAACCAACATGAATAGTATTATCAAGGTTTTTGATAAAGACGGAGGCAAAGAAAAGGTTGCTGTTTTAGATGAAACAGGTCAGCTATATGCACCGCTTAAAGAACAAATGCGTGCTTTAAATAAAAAACTTCAACTGACAGAGTTCGACGGCACAGAAAAAGAGGCTGAAAAGGCAGTGGAAGAAGGGGAATATGCAGGTTTTGTCCAGCTGCGTTATAATGCAGAGGAATTGCCTGAAGCTACATATAAAGCAATGAGTGTAGCGGATTCATCATTATTTACTGATCTTCAGGCAGGACTTCAGCAAATGAAAACTATGTTTGCGGCTTCGAAAATTAATCTAACACCGGAGCAGCTCCAACAGCTTTATGAACCAGTTTCTTTTGAGAAAATTGCTCTTGAAGAAAATGCAAAAACGGAAGAGGAATTGAATCAAGCTAGGGGACTTGTTTATGTCCTGCTGTTTGTCATTTATTTTGCTGTTATCATGTATGCCAGTATGATTGCCATGGAAGTTGCCACAGAGAAGTCTTCAAGGGTGATGGAAATCTTGATTTCCAGTGTATCACCAATCCAGCAGATGTTTGCAAAAATATTGGGTATTGGTCTGTTAAGCTTAACTCAGCTTGCAGTACTTTTATCAGTAGGTTATTTTTCGATTAAACGGAATATGTCTTCATTAGAAGGTGGTTTTTTTGACGAATTTGGATTTGGTAATATTTCGTTATCAACCATTGCGTATGCGGTAATCTTCTTTATACTAGGGTATTTCCTTTATGCAACCCTTGCCGCCTTTCTAGGATCATTGGTGAGCAGGATTGAAGATGTGCAGCAAATGATTACTCCAATGACATTACTCGTTGTCGCAGGATTTATGATTGCGATGTTTGGTCTCGGTAAACCGGATTCGCCTTTTATTGTCATTACATCCTATATACCTTTCTTCACCCCAATGATTATGTTCTTACGAGTAGGTATGCTGAATATTCCAGTTTGGGAAACAGCATTAGGGATTACGATCCTGCTTTCGACTATAATTTTCTTAGCCGTATTTGGTGCCCGTGTATACCGCGGTGGAGTATTAATGTACGGAAAGTCAAATTCATTCAAGGATATAAAAAAGGCTTTGCAATTAACAAAAAAAGAATAAAATGTGCGGGCTTTGTCAAGAAAAGGCAAAGCCCTTTTAATATTTGAGAATAGTCTAGCTACAGCGCCTAGGGGCTCGGGGTCATAAGCCAATCCGTCAAGAAGGTGAAAGAACAACCTTCTCGCCGGCTCGTCTTATGCCTGTCGCCCCTAGGAAAAATTGAACTGCATTTTTCCCTGGACAAGGCGCGTCCGCTTTTCAGTTAGAACGTGCATTCGCATTTTCGAGATGTTACAATAAAGAAAAACTCACTGAAAGGAGCTTGATTATGAAACAGATATCATTTATACACGCTGCTGACCTGCATTTGGACAGCCCAATGGTTGGCTTAAAGCATTTACCTGCTAACATCCTTTCAAGAGTGAGAGAAAGTACCTTCACAGCTTTAGGGAAGCTCACAGCAGCAGCTATCGATAACAACGTCGATTTTGTTATTTTAGCAGGGGATTTATATGATGGTGAAGACAGAAGCTTACGTGCACAATCACGTTTCCGGAATGAAATGAAAAAGCTCTCACAAAAAGGTATTCCTGTTTATGTTATTCATGGAAACCATGATCATCTAAATGGCTCATGGGTACACCTAGATATGCCCTCGAACGTACATTTTTTTAGCAGTGATGTTGAAATGAAAATATTCCATACAAAACGTGGAGAAAAAGTCCATTTATACGGCTTTAGTTATTTACAGCGTCATATTCTTGATAAAAGAATAGATGACTATCAAAAACAAGAGCATGCGGATTTTCATATCGGAATACTCCATGGAAATGAAGGCGGCGGTACTGACCACGATAATTACGCCCCATTTACTATCAAGGACCTTCATGAGAAAGAATTTGATTATTGGGCTTTAGGACATATCCATAAACGGACGATATTATCTGAAACCCCGCCAATCATTTATCCAGGAAACCTCCAAGGACGTAATAAGAAGGAAGTCGGGGTAAAAGGATGTTATTGTATTACGTTGAATGAACTAGAGGCAAAAAAGGAATTTGTTGCAACTTCAGATGTGGTTTGGGAAGAAGTTACTGTCCATGCTGCTTCGGCACAAAGCTTTCAAGAAATCTTTCAATTATGTCAAATTACGATTGAACGTTATCGTAAAGCCGGTATTGGAACTCTGCTTACCATGAACTTGAAAAATGTTCAATTGGATGATTTCCAAGAGAAAAGAGTTCTAGATACTGACCTTCTAGAATTACTAGTAGATTATGAAAATGATGAAGAATCATTTGTTTGGATTGTTAATTTATCCCTTGAGGATAACCAGCAGCTAGATAGAAAAAATTTAATGAAAGAAGCAGATTTTTTTTCTGAGTTGTTTGCAACTATTGATGACTTTCAAAATCCTGAAGCTGCATTATCCCCATTATACGAACATCAAATGGGCAGAAAATACTTAAAAAGTTTAACAGAAGGTGAACAGAAAGAATTATTAAAAAAAGCAGAGAAACTATTGATCGGATTATTGTATCAATAGAGAAGGGAGATGATTAGCCTGAAAATCCAGGAGATACATATATACGGCTTTGGTCAATTAAATAATACGGTCATTAAAGACCTATCTGATTTTCAAGTGTTTTATGGTGAAAATGAAGCAGGAAAATCCACGATTATGGCATTTATTCATGGAATACTATTTGGGTTCCCAACGAAGCAATCTTCAGAACTTCGCTATGTGCCAAAAAACGGATCAAATTATGGCGGGAAGCTAAGAATTTTATTTGATGAGCTTGGAATTGCCACGATTGAGAGGGTTAGAGGAAAAGCTTCTGGGGATGTTACGGTAACGCTTGCGGACGGAACGACAGGCGATGAGACTCTTCTTAAGCAATTACTTGGAAATATGGATAAAGGGTTATTCCAGGCCATTTTTTCATTCAATATACATGGGCTGCAAAATATCCACCAAATGAAAGGGGAGGAATTAGGCAAGTTTCTATTTTCAACTGGTACCCTTGGAACAGAACGGCTGCAGAAGTCAGAGGCAGAACTCGAAAAGGAATTAGAAGCCCGATTTAAACCAAGTGGAAAAAAGCCTGTGGTTAATGAAAAACTAAAAGCCCTTCACGAACTTAGTGGCGAACTAAAAAAGGCCGCAGCTAAAAATCAAGAATACGAAGCTCTAGTTTCAGATAAAGAAAGTATACAAAAGGAAGTAGAGAGGATAAATAATTCTCTGCAGGAAGTAAAAGGCGAGGTTGAAAAATTAAATGAGTGGCAGAGGATCCATTCACTTGTCAAAGAGGAAAGATGGATCACCTCTGAAATCAAGTTATTAGGGGAAAGTTCATTCCCTGTTAGAGGTGTTGAACGGCTAGAAAAAGTAAATCAGCTAATCTACCCTTATAATGCTCAGATTTCAAGTTTAATGGAAAGAATCACGCAATTAAAAAAAGAAGTTGCCTCTATACAACCAGAAAAGCAATTGCTTGCTGATGAGTCTCAGCTTCTTGCTTCGCTAGACCAAATTCCCATCTATGAGCAGTTGACGCTAGAAAAACAACAGTGCGAATTGAAAGTAGCAGATTTAGAAGAGAAAATCTCCAACATAAATGAAAAACTACACTTACCTCTAAGGGAAGAAGATGTCCTAACGATAAACACCAATATTTATATAAAAAATCAGGTGGAGCAGACAGCAGGTAAGAAGCAAAAGCTTTTAGAAATAAAGCAGGACCTTGAAGAGAAATTTCGTGAAGAAAAAAGTGCTCTTGAGGAGCTGGAAGGAAAAGTTCACATTGCCAAAACACAAATGATTCCAGCTTATGAAAGAGCAAAGCTTGAAAAGGTAGTACATGTGGAAGGTGAAAAAAGCAAATTAGAATACGAACTAAAGGCAGTCCAAGATAAAATAGAGTATTATCAACATACTCATGAGCAGGACAAAAAAACATTTGCAAAGATAAACAAGCAAAAACAAATTCAATTTCTAACAATTGGTGCGATACTACTAGTTCTATCACTTTATGGTTTGTTTACAAAGCAATGGACACTGTTAGTTGGTGGTGTATTAGGAAGCTTACTAATTGGTGTTTTTCTTAGTAAAAACCTTGCCCATAAAAATGAATCAAAGATCCATCAGGCTCTAAGTCAGTTGTTAGAAAATGAAAAAAAGTTAATACAAAAATTAGAGGAATATAAAAATAGTAATATCTCAGCCATTCAAGAAAAATTGGATCAAGATAATCTTCGGAAAGAGCAGTATCAGCTGTTAAAAATAAAGCTTGAACAGCAGCAAACACAGTATGAGAAAGTAATTAGGAAATTTGAGGAATGGGAAACCGAAGCAGCAGAAAATAAGGAAATAATAATGAAATTGAGTAGTGAACTTCATATACCTGAATATATTGCCCAAACATTTTTCCTAGAAGCATTTCAGCTAATTGAACAATATAAACAAGTAGGAAGAGAAAAGAAGCATTTGCTTGCAAGATTGGAAAATATTAATCAGGAACAGGCAAACATTACGAAAAGACTCACATTTTACTCAAGACAATATCTAGCAGAGGAAGGTAGTGATTTTTCCAAAATTGCCTTTTTATTGCGGAATAAATTAAAGGAGGAGCATGGAAAATTAATAAAAATTCAAGAAAAGCAAGGAAAGCTTGATGACCTTGAGGCAGACCTTAATCAGATGAAGCAGGAGCAGAACCATCTAATTTCGGAAAAGAAAAAGCTCCTTGACGAAGCCGATGTAGAGGAAGAAGAGGCATACTATGAGATGGGTAAAAAAGTAGAAAAAAAGAGTAAGCTGATCGATAGGCTTGCAGATATAGGTAAACAGGTCCAATATTCCTTTCTAAAGGAAGAAGAGATAGAAAGACTCTTACAAATTCATAATGTAGAAGGACTATTAATCGATTATCATGAGGAGAAAGAAACGTTATCCACTAGATTGATTGAACTGCAAGAAAAGCAAGCAGCTGTTAACTACCAGATTCAACTTCTTGAAGAAGGCGGGTCCTACTCTGAAATCCTTCATCATTATAAACAGCAAAAGTTTGAGTTAGAAGAAGCAGCAAAGGAATGGTCAGTTTTTTCTTTAGCTCAAAACATCCTATCAAAAACGGTTGAAAAGTATAAAACCGTCCATTTGCCTAGAATGCTGGCTAAAGCAGAGGAGTACTTATTTTTTCTTACTGAGGAACAATATGAGCGTATCCACCTGCAGCAGTCCGGATCTGGCTTTCTGATTGAAAGAAGTGATCATACCTTATTTGAGGCAAATGAGTTAAGTCAAGCTACTGCAGAGCAGGTATATGTTTCTATTAGACTTGCGCTCGCCACTACACTATATGAAAAGTATCACTTTCCAATCATCATCGATGATAGCTTTGTGAATTTTGACTCAAGCCGTACAAAAAAGGTGATGGAGCTATTAACAAAATTTGAACATAATCAAATACTATTCTTTACTTGTCATACACATTTACTTCAATACTTTCAACCTGAAAAAGTTCTGTATCTTCATAAGGGAGCAGTCGAAGTAATTTAATGGAGAATGTTATACTTGTACTAATGGGAAGGAGTGAGCAAGATGAATAAAGGAATTTTAAATTATGATTTTGGCGTACAGGTTGATCTGTATTTACTTATCAAAAGCGCCACAAAAGGGATAGCGAGTAATGGAAAGCCATTCTTAACCCTTATTCTTCAAGATCAAAGCGGTGAGATAGAAGCAAAACTTTGGGACGCTAATGAAGAGGATGAAAAGAATTTCATTGCACAAAAAATTGTTAAAATTATCGGGGATACTCATAACTATCGCGGTAAAAGCCAGCTGAAAATTCGCCAGATTCGAAGAACAGGACCTAGTGATTCAGTTAAGTTGGAAGATTTTTTAGCTACGGCTCCATTAAGCCAAGAGGAAATGACAAGTAAACTGACACAATATATTTTTGACATGAAAAACCCAAACATCCAAAGAATTACCCGTCATTTATTGAAAAAGCACCAGCAGGCTTTTCTAGAATATCCAGCAGCTACGAAGAATCATCACGAGTTTGTATCAGGACTAGTCTATCATGTTGTAAGTATGCTTGATTTGGCCAAATCCATTGCAACACTATATCCTAGTCTCGATAAGGATTTACTTTATGCAGGCGTGATTTTGCATGATATGGGAAAGGTCGTGGAGTTATCGGGTCCCATTTCTACTGTTTATACAGTCGAAGGAAATTTACTTGGTCACATTACGATAATGGTAAATGAAATCGGCAAAGCCGCTGAGGAGCTAGGAATAGTTGGTGAGGAAGTTTTAATTCTTCAGCACCTTGTTTTAAGCCACCATGGAAAAGCGGAGTGGGGAAGTCCGAAGCCGCCGTTAATTAAAGAAGCTGAAATTCTTCACTATATCGATAATCTTGACGCAAAAATGAACATGCTCGATCGTGCTTTAGAAAGAGTGAAACCTGGAGAATTTACTGAAAGAGTATATGCCTTAGAAAACCGCTCATTTTATAAGCCAATCTTTCATAAATAAAATAACCCAATTGGGTTATTTTTTTTAAGCTCATAGAATATTTATCTATTACTCGAATATGTTGTATAAAAAGTGGACAACCACTAACGAAGGGAGCAATAATAAATGACTATTCCTATTTGGGTATATGCAGTCGTGGTTGGAATTGTAATTAGTGCGTTGATGGCAATCAAAACAGGCAGAGAAGAACGTTTGTTAGAAATGGAAAATATTGAAAAAGAGGGAGAGATATATTTAACCCGTCTAGAAGAAGAAAAAGAAAGACGTGAAGGAGAAAAAGTCACTGCGGAATAAAAAAAGAAGGGACTCGATTATTCAGAGTTCCTTCTTTTTGCTTTATTGTTGTGCTGGTGCAGTTTGTGGGTCAAGAGCGTTTTCTAAATCTTTATCGCTGATTTTCACTTTTGCATCCTTAATTTCTTTTTGCATGATTTCATTAATCTTTTCAGTGGTTAATTTTGAAGACTTTAATTCTTTTTCCATTTGGTCTTTCATTTCTTCAAAGGATTTCTTCTCTTTTTTGTCCGTTAATTGAATAACATGATAACCAAATGATGTTTTAACAGGTGCACTGATTTCATCCTTTTTAAGTGCATATGCTGCCTCTTCAAAAGTAGGATCCATCGCTCCCGGACCAAACCATCCTAAGTCTCCACCAGCTGCTTTAGCCGCTTCATCCGTAGAATAAGTATTGCTTACATCTTCAAATTTCTCTCCAGCATCAAGTTTTGATTTCACTTCTAATGCTGTCTTTTCATCCGCAACAAGAATATGACGAGCCTTAATTTCAGGCTTATAGTTGTCGTAGTATTCCTTTACTTCTTTATCTGTTACTTTAATGGACTTCATAGCAGCTTTTTCTTGCATCATGCCGAGTTTCATTGTTTCTTTAAAGGCATCTTCATCCGCATAGCCGTATTGTGCTAATGCAGCTTCAAAGTTTTCTCCAAGCTGTTCTTTTAATTCAGCAACCTTGGCATCTAATTCTTTCTCCGTTACTTCGTATTTCTCGGAAAGGACTTTTTCATAGACAAGCTGTTGTAATGCTTGTGCCCCCACCTTTTCCTTCATTGCTTCATAAAGTTCATCCTGTGTAACATCTCCAGCACTGCTTTCTGCCACAGTAGAACCGCTTTGATTACATGCGCTTAAGGCAATAACCCCGCCAGCTAATGTAAGGGCTAACATCCATTTTTTCATGAGGAACCTCTCCTAAACAGTAAATTCTTGTGGGTTTTTGTCCACAAACTATACTATAACATAAATGGTAACCACTGCAAAAATATTTCCTGTCTTGTTTACAGAATTTTGGGCATATACCTATCGCGATTTCGGAATTTGTACATACGATACAATGTAAGAAAAAATGAATACTGTTCAACTGCCTAGAGACTAAGCAGGAGATTCTCAATGGATCATTACCCATTATGAAAAAGGTGGACTTTTTCATAAGAAAATAAGGTAAGAGCCTAGTCGAAATGAATACAGCTTGAATAGTATATCGTAGAAAATCATAAAGGAGGTATTACGATGAGTGGTGGACACGGAGCAGGATTTGCATTGATTGTAGTCCTATTCATTCTATTGATTATTGTTGGAGCATCTTGGATTTGCTGCTAATGGAAAATAATAAATGATGCAGACAACAACTTACCACTTAAGAAAGGGGAGAATTGTGTGTCTGGTACTGGATTCCACGGTGGAGGATTTGCGTTAATCGTAGTTCTTTTCATCCTGTTAATAATTATTGGGGCTTCTTGGCTATAACCTGAAGACAAAATTAAAAGCGATGAGAAAATTCTCATCGCTTCTATTTTTTGGTTACAATATTAAGCTACATGAATTAAGCCTATGTATACAGTATTTCTACATAGGATGAAATCAGTAATATCGTGACAAGTACATTTATTGTGCGAAATACTTTGTGCTGACGTTCCTCTGGGATATCCTTTTGAATACAAAGGGAATTGGTCATTTTGTTAACATAATATAAAATAAAAATGGCCAAGACAATAAAAACGGAGATCATCAACGATTCCCTCCCTGATGTTCATTTATGTTAATACATTATCAAAAATTTACAAAAAAAGATAGTTAAAAGGATTGGTAGAAAAGTAGGAAATAAATTGAAATTGCTGCCAATAAAGTTTTCTAGGTGGTGTTTACCAAGGAACAAAACCATTAAAGAAAAAGGTTTACCTCTGACTTAATAAGGTAAATAATGAATATAAGAAATGTATAAGAATGTTCGGAGGTCGAAGTGTATGGATAAATATGCTGAATTACAAGCTAGAGTGAATCTTCTTGAATACCATCAAAGGCTGCTATTAAAAATGTTATCTGCCCCCAATCTCGAATTCTATAGATTGGTCATTGAAAATGGGATATCAGAACAGGAAGTACAAGCCTTCAACAAACTTTGTGAGGAAATGAACAAAAAAATGGAAGAACAAAAAGCGGAAGGGTTTATTAATTTTCATCCGCTTTTCAATGAGTTTTTATATTCGTTGCCAGCAAAATTTGACGTGAAGGAAGTAATTCAAACTTGTTTAAATCAACGACTATACGAACCTCTTTTTAGAGAGTTCCATAAATGCCTTTAATATTAAAGTAGTTCTTTTTCAGTTTTCTCGGACTTCCTAAGCTTACCAGCATCTTCGTTAAATTCTGTTTCGATGTTATGGAAGGAACGCTCAAAGATCTCCATAAAATCATCTCCATAGATATTGCGAACAATTGCCATCATTTCAATAATATCGGGAAACTTTCCGTATAGGTCTCTTAACGGTAAAGCTCCAGTGAATGCAGCATTGCCGTTTGGCTGATAGGATTCCATTATACGAAGAAAAATCTCTTCACCTTCAGGGGTGAGTTGAATATAAGTATTCCTTTTATCATTCTCTTTCTTTGAAAATTGGAGCAATCCTCTTTCTTCTAACTTTTTTTGAAAAATTAAACGCTGTTGAGACATGCATGACCCCAAACTTTGCCACATCGGAAATGGAAGCCCCATTTAAATGGTATGCGATCCAAAGGATATGATGTTCATTAATATTTAAATCAAAAGGCTTTATCCATTGCTGCCAATCTTTCTCAATTGATTTCCACAAGGCTTTACTTAACTGTGCAATACGCTGGCTAAATAGCATCGCTTCTTTCATTGAATACTGTTTCTCCGACATCCCCAATTTCACCTACTTTTTTATTTCTCTATTAACATTATGCCAATAAAGTAAAAATTAATAAAGTGTAAATTCACAAAATTTTTAGAAATTACGTATTTTTCTACTTGAAATTTTTTTTTATTAAAATCTATAACAATATTTCTGTTTTTTTTTCGTTTTTCTTCCTAATAATTTCAACCTTTTGAATATTCTACATAGAGAAGGACACTAAAACATATGAATGAAAGTATCAACTCTTGGGTCTTCAATAGGGGGTAGGATATGAAAAGCGTAAGTACGATTCTTTTTTTACTTAGTGTATTGCTCTTTGTCGGTGCTATTTGGAATACGTTAGCTTTAAAAAGACCAGGATTTTATCCACCTAAGCAAGTCTTGAAGAAAAGATCTTCAGCATTAGCAGGAGGTGGAGGGATTCTTTTGATAGTGGCTATTATACTATCAAGTTTTTAATCAACTATTGTCAGGAATTATAGAAAGAAAAGAACCTTTCGTAGGTTCTTTTCTCTCTGTATTATTTGGAAATGCTAATAGATGATGACGACTTCGTTCTTTTGGCAACTGAAAGTGCAACTGGATACAAAATAACCATAATAATTGTATTCAGGGCAATTGCAGGTAAGACACCTGCAGCAAAAAGTGCAGCGAAAGAACTTGGCAGGCCAACAATGAAATGGGCTGCTCCTAAAAAGACTGTCCCTGAAACCAATGTCCCAATTGCAGTTAAGGCGGCAACACTTATGATAGAATTACGGTATTGCTTTAAAGCCAAAAATAAACCAAAAAAGACCAAAGCAGTAATGGGCTTATCAATGATATTTGGAATCTGGCCGCCAGGAAAACCAGTGGTGAGTGCAGATAATGCTCCGGTCACAATGGACAACAGCATAACACTCTTAATATCTGGAATCAGAATAATTCCTAAAAACATCATTGCAAGCATCATATCTGGTTTAATGGTAAGAAAGGCTGGCATCACCGTGTGTAAGACTACCCCAATTCCCGCCAAAAGTGATAGGACTACTAGATTCTTTGTATTCATTTCTCATCTCTCCTCAGCTGACTAAGCTATTTGTTTCTCCTGTAGTACGCTAAATGTCTACAGCGAAAAACTTGTTATCATTATAGCACAGGTATATAAAAATAATAAAGATATAATTTTCAGATAATTTAATCTTTCTTTTAAAAATGCTTGCTGATATTTGCTGCCATCTCTTTTAGCGTTTGTGGAGTGTAGTCGCTTGTATTTGATTTCCAAACCGCACCAAATCCATCTCCTTGACCATAGCGTGGAATTAAATGCATATGGAAGTGATAGACCGTTTGCCCAGCTTGTTCACCGTTATTATTAACTAAGTTTAGTCCGAGTGGCTTATATTCTTCTTTAAGTGCATTTGCAATCGCTGGGACAGATTCGAAAAGGTTTTTAGCGATGTCAGGAGTGAGTTCAAACAAATTTTCTTTATGTACTTTAGGAATAACAAGTGTATGCCCTTTTGTTACCTGACTGATATCTAGAAAGGCCATAACATGTTCATTTTCAAATACTTTTGCTGCTGGAATTTCACCATTAACTATTTTACAAAAAATACAATCGCTCATTGAATTGACAACCCCTTTATTAACTTTGATATCCGTATTTTACCATATGTACCAGCAATAAAAAAAGAAAGAGACAGGATCCGCATGGAATCCTGTCCTCTCGAAGGGGATTGCTTCATTTTATACGTTCATTCAGGAATTACGTTTGATAAACACCTCATTTGACAATTTAGTGTTTTTTTATAAACAGTAATCTTTGTTCAAGCTGACCATCCCCTATGTGTTTTTATAGTTTTCTCAACTTATAAAAACGGATGATAATCTGCGGTAAACACCTCATTTATTTTTTTGATAAATAGCTGGTGTTATTTGAACTCTAAATGGTTACCAGGCAACTTGTGCAAAACAACCATCCCCTTATTTGAAACGTTTAGAAGCTACTTGTTTGAAAAGTTAAATGTCTTTGACAGACACCTCATTTCAAATTTTGATGAATCACTTCATCGAGTAGTAGGTGTTTCCCCTTCGAATATTATGATGTCCGTTTTGATTTTAAATATACAAAAAAAGTATCAAAAATTTGAATTCCTATTTTTATCAACTGCGATTTGGTAAAATGTAAGGAAATCATGATATAGAAAGGACGGAAATCATGTCTTTATTATCAATTGAAGGTCTTACTGGCGGATATACAAGGAATCCTGTTTTAAAAGATGTATCCTTCGAAGTAAACGAAAAAGAATTAGTTGGATTAATTGGACTGAATGGTGCTGGGAAAAGTACAACGATTAAACATATTATTGGTTTAATGGAACCGCATCGCGGAGAAGTGAAAATAAATGGACGTACGATAACAGAGGATAAAGAGGCTTACCGAAAAATGTTTACTTTTGTGCCAGAAACACCTGTTTTATACGAAGAACTCACCCTCGAAGAACATTTGAGATTAACGGCAATGGCATATGGTTTAGATGAGACTACATATAAAGCACGAATTGAGAAATTATTAGCTGAATTTCGGATGGAAAAAAGACTGAAATGGTTTCCAGCTCATTTTTCCAAGGGGATGAAACAAAAAGTAATGATTATGTGCGCCTTTTTGGTCCAGCCATCTCTGTATATTGTGGATGAACCATTTGTTGGTCTTGACCCACTTGGGATTCAATCATTGCTTGATTTAATGAAAAAAATGAAAGAAAACGGTGCAGGTATACTAATGTCAACCCATATTCTTACCACTGCGGAAAAATACTGTGACTCATTTATCATTCTGCATGAAGGAAAGGTTCGTGCCAAAGGGACACTTGATGAACTCAGAAAGCAATTTTCAATGCCGACAGCTTCATTAGATGATTTATATATCCAATTAACGAAGGAAGAAAAATATGTTTGATGAAAAAAAGCTATGGAAGGACAGATCTATTCATCGTCTAAAAGAATTTGGCACTTATCTTCGTTATATATTAAATGGTCATCTGGTTGTTGTCCTGTTATTTCTAATTGGTACGGCTGCCTTTTATTATCAAGAATGGATAAGTTCATTATCACAAGAATTTCCTGTAGAAATTATTATTGCGTTAATACTAGGGATGTTATTAACACACAGTCCTGTGTATACTTTTTTGCTTGAGGCAGATCAGGTATTTTTAATACCACTTGAAACAAGGTTAAAGAGATATTTCTTGCAATCTGGGTTAATAAGTCTAATCTTTCAAGGATATATCTTATTAATGGTGTTAGCCATTTTGATGCCGATGTATGCGCACGTTAGTGCAAATGGTTTTCAATCGTTTTTTATTTTTTTACTGGTGTTATTGATCATAAAAGCATGGAATCTTGCACTTAACTGGAGAATTCACTATTATGTTCAGCCATCCGTTTATATTTGGGACATGTTCGTCCGTTATTTCATAAATGTAATCTTTACTTTTTTATTATTTAGCAACGCCAATATACTTTTCTTACTAATATTTGCCTTCATTTTGGCATTTTACTATCAATCCTTTTATGTTAGAACGAAAAAAATGGGTTTGAAGTGGGATTTACTTATTACTCAAGAAGAGAAGCGTATGGCTTCCTTTTATCGATTAGCTAATTTATTCACAGATGTACCGAAATTAAAGGATACGGTTAAGAGAAGAAAATGGTTAGACATATTTATTCAATCCATTTCTTTTTCACAGAATAAAACCTACCATTACTTATTTGCACGAACATTCCTGAGAGCATCTGATTATTTAGGTCTTTTTATTCGTCTAACTGTAATCGGAGCTTTAGCACTGTACTTTATTTCCTTTGGGTGGGGGCAAATCGTTCTGTCACTGTTGTTTATTTATCTAACTGGATTTCAACTGCTGCCCTTATGGAATCATCACCAAAACAAGCTTTGGATTGACTTATATCCAGTATCTCAAAACCATAAAACAGCTGCATTCTATTCTATTCTAAGAACGATTCTCTATATTCAATCCACCGTTTTTTTCATGATTGTTTTGATAAAAGGGGAATGGCTCTTTTCGTTAGCAGTCCTGCTCTCAGGATTATTATTTAGCATTTTATTTGTAAATGTTTATAGTAAGAAAAGGCTAAAAGCATGAATGGATTCGGAAAATATCTAATATTCTTTTGCTGAGGGGAGTGGGAGCATGAACGAATATGAGTTAAAGGTATACGGTGAAGTGGTTGAATGGAAAAGGAAATTAACAAGACGGTCAGGGATGATGAATCGAATATCCAAAAAGGCTCAAGGGAAAATAAATGAAATGATCCCGGAAAAGGTCCACGAGGTCATGACAGAAAGTATAAAGGGAATGGTCAAAACGACCTTATTTGGATCCCAACTCACAACGAACAAAAATCAAGCTGCAGGTCTGAGCCTAGAAGAGCGTGATGAATTAATGAGAAAAAAGACGGCTGTATTTCAAAAGACTGCCCTAGTGGAGGGGGCAGGGACTGGCGCTGGAGGAATCCTGCTGGGTCTTGCCGATTTTCCATTACTGCTTTCAATAAAAATGAAATTTCTTTTTGAAGCGGCGTCTATTTATGGATTTAACACAAAAGAATTTGAAGAACGGCTATTTTTACTGCATATCTTCCAGCTTGCTTTCTCAAGTGATGAAATTCGCAGAGAAACCTTATCCGACATTGAAAACTGGGAAGAGAGAAAGCAGACGCTCGTGGAAATGGATTGGCGCAAATTTCAACAGGAATATAGAGATTATATTGACCTAGTAAAGATGTTCCAGTTAGTGCCGGGAATCGGTGCATTTGTGGGTGCATATGCCAATAACAATTTATTAAAACAATTGGGTGAGACGGCCATGAATGCATACAGATTAAGAATCCTAGAAAAAGCCCCTGAACTTTAGTGATGTTCAGGGGTTTCATTTAATCTGCTTGGTGTATCCTAATTGCTGCGGTACCTAGAGTTTTTGCAGCTATTAACATTGCATTCTCATCGATGTCAAATTTCGGATGGTGATGTGGGTAGCCTGGATCAGCACCAGGAGGTTTTGCGCCTGTGAAAAAGAAGGTGCCGGGTATTTTCTTTAAGTAATAAGCGAAATCCTCTCCACCCATTTGCGGCTCAGATTCTTCGATGGTAAGAACTTCAGGAACTTCCTTAGCAAGAGAGACAAGAAATTCTGTTTCTTTTGCATGGTTGACTACTGCTGGATAACCTCTCTCATACAAAAAGGTATAGGTGCTGTCAGACAAGTAGCAGGTTCCTTTAATAATTCTTTCCATTTCTTCTTCAATGTATTGACGAACATCATCATTAAAGGTTCGGACGGTCCCAACAAGCTTTGCTTTATCTGCTATTACGTTAAACGCATTTTCAGACATAAATGTGCCTACTGTAACAACCGCTGATTCAACTGGATTCACCTTGCGGCTGACAATTTGTTGTAAATTTAAAACCAGCTGTGAAGCAGTGACAATAGCATCCTTTGTTTTATGGGGCTGTGCACCATGTCCGCCTTTTCCCTGAATATCAATTTCAAAACGATCAGCTGCTGCCATAATCGGTCCTGTTCGATATTGGATGGTGCCGGTTGCCTCACTTGCCCATAAATGAGTTCCAAATATAACATCAACACCATCTAAGCAGCCATCCTCAATCATGGTGATGGCTCCGCCTGGTGCAAATTCCTCGGCATGCTGATGAATAAAGACATAATTTCCTTCCAGCTCATCTTTCAATTCATCTAGCACCTTTGCAAGTACAAGGAGAGTGGCAGTATGTCCATCATGGCCGCAGGCATGCATGACCCCAGGAACTAATGATTTATAAGGTACATCCTTTTCATCATGGATAGGGAGTGCATCAAAATCCGCTCTTAGTGCCACGGTTTTTCCAGGTTTCTTGCCGTATACTTTCGCGACAACTCCGTTACCACCAACATTTCCTTTTACCTCTATTCCAAGGTTTTCATAATATGCCTTTATATACTGTGCCGTATTATATTCTTGAAAGGACAATTCAGGATGCTGGTGCATAAACCTGCGAAGGGATACCATTTCATCATAGTAACCTTCTAATTTCAAAAACAATTGATTGATCATTAAAATTCCCCCCAACACCAAAATTTATGGGATGTGTTAAAGCTAAATATTGATTCTAGCACTCTGTTGATTTGCGCGGAAGGCACGAGACTCCTGCGGGAGACCCCGCAGGCGCTCAAGCGCCGAGGAGGCTCCCCGTACCGCCCGCGGAAAGCGAAGTGCCTCGTGTTCAGGCAGAGACCGCCTGTCACTGCGGTGATTATTCAAAGAAGCTTTCCTTAGTGGAGCGCAAATCAACAGACTAATTTAACACAGCCACTTTATAAAGTATTTTCAAACTATTTTAACACTTTTACACTATTATGTAGATTTTTATGTTTGTTTTCTTTATAATTTTATAGAGTTTTGACAGAGAAAGGATAATGTAATCGATGAAAAAAGGAAATCGTAGTACATACTTAATTTTAGGTTTTGCAATTCTTATAGCAATCTATATTTCTATCAAAATAGCTGCTAAACAAACCTTTTGGCTGGATGATAAACTAGCGGATTTATTTACATATGTACCTGACACCTTTAATCCATTCTTTATTCTCCTTACTGAATTAGGAGACAAAAAGGGGATAGGTATTGTTGCGTTGATTGTGTTGGGATGGCTATTGCTGCTAAAGAGAAATTTCTTAGGAGCTGCTGCCATTACTCTATCTGTCGCTCTAGGAAATGAAGTAAATAAACTTCTAAAGGACCTAATTTCACGCCAAAGACCTGACCTTGATCATCTGGCACATGTGGATAGCTTAAGTTTTCCAAGTGGACACGCAATGGTTGGATTAATTTGTTATTTTTTTATTGCTTACCTTGTTATAGAAGAGCTGAAGTCAGCCACAGCCAAAAAACTTGTTATCCTATTTACAGCGCTTTTATTGCTGTTAATTGGTGCAAGTCGCATCATTCTTCAAGTCCATTACCCAACGGATGTCATTGGTGGCTACGCATTTGGCTATATTTGGGTGATGCTATCTATATTTATTTACCATTTCTTCAAAAAGAAATTAAAAAATAACAAAAAAAGAGGCTGAGGCCTCTTTTTTCTTTCTGTTGTGCGCCCGGCATGGGTGCAGTCTCTAGGGTGAAAGTCCCGAACCATGAAGGCAGTAGTAATGGTTAGCCTAACGCAAGGGTGTCCGCGGTGACGCGGAATCTGAAGGAAGCGAGCGGCAAACCTCCGGTCTGAGGAACACGAACTTCATATAAGGCTAGGTATCATTGGATGAGTTTGCAACACAAAACAAAGTCCTTACTGCCGAAGGTGGTACAGAGTAAATGAAGCAGATAGATGGAGGGAAAGACTGTACTCTTACCCGGGGAGATCTGATTGATAAGCCAAGTACACTTGGTAAACTATCTAGCAATGGATAGCTGAACAATCAGAAGTCAGCAGAAGTCATAGTACCATTCTTACTCGAGAAAGAATGGGAAGGACTGAACTATTAAGAAAGAATGAAGTCTGCACATTCGGTGATTGCATTGAACACAGACAATCCGAAAGGACCTACCTAAAGGAGGAAGCGGTGAATCCGTTGGGGACTCTAGGAGGGTGGAGCAAAAGTCGGCATAAACAGAACCTTCATTCACGTAGAAAGGATAACATCATGTTAATGGAACTAATTCTATCACGGGAAAATCTCTTAACTGCCCTAAAAAGGGTAGAGCAGAACAAAGGAAGTCACGGCATAGATGGAATGTCCGTAAAATTCCTACGACGACATCTCTATGAAAACTGGGATTCCCTTCGGGAAACTTTGAGAACAGGTAACTATCAACCTTCTCCTGTTCGCCGTGTCGGAATCCCGAAACCAGGCGGAGGGATAAGGCTTTTAGGCATACCGACTGTGACAGACCGTTTCATCCAACAGGCAATCGCCCAAGTATTAACCTCAATCTTTGATCCAACATTTTCTGAAAACAGCTATGGTTTCCGACCTAACAGGAGCGCCCATAATGCGGTAAGAAAGGCAAAGGGTTATATCAAAGAAGGTTACCGCTGGGTAATTGATATGGACTTAGAGAAATTCTTTGATAAGGTTAATCATGACATACTGATGGGAATACTCGCTAAGAGAATTGAAGACCGCATTCTTCTCAAACTAATCAGGAAATACCTTCAATCAGGTGTAATGCTTAATGGGGTCGTACAATCAACGGAGGAAGGTACTCCGCAAGGGGGACCTCTCAGTCCACTACTTTCAAACATAATTCTTGATAAATTAGATAAAGAATTGGAAGCCAGAGGGCATAAGTTTGTCCGTTATGCGGATGACTGCAACATTTAT
The DNA here is from genome assembly GCF_030123505.1 of Neobacillus sp. YX16. Taxonomy (GTDB): domain Bacteria; phylum Bacillota; class Bacilli; order Bacillales; family Cytobacillaceae; genus Neobacillus. Next base: position 1,540,350 of record NZ_CP126115.1, read on the forward strand.
GTTAAGTCATTAAAAGCAGGGGAACGTGTGATGGAATCCATTACGACGATTATTGAGCAGAAACTAAAATTGAAGGTAAACAGGGATAAGTCGGCAATCGACCGTCCGTGGAAACGGAAATTTCTTGGTTTCAGTTTCACATTTAATAAAGAACCGAAGGTGCGAATAGCGAAACAAAGCATTAAACGCTTTAAGACGAAGATTCGAGAAATTACCTCTCGGTCAAAACCTATCCCACTTGAGGTAAGAATTGAAATGTTAAACCGCTATCTTACAGGATGGTGCGGGTACTTCGCTTTAGCGGACACTCCAAGCAAATTCAAAGAATTTGATGAATGGATAAGAAGAAGGCTAAGAATGTGCGAATGGAAACAGTGGAAGAAATCTAAAACTAGAGTTAGAAAACTGATTGGTTTAGGCGTCCCTGGTTACAAGGCGCACGAATGGGGCAACTCCAGAAAGAAATACTGGAGAATCGCCTGTAGCCCAATATTACACAAAACCCTCGATAACTCATATTGGAGTCAACGAGGGTTGAAAAGTCTATATAACCGTTATGAAACTTTACGTCAATCTTAATAGAACCGCCGTATACCGAACGGTACGTACGGTGGTGTGAGAGGTCGGGGGTTAGTCACCCCCTCCTACTCGATTAAAAACGAAATAGTCACCGGACCCAAAAATAGTATGAGTCAGAGTTACTTTAACCCTTATGAGTGACGGCTTCATCATTTTTTATAAGGATAGGGGCTGTCATCGCTCAATTATTATATGAGGAACATCGCTACTATCGTAGTGACTACAAGACCAATTACGACTGGAAGCAGATTTCTCCTTGCTAATTCAAATGGGTCAACGTTACAAATAGCGGCAGCAGGGATTAATGCCCAAGGTACTAAGGTTCCGCCCCCCACCCAAATGGCAGCTATTTGGCCAAGTGCAGTTAGAGTGGCGACACCTTTACCGATTGCAACCGCAAACAAGCCTGCGACTGACCCAGCGAGTGAAATCCCCGAAAATCCTGATCCATCTAAGCCTGTAATCGCTCCTACCGTAGTTAGCGTCACTGCCCCGACCACTTTACTTAATGGAACTATATTTGCTAACGCAATACCCAGGTCATTCACAATACCTTGAGATCCATCTGGTAAAAAGTCACCGATAATCTTTCCAAAACCTGCATCACCTAAATAGAAGAAGGCAGCGATTGGGATTACTGGGCCAAAGACCTTAAAACCAAAGGTAAATCCTTCAATCATATAGGAAGTTGTTTTTTCAAGTCCCTTATTTTTATGGCTGACCATGGTGATAATGAGCAGGATGAAAATCGATGTTCCACCAATTAATGCAGTTGCGTCACCCCCAGTCAGGTCAAGGAATAACATAGCTGCAACGTCAATGGCAAATAATATCGGAACAAGAATGGCAAAGAATTGCTTTTGGCCAATTGTAAGGAGATTTTTCTCGGATGTGGTTTCATCATTTGTTTCCAAAGGTACATATGGAGTTGGCTTTAATACACCATTTTTCATATCTCTCTTTAGAAAATAGAAGGCAGCTATCGTGGTGACAATCCCCATTACAAATACTAAGGGTATACTAGCACTGATGACATCACCGATTGGAATTCCAGCAGCATCTGAAGTTAGTTTTGGGGCAGCCTGTATGACAAAGTCACCTGATAAGGCTATACCGTGTCCGAACAAGTTCATTGCCATCGCAACACCCAAGGCCGGAAGTCCCGCCCGTAAGGCAACTGGAAGCAATACTGCACCAAGCAGGGCAACAGCAGGAGACGGCCAGAAGAACCAGGAGATTACCATCATTAGTATACCAATGGTCCAATACGCGAGAGCAGGGTTACGGATTAATTTTGTAAAAGGTGAAATCATGACATCGTTTATCCCGGTTGAAGTTAAGGTTTTGCTCATAGCCACAATAATGGAGATGACTAATATGGTTGATAACAGTTCTGTAATCGCATAAATAAAACTGTTGAAAATACTACTGACTGAACTGCTTAATGATCCTGTTGCCGTAATCCCAATCAGGAATATCCCGACGATGCAGATAAGTGTGGTATCTCTTCGTTTGACCATAAATCCGATAATAAGAGCTATAAAGACAACATATATCCAATGGAGAGCTGAAAGCTCAATAAGCATAAAATGACCCCCTTTCATCTTCATCAAAAGGACGAATATAGTTATTCGCCCACATGATGTAATACAGAATATGAATCTATATGAAAGTGGTGAAAGGGTTTTGAAGAAATAGTAAACGTAAAAACGACTTTTTTTTGACACTTGTCATCGTTACCTATACACAAATAGGAATAACCGATATAGTGAAAAGAGTGCGTTGTACTCTATGAAGTTTTTAATTTTTTGCTACATATATTAGAATATAATCAGACATGTCTTTCGAAAGGTGGATTTATTTAGATGACCAAGCAAATCAACGAAACATTTTTAAAAGCAGCAAGAGGGGAACAGACAGACCACGTACCCGTTTGGTTTATGCGTCAAGCAGGACGCTCGCAGCCAGAATATAGAGAGATTAAAGAAAAATACTCTTTGTTTGAAATTACTCACCAGCCTGAACTATGTGCATACGTAACCCGCCTTCCAGTTGAGCAGTACAATGTTGATGCGGCAATTCTATATAAGGATATCATGACTCCGCTACCAGCGATTGGAATGCAGGTTGAAATAAAATCAGGGATTGGTCCTGTTATTGATAACCCAATCACTTCATTAGCAGATGTTGAAAAACTGGGTGAAATTAATCCTGAACAGGATGTACCCTATGTTTTAGATACGATTAAATTATTAACTCAAGAACAATTGTCTGTTCCGTTAATTGGATTTTCTGGGGCCCCTTTTACACTTGCAAGTTACATGATTGAAGGCGGACCTTCTAAAAACTATAATAAGACAAAGGCTTTTATGTACTCTGAACCGAAAGCATGGTCCGCTTTAATGGAAAAGCTTGCTGATATGATTATTACATATGTGAAATCACAAATTAAGGCTGGAGCGAAAGCGATTCAAATCTTTGATTCTTGGGTTGGGGCTTTGAATGTTGAAGACTACCGCTACTTTATTAAGCCGGTCATGAATAGAATTTTCACAGAACTGAAAGAAGAGAATGTTCCACTCATTATGTTTGGAGTAGGAGCGAGTCATCTTGCTTTAGAGTGGAATGACCTGCCACTTGATGTCGTTGGATTGGATTGGCGTTTACCGATTCAACAAGCTAGAGAGTTAGGAATTCAAAAAACGGTTCAAGGTAATCTTGACCCAGCAATCCTGTTAGCACCATGGGAAGTGATTGAAGAAAGAGCTAAAGCCATCCTAGATCAAGGCATGGCGCAGGGAGGTTATATCTTTAACCTTGGCCATGGGGTATTCCCGTCTGTTAAACCTGAAACATTAAAAAGATTAACCTCATTTGTTCATGAGTATTCCGCAACAAAACACAGCAGATAAAAACGCTATTCGAGTGTTAATATTGGTAAGATAGCTGTTTTTTTGGCACAATATAATATGCATGAAAAAAAGAGGGCCCTAAATCATTAGAGGCCCTCTCAATCGGTGAATTGAAGCTAATATTGGACAAGGTACTATATTTTAGGCTGTGTTAAAGCTTAATTTTGATTTTGGCACTCTGTTGATTTTCGTTCCAGACACGAAGACTCCTCGAAAATGCTATCGCATTATCTTCGTGCTTGGGCGGATTCGTGGATGTAAAAAAATTCAATGTCCTGCGGGAGGACGGGGCAGGGGAGACCCCGCAGGCGCTTAAGCGCCGAGGAGGCTCCCCGTACCGCCCGCGGAAAGCGAAGTGACTGGAGCGGAAATCAACAGACTAATTTAACACAGCCATATTTTAAATGAGCAACAAGACTTAAAAACGAGGTGCGGAAGATGACTATAAAGAAAATGGGATTACTCGTAATGGCTTACGGAACCCCATATCATTTAGATGATTTAGAACGTTATTATACACATATTCGGCATGGAAGAAAGCCTAGTCCAGAAATGATAGAAGAATTACGTGGCCGCTATGAAGCAATCGGTGGAATATCACCACTAGCAAAAATTACAATTGAGCAGGCTAAAAAACTAGAAGAACATTTAAATCGGGTCCAGGATGAAATAGAGTTTAAAATGTATCTTGGCTTAAAGCATATCGAACCATTTATCGAAGATGCTGTTAAGGACATGCAAGCAGATGGGATTAAAGAAGCTGTTAGTATAGTCTTGGCGCCGCATTTTTCAACATTTAGTATTAAATCCTATAATACCAGGGCAAAGGAAGAAGCGGACAAACTCGGTGGTATTACTATCACATCCATTGACAGCTGGTATGATGAACCAAAATTTATTACCTACTGGGTAGAAAAAATAAAAGAAATTTATGAGCAAATGCCTCAAGAAGAAAAAGATAACGCTATGATGATTGTCTCAGCACATAGTCTTCCTGAGAAGATTTTGCAATTTGGAGACCCTTACCCAAGTCAGCTTCAAGAAACAGCTGATTTAATTGCAAAGCAAGCTGGAATAAGTAATTATGCGATTGGCTGGCAAAGCGCAGGGAATACACCAGATCCCTGGTTAGGACCCGATGTACAGGATTTAACTCGAGACTTGGCGAAAGAACACCCATACAAAGCATTTGTTTATGCACCTGTTGGTTTTGTTTGTGAACATTTAGAAGTCCTCTATGACAACGATTACGAATGTAGAATTGTTGCCGAAGAAGTTGGAGCGAGTTATTATCGTCCTGCAATGCCAAACGCACATGATGATTTAATTGATGCAATGTCTACTGTTATCTTAAAAAGATTAGCTAACTAATCAGAATCGAAAAGAAAGAAGGGTGACATCCGTGGCGGAAGAAAAACAGAAGGTAGCCATCATTGGGGGAGGAATTGCAGGGCTTACTGCAGCGTATTACCTTCAAAAAGTCATCAATGAAAAAAAGCTGCCTTTCGAAATCAAACTTATTGAAGCATCTCACCGTCTCGGAGGTAAAATGCAAACCGTAATAAGGGACGGTTTTACCATTGAAAAAGGTCCTGATTCCTTCCTTGCTAGAAAAGTGAGCATGATCAGACTAGCAAAGGAAGTAGGAATGGAGGAGCAATTAGTTTCTAATTCAACAGGGAAATCCTATGTTCTTGTCGATGACAAGCTTCATTCAATGCCTGGGGGTTCGATCATGGGAATCCCAACTGAAATAGGCCCATTTATTACAACAGGGTTATTCTCCATTCCGGGGAAGGTCAGAGCAGCTGCAGATTTTATTTTACCGAGATCACCAGGTAATATTGACCAGTCTTTAGGAATATTTTTTCGAAGAAGGTTAGGCGACGAGGTGGTAGAGAATCTAATTGAACCGTTATTATCGGGAATTTACGCCGGTGATATCGATCAAATGAGCTTAATGTCTACTTTCCCGCAATTCTATGAGGTGGAACAAAAACACCGGAGCCTCATTTTAGGGATGAAAAAGACTACGCCTTCAAAACCGAAAACACAAGAACCAGCCGAGAAGAAAAAGGGTGCTTTTTTAACCTTTAAGTCTGGTTTGCAGTCCTTCGCTGAAGGGATTGAAGCGAAGATAGACCCCAATTCTATCCTAAAAGGGCATCGGGTTGATAAAATAACAAAGAAAAATAAGCAGTATGAGCTTTATCTAAATAACGGTGAGACAATGGCTGCTGACTGTATTATTGCGGCAACACCGCATAAGATTACGCAATCAATGTTCTCAGACTATCATTTTTTTGATCCATTTAAGTCAGTCCCCTCTACATCTGTTGCCACCGTGGCCCTTGCCTTTCCTGAAGAAGCCATTAAAAAGGATTTAGATGGAACAGGATTTGTTGTTTCTAGGAATGGTGATTATTCTATTACTGCCTGTACTTGGACACATAAAAAGTGGGAACACTCTACTCCGGAGGGTAAAGTGCTGCTGCGCTGTTATGTAGGAAGAGCCGGGGACGAAACAATTGTAGAACTTTCTGATGATAGGATTATTAAGATTGTAATGGATGATTTAAGCAGGACAATGGATATTGGAATGCAGCCTGATTTTGCCATCGTTTCTCGCTGGAAAGATTCAATGCCGCAATACACCGTGGGTCATAAACAACGCCTTGAGACCATTAGAAAGCATATTAAATCTGAATTGCCTGGAGTCTTTTTAGCCAGCGCATCCTTTGGTGGAGTAGGACTTCCTGATTGTATAGACCAAGGTGAAGCCGCAGTAAAAGGTGTATTAGAGTATTTAAATGTCAAAGCATAAACTAAGAAGCTGTTTTATTAATAGCTTCTTTTTTTATAAATGAGGGGGTACAAAGTTGAAGTTAACAATTATTGGTCTTTGGGGTGGATACCCTCCAAAAAATGGGGCGAGTTCAGGATATTTACTTGAACATGAAGGGTTTAATTTGTTGATAGATTGTGGCAGTGGTGTTCTTGCGAAAATGCAAAATATTATTGAGCCGGAAATGCTTGATGCTGTGTTAATCTCTCATTATCATCCAGACCATATTGCAGATATAGGTGTATTACAGCATGCCCGCTTAATTCAGGGTTTTTTAGGGAAGAGTTTTCCGACCCTGCCTATCTATGGACACTCCTATGACCAATCAGAATTTGCAAAATTAACCTATAAAGAAATCACGAAGGGAATTGCCTACTCGCCTAATGAGATTCTTACTGTCGGACCATTCCAGGTTTCCTTCTTAAAAACAGACCATCCCGTACCCTGCTATGCAATGAGAATAGAAGGAAATGGGAAATCACTCGTGTATACAGGTGACAGCTCCTTTAAAGAAGAATTTATTGAGTTTGGCAAAGATGCGGATCTATTATTATGTGAATGTAATTTCTATCAGCATCAAAATGGAAAGTCTGCAGGTCATATGAATAGCATTGATGCAGGGGGATTTGCAGGAAGAGCAGGTGTTAAACAATTAATCTTAACCCATCTTCCCCATTACGGAGATATATCTAAGCTTATCGATGAGGCAAGTACTGAATATACTGGTATAATAAAGCTTGCAGATGAATTTCAAACCATTTCACTATAGGAAAGGGAAGGATAGTATGTTATTTATCGATAATAAAGGCATCACCGATCCACGTATAAATCTCGCCATTGAAGAGTATGCTTTGAAAAATCTTGATATCAATGAAACATATTTATTATTTTACATAAATGAGCCATCCATTATCATTGGAAAAAACCAAAATTCAATAGAAGAAATAAATACAGAGTATGTTGAGAGCAATGGTATACATGTGGTACGAAGATTGTCTGGCGGCGGAGCCGTATATCATGACCTTGGCAACTTAAATTATAGCTTTATTACAAAAGATGATGGGGACAGCTTTCATAATTTTCGCAAATTTACAGAGCCGGTTATTGCAGCGCTTAAACAAATGGGGATAAATGCAGAATTAAGTGGCAGAAATGATATTTTAGCTGAAGGAAGGAAGATATCTGGGAATGCCCAATTCTCAACAAAAGGCCGTATGTTCACCCATGGAACACTTCTGTTTAATTCTGAAATGGATCACATTGTCTCCGCTTTAAGGGTGAAAAAGGATAAAATTGAATCCAAGGGAATCAAGTCAGTCCGCAGCAGAGTGGCTAATATTTCAGAATTTCTGACAGAGAAATTATCTGTTGAAGAATTTCGTTCTTCCTTACTGAAATTTATTTTTCAAGGGGAAGAAGTAACGGAGTATGTGCTTACAGAAGAGGATTGGGAGAAAATTCACCAGCTTTCTAAAGAACGCTATCAAAATTGGGACTGGAACTACGGGAAATCGCCAAAGTTTAACCTCCAGCATTCGCATCGTTTCCCTGTGGGGCAAATTGATGTTCGATTAGATGTGGATAAAGGTGTTATTGAAAACTGTAAAATTTATGGTGACTTTTTTGGTGTTGGTGATGTAAGTGAGATCGAGAATAAACTGAAGCATGTTCGCTACGAAAAGAACGAGTTAGAAGCAGCGCTTAAAGATGTCGACACAACCTTTTATTTTGGAAATGTAACAAAAGAAGAATTTATCAACCTCATTTATTAGAGTTTAGCACGGTGAAATATTCACCGTGTGTTTTTTTGCTTTCTATCCGGTATGTTGACACATACAAGGTATAAAACCCTTTGTAAAATTCAATACAAAACTCAAATTCCTTCATAATATATAGGGCGTTCATCTTTGCCATGGGAAATAGGAGTGAGGATAATGGGGACGATTATATTTATCGGTTTAAATAAATCCGGGTCAAGCAGAGAGGCAGTGAAAGCTGCAAATGAATTAGGTTATTATACAGTTGTTTTTACCAATCAGGAAAAGCAAATCCAGCAAAGAAGTGAATATAAAGATGTTCATCAACTGATTTTTGTGGACCTTAGCAATATCGAAGAGATAAAAAAACAAATTAATATATTGATGGATCGTGGAAATGAAATAATAATTATTACCAGTTTTGTCGCAAAATACGTTCAGACTGCCTCGATGTTGGCTGACGAATACTGCGAAAACTATTTATCAACGGAAGCTCTTGCTATTATGGAAAATAAAGAAAAAACTAGAACTTTTTTTACTAACCAATCATTCACTCCAAGATTTAAGTTAATAACAAAAGACATGCCTTTTGTTATAACTAACCAGATATTAATGTTCCCGGTGGTAGTGAAGTGTGCTTCTTCAACTGGCTCAAGGGACGTCATCTTTGCAGAAAATATGATGAAACTAGAAAAAAACGTAAATATGCTGCGCTCCAAAGATTCAAGTGAAACCATCATCATTGAAGAATATGTGAATGGAGACCAATATTTAGTGGAGGTTCTGGTCAGCAACTGGAGGGTTCTAATTGGTGCCGTAATTAAGCAAGAAATTACAATGGGGAAACGATTTATTGTAACGGGATACGGGGTGTTAGCAGAAGTACCGCGACATCTAGAAGAAAGCTTACTTGAATTAATTGGAACAATCGTGACCTCTTTAGAATTTCAAAATGGTGCCTTTCATTTGGAACTAAGATTGACGGAGGATGGCTGGAGACTAATTGAAATAAATCCTAGAATTTCCGGCGGGGCAATGAACAAGATGATTCAAGCAGCTTTTGGTTATAGCTTAGTGGAAGAAACACTAAAGTTGTTAATAGGAGAGACTCCTTCATTAGTAAAGTTCACAAATCATTATGTTTTTACACAGTATGTCATCCTTGATAATAAAGGCATTTTAGAAAAGGTAACAGGCAAGGGAAGGGCAGCGGCTACACCTGGTGTGGTAGAAGTATACGTCAAGCCGAAGAGTGGAACTTATGTAATACCTCCCTTATCAATGGGACACCGCTATGCGTATGTAATTGCCAGAGGAGATACGCTCGAAGAAGCAGAAAATATTGCAAAGCAGGCAGCGAATGAGATTACCTTTCACCTAAGAAGAGAGTAAAGGATCCCCACACTGGTTTATGGGGGTCTTTTTAACGTTATTTTTTTACTGAAACCGTGGTTTACTTGTATTTTGGTTAATTTATTATTTGTATGCTTGTTGCTTAAAAGTCCAAGCTTTCTCAATTTTTCAGAATAAATTATGAGTGAATAATAAACTGAAAGTGGAAATGACATATGGGAATTCGTCCGATCCTACAATGTTGTCCAGATTTCCGAAACAACCTTATTGGTTTGTTCCGAGAAATTTGGCTATTTTTAATTAGGAAGGGGAAATAAAATGCGTGTTTCTGTTGGGAAATGGACAAAACATAAATTGATGCTTGAGGATGAAAGACTTGCTTCCTTTTTGCCTGATACACAATATTTGGATAAAACTTCCTTGAATATAATGTTAGACAAATATAATCAAATAATGGTAAAGCCATGCTTTGGTTATCAGGGGAGAGGAATTATCCAAATCTCTTCATTATTAGATGAAGAATTCGAACTTCATATTGAACGCAGGAAATCATTTGTAAAAGGAAAGGAGAACATCTACGATTACTTAAAAGAGAATCACTTTCCAAGAAAAAGACAACGGTATATCGTCCAGCAAAGAATTCCACTTGCAACGATAAATAATAATCCATTTGATGTTCGGGTAATGGTACAAAAGAAAAAGGATTCTTTGGAATGGGTAGTAACTGGTAAACTTGCAAAAGTGGCAGCAAATAATTTTGTTGTTACTAACGTAGCAAAAGCTGTTTTATCAGTGGAAGATGCTATTGAAAAATCACTGATAAACAATGAAAAAAAAATTAAAGATATTGTCGCGGATTTAGAGGAAGTTTCCGTGTTGATTGCGGGGCAATTAGCAAATTCCTATCCCAAAAAACGTGTATATGGAATCGATCTTGGTATTGATTTAGAAGGGAAGGTCTGGATTATAGAAGCAAACCTAAGACCTGCTTTATCCATGTTTAAATTATTAAATGATGGCTCATATGAAACCATTAAATCTTATAAAAGAGGATGAAAAATGGATAGGCATAACATCTGCCTATACCTTTTAATGTGAATTGAATATAAATTATGGTAAAGGTCCTAATTGCCTATTTATATTAGGAGGCGGAGGAAAGAGGATGAATACGGTTGGTGTACTGCTTTCTAAAAGGGAATGGAGTAAGTTATTTAGCCAAAAAAACAAAAAGGACGAAATTTGGCATATTTATGCGAAGAAGGGTCGAGAGTTAGACCTTAAAATTCAATTCTTTACACTTACTGATATTTCCCTCGAGAGTTTAAAAACGCAAGCAATTGAAATTCAGAATAATTCTATGATAAAAAAGGATACAGTTGACATCCCATCAATTATTTATAACCCAACAATATTTTATAAAAAAAAGTATAACAAAAAGTTAAGGGAACTTTCTAACCACCCCAAATTTCAAGTCCTTAATGAACACCATATAATAAAGAAAAAAGAATTATGTGCATTACTAGATTCATATTCTGATTTAAAAATAGATTTTGAGGAAGAAAACGACGCTAACAATACTTTATTTACTTTATATGTATTAGGTCAAAAAAAGTTAAATAATAAATGGAAATCCCCGATTATGTACGCAAAAGATTCCAACCAAAAATTATACTATCTCGAAGATGCCTCATTGGATGTATTATGGGAGTGCAGCCAAAGGGTTTTAGATATCATTCACTTATATTACCCTGGAATTTTCGAGATTGGCATTGTATTTTCATTAAATAAAAATGGTAGCTATTCTTTAAGTTCAACCTGTTCGATTAATACCATTGTTAAAGATATTTTTGAATATAACATTAAGATGTGTGAAAAAATATGTAAATTCCCATTCAAGGTTGCCAAGGAACTACTACAACAAAAGAATGCTCACGATGAAATCAGTAATGAATATAGCCTTGCTTATCCATCACAATCAACCGAACTTTTATCAATTCCAGAATCTGAAGATAATCAGATAATGCTTTCAAATGAGGAAAGTATTAATCTCTGGATCAAATTTAAGGAGTTTCAGGACAAGGAAATGTGCCTGAAATTACCAATGCCTCAGTCAAAATTAATCACCAGTGGCCAAATCTCCATCCAGTTTGGAATTAATGAACAAACATGTAAAATTGACATCATTGAAAGGGATTTTCCTGTAAAACAAAATTCATATACCAATCCTGCAGAAGTAATGATCTCTAGTTCTCTTTTAAGGAAGCTGCATATCCCTATGGACTTGATATATCAGTTAAAGATATCAAACGATAAAGTAATAATTGGTCCATCCATTGGGCTGTTACTAGGGGAAAACAATCAACTGTACAATCCAACTTATATGGAAAAATACTCTGACCGTCTCATGGAATATGAGAAATTTGGCGGCTTAGTTATTGCCTTTTCCACGCGTTCCATCGATTGGGAGGAAAAGATAGCCTATGGGATGATGTATGATCCTACTGAAAAAAAGTGGAGATATGATTCTGCTCCGATTCCAGCTGCCTTGTACCGTAGAAATTTCCATCAAAATCTTGATAGAATTAATCAGCTAATTGAAATGACAAATAAGAATTTATTCAATTCCCATTACTTTAAGAAATCTGATCTAATTTTATTAAAAGATGAAAAGGAAATTCGTAACCATGTCCCGGCCACATATCTGTTGAAAAAAATCGACGATTTAATTGAATTTGTTCAGGATAGGGAAAAGGTTATATTGAAGCCCGTTAGCCTTTCACGAGGGCGAGGCATCTTTATTTTGGAAAAAAATCAAAAACAAGATGATGGGTATATCCTATACGACCATCAAAATGAGTTTCTACGCCGGTATCTGATTCCTGATACCAAGGGATTAGGGGAAATGTTAAAGAAGTTGAACATATTTAATAAGCAATATTTGTATCAAACCTACATTCCGCTTCTGAAAATAAACAACCGCCCCTTGGATGTGAGAGTAGTTATGCAAAAATATGATATAAAAAGCTGGAAGTGCTCTGGTATCGAATGCAGGGTTGCCGGTGAAAATGAGGTGTTAACCAATATTGCAAGAGGCGGAGAAGCAATGACCTTGGAGGAAGTAGTAATTGGAACAGGAATTAATCAATCATACGATGAGATTAATGAAAGTATTATAAATCTGTGTCAGAAGTTCTGTAATTTAATAGATAAAAAAGACGAACATTATGCAGAATTTGGTTTAGATATCGGTCTTGATCAAGAGGGGTTTCCATGGATTATTGAGGCAAATATTTTTCCGAGTTTTAAAGGCTTTAAAGAAATGGACTATGAAATGTACTTGAAAATACGCTCTCAGCCCATCTTTTATGCTGTTCATTTACAAGGATTTAGCGTAAGTGAAAGTGAGGTGTGGAGCTCCTGCGAAACATATAATAATAAAAATTCCCACTTCAAATCATAATATATAAATGTGTAAAAAACAGGCTATCTGGTATAAGGCCTGTTTTATTTTTACTTACCAATTTTTTAATGAAGAGTTGTCCACACCAATTTAACACTATGTACATAGATTGTTGAAGGGGTATAAAATGCTAGAAAGAGCAGTATTTTTACCTGTAAGGATGTGTTTTTTAGAGTCTTTTAAAAAGAGTGGTGGGATTATTCTGTGAAAATAGTACAAATAGCTAAAAATATTATTCCAGTGCCGCCAATTGGTTACGGTGGTACGGAGCGTGATATACATTATTTAACGAATTGTTTGATTGATCGTGGTCATGAAGTCATTGTTTTTGCTAAACAGGGATCAAAATGTAAAGGTAAATTGATTCCTTATCCAAAGAATAGTTCAAAGAATCTATTACCTTTTGTTAAAAAAAATCTTCCTGATGGTGTGGATGTAATTATTGACCATGCAGGGTTTGTTGCCACGGCCAAACTCCCAATTCCGACCTTATGTTCAATTCATTCTGCCATTAAGTTTAATGTGCAATTTCCTATATATGTTAGTAAATATTTATTGGAACATAAGGGAAATGGGAAAGGCTACTTTGTTCATAATGGAATCGGTGTCGATGATTATCCATATCTGGAGCAGAAAGAGAATTTCTTACTATCACTTGGAAGAATAATTCAATCAAAAGGGACACATTTGGCAATTAAGGCAGCAAAAGCTACAGGGGATTCATTAATTATTGCAGGTAATGTACCCAAAAAAGGTATTGCATATTTTAATAAGGAGGTTAAGCCACACATTGATGGAGAGCAAATAAAATATATAGGGGAGGTGGGTGGTGAAGAAAAAATGGAACTACTTTCTAAAGCAAAATGTGTCCTTTTTCCAATTACTTGGGGTGAACCATTTGGATTGGTACCAATTGAAGCAATGGCCTGTGGTACCCCTGTTATTGCTTTTAGAAAAGGGGGAGTACTGGAGACAATGAATGGTTTCCCAGAGCTAACTTGTAATAATTTAAATGAAATGGTTACGATCCTTCAACGTAGTCATTTTCCGCCTCCCAAAAAATTAAGGGAGTATGTCATTCAATATTTCTCAGCTGAGGTTATGACAGATAATTTTGAGAAGCTTATCCATAAGGCAATTAAGGAATATAAAAAATAATTAGGGAATTTGTAGATATCATTGCTTTTGAAGGGGTGGGTACATGAAAAAAATTTTGTATGTAGGTTTTCTTGGTCATAATAACCTAGGAGATGAATTATTGTTTGACCTATTCGAAGAAATGAGTGGGAAGTACCTTGATACGAACAAATATCAAATTTCAGCTACTTCTCCATATTCTTTCTCAGCCTTAAAAAGGTTTGATAACAAGTATGATATATATATACTAGGTGGAGGCTCTCTGTTAACACCGTCCTTCTCCTATATCAATTATATTTATAAAGCCGTTAAACAAAATAAAAAAGTGATAATATGGGGGAGTGGAATCGATCGGATTCCCAAAAAATATATTGATAACCTTCATATTCAAGAAGATTTTGATGTTCGTAATATAATTGACAAGAATAATAGAAAAATGTTAATTGAAATTATTGAACATTCAGTTTGGTGTGGGGTTAGAGGTCCACTTACCTACAAGTTTCTAAAGGCAATTGGAGCAAATATGGACAAAGTAGAAATTAGTGGAGATCCTGGCTTACTTTTAGGTGTAGATAATGGCACATCTAGTTTTTTATGGGGAAATAATGAAAAAATAATAGGTGTTAATTGGGCCATTCACAAAGATAAGTTAAGAAATATGCATGAAATAGAGGTTGAAAACCAATTAGCAGTCACACTTAAAGATTATATTCTGCAGGGCTATAAAATATATATGTATAGTTTATGGAAAAAAGATATTGAAGTAAGCAATCGGCTTTACAGGAAAATAAATGATAATGTAAACGTTATTCATGATACCAGGTTGTATAATCAAAATGAGTTAATGGGTTTAATGCAATATTTTCATTTCACTATTAATTACAGATTGCATGCTAGTGTAATATCTTGTGCTTCTGGTGTTCCTTATATTTCTCTTGGAAATAGGTTTAAAGATTTAGATTTTGCCCATTCTATTGACCTTAAAGAGTTAGTGATTTCCACAGAATCGCTAAACATTAAACAAAAAATTAATGGAGTAAGTCTGTATATTAATGCCAATCGTGAAGAAATAATAAATAAATTTAATAAACATAAACAAAAATATAGTCAAAAGTTAATAACTCCATTTAATCAAAATTTATTTTATTAAAAAATATCAAATAAAAAACATGCCCTTAAGTGGGCTTGTTTTTTTATTTTCTAAAATTTGCAGTATCAAGCTCCTAGTCATTTCCAAATGCTTTTGTTGTATATTGGACAAAGTTTTCTACTCTTCCGATGATATAACTTCTTCGCCTTAATCGTGCATTTGATTGCTTAAAGGTGTGAAAATTCCGATTGCTTCTTCGAATGTAAACATAGTTATACCTGCTTGTTGTATAAATTTTCACATTCCTGCGCTTGCAAATACGTACAAACCCACTGTCTTCCCCTGAGCCTTTTATAGAAGGGAACTTAATCCTTGGGTAGATTTCTTTCTTGAAAATTAAAGTCCCGCCTTTCAAAGAGCTTTTCCCCGCTTTATTCTCAGTACCAAGTTTTCGAATGGTTAATAGTTTTTCTTTTTCAAAATACATAAATGATTTTCCCTTGCCCACCAGCTGTGCATTTGTATTATTAAAAACTTCCATAGCCTCTGTTAAATAGTAAGGAGAATAGTAATCATCGTCATCAAACTTGGCTACAATATCAAATTTTGCTTTCTCAATACCGAAATTTAAGCAATCTCCTAGTGTTTTCTCTTGCGGAAGTTGATAGATTGTCACATTTGCATAACTTGAAGCTTTTTCCCGCCATTTTGAAATTTTCATTTTGTCATTATTTAGAATAATAATTAATTCTTTTTCCTTCCACCTTTGTCTAGAAAAGTTTTCAAATATATTATTCATCATGTTATCACGAATTGTACATGCGATTAATGTCACCATAATAAACCCTCCTTCCACATTTCTTTTTAGTATATGAGTCAAGCAGTGAAAGTGTTATGCAAAGACCAATAATTCTGAAAAATGGTTAGAAATCTAGAGGAAATATGAGAATATACCCTGCCAATTCCTTTTCTTATGAATAGTATATAAAGAAATTCCCTGATTTTTGTGCCGCCAAAATTTTGTTACCATTCAAATTTGAGGATTTTTTTATTCGAGAAAATAAACGTTCTAAAATGGGATTTAAAGGAGTGAAAAAAATGATTCCCTCTTATGATTTTTCACTAACACCAAACAGCAATATGGTAATATGCTGTCTGGCTACCGGTAAGAATCATGTGGCTGCATTAGAAATAATGAAACCTACGGTGGAGTATTACGGAAGACTCCATGGTATTGATACTTTGTTTTATAATAAAAAACTTCTCCCAAATGAAATGGCTAAAAAGCATAAAGTTTTTTTGCTTTATAACCTATTAAAATATTACGAAATTGTCATGTGGATGGATTCAGATACCATTATTGTTGATCCACGAGTTGATATCCGAAGTGAATTAACTACTGACCATGTTGTTTATATGACAAGTTATTTTAGAAGAAAACCGCTTTTCCCAAATTCAGGGGTAATTGTGGTGAAACGTAATCCAAAAGCGATTGAAATATTAGAGGCTGTTTGGAGACACAAAAAGAAGCAAAGTGATGAGTGGTGGGATCAACAAGCCTTCTTAAAGCTTCTTGGTTTTAGGAATAGAAATATTAGAATTTTATCTTATAATGGTCCAACTAAATATACGCCCCTAATTGGAAGTTTACATGTCAAATGGAACAGTAGACCTAATCGGTTCGATGTCGCTAAAAAACCAATTATTGTACATCACTGTGGATTAAAGTGGTGGAAACGACTAAAAAGAATGAGGAAAAGCTATAATTTATTTTTGAGAAATATCGAAAAATATAAAACTCTTCCTAGTAAGGCGGATAGTCCATAAATCTCTTGATGGGTCGTGGTGAAATAATAAATGAAAAGAGGGACAACGATTAATAAGAAAACTAAGAAAGATGATATGAACCCTCAGCTCGAAATAACAATGTGAAACAAACCCTTTTGAGAAGATAAAAATGGCTGGATATAACAAATCAAATGAAGTCGAAGTTGCCTTTGCTATTTCGCTAAAAAGTAAAAGTTCATCCCGAAATTGGACAAGGGTTCAAAACAATTTAGCTAGAACACTAAGGTCAATCATAAACAATACGGACCAAAATTTTAGGATAGTCATCGCTGGTCATGAAAAACCAACTATTATAGAAATGAACCATGAGCTTGTTACATGGCTGCCTGTTCGTTTCTCTCCCCCAACCTCCATTAGTAAATATAGCAGTGACAAATTTCGTAAACGTAGAGTGATTGGAGCTTTCTTAAGGAAAAGCGGTTTCTCAGGATACTTTATGCCTCTAGATGCAGATGATTGGGTTCACTATCGATTTGTAGAATATATTAGGTCCCATTCGATTACAGATGCATTTGTTATGAACTCAGGTTGCATGGCCAATATGAAAAGTAAACAGATATGGGTAAGGGAACGTTTTTATAAAGCATGTGGAAGCAGTGCAATATTTTATTTTCGTAATAATGATTTCCCTCGCACCTCTATGAAGAGAGACGTGATGAAGTCTAAATTTAAATGGGTAATTTTTGCACATGCGAAAGTTACAAATTATCTTAATAATAAAAACTACAAAATGGTGAATTACCCACTTGTTACCTGGGTTGTTGTTCATGGAGACAACAATACTACTATGAAAAGAAAAATAAGAAGTTCCATTTCTGCAAAAAGGTATCAGGCCATTTCTGAAAATCTCCAGGATTGGTTTTATGAATATTATAAAATAAAGTAGAATGAGTTATTCAATAATAGATTAAGATTAAGTATTCAAGAGGGACTTGCTATTTGTAGGTGCTTCTTTGCTGTTTTTTTTATTATAGGGAAACTGCCGTGGCAAAGGATATATATTTGCATGTAATAATAAGTAAACTTTTTATGTTTTATTAGCTGAGGTAAATCCAATGGTTTTTATAAGTCATTATCAGAATCATGACACATTATTGAGACTGTTATTTGTTACACCTTTTCGTTATTCGAAAGCTGTAGACGGATTATAGAAAAAAAGGAGATTAGGAATATGAATACTCCAACAGTTGGAATATTAGTAGGTGGGTTGATATATAGTGGAATTAAGACTAACAGGTCTAATTTAGAGCAAATCAGTTTTTATGAAGAGGCCTGTATACAATATGGGCTGTGTCCTTGCTTTTTTCGATTAAAAGATATAAAGCTTGAGACAGATCAAATTAATGCGTTAGTAAAAGGTGATAAGGGAAAATATGAATTGAAAGTTATCACCATACCCAAAATTATTCATAATCGAGGACTTTTTTTTAGGAATGAATCAAAGATAAAGATAAAGAATCTTCAAAAGACGGGGGTTATTATTTTTAATGATAGGAATCGTTATGGAAAATGGGGTGTTCATGAGATTTTAATGAAAAATGAAGAATTGCAGCCCCATTTGCCTGAAACGAAACGTGCAAGTTCGTTGAATTTCATAGAAATGCTGGAGAAGCATAAACAGCTAATCATTAAGCCGAGTGGCGGAAGTCTAGGCGGCGGGGTCGTTATGGTTGAAAAAAAGGATAGTGAATTTTGGGAAGTTTGTTATAACCAGAAAAGAGAGTCATTTGCTAACGATTGGCCAGACATCATTCGTAAAAAGGTCTTAAATAAAAATTACATCATTCAGGAACGAATTCAGCTTGCACAGTATCAAGGAAGCCCTTTTGATTTACGTGTCTCCGTCCAAAAAAATGGATTAGGAGAATGGCAGGTAACAGGTGTGGTTGGTAAGGTTGCTAAAATAGGAAATTATGTAACCAATGTTGCAAAAGGTGGTACCTGTAAAACGCTTACTGAACTATTATCCGATTATTCTGACCTGGATTTCAACGAAGTCTATCAATCTATTGAAGACTTTTCAATTAAAGCAGTAACTGAATTAAATAAGTATTTCCCTAACCTAGCAGATGTAGGGCTGGATATTGGTTTAACTACTGAAGGTTTTCCCATGTTTATTGAATGTAATTGCCGCGATCTTAGAATAACATTTAAAAAAGCTCAAATGCATGAAGTATGGAAAGCAACATATACAACACCAATCAGTTATGCGAGGTATCTTTTTGATTCCAAGATAATTTAGACACTTGTCAAGGGATGTGATTTATTTGCAAGGTATCGGTATGCTCCACTTCCGGAAAAATCCTGTGGATGTAAAAAAGGCGTATCCCTTTGCAGCCGTTGCGAAAATGGAAGGGGTTCACTTTTTTTACTTTTCATTTAATAATGTGGACTTTGACAACATGAAGATTAAGGGTTGGATGTATGAGGAAGGGAAGTGGATTCAAAAACAAGTAGATTTTCCTTCTGTTGTGATAAACAGCTGCAACCCAAAAACGGAGAACCAGAAAATCATACTAAAGAAGATAAAAAAATATGCGATTTTAACAAGCTTTCCAGTAGGGAACAAAATGAAAGTATATAAAAAAGTGAAAAAAGCAAAAGTGTTCGCCTCCTATCTAATCCCTTCCACTACGCTACTCCAGGCAGAAGAACTTATTTCATTTTTAAAAGATCAACCGAGAGCCGTAATAAAACCTTTATCTGGAAATCATGGGAAAAAGGTGTTTTTTATCGAAAAAACGGAGGAACAGTTTAGAGTAACAGAAGGATTCAACATCATGTATATGAATGAAAAGGAACTTAACAGTTACTTTTGTCCAATTATTGCAGCACAAAAGTTTCTGATGCAACCTTTCATTGAATGTAAAACAAAAAGTGGTCTTACTTATGATTTTAGATTACATGTTCAAAAAAATGGTGAAGGGAAATGGGAAATCACCTTAATTTATCCTCGTATAAGTGGAAATGCAAAAATGATTAGTAATATAAGCAGTGGTGGCTACCGGGGAGAATTAGCCTCCTTTTTAGAAGATGAATTTGATGAAGATTCGAAAAAAGTTAAGGAAAACCTTGAGGTCTTTGCTTTAACCTTTTCTACTCATTTAGATACTTTATATGAACATTCGTTTGATGAGCTTGGTATAGATGTTGGTATTGATACAAACCAAAGACTATGGTTATTTGAAGTGAATTGGAGACCAGGTTCAAAAAACAGGGAATTTGACGTTGCCAAACGCCTTATTCCTTATTGTAAATATCTTTTAAATAAAAATAGTATCCCGTAAAAAGAAGCGCAAGAACTTAAATGCGGATATTTTCGAATGCCCTCACCGTTACAATTTCGTTATTATCGGTATTAGGGCTCTTTTCGATGATGAAGCATGCCTAGTAACGTCCAAAATCCCCTTTCTATATTACAAACTGTTAAAGTGTGGTAAAACAGCGATATTTGTTATGGGTAGGGTGCGAAGTAGAAATTTGTATCCTTTTGGAACTTTAGGCTTGTATACTTAAATTTCTTTAAATATAATATATTTAGAAAATTGTTATTATTAAGTGAATGAACATTCATTCACAAAGGAGGTAAATTATGAATTTATCATCAAAACTTCAGGAAACTGCCAAGGAGTCAGCGGGCAAAACTGCTTACTATTTTATGGGACAAGGAACTACATATGCTGAATTGGATGGAGCGATTACAAAGTTCGCTTCTGGCTTAGAAAAATTAGGAGTAAAGCAAGGGGATCATATTGCTTTATTACTTGGAAACTCACCGCATTTTGTCATTGGATTATACGGGGCATTACGGTTAGGGGCTACAGTGATTCCAGTTAATCCTATATACACAGCAGATGAGATTGGATATATATTAAATAACGGTGATGTAAAGCTTGCAGTTGCTCTGGATATGGCCATCCCTTTAGCCGAAAAGGTTCATGCTTTCTTGCCTAAGGTTGAGAATTTTATATTCTGTGAAACAAGTGAAAATGGAATTGCTAAGCATAATATTGAATCACTTACCCTTTACCCTAAAATGAAATCGTTTACAGAAGTGGTTGGGTCAGGTGATCTCTCCTTTAAAGGACCTGAGCTGCAGGATGATGACACCGCGATCATTCTTTATACCTCTGGGACCACAGGGAAACCAAAAGGCGCAATGCTGACACACAAAAATTTATACAGCAATGCAAGTGATGTCGGCGATTATTTAAAGATGAATAATCAAGACCGCGTCATTACAACCCTTCCTATGTTCCATGTATTCTGCTTAACTGTAGCTTTAAATGCACCATTGCTAAGTGGAGCAACCATCTTGATCGCGCCAAGATTTAGTCCTAAGGAAATATTCGATTTGGCAAGAGAGTATGAAGCAACTGTTTTTGCTGGAGTACCAACCATGTATAATTTCCTTTATCAATATCCAGATGCTAATCCTGTTGATTTCAAAACATTAAGGTTATGTATTTCTGGCGGTGCCTCCTTACCTGTTGCGCTGCTTAATAATTTTGAAAAGAAATTTAATGTCACTGTTTCAGAGGGTTATGGTTTGTCGGAGGCTTCACCGGTTACCTGTTTCAATCCGCTAGATCGACCGCGTAAGGCTGGTTCTATTGGAACGTCTATTCTTCATGTTGAAAACAAAATAGTTAATGAACTAGGAGAGGAACTTCCTATTGGAGAAGTTGGTGAATTAATTGTTTCTGGTCCGAATGTCATGAAGGGCTATTATAAAATGCCGGAAGAAACAGCTGCAGCCATCCGTGAAGGCTGGCTATATACAGGGGACTTGGCAAGAATGGATGAAGAGGGCTATTTCTATATCGTTGATAGAAAGAAAGATTTGATAATAGTTGGCGGGTATAATGTCTATCCTCGTGAGGTTGAAGAAGTCCTTTATAACCATCCTGATGTAGTAGAAGCGGCCGTTCTTGGCGTGCCAGATTCAGAATTTGGAGAATCAGTAAAATGCTTTGTTGTGAGGAAAAATTCAAATACGACCGAAGAGTATTTACTCGAGTATTGTAGAGAACACTTAGCGAAGTATAAAGTTCCTTCTTCGATTGAGTTCCTAGAAGAACTTCCAAAAAACACAACTGGAAAAATTTTGCGAAGAGCTTTAAAAACTCAGATTAATCAGACCGTATAAAGACATGATAGATATAAGGAAAATAACATGGCTGAATCCTCGCCATGTTTTTTTATTTCATTTTTTCTGAAAATTTGATAAAATTTATTTTTAAACTATGCAGAGAGAAGGGATAATAAAGTGTCTGAGATTGCTATCGGAAAGGAATCATCTGAATTTAAAAAGGGTCTGCAGGCAGGGATAAGCATTGCGATTGGATATTTTCCAATCGCATTGACCTTTGGTCTCCTTGCTAAAACAACTGGACTATCTATATATGAATCTGTGTTAATGAGTATGATTGTATTTGCTGGTGCTTCACAGTATATTTCATTAAGCTTGATTGTCTATGGGACTGGGATACTTGAAATTGTTTTAACAACCTTTATCGTAAACATTCGCCATTTTCTAATGTCGACAACTTTAAATGAAAAATGTGAAGATGACCATCTTGGGAATAAAATGGTTTATTCATTTGGAATTACCGATGAGACATTTTCAGTCGTGGCGACCAAGGAAGGAACAGCTTCGACTGGATTCATGTTTGGGGTAAATTTATTGGCGTATTCAAGCTGGGTTATATTTACTGGGGTTGGTCATTTGATAGGGGCAAGTCTTCCTCAAACATTACAAGAAAGTATGGGAATTGCCCTCTATGCGATGTTTGTCGGTCTCTTAGTACCATCTTTGAAAAAAAGTGGTAAAGTGTTATTTCTAGCTGCACTTGCCGCAATCTTTAATTCGATTTTTACACTAGGCGGTATGATGGCACAAGGATGGTCCATTGTGACCTCAACGATTCTGTCTGCTGTTCTAATGGAACTGATTGAAATGGTGAAGGCAAAGCATTGGGGTGTTAACGATGAAAAGTGAAATTGTGTGGATGATAATTGGGATGGGTTTAGTTACGTATATACCAAGGATGCTTCCGTTTGTATTGTTTAAAGGTAGGGAGCTTCCCCCCTTTATCCAAGGCGTGCTAAAAAACGTCCCATATGCAACATTGGGAGCATTAATTTTCCCAGCAATCCTTTTACTGCAAAAGGATGATATTTGGTATGGAATAGCAGGGGCTGCCGCCGCATTTGCTGCAGCTTTCTTAGGGGCAAATGTCATTATTGTGGTTTTAGGGTCGATCACAGTCCTTGCCCTATATTCTTATTTTCTTTGAGTCGGTAAATCCGGCTTTTTTTGTTCTAAATATTATCTTTTTAACTAAACTATGTATAGAGAGGTTGTACAAAAAGGAGGGACAACATATTACATGGTTAGGAAAATGGGATTCTATGCAGTTTTGGCCTATGCATTATATGGGTTATTTTTCTACTGGTATTTATTTCACTTCGCAGACATTAGCCTGCCTTTTGAATATCAAGGAACAAAAGCAGACCCGGCAACTTTTTTAAATGGCAGAGAGTTAATGTTGAGTGAAGAGTATTCGAAAATAAGGAATTTGTTATTCTTTCTTTCAACACCATTTGAATGGCTTTTCTATTTTTTTATTTTATTATTTGGATTTTCGAAGGCGTTTAAAAAATGGGCAGAGAGTTCTTCTAAGTACAAGTTTCTTCAAACTGCTATTTACCTTATATGGCTTTCATTTTTTGCTTTTGTGGCGACATTCCCTTTAAGCTATATTAGTTTTTCCTTATCAAAAACGTATAACATCTCCACACAAAGCTTTGCGTTATGGATGAAGGAAGAACTAATTGATTTTTGGATCAATTATGGAACGTTACTGGTCATTGTTCCCGTATTATATTGGCTGATGAAAAAAAGTGTTAAACGCTGGTGGCTCTATGCTTGGGCTTTATCGATACCTTTTACACTGTTCATGATGTTTTTACAGCCGGTAGTTATCGATCCGTTATATAATGATTTTTATCCTTTGAAAAATAAAGAATTAGAAACAAAGATATTGGATTTAGCAGACAAGGCTCAAATTCCAGCAGAACATGTCTTTGAAGTAAATATGTCTGCCGAGACAAATTCATTAAATGCCTATGTAACCGGTATTGGCGCAAATGCAAGAATTGTACTATGGGATACAACCTTAAATAAATTATCAGATGACCAAATTTTATTTATCATGGCACATGAAATCTGTCACTATGTCGAAAATCATATATATATTGGAATAGCCTTGTATTTACTGCTATCACTGTTAGGTTTATATCTGACCTATCGAATTATGAATTGGGTGATTGCACGTTTTGGGAAAGAACTAAAAATCCCAGATGCAAGAGATATTCGATCCCTGCCACTTTTTTTCATGATTCTTTCGATGTTACTGTTCACTGCCAGTCCTCTTTCAAATTTAATTTCTCGGTATGAAGAAACACGGGCTGATAGATATGCAATAAATATGACCCAAAACCCTGACGCTGCCATTACTTCTTTCCAAGAATTAACCCGCTCAGGCTTAAGTCAGGTCAATCCGCCATTATTAGTGAAGATTTTCCGTTACAGTCATCCTACTATGCTTGAACGAATTTCTATGCTGGAAGAATATGAAGTAAAAATGAAGAATAAATAGCCAAAAAGGAATGGGAAAGGAGAATTATCTCCTTTCCCATTCCTTTTTTAATGTGTCTTTACGTCCCAAATCGTTTATTTATCTCTATAAGCTGTTTGGATAAAAGGTAAAAGTCTTTTTTATCCCGATGGTCAATTGCACAATCAATTTTTTTCAGCAGTTTTTCTTTTTCAACCGTCAATTGAATTTCTGATAAGAGCATATCAATATACAGATCCTGGACAAAGTTCTCTTTTCGTTGACGTTTCATGGCACCAAGTTTCATTAATTCCGTGTATGATTTCTCATTCATCAAAATCACCTCTGATGCTTTTTAATATTATATGGAATTTTTTTGATAATATCAATAAAGATTTATAATCTTCTGATAAATATTTTTGTAATAACTTTGTGAATAAATTCGCAACAATTCAGAAAAATAAATAAACCATAAATTAATCGTGGTATGATGGGTAAAATTGCTAAATGGAGTTGAAAATATTGAAGCTGAAGCAAATTGAAGAATATGAGGTAAACCCGTTTACGATGTTCATAAAGCCCATCGTGTATGGCAGTAAAATTTATTCAGAGATTATTGAAGTAGAAGATGAATTTTTATCCCCTTTTAAACCGCTCGATATTATCAGAAATAGTTGTGAGTATTATGGATGTGATTATGAAGGCCGCCGGAATGGTACAAAACAGTTAGTCGGTTATGCACATAAAATTCCGATTGCGATCGATCCCACCAACCGCATTTTTTTCTTCCCTACCACATCACCAAACCGTCAAGAGTGTATTTGGATTTCTCATGAACATGTAAAAAAGCCGGTCCGAATTAATCCTCAAGAAACTTTAATCCTTTTTAATAATAATCAATCTTTTGAATTACCTGTTTCATGCAGTTCGATTACTTCTCAACTGGAGAGGACATCGTATTTAAGGACAAAGTTAATGCAAAGAATTGAACATAATGAAAGAAAGTCATTTTATTTAATGCAGCGTCCAAAGTCCCTGGAAGCATCAGAAGAATCTTTCGAATATGGTAAAAAGAAAATGAAGGATAAGCATTAACCGTTTATTGAGACGGGTGCTGTTTAAGATAATAAAACTCCATTAATTCTTGAACTTTATTGCGTAATCTTGGATTAAAGTAATTATGGGCTTCTTCATAGCCTTTATATAAAAACATATACATGGTAAAAGCATCGTCACGTTTGGTTTCAATTACTTTGAGGTTATTCTTTTTCATATATTGTTTAACTTCAGCTAATTCCCTTTGAATGATTTTCATTGTCTCTTCAATTAGTGCTATATAAGGTTTTTTTAATTTGAATGGACTCTTTTCCACAACAGTCAAATCCCGATTTAAGATAATTAATACCATGGGCAAATAGATGGCTTTTTCCATTATATTACGATCATCCTCTGGAATTCTGGTCATCCTATCATCGGCTCCTTTCAATCAACAAGAACAAGTGTTCCTTTTTATCATACAAAAATCTTGTTGAAAACGCAATGCTAAAAAAGCTTGCGTTTTTTATTTGCAAAATTTGGTACTTGTATGAGAAAGTTTTTGATAGAAGGATATTAACTCGGGGAAAATGAATTATATATAGACACATTAAAATGATGTAAAAGTCCATAAGGGATTAAAAATATTACATAGATGGGTGAGTCCAAGATGAGATATGAAAAGCATAAAAGGAAAAAAAGAAAATCGACATCTATATTATTAGTTCTGCTGGTCCTATTTGGTGCAACAGCGGGTTATGTATATTATCAGTATAAACAAGGAGTTAATCAATCTTTAGAGATAATTAATAATGGGAGTACAGAAAATAATGTCAATGAAGTATATGCTTTTGAAGGTAAAAAGGATCAATATGGGGCTACCAATATCCTTTTATTAGGAAGTGATGCAAGAGAGGGTGAGAAAGCATCTCGAGCCGATACAATCATGATTGCTCATTATAATGAAGACAAAGGAACCTATAAATTAACTTCCATCATGAGGGATATTTATGTAAGTATCCCTGATGAGGGTAAGCATAAAATCAATTCCGCCTTTATGCGTGGCGGGCCGGAGCTGATGAGAAAAACAATCAAGGAGAACTTTGATATTGATTTACAGTATTATGCGATTGTTGACTTTCAAGGTTTTGTACAATTGATTGATGAGGCCTTTCCAAAAGGTGTAGAAATAAATGTTGAAAAGAGAATGGAAGCAAACGTTGATGTACCACTAGAACCAGGTCTGCAAAAATTAAATGGAGATCAAATGCTTAGCTTTGTACGATTTCGGCATGATGCTATAGGGGATTTTGGCCGTGTTCAACGTCAGCAGCAGGCACTTCAGGCAATTGGAGATCAGCTTTCAGGCATTCAAACGATTCCAAAGCTGCCTAAATTAGTAGGGGTTGTTAAACCCTATATCAATACAAATATGGATACAGGCGATATATTATTTATGGCAAAGGATTTCTTTGGAAAAGACAGAGGAACGATTGAGACTTTTAGAATCCCTATTGAGAATGGATATAGAGATGCAAATATAAAAGGGGAAGGTGCTGTTTTGGAGTTAGATTTAGAGGAGAATAGAGAGGCTTTTCACCAGTTCTTAACTAAATAAGCAAAACAAACAGCACAAAGCATTACGTAAGGAGCAATCATATGGACTTTGAAGCAATCAAGGCATGGTTCACACTAGAAAATATAATGGACTTAATTCAAGAGTACCGGTCCTTTGGGCCAATACCAGGGGTAGTGCTGCCCATGATTGAAGCATTTTTGCCGTTTCTGCCGCTAGTATTATTCGTAATGGCGAATGCAAGTGCTTTTGGGCTCTGGCTGGGCTTTTTATATTCTTGGCTGGGGTCTTGTTTAGGGGCATTAATACTTTTTTTACTTATAAGAAAATATGGTCAAAAAAGAGTATTTTCATTTCTCTCAAAACATCAAAAGGTTAGAAAGTTGATGGATTGGGTTGATCGTCACGGTTTTGGTCCACTCTTTTTACTGCTATGTTTCCCGTTCACACCCTCAGTTGTTGTAAATATTGTAGCGGCTCTTTCAAAAATTAGTATTTACCAATATATGCTTGCCGTTGCAATTGGCAAAATGGTGATGATTTTCACCATGAGTTTTGTGGGTTATGATCTTCATTCTTTGATTACACAGCCTTACCGTACAGCAATTGTTTTTCTTGTTATTTTTATTCTTTGGTATGTTGGAAAAAGAATTGAAGTAAGATTGAATAAGAGCATGGAAAATGACCATAATGAGGAGATAAATAGAGGGAAAGAATTGAGGAAAAGGAGGAGCTGAAAATGATGAATATTGAATGGAAAAAAGAGGGGATTGAATGGATTAAAGCTTTTGCAATTGGAATTATCATTTTTGCTTTTATACGAACATTTTTCTTTTCTAACTATGTTGTTGAGGGAGAATCTATGATGCCTACTCTCCAGGATGGTAACAAATTAGTAGTCAATAAGCTAGGCTATCAAATTAGTGATTTGAGTCGTTTTGACGTCATTGTATTCCATGCCAATGAGAAAGAGGATTTTGTGAAACGTGTAATCGGCCTTCCAGGAGACAAAATTGAATTTAGAGACGATCAATTATTTATCAACGGACAAAAGTACCAGGAACCGTTTTTATCTGTTTATAGGCAGGAAATACCTGGAATTAAACTTACAGGTGATTTTAGTTTGAAGGAGATTACGGGAGAAAGTACTGTACCAGAAGGAAAGTTATTTGTACTTGGGGATAATCGCTTAGGCAGCTGGGACAGCAGGCATTTTGGTTTCATCTCTGTCAGCCAGGTTGTTGGAAAAGTTGACCTCCGTTACTGGCCGCTTAACGAAATGGATGTACAATTCTAATTAGAATAAAAACCTGAGAGCACGATGATATCGTCTCTTTTTTTTGTTTAAAAATTACCATTACTGGTTTTAATCTCTATGAAGTGTTCCAAACGTTTGTGCTCTTTTTGTGATAAAATGAGAGTATTAAATGATAGAGAGGTAATCGGAAAGCGGGGAAGAAACATGTCTTTAAGAATGATAACTGGAAGGTCGGGAAGCGGTAAAACTCAAATGTGTATGAACGAAATACAAGACCGGCTGCTGGAAAATCCTGAGGGAGCACCGATTATTTATATTGTTCCAGAGCAGATGACGTTTTCAACAGAATATCGTCTGGCAACGAATCCCATACTTGGTGGAATGATTCGTGCACAAGTGTATAGTTTCTCGCGATTAGCTTGGAGAATACTGCAGGAGACTGGCGGCATAAGCCGTTATCATCTAAGCAGTGTTGGAATAAGCATGC
Organism: Neobacillus sp. YX16; assembly: GCF_030123505.1. Lineage (GTDB taxonomy): Bacteria > Bacillota > Bacilli > Bacillales > Cytobacillaceae > Neobacillus. The sequence goes on from NZ_CP126115.1 coordinate 1,569,309, forward strand.
TCATTCGGAGAATTATTGAAGATAAGAAAGACCAATTAAGATTGTTTCAGCGTGCAGCGGATAAAAATGGTTTTGTTCAGCAGGTCGAACAGATGATTACTGAATTTAAGCGATATTGCATTACACCAGAAGAGCTGACACAGGAGGCTGAAAAGAACAATGGAAATGGAGAAACAGCTTCAAGAGCCTTGAAGGATAAACTGAATGATTTAGAGATTATTTATCGACAATTTGAAGATGAGGTCTTTGGAAAATACATTGATTCCGAAGACTATTTTCGTTTGCTTGCAGAAAAGATCTCACAATCGACTTACTTGCAAGATGCAGAAATTTATATAGATGGTTTTAATAGCTTTACCCCACAGGAATTACTTGTCATGAAAGAATTAATGAAACATTGTCCGAGAGTGACTATTACTATGACGACAGATCGAGAGTCCTTTACAGCACCTCCAGATGAATTAGATTTGTTTCGCTTGTCGACCGAGGCTAGTTACTCTATACAAGAATTGGCAAAATCTGAAGGAATCGAAATAGAGAATCAAACCTTACTATCTCATCAACAAAAATGGAATAATCCATCTCTAAGTCATTTAGAGAGGAATTTCGATACAAGGCCAGCATCCTCTTATCATGGACAAGCTGACATCCATATTGGTCAGGCTGTTAATCGTAGAGCGGAAATTGAGGGGATTGCACGCGAAATTCTTCAGTTGGTTCGGACTAAGAATTTTCGCTACAAGGACATTGCGCTTTTGATTAGAAATGGCAGTGATTATCATGAAATCGTAGAGCCTGTTTTCTCCGATTATCAAATTCCCTATTTTATTGACCAAAAAAGAACCATGCTAAATCATCCATTGATTGAATTAATTCGGTCAACCCTGGAAGTGATTCAGTCATTTTGGCGATATGAGCCTGTTTTTAGGGTTATTAAAACAGAATTGTTATATCCACTTCAGGAAAATCCGGATAAAATGCGGGAGAAAATGGATAGGTTAGAAAACTATGTGCTTGCATATGGCATTAAAGGGAGTAAATGGACGAAAAAAGATCGTTGGACGTATCGCCGCTTCAAGGGCTTAGAATTGGAAGCTAATGTCCAAACAGACGCTGAAAAAGAAATGGAACAGCAATTGAATGAATTGAAGCTTATGGTATCTGCCCCGATCCTGCGCTTGTCTAGAAGGCTGAAAAAAGCTGATTCAGGGAGAAAGCTTTGTGAAGCAATCTATTTATATTTAGAAGATTTAGATATTCCTTTAAAACTAGAAAATTTAAAAATAGAAGCTGAACAAAAAGGCAATTTAGTAAAAATGCGTGAACATGAACAGGTGTGGAATGCATGTATTGATCTCTTAGATCAGTATGTTGAGATACTAGGGGATGAAAATGTTTCTTTAAAGTCATTCTCCACTATATTAGAAGCAGGATTTGAATCTCTCTATTTTTCACTTGTTCCGCCAGCACTGGATCAAGTAATAATCGGGGACTTAGAAAAATCTAGATTAACAGATATTAAGGCAGCCTTTGTTGTTGGTGTAAATGAGGGGATATTACCTGCTAAAATTGCCGATGAAGGGATATTATCCGATGAAGAGCGTGAAATGTTGATAGCTGCTGACTTAACAGTGGCACCCAGCAGTAGAACACGTTTATTGGATGAGAATTTTATTGCCTACAAAGCACTAACCACACCTTCAGAAGCTCTTTATGTCAGCTACCCGCTTGCAAATGATGAAGGAAAAGCATTAATACCTTCTTCGTATATTAAGAGATTGAAAGATATGTATCCAGAGTTAGAAGAGCATTTTTATGGTACAGATCCTGCTGAGTTAACAGAAAAGGAGCAGTTGAACTTTGTTGCTAACCACAAAACAACACTGTCCTACTTGAACTCACAGCTTCAGTTGAAAAAGCGTAATTATCCCATTTCAGACCTGTGGTGGGATGTATATAACTTTTATATCACAAATGCGTGGAAGACAAAGGCAGAGAAGGTATTCTCCTCTCTCTTTTATACCAACCAGACCGTCCAGCTATCAAAGGAAACAGCGGATGAATTGTATGGTGATACGATTCAAGCAAGTGTTTCTAGGATGGAACTATATAATGGCTGTGCCTTTTCTCATTTTGCACAACACGGACTAAAGCTTCGTGAACGGCAAGTATTTCGGTTGGAAGCCCCTGACATTGGTGAGTTATTTCACGCAGCATTGAAGTATATATCTGACTTTGTCAATGAGCAAAAACTTAGCTGGGATTCTCTTACCAAGAAGCAATGTGAAGAACTGGCTAAGGAGGCAGTGAATGCTTTAGCACCAAAGCTCCAAAACGAAATACTGCTAAGCTCTGAGCGGCATCATTATATAAAAAGGAAATTAGAACAGATTATTACAAGGGCTTCTCAAGTATTAAGCGATCACGCAAAAGTAAGTGGCTTCTCACCAATCGGATTAGAGCTAAGTTTTGGAAAGAATGGCCAGCTTCCGCCATTAACGTTTTCATTAAAAAGTGGAAAACGAATGGAATTAGCTGGCCGAATTGACAGGGTAGATCAAGCAAAAGGTGAAAATAACAATACTTATTTACGTGTCATTGATTATAAATCGAGTGAAAAGGATGTTAATTTAAACGAGGTATATTATGGACTTGCCCTCCAAATGTTAACCTACTTAGATATCGTCATTACGCATTCGGATGAACTGATAGAAATGAAAGCAAGCCCTGCGGGAGTCCTTTATTTCCATGTCCACAACCCGATGATAAGCACGAACAAATTGCTAACCGTTGATGATATAGAAAAGGAAATTATGAAGAAATTCAAGATGAACGGTTTAATGGTGGGTGACCAAGATGTCCTCAAACTGATGGACCAAAGCCTTGAATCAGGTGATTCACAGATTATTTCGGCGGGGATTAAAAAAGATGGAAACCTTACGAAGAAATCAAAAGTAGCGAGCCTAAATGAATTTGATGACCTTAGGAATTATGTTCGAAAGCTCTATCAAACTACAGGGGAAGCTATAGTGGACGGCCAAGTTGAAATCGCTCCATTTAAACTAAAAGATAAAACGCCTTGCACATTTTGTTCCTATAAATCTGTTTGTCAATTTGACGAGTCAATTGAAAATCATTACCGAATTCTTACACCTCAGCCAAAGGAAACAATCTTTGAATTAATCAGAAAGGGGGCAGGTGTAAATGAGTAGTTTTGTAATACCACCTAAACCTGAGGGGGCAACTTGGACGGAAGACCAATGGAAGGCCATTATGGAGAAAAATAAAGACATCCTTGTTGCAGCAGCAGCAGGCTCTGGTAAAACGGCTGTCTTGGTGGAACGGATTATCCAAAAAGTTGTTTCGGAAGATGACCCGATTGATGTCGATGAATTATTAGTCGTAACATTTACGAACGCATCTGCAGCTGAAATGCGTCATCGAATCGGCGAAGCATTGGAAAAGGCGATAAATAAAGACCCAAAATCAAGGCATTTACGAAAGCAGCTGAGCTTATTAAATAAAGCATCCATTTCGACCCTGCACTCCTTTTGTATGGAGGTTATCCGAAAATACTATTATCTCATTGATGTAGATCCTGGTTTTAGAATTGCTGATGAGACAGAGGCACAATTAATTCGGGATGAAGTAATGGATGAGCTATTTGAAGAGGAGTATGGGCTAAAGGATAATGAGCCATTTTTTCGGTTAGTTGATTCCTTTACCAGTGACCGGAGCGATAGTGCCTTAATGGATATCGTGCGGGATATTTATGATTTTGCTGCGTCGAATCCTGTGCCTAGTCATTATTTACAGTCCATGATTGATATGTATGATACTACTAAGGTAGCGAATCTAGAAGAATTACCATTTATTCAAGCACTGTTGTTTGATATTGAGCTTCAACTAGAGGGTACTAAGGAAATGATACAGCGTGGATTGGAAGTAACAAAGCTTCCAGGTGGTCCGGTACCAAGGGCAGAGAATTTTCTAGATGATCTAAATGTCATTGATACCCTTATACAGGCAAATCGAGATTCATGGTCAGCTCTTTACAATGCCATGCAGACATGGACTTTCACAAGAGCAAAACAAGTAAAAGGGGACCAATTTGATAAAGAGTTGACTGAGAAAGCTCAAAAACTACGTGATAAAGCCAAAAAGAAGATTCAAGATATCAAAGAAGAGCTTTTTGTAAGAAAGCCTGAAGGCTTCTTACAAGATATGGACCAAATGCGCCCTCTAATTGAAACTCTTGTCCATTTGGTTACTGCTTTTTCTGAGCGCTTTGAGAAAGCAAAACGTGAAAAGGGATTAGTTGATTATGCAGATTTGGAGCACTATTGTCTAGCCATCTTAACGGGGGAAATCAGCTCTGATGGAGTGTTTCTCCCGTCAGAAGCTGCATTATCCTACAAAAACCAATTTAATGAAGTATTTGTTGATGAGTATCAGGATGTTAATATGGTTCAGGAAACCATCTTAAGGCTTGTTGCAAAAGAAGATGAGATAAATGGTAATCTGTTTATGGTTGGCGACGTCAAACAGTCGATATATCGTTTTCGTTTAGCTGAACCAAATCTATTTTTGGGGAAATATAATCGTTTCAGGCAGGACGGTAAGGGGACTGGATTACGAATTGATCTTGCCCGTAATTTTAGAAGCCGGAAAGAGGTTCTTGAAGGAACAAACTATTTATTTAAACAAATCATGGGTGTAAGGGTTGGAGAAATAGAATACGATGAAGCCGCTGAACTCCGGCCCGGTGCGCCATACCCTGAGGATGAACCATTTCCAATCGAGCTATTGTTGATAAATCAAAATAATGATGGTAAAGAATTGCCACCAGAGGCTGCTGAATCAGAAACAGAGAGCGTACCTTCTGAATTTGATGAGGTGGATTTAGAAAAATCGCAGCTCGAAGCTAGAGTGATGGCTTCAAAGATTAAACAATTAATTGCGAATGAAACAAAAGTTTATAATCCAAAAACAGCATCATACCGTCCAGTCATGTATCGGGATATGGTGATCCTGCTCCGTTCCATGACGTGGGCACCTCAAATAATCGAAGAGTTCAAACAACAAGGAATCCCGATATACGCAAACCTTTCTACTGGTTATTTTGAAGCAACTGAAGTTGCGATTATGATGTCGTTGTTAAGGGTAATTGATAACCCATTCCAAGATATTCCCTTGGCTTCTGTCTTGCGTTCTCCTATTGTCGGGCTAAACGAAGAGGAGCTTGCACAAATACGACTGCATAGTAAGGGAACTTTTTGGGAATCTCTTAAGAGGTTCTGTCGCAGCACACCTACAGAAAAAACGGAACAGGTATACGAAAAGGTCCGGCGTTTTTATGATTATTTGGACGAATGGCGTTCCATGGCACGCCAGGGATCACTTTCAGAACTAATTTGGCAGCTGTACCGGGATACACAGTTTTATGACTTTGTAGGAGGGTTGCCAGGCGGGAAACAGCGGCAGGCAAACTTGCGTGCTTTGTACGATAGGGCTAGGCAATATGAGCAGACTTCATTTCGAGGGTTATTCCGCTTTTTACGTTTTGTTGAGAGAATGATTGAAAGAGGAGACGACCTTGGAGCAGCAAGAGCGCTTGGCGAGCAGGAAGATGTAGTTCGGATTATGACCATTCATAGCAGTAAAGGGCTTGAATTTCCAGTCGTATTTATTGCAGGATTGTCGCGAAACTTTAATATGTCTGATATCCGTAAACCATATATGCTCGATAAAGAGTACGGCATAGCAGCGAAATATGTAAATATAGAAAAAAGAATTTCTTATCCATCTTTACCTCAAATTGCGTTTAAGCGTCGAAAGAAAATGGAAATGCTGGCAGAAGAAATGCGGGTTCTTTACGTGGCCTTGACTCGGGCGAAAGAAAAGCTTTATTTAATAGGCACCTTGAAGGATGCAGATAAAAAAATAGAGCAGTGGAATGATGTAACTGCGAATACAGATTGGCTGCTCAAGGATTATGAAAGAGCAGCGGCAGGCTGTTATATGGATTGGGTTGGGCCGGCGATTATTCGGCATCAGGATAGTCAAGAATTCAGAAAATCTGAAAGTACACTTGTTCCAACCGAGATTACCTGTCACCCTTCGGCATGGAAAATGACAGTAATGAGCGCTGAAGAAGTAAAAAGTCAGGAAATCATTAAGAAAATGGAAGCAGACTCCTTACTAGAGCGGGTAGAAAAAAAGGAAATGATACCGATAACCTCTCCCTTTGCGGAAGAAATTAAGTCTCGCTTAACATGGGAATATTCATTTGCCAATGCCTCGACACATCGCTCGAAGCAATCAGTTTCTGAAATGAAGCGCCAGCGGGAAATGTCTGATGAGCAAAGTGGTACTGAATTGTTAAGTAAGTTTAAAAAATCAATTACGAAACGTCCTAAGTTTATGCAAGAAAAGTCCCTAAGCCCTGCCGAGAGAGGGACTGCCCTCCATATGGTCATGCAGCATGTTGATTTGACAAGACCTGTTACGTTAGAGAACGTTGAGTCTCAAGTAGAGCGGATGGTTAACGATGAGCTGTTAACGGTTGAGCAGGCGGAGGTCATTAATACCCAGTTAATTGCAGAATTTTTCGAGTCAGATTTAGGCAAAAGGATTATGAATGCAAAAGTGGTCAATCGTGAAATACCCTTTACTCTTTCATTGCCTGCTTCAGAAGTATATTCAGCATGGAAGGATGAAGATGAATCTGTTTTTGTCCAAGGGATTATCGACTGTGTTTTTGAGGATGAGAATGGACTTGTCCTTATTGACTTTAAATCTGATGGTATATCTGATCGTTACAAAGGTGGATTTATACAAGCTAAACCAATACTAGAAGAGCGATACCGATTGCAAATCAATTTATATACAAAAGCGTTGGAACAAATCTGGAAGCGAAAAGTCAATGAAAGATATCTATTCTTCTTTGACGGCGCTCATATTTTAAAGCTAGAAAAAGAATCTGAATAAAAATAGAAGACATAAACCGCCCATGGTTTATGTCTTTTTCAGCTATTCCCGCCTATTGGCTGGTCAAGTAAATTGGCATCAAGTACATTGGTACCGCTTATTCCGTTGGCTGTAAAAATAATACCCCCTGTATTAAAGCCCCCAGAACCTGCATTGGTCTTTGAGGCACTTTTTGGTGAGATATAGACGGTATCCCCGAAATGTACAATTCCACCACTTACATTCACAATCTGTACTGGACCAATTATCGCTGGCATTTTAATACATCCTTTTCTTTACTAACACTTACAAATTATGTGATATCCTATTCAAAAGTCAAGGTCATTGTTCATTGTCTTTATGGAGCAGCTGCCGGATATGTTTAACCCTGGCTTCCATTGAGACGTTTTCACTGTTTCCAACATGGAGAATGGCAGCCGATGACATGGCGAGGATGGAGATATTATTGACCTTAATGACAGGCAGAGTATTATGAGTCGACATTGTTATATTTTCGTTGATTGGCAATAAAGGAATTGGTTCTGAAAAAACAGGATATTTTGAAAAATTTCCTTCTTTGACATAAAATACATCAGCTTCCCGTTGAACAGCTAAGGCTCGTGAAAAACCATTAATGATACGGGAATCTCCCAGTTGAATGGTAGAGGCAAAGGAAGCCGAGTTCACTTTAATGGCATTTACTGCAGAAGTTCTTTGGAGCATAATCTTAAACCTTCCTAAAATAATGGCACAAATGGCCCGATAATGAGTGACTCTGCAGGAGTGTCAAAAGTGGAAGCCAATTGAATGGTTTGAGTGTCGCCAACTAATACGAGTGAAGAACTTGCTACCCCCATAATTCTAATGGTATCTACATGGAGTTCACGATTATATACCTCAAAGTTCATTTTGTGTATTCATTCCTTTCACGTTCTCAGGTAAATGATTAATAAATATTAAAATACCTTTTCTGATTTCCTGTTTAATTAATTCAATAATACTTTCCTCTGTATTATGTTCACCTTCACGGTTAATGGCCGAAGAATTTTGGATATGATAATCAATCCTAGCTGGAAGCTGCTTCAAGATATCTTGTTTGATAAATTCTAAATAGGAGTCGTCTAAACTTACATTTAGTTGATTTTGAGTTTCCTTAAAAAGTGCTGGCAGGTCAGTTTCTAAATACTGATGTATAGATTCTTCTATTTTCATAGACCGCTGCATTTGTGCCTTAGGATGTATTGGTGAATTTATCGATTGATTTTGAACAGCAAAATCTTCAATATTTGCCAAATCTGATGGGTTTAACCCAATGTTTAATGTACCATCAAGAGTTTCAACCTTCAATTGATCGAATTTATATTCAATCTTATCAACACGAATACTAGGCTTATCCTTTAAATGCTTCATTTCTTCCTGTAGTTTTTGAATGGTCTGTTCCAGTATGGCAATTCTATTTTCCTGTGTTTGTAAAGTCATTTGGACCCATTGAAGAAGTTGTGAATAATCCTGATACATACCATCACCTCACTATTTAGCTTCTTCTCTTCCCGCGCCGCCCAAAGGTACTGCAACACTGCTAGTTTGCCCGTTTGTTGTTTGAGTGCCTCCTGCTGTCGGAGCTGGACCTTTAAAACCGCCCGTATTATATAGATAAGAAGCAGGTTTAATAATTCCCGCACTGCCAATTTGCAGAACAGAAGAATTTGTAATACTGCTAATTTTAATAAAGTTTATTTGAATAGACTGCTGGATATAAAAATTCATGTAAAACCAACCTTTCCTTAAGCATTAAGGAAGATTCCTTGATCAATACCATCTGAATCGTATGTGTTCGTATTGCTTAAATTATTATTATGAACATTTAAACTTTCACCCGTATTAAAGGATCCTGCCCCGGAAAAAGTTCTTGCGGATGAAAATGGCATGATTTTATAGACATCTCCAATATGAAAAACTGAACTACTGCCAAGTGAAATGACTTGTGCAACTCCTACAATCGCTGGCATAAACAACACCCTTCACCTGTTTTCTCCTAATATCGTATGTATGGGTTGGTGTAATGTGATTCATTCGCCCAATAAAAGTAAAAAGTGATCTTTTATATATCTTACAGTTGTATGTTGGGAAAATAATAGAATTAGGTATAATTAACTATATTTTTATTAAAAATGGTATATTAGTAGGATATAAGATAATAGGAAAAGGACTTATGATGTGTTTAAGAGGTCAGTCGGAAAATAAATACACTGATTCTCGATAAAGGCAAAACTGGTGAAAATCAGTGACGCAAAGCTAAAGGGGCTAAGGTGCATTTGCACTACGCCAGCCAGTTACCGAAAGAACAGGGTGTTTTACGTACGCTACAGCAATATACATATTCTATGTAGATTGTTTGTACTACATTGTTAACCCCCCTTTCGGTAAAGGCGGGGTTATTTTTATGTGAATTTATCAACCCTGCCAAACCGATCATTTCTTCTGTATGTTTTGTGATTAAAGCAGTTTTCAAAAAAACAAGAATAAGGCGGGTGGCATTCTATGGGACTACTAAAACAGATTCAACAAAATAATCAGGGAAAAGGTGCAGCGCACAAATTGTACCAGTTAAAAAGGCTGGCTAATAGAAGGAATTCATGGAAACCTCTAGAGCTGCAGGATTTAATTCGTAACGGGACCATGTCAAAAGAAATGGCACTCTTCCTCTGTACATGTGTTAAAGCTAGATTAAATATTCTAGTAAGCGGAGGAACAGGTTCAGGTAAAACAACTCTTGTCAATGCACTTTCCACTTTCATTCCAAAAGAGGATAGGAATATGATTGGAGATGTCCGTGATAAGGATGGACGTGAAATACTTCGGAAAGAAAATAAAGGACTTGATGGTTTTCTTGCAACAGGACACTCCAGCAGTCCAAGTAATATGATTGATCGCTTGGAAATCATTGCCTATCTAGAGGGGATGAATTTGCCTATCAAAGCGATTAGGGAACAAATCGCGGGTACTATTGACATCATTGTGCACCTTTCACGAATAAATGATGGGACAAGGAAAATTACGAAGATAACAGAGGTTCAGGGAATAGAAGGGGAAAATATTGTGCTTAGAGATATTTTTACTGTTAGACCTCTTGAAGGTTCTTATTATTAGGCCCAGCTTTTTTTTAGGATTTTAGGTATGCCTATGGTATGATAGTGTTGCTAAAAGCACTTGCATACATAGGAGGAAGAATAAATGATTCATGGTCACGTTACAGCTTGGGTTTTGGCCCTAATTTTATTTATTGTCGCTATACTTTTACTAAAAGGTGGAAAAGAAAAGGGCGCTAAAATTGTCCGAATGATACTACGTGTTCTTTATCTGCTCATTATTGCAACAGGTATTGGACTAATATTCATGCTTTCCAATATAGATATGTTGTATATACTAAAAGCAGTTGTAGGAATATGGCTAATTGGCTTATTTGAAATGATTCTAAGTAAGGTTGCGCAAAAAAGAAAGACTTCCGTTTTGTGGATACAGTTTGCTATCGCGTTCTTGCTTGTACTCTATTTAGGCTTTGATAAATTACCTATGTCAATTTTCCATGTATAAGTACAATATATTAGAAAGAGCTGTTGGGTTACCTGACAGCTCTTTCTACGTTTAAAAAAGGATGACAATTATTGCAAATAGTTTTACTATTTAAGTAAGTGAAGAGGAGTGATTCATATGCTAGTAAGAGTATTTGCTAATCTCCGAGAAATTTGCGGCGGAGTTGGAGTAGAGGTAAACCCTGATGGTCAACGAGTTATTGATGTACTAGATAAAATGGTTGAGATGTTTCCTGATTTAAAGATTGAAATATTTACTCCTGAAAAACAACTGCTTCCATTTGTTCATGTTTTTATAAACGGAAGAAATATTATTCATTTGGATGGTCTTGAGACCATTGTAAAAGAAACCGATCAATTTGCACTATTCCCTCCAGTTGCAGGTGGGTAATATGCCAAAGCAGGAATTGGAGTTTCGTGGAATCAATCGGAAGCATCTTGGTATGTATTTTGAAGAGTTAGGCGGAAAACAAATTACAGAAGATTTCCCTTACATTTATAAATCTAATGAATGGTGTGGAGAAATAGTTAGGGAAGAGGTGCTTTCAATTACTTCTACATTTAAAGTCAATTCTGTACATATTCGGTTTAATGCTTCAGATGATAGGACGCTTAAAGAGCTTATCAAAAATTATCGGGTGAAAACCAGGAGGATAGGCGGATAGTTAATTTCTGAAACAAAAGGCTTCTGCATAAATGCAGAAGCCTTCATATTATTATACTAACTGGTTTTCCGGATCAATGATTTCAAGCTCACGAAGTTTTGCCTCGGTAACTTTTCCGTTTTCCCAGCCGCGTACTTGATAGTACTCTCCAAGCATGATATCCATTCTGCTAACTTCCCCGGTACTATTACCAGAGGCAGGCTCTTCCGTGAATCGTTTTGGAAGATAGTCATCTTCTTCCTTATCGAACCCTGCTAAGTTATTATAATAACGCTCAAGATTGTAAATTCTTTCCCCAGCCTTCATCACATCATCAGCAGTCATCGGAACACCAGTCATTGCACTGTATTGTTCAGCATAATGCTCCGCGTTTTCTGAGAAGGATGAAAACTTACAGATATTCATAGAATCTGAGAATGCAAGCATATCTTGGAATATTTTTAATAACTCGCCTTTACCTTCAGGCTTAAGGCGATCTGTAGGTTCTGGAATACCTGCAATCTCACTCGCAACCGTATATCCGCGTAAATGGCAGGCACCGCGGTTACTTGTTGCATAACCAAGACCAATACCTTGAATTCCACGTGGATCATAGGCAGGTATAGACTGTCCTTTTACAGACATAGAAAGCTCAGGTGCACCCCAGGAAGCTGTTGCTTTTGCAGGACCCTCTGCAAGGAGACCGCCAAAGCCTTCACGGAATGCAATCTTCTTTGTTAAGTCAATCATGGAATCTGCATCGCCCCAGATTAGTTCCTCGGTGATTAACCCCTTTTCATAGGCTTCCATCGTAACAGAGAAGCAATGGCCTAACTCAATAGTATCGAGCCCATACTCATTACATTGGTCGATTAAATAAGAAATAGCTTCCGCATCACTTAATAAACAGTTAGAGCCAAGTGACCAGGAAGATTCAAATTCAAAGCTTTCGACTCTTGTTTTATACTTGCCATCTTTTACTTCAACTTCGATTTTGCAGCCTACAGGGCAGGCGTGGCATGTATTGTTTTTAACAAGCAAATGCTGGTTTACATATTCACCGCTGTGCTTTTCTGCTTCATCCCAATGTGTGAACTGAGAATTCTTGGTTGGAAGGGCGCCAACCTCATTGATGATATTGGTTAAAACGTTGGTCCCATAAACAGAAAGACCGCCTTTATTTGGGGCTGTTAAACCTCCGTCAAGAATGGCCTTTACTGCCTTTTTGTTTGCTTCTTTATATTCGGTTTCTAATTTAGGCTGAGGCATATTACCTTTTTGAGGTGCCTTAATTACAACCGCTTTCAATTTTTTATAGCCAGCAACAGCGGCAGTTCCGCCACGTCCAGCAGCTCGGTCATGCTCGTTAATAAAGGAAGCGAACTTAACTGTGTTTTCACCGGCTTGACCAATCGTCATGACACTAAGGTCTTGTTCACCGTATCTAGCCTGCATCGTTTTAACTGTTTCTCTTGTTCCTTTGCCCCATAAATCAGAAGCATCACGCAGTTCCGCCTTACCATCTTCGATATAAAGATAAACAGGCTTATCGCTTTTACCTGTAAGAATGATATTATCGACCCCTGCCCATTTTAAACGTGCTGCGGTCCATCCTCCCATATGAGAATCAGTAACGGTTCCAGTTAACGGAGATTTCGTAACAACACATAGACGTCCACTCATGGAAGACCGTGAGCCAGTTACAGGACCAGTCATGATACAAAGCATGTTTTCAGGCGATAATGGCTCAACTTCAGGGCCGTTATCAAGTACATACTTAACTCCGAGACCACGGCCGCCAATGTACTTTTTTGCATCTTCTTCGTTAATAGGTCTGTAATTAATCGTACCTGCTGTTAAATCAACTACTACTTCTTTGTTTTTAAAACCGCCTAAATTCACAGTTTCTCCCTCTCTTTCATTAATAAATTGAAGCTTATCTCCTATTTATAGTGAAAAATATTAATAGGATATTCCTCTCAAAATTAATAAATAAACCCAATTCCTATTATACAATTATTTTTATATATTTAATATTTAAACTTTTCTAAAATTCAATTAAAATTAACGTAGATTACGTGAGTCGTTAGAATGTATTACTAATCTAGAAAAGAGGATCGCATATGGACGATTTAGGACGATACGGAAGACAAATTCTTTTTTCCGGAATAGGGGAAGAGGGACAGGTAAAATTGCTGAAAAGCAAGGTGGCTATTGTCGGTGTCGGAGCACTCGGAACAGTATGTGCTAATCATTTGGTCCGATCGGGTGTAGGATACATAAGGTTAATTGATAGAGATGTAGTTGACCTTTCCAATTTACAGCGTCAATCACTTTTTAACGAAGAAGATGTTAATCTAAATCTTCCAAAGGCAGTTGCAGCGGGGAAGAGACTGAAAACAATAAACTCAACTGTTACAGTAGACGCAGTTATCACAGATTTAAATCTTGATAATGCTGAAGAATTGCTAGCAGGGTTTGATTGTCTCGTTGATGGCACGGATAATTTTATGACCCGATACTTGATCAATGATGTTGCAGTTAAGTATGGGATTCCTTGGGTCCATGGGGCAGCAGTTAGTTCAAGAGGAATGTTTGCCGTTATTAAACCAGGAATAACTCCATGCTATCGCTGTCTATTTCCAGAAGTTCCAGCTGGCAGGGGCGAAACTTGTGACACGATTGGTGTTCTGTCACCAATAACGGATATAATTGGTTCCTTTCAAGCAATGGAAGCGATAAAACTATTAATAGGAGCCTCCACAAGTTCTAACCTTGAGCAAATTGATATATGGGATACCTCTTTTTTTTCAATGGATATAACCGAAGGGAGAAATCCACAATGTCCGACATGTGTAAATCACCAATTTGACTTCCTAGATCGTTCATCCAGCATCCAGGAATCTTATAGTTCTCTTTGCGGTCGAGACACCGTGCAAATATATTTTAGACAAAAGCGCGAACGAGACTTAAAAAAACTTAGTGAACACCTAAAGAAAAATGGAAAAGTAACCGGAAACCAATTTTTACTTCGTTTCTCGCCCAATTCAGAAACAACTATCGTCGTATTCAAAGATGGTCGAGTACTAATCCATGGTACAAACGATGTCGTAAAAGCTAAATCCCTTTATTCAAAATATATAGGGAACTAAATAATAGAAAAAAGGTGTGTTTCTCTTTTTAAAGGCTATGTAATAACACATTGTTGATTGGAGTGGAAGGCGCGAGACTCCTGCGGGAGGACGGGGCAGGGGAGACCCCACAGGCGCTTAAGCGCCGAGGAGGCTCCCCGAACCGCCCGCGGAAAGCGAAGCGCCTGGAAAGTAAATCAACAGACGATATTATTTAGCCTTTATGAAAAACACACCTTTTGTTATTATGAAATCATTTTTTCGATAACCAATCGTTTTCCGGTATTTAGGGTGAATTCAAAGCGATCATTGACCTTTTCAAAATAACAAAAATGGTGCTGCACATTACAGATTTGTTCCTGATTATCGAAAACAATAAAGTTTACCCCATCTCTTCGCTTTTCATCGGATAAGAAAGATAGGTGATTGTAACAATAGATACAATCATATATAGAAAAATCTAACGAGTTTAGTGTCGTGATAAATTGAAAAAAGGCGTCATCATTCATTCCCTCTAAAAGTCTTTCCAACGAGTAGATTAAATGCTTCCTTATTCTAACCAAATCATGGTCACGAAGCATAATGATCTCATTTCCAATTCGTATCTTCCCAGAGTCAATTAAAATTCCTTTCTTCCATCGATTAACGCGAAATATTTCTATCTCTTGTTGAAGAAAGTCATCCAGCATCGCTGCTTCTTCTGTTTCTTCATCAAAAAAAATCCATTGATCACTTATTTGTTCAACTGCTCCTTCGTTATAGGCCCTCAGTTGAAAATCCAAAAGTTTAATTCTTTGTTGTCGATTCATGTTTAACCTCCGTGCCTAATACTTCATTTTCTTTGTAGACATCTTTGTGAGATTTTATAACTTGTTTATCTTTAATTTGGACAATTTACCAAATAAACTGGGCTGAATACTATAAAACATGTAACGTTTATCCAGCTGCTAAACTGGAGAGAGGAGATTTTATTATGTGCGGAGTAACAGGATGGGTTGATTTTACAATTGATATGAAGAATGAAAAAGATACATTGGAAAAAATGGCAAATATCCTTGCGAAAAGGGGCCCAGACGAGACAAACCTTTGGTTGAATACTCATGTTGGTTTTGGTCATAAGCGGCTGATTGTGGTGGACCCTGAGGGGGGGAGACAGCCGATGACTAAACAAAAAGATGGTATACAATATACAATCTGTTATAATGGGGAGTTGTACAATACTGAAGATATCCGCAAAATTCTCCTTACTAAAGGATATTCTTTCAAAGGTCATTCTGATACAGAAGTTCTGTTAACTGCCTATATAGAATGGGCAGAAGAGTGTGTAAATCATTTAAACGGTATCTATGCCTTTGCTATTTGGGATTCAAAGAGAGAGCAGCTTTTTATTGGACGGGATCGATTAGGTGTTAAACCGCTGTTTTTTACGGAATTAAATAAGGGGATTGTATTTGCTTCGGAAATAAAGGCAATTCTTAAGAACCCTGGAATGAAAACAGAGCTAGAATATGAGGGGCTTGCTGAAATTTTCGGTTTAGGACCTTCGAGGACTCCTGGGTCTGGGATTTTTAAAGGCATTAAGGAGCTGCGTCCGGCACACGCCATGACTTTTTCAAAAAATGGCTTAAAGATTTGGCGTTATTGGAATGTAAAGAGTGATGTGCATAAAGACAGTGTGGAGGAAACGGCCGAAAAGGTACGCTATTTGGTAACAGATGCTGTAACAAGGCAGCTAGTATCCGATGTTCCGCTTTCTACCTTCTTATCAGGGGGGCTTGATTCAAGTATTATTACTGCAATTGCTGCAAAAGGATTTAATGACCAAGGTAAAGGTCAGCTTCATACGTATTCTATTGACTATGAAGGAAACGATCGCTTTTTTAAAGCAAACGAATTTCAGCCAAATGCGGATGAAAAGTGGATCAAGATTGTGACCAGTGAGTTTGATACAAAGCACCATTTTAAAACAATTTCTCAAGAACAATTAGTGAAAGACTTAACAGAAGCGGTTCATGTTCGTGATTGTCCTGGTATGGCTGACATTGATTCCTCCTTGCTTTGGTTTTGTAAGGAAATAAAAAATGACTTTGTTGTTAGTCTTTCTGGGGAATGTGCGGATGAGATCTTTGGAGGCTACCCTTGGTTTCACCGCAAGGAAGATTTAGAGAGACCAGGATTTCCTTGGATGCGCTCGGTTAATGAAAGAAATAATTTGTTAAGAGCCGATTGGCAGCAAAGACTTAAATTAAAGGATTACGTGATTGAAAAGTATAAGCATGCCGTTCAGGAAACTCCTAAATTGGAGGGAGAAAGCATCGAAGAAGCAAAACGGCGAGAGCTTTTTTATATTAATATGACACATTTTATGACAACGCTACTTGACCGAAAAGATAGAATGAGTATGGGAGCAAGTCTTGAGGTCAGAGTTCCATTTGCAGACCACCGTCTTGTAGAATATGTTTGGAACATCCCGTGGGATATTAAAATGGTTCATGGCAGGGAAAAGGGAATCTTAAGAAAAGCTTTTGAAGGAATTCTTCCGGAGGAAGTACTTTATCGAAAGAAAAGTCCTTATCCTAAAACCCATAATCCAGCATACACATTGGCAGTCCAACAACAATTAAAAGAGATATTAACGAATAAGTCCTCGGTACTATTTGAAATATTCAATCGGGATTTACTAAATGAACTGGTAGATTCCGGAGGTAATTCCTTCAAAGAGCCATGGTTTGGTCAGTTAATGTCAGGACCACAGCTACTGGCCTATTTTATACAATTAGATATTTGGTTTAAAGATTACAATATTAATATAGTAAATGCATAGGCGTTTATAGTTGGATTCATAACTTTATTAGATTAAAATGAGTGTATGGAAGGGGATTGAAGATGAAAAAAACCTTGATTACACTCATTTTATTTTGTATTTTTATTTTTTCGGCAGTGCCAGCTTACGGGGCCTCGGAAAGGGAGACCCGGGAATGGCAGGAAGAAACTGTTTATTCTATAATGGTGGATCGTTTTTTTAATGCTAATACGAAGAATGATATTGATGTTAATACTCTAGACCCTGTAGCCTATAATGGCGGAGATTTTCAGGGAGTCATTGATAAGCTCGATTTTCTTAAGGATATGGGTTTCACAGCAATCCGGCTAACATCTATATTCGATAATACTTTTGGAGGTTATCATGGCTATTGGGTAAATGACTTTTATCAGCCTGATGAGCATTTTGGCTCGCTAAAAACATTTAAGAAACTAGTGCAAGAAGCCCATCAACGAGATATGAAGGTAATCATTGATTTTGTAACCAATAATGTCTCTACAGAACACCCATGGGTGAAAGATACAGCAAAGCAGGATTGGTTCAATGTGAAGACTGAAATTAAAAATTTGAATAATCAGGATGAAATAGAGAATGGATGGGTGAATGGTTTACCTGACCTTAATCAGGACAACCCTGACGTCAAAAATTATTTATTCGATGCTGCCAAGTGGTGGATAAATGAGACGGATATTGACGGGTACAGTCTTCCAGAGGTAAATCATGTCCCAGTAGCCTTTTGGAGTGATTTTTCAAAGGAAGTAAAAAGTGAAAAGGAAAACTTCTTTCTCTTAGGGATTACCTCTGCCAATCGGACAGTTGATTCTGATAAATATGTGATGGCTGGCATCGACAGCCTTACTGACTATCAACATAGTGAAAATTTAAGAAATGTTTTCGCTACGACTAATCAAGCTTTTAGCGGGCTGAATGATAATAAGGTTCAGAACCCTGAATTACAGCCACAATTTTTTGATAATGAAATGACTACGAGGTTTACAAGTGATATCGTAAAGAATAAACAGTTTCCAGGTGCTCGCTGGAGAACTGCCTTGACTTATATATATTCTACTCCTGGAATCCCTGTTGTCTTTTATGGCAGTGAAATTGCTTTAAACGGCGGAGAAATTCCAGATAATCGGCAGCCAATGAATTTCCGGACAGAAAAGGAACTCATTGATTATATGACTAAGCTTGGTGAAATAAGAAATCAGCTTCCTTCTTTGACAAGGGGAAGTATGGAGATGCTTTATGAAAAAGATGGAATGGCGGTTTATAAGCGCGTATACCAAGATGAAACGGCGATTATTGCCATTAATAATACAAGTAAATCTCAAAATGTGACGTTGAATAATGAACATATTGAAGGTGGAAAAGAACTGCGTGGCATGCTTAATGGAGACTTAGTCCGAAGTAATGATGATAACCAATATGATCTCATCATTGACCGTGATGAAGCAGAAATTTATGTGTTAGCCAATAAGAGCGGAATTAATCTGACCCTAATAGGTTCACTAGTGGTTGTCTACATCTTATTCACTATATTTATTATAAAAGTAAGGAAAAGAAGAAAAGAATAACGAAAAAAATGCGATACTTCTAAATGGAAGTATCGCATTTTTCTAGTGGAATTTCCTATCCATTAATGATTTTCCCACCGTTTACATGGATGATTTGGCCGCTTACATAGGAAGAATCGTCAGATGCCAGATAAACGTAACTTGGGGCAAGTTCATAGGGTTGACCTGCTCTGCCCATTGGCGTATCCGTACCAAAGCTTACAACTTGGTCTTCAGAGAATGTTGAGGGGATGAGCGGTGTCCATATCGGACCTGGTGCGACACCGTTAACCCTAATTCCTTGTGGTGCAAGTGACTTTGCCAGGGAACGAGTGAAGGTAACAATTGCACCTTTCGTAGCAGAGTAATCCAATAATTGCTCATTCCCTGCATAAGCAGTGATTGAGGCTGTATTAATAATAGTGGCACCCTTTTTCAAGTGGGACAAAACCATTTTAGACATATAAAAAAAGGAGAAAATATTGGTTCGGAATGTTTTTTCAAGCTGTGTAGAGGTAATATCTAACAGACTTTGCTGCGGATGCTGCTCTGCTGCATTGTTGACTAAAATATCAATTTTACCAAATTGGTCTTTTGTTTGATTAACAATATCCCTACAAAAATCTTCATTGCCAATATCGCCGGCAAAGAGCAGGCATTTACGGCCTTCTGCTTCAACAAGTGCTTTTGTTTCTTCTGCATCCTGATGCTCCTCTAAGTAGGAAATCGCAACATCTGCACCTTCTTTAGCAAAATAAATCGCAACTGATTTACCAATTCCACTATCCCCGCCAGTAATAATGGCTGTTTTACCAGCTAGTTTCCCAGCACTTTTGTAATTGGGGTCAACTGACACGGGCCGAGGATTCATTTCACTTTCAATTCCGGGCTGATGATTTTGGTGCTGTGGCGGGAAAGCTTTCTTTTGTTGTTTTTGATTATTGTTGGTCATTTATTCTACCTCCAAGGATATTTACCATTTTAGTTTGAGGAATATGCACAAAAATATGAGCAAAATAAAAAAGGGTGAAAAGGAATATTTCCTTTTCACCCTTTTAGAGCCTTATTATCTGTAGTTAATAAATTGAACATCGACAGTTAGGTCTGCTTCCCGTACCAACGAAATAATCTTTTGTAAATCATCACGGTTTTTACCGCTGACTCTGACTTGGTCGTCTTGAATTTGACTTTTCACCTTTAGGCCGCTATTTTTAATAATCGTATTAATTTTTTTTGCATTTTCTTTATCAATTCCTTGGACAAGCTTCGCTCTTTGACGAACAGTCCCGCCAGAGGCTTTTTCCATTTTGCCATAGTCAAGATTCTTAACAGGAACACCTCTTTTGATTAACCTTCCTAGCAAGACGTCTTTCAACTGGTCCATTTTAAATTCATCGTCTGAAACTAGAACAAGCTCTTCTTTATCCAATGTAACCTCACTTTTGCTGCCTTTAAAATCATAACGGGTTTTAATTTCCTTCATTGTTGCGGTAATTGCATTATTGACTTCCGTAAATTCCACTTTGGATACAATATCAAATGATTCATCTTTGGCCATAGTAATAATACCCCCAATATATTTTTAATAACGGTATGTAATCCTGCTAAAGTTTCCCTTTATGGCTACATTATAGTAAAATATAGCAAGTCAAACAACCCTATGGATAACTATAGGAGAGAAAAGGTGAGTTAATAATGTCTTTACAAGAACTTATAGGTCAAACCGTTACTTTAACGGTAGCACGAAAAGCAGACTTCGGCTATTTTTTAACAGATGGAAATGAAGATGTTTTGCTGCATAAAAATGAGGCTGACCGAGAATACGAAGAAGATGAATCCGTTGAGGTGTTCCTATATGTTGACTCCGAAGGCAGGACGTCGGCTTCTACAACCATACCTGAAGTAGCAATTGGCAAATATGCTTGGCTTAAAGTAGTCGATTCCAATCCACATGTTGGTGTGTTTTTAGATATTGGGATTAAAAAGGATTTATTATTAGGTATTGATGATCTTCCCGTTCATAAATCAGTCTGGCCTAAGGCTGGGGATTTGGTTTATGTTACCTTAAGAGTGAATAACAATTTTCTTTTATATGCTAAGCTTGCGACTGACCCTGTCATAGAATCCATTTCTACACAGGCGACTAGGGCTGATTTTAACAAGAATATTCAAGGGCACATCTATCGGACAGCAAAGGTTGGCAGCTGGATCTATACCATTGAAGGGTATAAAGGCTTTATACATGAGTCTCAAAGGCAAATAGAGCCACGGTTAGGGCAAATGGTAGAAGGAAGAATTATTGATGTCAAGGAAGATGGGACGGTAAATGTCTCTTTACTTGCGAGAAAAGAGGTATCGCAGGACCTTGATGCAGAACGTGTTTTTGAGTATTTAATGAGCAGAAATGGTGCCATGCCTTTTAATGATAAAAGTATGCCTGAAGAGATACAGGAACGTTTTCAGTTAAGTAAGGGTGCATTTAAGCGTGCACTTGGAAAGCTTATGAAAGACGGCAGAGTGTATCAAGAAGGAAGCTGGACCTATCTAAAGAAAGATTAATTTTTTTCTACATACTCTTTTTTAAATTGACAACACTAATGTGGAAAGCATTTTGAAAGGGGTATGAGTATGCCGCATACATCAGATAATGATAAAAAAGCTCAAGATAATAATGCTTTAAGACATGAGAAAAATATGATGAGAGAAAAAAATCGTCAAGCAGGTAAAAATCAATATTCGAAAAAAACGGATCATAAATAAATCAAAAAAAGCGGGGAAGCTCCCCGCTTTTTTTCAATGTATTAAGATGGCTGTTTATTTAAAAAGAAAATGGCAATTGCACCAGGTCCGGTATGGGCTCCAACCGCCGAGCCAATCGAGGAAGTAAAAATATCCTTTGGGTGTAATTCTTCCATAATTAATGTTTGTACTTCTTCTAACGTTTCCTCGGAATCAGCATGGCTGATTCCAATTATTTGGTTACTAAAGTTTTCACCACGTTCTTTCATTAGTTCAACTATACGGCGGTAAACCTTCTTTTTTCCGCGTATTTTTTCAATGGGAACGAGTTTTCCGTCTTCAACATTCAGGATAGGCTTGATATTTAGTAATCCCCCCAAAAAGGCTGAAGCTTTTGAAACACGGCCGCCCCTGGCTAAATAATCTAAGTCCTCTACCGTAAAAAGCTGCTCCATATGTTGACTGCGGAATAGCACATCTTTAAGTATTTCATCCTTTGATACATTTTCGGCTGCAAGCCTTGCTGCCTCTTTCACAACAAGACCAAAACCAAGAGAAGCACATTTTGTATCGACAATTGTTAAATTAAAGTTTGGATAATTTTCCTTTACTTGGTCAAGAATCATAACAGATGTCTGATATGTACCAGATAAAGCTGAAGAGAAAGCAATATATATTCCATCTTCATTATTTTCAGCCATTTTAGTAAAGACTTCCTCAAATAATAAAGGAGAAACTTGTGACGTTTTTGGAACATCGCCCGAGCGTATGGCGTCATATACAGCTTTAGGATCAATTGTTTTAACATCCTCATATTCTTGTCCATTAACCTGCACCTTGAGTGGAAACAATGTAACGTTATGATTAGAGTAAAAATCTTTCGGTAGGTCGCATGCGCTGTCTGCTAGTATTTTTACCGGCATGAAGCTCACCTGCTTTCTGAACTAATATAGTTAGTTTAAGTTTATCGGTTTCACCTCAAAAATACAATTATCTGCTTAAAGATAGTACCTTGAAAATTGAAGGAGATGGTGCTTTTGTTATGGCAACAAATCAAAAAATCAATAATTGTTATAGTTGGTGCATTCCTAAATGCCCTGGCTATAAATTTATTTTTAATTCCAGCAAATGTTTATTCTAGTGGATTTACTGGAATAGCACAATTATTATCGAAAGTGTTAAGTGAACAAACACCCTTAAATATATCAATGGGATTTTTATTACTATTACTAAATATTCCAGTAGCAATATTAGGGTGGTTAAAAGTAGGTAAATCCTTTACCATTTATAGTTTTTTAAGTGTAGCTTTATCATCACTATTCTTAGAATTAATTCCTATTACACAAGTGTCAAAGGATATTCTCCTAAATGCTGTATTTGGCGGGGTTATATTAGCAGTTGGTGTTGGAATTACCTTGAAATGGGGGGCTTCCACTGGAGGATTAGATATTATTGCGATGGTTTTATCAAGGATGAAAGATAAACCGATTGGCAGTTATATGTTTATTTTAAATGCATTTATTATTATTACAGCTGGCTTTTTATATGGATGGGAAAAAGCCCTTTATACGATCGTTTCCTTGTATGCATCAACAAGAGTAGTGGATGCCATCCATACGAGGCATGCTAAGCTTACAGCAATGATTATTACAAAAAAGGCAGATGAGCTAAAAGCGGCTATCCATTCGCATTTAGTGAGAGGAATTACAATGATTCCTGCAAAAGGTGCTTTTTCAAATGAACCTAGAGACATGCTGATGATTGTTATTACCCGTTATGAGCTATATGACTTAGAACGTATCCTTGCTGAGGTTGATCCAAATGCATTTACCAATATCATTCAGACAACTGGAATTTATGGATTCTTTAGGCGTGAATAAGGAGGGGGTACAGCGTGAGAGGTGTTTTATGTGTAATTTTGTTTCTATTTCCCTTTAGTTTAAAAGGAGAAGCAAATCAGGGTGAAATCGATCATCCCTTTCAATTTTCAGTAACTCCTATTGCTGGACATGAGAAGGTGGAATTCGAGTTACTAATCAAAAATACAGGGGATTACCCATTAATTTTTGAATTTCCTACCTCTCAATATGTTGAAATCTCAGTGGCAGACTCATCTGGGCATGAGGTATATCGATATTCAAAAGGACGATTTTTTTTACAGGCTTTGCAAACCATTAAGATTGGCCCTCATCAAACCTTTAAGAAGGTAGAGAAATGGAATTACCAAGTAAATGGACAAAGAGTGCCTGAAGGACAATATACAGTTACTGCCACTCTATTACCTAGAAAACTAAATGATTATCCAATTAAAAATAAACAAGGATTAGCCAACAAGAAGAAATTTAACATTCCAGAAGAAAAGTGAAAAACAAAATGATTAGAAATGAAAAGCTGGCACGTTATAGTAACGTGCCAGCTTTTCTGATTATTTCAATTGCTCAAGCTCATTTTGCATTTCTTGGAGCTGACTTTGTTCTGCGACTGTTGAATTAGCGTATGCAGAACTTAATGCATTTTTCGCTTTCGAAACCACAGAATTACGTTCAGCAGGGTCGGCCGTTTTCGCCATCTCAACAAATCTTCTTGCTTCTTGGAACAACTGGTTTCCCATGGTTATATTCCTCCAAGCGAGGAGTCACGCACATTGGACATTTTCTGGGCTTCCGCTTCAGCGTAGGTCATGTGGTAAGGAATACGTTCAGCGTGCTTACTAACAGTATCCACTCCTTGCTGGACAAAGCGTTTTGATTTGTTTCGTTTACCCATTGCAATCCCTCCAATTTGGTGAGCTTGGTGTGAAGCAAACTGCCTCACAAAAATTAGTATGCTCAAATCAGAGCTTTTCATTTAGGTAAACAATGGTGAACAACTTGAATTATTTTATATTTAACAAATCTGACAAATATACTCCGATACCGTCTTCCTCATTCGTAAGGGTCACTTCATTAGCAATATTTTTGACTTTATCAATCGCATTTCCCATTGCTACACCACGACCAGCATAATCAAGCATTTCTAAATCATTATCTTCATCACCAAAAGCAATAATTCTTTCAGGTGGAATGTTAAAGTATTCTGAAGCCTTTTTTAATCCAACTGCCTTGCTTAAACCTATTTTGATAATTTCAATTACATGCCATGGTGCCGCCCAACTGCGATGATCTATCACCTCAGCGTGGAGGTCTGACAAATGTTGACGGATTTGCTTTAATTCATCTTCCTCCGTATGGATTAACAAACTAGTTGGGGAGTCTTTTAAATAATTTCGCAAATCACCCGTCGTTACATTTGGATTCCCCATACCGAATATATCTAACAGTTTTTCGTCATGATAGTGGAAGTAAACATCATCAATGACTTCAGCAATAATATTATGGAAGTTAAATGAACGGCAAGCTTCTACAATATCTTTAGCTACTTTTAAATCCAGAGGATCATGATAAAATCCCCAGCTTGAATCGAGTGGGTGATGCATAAAGGCACCATTAAAATTCACAATGGGAGTGTCAAGCTTAAGTTCGTGGTAATAAGGTTCACTCGAACGATAGGGTCTTCCTGTTGCAATCATTACCACGTGACCATGTTCTCGAGCTTTACTTAAAACGCTTTTCGTTTTCTCAGAAATCGTTTTATCATCTTTTAATAAAGTTCCATCTAAGTCCAATGCAATTAAATGTTTTTCTGCCATATTGACTCCTCTTAAATTGTTTTTTAATTTCATAAGTCTAAGCTTTAGATAATTAACATATGAAATGTTACACTACAACTATGAATTTTCTTTTATTGGCGGAAAATCAAATTTGTATAACTCCTATGTTAACAATTTTATACCATACCTGTAAAAAAATTCACTTCATAGGAATTAGATTGTCGATATAATTATTTTGTCCAGGGGGTTCTTCCTAAGTGATTACCGTAGAAAAAAGTTTGCTGAAAAATAATCCTCATCTACATATAGTAAACAAGAGTGAACAACAAAAAAAGCTTCCGTTCATCATTTTTAATCATGGATTTACCAGTGCAAAGGAGCACAATCTTCATTACGCCTATTTATTAGCGGAAAAGGGATTTCGGGTCATCTTACCAGAGGCGATATACCATGGTGAAAGAGGGCAAGGCATAGAGGAGAAAAATCTATACAGTCATTTTTGGGAAATTGTCATTAAGTCTATCCATGAATTAAATGATTATAAGGAATACTATGTTAATGAAGGATTAGCTGACGAGGAGCAAATTGGACTTGCTGGAACTTCAATGGGCGGTATTGTGACCTTGGGTGCTCTAACTAAATATAAATGGGTTAAAGCTGCGGTCAGTTTAATGGGGATGCCTGCCTATGAGGAATATTTACATTGGCAATTAGAACAAATGAAAAGCATTGGCATTAGTCTTTCTTTTACAGATGAGCAGATTGAAGAGCAATTATCGTTCATTCGTCCATTCGATTTAAGTCTTCAACCAGAAAGGCTGGAAAATCGGCCGTTATTATTTTGGCATGGACAAAAGGACCCAATCGTACCCTTTCACTTAACGTATCAATTTTATCAATCGATAAAGGATAATTATGAGAAGACACCAGCTAATCTTCACTTTATAAGTGATGCACAAGCTGATCACAAAGTTAGCAGAGAAGGTTTAAAAGCCACTGTTGAATGGTTTGAGAAACATTTATTAAAATAAAAGGAGTGTTTTATAAATGAATGAAGAATTAAAAGAAAATATCATGGGTGCATTAGAATTGGTAATAGATCCAGAATTAGGTGTCGATATTGTAAATTTAGGTTTAGTATATGATGCTGAGATGGATGATGAAGGAAACGTAACGATTACGATGACGTTAACTTCAATGGGCTGCCCGCTTGCTGGAACAATCGTTGACCAAGTAAAAAGAGCATTAGCAGATATTCCTGAAGTAAAAGAGGTCGAGGTTAATATCGTGTTTAACCCGCCATGGAACAAGGAAATGATGTCCCGCTATGCAAAAATAGCTTTAGGAATTCGTTAAGAAAAATGAAAAATAAAATAATTTTAGTTAGTTCTAACCAACTAGGCCGGGGAGATCAACAATTAGGTGAAAACATTCTTGAAACCTATTTCACCATAATGAAGCAAAGAGAAGAACTTCCTTCTGCTGTATTTTGTATGAACAGTGGAGTGCTGACCATGACTGAAGATTCCTTCGTTTCTGTTCACTTGAAAGAAATGGAAGATAAAGGTGTGGAGATTTTAGCATGCAAAACCTGTGTTGACCATTATAAAGTGGAAGAAAAATTAACAGTAGGCAAAATTAGCGGCATGGCTGATTTTATTGAGTTATCAGCTAAATATGAAGTAATAACGATATCTTAAACAGCAGATTTTCTGCTGTTTTTTATATTGTCTAGCTGCAGCGCCTAGTGGCTCGGGGTCATAAGTCAAGCCGTCAAGAAGGTTAAAGAACAACCTTCTTGACGGCTCGCCTTATGCCTGTCGCCACTGACCAAGGCACTTGTGCTTTTCGTTGGTCTTTCACAAAAAGGACATATTATTTTGGATGGAATGTGAGGTAGTTCACTTATCCATAGTGGAATCCCCTATATAATACAGGTAATAAGGCTGTTTGGTTTTGTTGAAATGGCCGTTTTAGGAGGCGTTTCATATGGCTTTTGGCCGGGATTTTAATAAAGATCCATTTATCGTAATTTGGGAACTTACACGTGCATGTCAACTTGCTTGTTTACATTGCCGTGCAGAGGCTCAATTAAAAAGAGACCCACGCGAACTATCATTCGAAGAAGGTAAGAACTTAATTGATCAAATATACGAAATGAATAATCCGATGCTTGTATTTACGGGTGGGGACCCATTAATGAGACAGGATGTTTTTGATATTGCAAAATATGCAGTTGAAAAAGGCGTTAGAGTTTCCATGACACCAAGTGCGACGCCAAATGTTACAAAAGAAGCAATTGAAAAGGCAAAAGAAGTTGGTCTTTCACGCTGGGCGTTTAGTATTGATGGGCCAACAGCTGAGGTTCACGACCACTTCCGTGGAACAGCGGGATCTTTTGACCTCACAATGGAAAGAATTAAATACTTACATGAACTCGAAATTCCAATTCAAATCAACACGGTAATATCAAGATATAATATTGAGTACCTAGATGAAATGGCAAAAATGGTTGAGGATTTAGGCTGTGTACTTTGGAGTGTGTTTTTCCTTGTCCCAACAGGCAGAGGTCAAGAATCTGATATGATCTCACCTGTAGAACATGAAAAAGTATTTAGATGGCTATATGACCTAAGTAAGCGTGTTTCCTTTGATATTAAGACAACTGCAGCTCAGCATTACCGCCGTGTTGTTATTCAGCAGAAGATGCGTGAAGCGAAAGACCAGACTGAGGAAATTAATTATTTAAGTGCTTTAACAGAACAGGGGTTAACAGGATCGATTGACGGACTTGGGCGAGCACCTAAAGGAGTGAATGACGGAAATGGATTTGTCTTCATTTCACATATAGGAGATGTATACCCAAGCGGCTTATTACCTGTCAAAGCAGGAAATGTACGTGAAACGCCGTTAGCGGAGATTTATCGCGAGTCACCAATTTTTAAATCAATAAGAAATCCGGATCTTTATAAAGGAAAATGTGGTGTCTGTGAATTCCGCCATGTATGCGGCGGTTCAAGGTCTAGAGCCTACGCAATGACCGGAGATTACCTAGAAAGCGAACCATTCTGTGTTTATATACCAAAAGCAATGAGAGAAAAGCAGGTTCAATCATAATCAAAAAGATGGAAGCAATCATTCGTGATTGCTTCCATCTTTTATTCAATGCTGCAATATACGGCTGGACAATTTTCACAGCCAATTTCATCTTTTAAATATTGAAGATCTAAAATAGAAATCTTTCCTTTTTTAATACTGATTTTTTTATCTTTTTTCAATTCACTTAGGATACGGTTTGTACTCTCTCTTGAAGTTCCACAAAAGTTTGCAAGTTCCTGGTTCGTTAATGGTAAATCAATTAATATTTCATTTTCTTTATGAATACCATAGCTATTAGACATCCGAATTAATGTTGAAAAAAGCGCTCCCCGTTTACCATTTAAAACAAGATCTCGAAACTTAGTCTGGGTTTTACGGAAATGGTCACTCATCCATTTCATAAACTCAAACGCAAGCTTACTATTTTGGAATATTTCACTCTCGATGACATCTTTTTTGATAGCGACTATTTCACCTTCCTCTAGAACTCTGGCACTTAGTAAATACCTTGGATTGTCCGTAAAAAGCGTTAACTCTCCACAAATATCGTTCTCACCACATATTCTTAAAGAGAGTTCGCGTCCATCTGAGGTTATTTTACTGATTTGAACTTTTCCAGAGATAATAATATAAAGTTCTTCTGCAAGCATACCTTCTTGAAATAAATAGGCTCCTCTTTCACTTCTAATTTTCCGATCGGCAAATCTAAGTAATTCTTTAATTTCTATGGAATGGGTTGGTTTTATTTTAGTCAACATGTATTCTCACCTCAAGGGTATTGTTTGGTCCTTATACTTCTATTTTCGTTAGTCTTATTTTAACGCAGGTTTTGAAGTTTTAACGGAGTAAACAATGACAATATAGTGAAAACTCTCTAATTTAATGTTCAACTGTTAATAAAATCTTCTATGATTGCATTAATAAATAGTAAAAGAAATGTTATGATAGTAAATAAAGTAACAGTATTTTTTATTAATCGTTGGTACACTTGCATTATATTATTCGTTTTTAAAATAATGGAGTTGATATGAATGGAAAAGACCATTATTAAAGATAAATTAGATCGCCCATTACGTGATTTAAGAATCTCAGTAATCGACCGTTGTAACTTCCGCTGTCAATATTGCATGCCAGCCGATCAATTTGGTGATGATTTTGAATTCTTGCCAAAAAGTGCGCTGCTGACATATGAGGAAATCGAGCGGATAGCAAAGGCTTTTATTAGTGTTGGTGTGGAAAAAATACGTCTAACTGGCGGTGAACCACTTCTTCGAAGAGATCTTCCGATATTGGTAGAAAAACTTTCAAAGATTGAGGGTTTAAAAGATATTGCGTTAACGACAAATGGAGTCCTTCTTCCTAAACTTGCTGATAAATTAAAAAAGGCTGGTCTTAAAAGAGTCAATATTAGCCTTGATACCTTAAATGATGAGTTGTTTGGAGAAATTAACGGTCGTGGTGTTGGTACACAGCCTGTTCTAGACGGGATTGAAGCAGCTAAGAAGGCTGGTCTCAAAATAAAAATCAATATGGTCGTTAAAAAAGGCCTCAACGATTCGGAAATCATCCCAATGGCTGATTTTTGTTTAAAGAATGGCTTGGAGCTTCGTTTTATTGAGTATATGGATGTAGGTTCATCTAATGGATGGAAAATGGATGATGTCATCACCAAAAAGCAAATTTATGTACTATTAAAAGAGCACTATCAATTAGAGTCTCTTGATCCAGCCTATTTTGGTGAAGTCGCAAAATTATATAATTACCAAAACACAGATGTGAATGTTGGATTTATTTCTTCTGTCTCAGAATCATTCTGCAGCAGCTGTACCCGATCTCGACTTTCTGCAAATGGACAAATTTTCACTTGTTTATTTAATGGGAATGGGCACGATATTCGAAACTTTATGAGAAACGGTGCTACAGATGATGAATTGAGAAACCGAATCTCTGGTATTTGGAACAATCGAAGCGACAGGTATTCAGATGAAAGAACAGAAGAAACAGCAAAGAACCGAAAGAAAATTGAAATGTCATATATAGGCGGCTAAACCTCTCTTTCCCAAAAGAGAGTTTTTTTTACATAGAGGCTGTGTTACAGATAACTATTGATTTTTGAACGCTGTTGATTTGCGCGGAAGGCGCAAGACTCCTCGAAAATGCTATCGCATTTTCTTCGTGCGTGGGCAGATTCGAGGAGGTAAATCAATGTCCTGCAGGAGGACGGGACAGGGGAGACCCCGCTCATCTCTTAGCGACGAGGAGTAGGAAGTAGGAAAAGCGGATGCGCCTTGTACAGCCCCGACAAGCGCTGGAGGGCCTGACGATGAAGTCGTTCTTTGACTTCAACGTTGGGACCGAAGTGACTCGAGGGGCTAGGCGCTGCAGCTAGACAGGCTTCCTGAACCGCCTGCGGAAAGCGAAGCGCCACGGAACAGGCAGAGACCGCCTGTCCCTGCGGTGATTATTCGATGAAGCATTCCTTAGTGGAGCACAAATCAACAGCCCAATTTAACACAGCCTACATAGAAAAAAAAGGCTGATTGCTCAGCCTCTTTAAACATCTAATTAATATATCTAGGGAACAAGATATTATTTTCTAAATGTACATGCATAAATGTTAGTCCTTCTAGTTCTTCTAATCGCTTGTATACTAATGTGTACGTTCCGCAAGCATCAACTGGAAGCGCATAGTCAGATGTAATCGCACGAATCTGTCTAAGTATTTCACCAGCATGATCATGTTCTTTTTCAAGCTCAACAATCATACTAATAGCTTCTTCACGATTTTCAACAGTTCCATCGGCAAGTTTTTTGATTAACGGAAATACAATTGCTTCTTCTTTAGCCATATGTTCCATTAATTCCTTTTTGAATTCATAAAATAGCTCATTAACCTTTAAAAGTTCTGGGTGACTGTCTCCATGAACACGAGAGACCTTAGTAACATAAGGGCTAAGCAGTGATAATTCCTCTTCAGATGTCCGGTGATAATGGTTGATAACATGATCAATAATGGTATTTGAATCGGATTTCGTCCAAACGTCTAGGTCCGTTTCAGTTGAACTGTACTTTTCAAATACTGCTTTTAATTCATCCATTAGTGCTTCTTCATTTAATCCATTTGCAGCAATAGCCTCGGATAGTGGAATATTGCCTCCGCAGCAAAAGTCAATTCGGAATTTCTTGAAAACGTCGCTCGTTTTTGGCAGTTCATTTACGATATCTTTAACCAATGTATTTGTAGAAAAAGGGAAAGTAATCATATTTTCCTCCTAATATTTTGTTTGTTGTTACTTATTTCTAACTTAAGGATAAGGTATTCCCTTGAAAAAATGGGTGACCTGAATCACACATTCAAAAGTATTTAATATTTTTTTGTTTTATAATGTGATGTTTGCTATATTAGAGACTTTTCGATAGGCTTATAATGAAATATGTATAAAAAATTTATTTATATAGTATTTGTTTCCTGCAGGAGCTGATGGAATTGTTAGAGAGAAGAAGACCAATCCCGATTGGGGAAGCGGTAAAAAAAATAATGGAATTTCAGTTAAGTGGTAAAACAGAATTTGTATCAATCGATGAAAGTTATGGACGGTTTTTATCAGAAGACTTAATCGCAACGAGTGATGTCCCTCATTTTGATCGAGCACCTTATGA
The DNA here is from genome assembly GCF_030123505.1 of Neobacillus sp. YX16. Classification (GTDB taxonomy): domain Bacteria; phylum Bacillota; class Bacilli; order Bacillales; family Cytobacillaceae; genus Neobacillus. The sequence goes on from NZ_CP126115.1 coordinate 1,601,173, forward strand.
TGGTTTCGCTGTCCGTTCTATAGATACTAAGGAAGCTTCTATAACTAATCCTGTAGAATTTAAAGTTGTCGACCATCTTGGTGCGGGAATGACATCTACTAAGACAATTAAAGAATATGAAGCCGTTCGAATTATGACCGGAGCGATGATGCCTGAGGGTACAGATGCAGTTGTCATGTTTGAAGTTGCGAAAGACTATGACAAAAATGGGACACCATATATGTCGATAAAACGAAGCTTTAATAAGGGGGATAATGTATCCTTTCGAGGAGAAGATGCCAAAGAAGGTGAAGTCCTGGTAAAAAAGGGAACATTAATAAACCCTGGTGTTCAAGCAATGCTGGCTACGTTTGGCTACAACTTAGTGCCTGTTGCTAAAAAACCGATTATTGGGTTGTTTGCGACTGGAACGGAATTGCTGGAAGTGGATGAGGATTTGGTGCCTGGTAAAATCCGAAATAGTAATTCACATATGATAGCGGCTCAAATTCAAAGAACTGGGGCAATCGTTCATTATTATGGTAAGCTTCCTGATGTATTTGATACTTGTTTTACAGCAGTAAAAGGGGCTTTAGAAAAAGTAGATATACTCGTCACAACGGGTGGCGTTTCTGTTGGTGATTTTGATTATCTCCCTGCGATCTATGAAAAGCTTGGTGCTGAGGTGTTATTTAATAAAGTAGCAATGAGACCGGGAAGTGTAACAACAGTTGCTCAATTTCAAGGAAAACTACTGTTTGGTTTATCAGGTAATCCTTCTGCCTGTTATGTGGGGTTTGAGTTATTTACTCGACCAATTATTCGGACAATGCTGTTTGCTACTAGACCACATCTAAGAAAAGAAAAAGCGGTTCTGGAGGTTGACTTTCCAAAAGCTAACCCATTCACAAGATTTGTCCGCAGTGCATTTTCTGTGAAAAATGGCAGATTAAGTGCGACACCGAGTGGTTTAGATAAGTCCAATATTATCATGAGTCTTTCAGGAGCTAATTCCCTAATGATTCTTCCAGGAGGTACTAGAAGCTTTCAAGCTGGAGATGAGGTTGATATCCTGTTGCTTGAAGACCAAGATGGCAGTGAATGGCCTTGGTAAAACCAATCATTTATCAAGTAGCAGGATACCAAAATAGTGGTAAAACCACTTTTATATTAAAACTAATTGAGGCATTAAAAAATGAGGGAATAAAAAGTGTCACCATTAAGCATCATGGACATGGCGGAAGACCAGATGTTCTTCCTCAAAAGGACTCATCCCGGCATCTAGAAGCGGGAGCACTTGCTGCATTGGTTGAAGGCGATGGGAGACTAGTCCTGCAAGCAGATGAATCCTTTTTGTCTCTGGATGAACAAATTAGATTTATGGATTTTTTTCACCCAGATATTATCTTAATTGAGGGTCATAAGAAACAATCGTACCCAAAATTACTTATTCTTAGAAACGAGAACGACCTTTCACTGATTACTTGTATAACGAATATTAAAGCAGTCATTGTCTGGACTCATGCTTTAATAGAAGTGGTCAAAGAACATTTGACGGTTCCAGTTTTTCATATACTTGAGGAAAGTGCAGTGACAGAGATTTCAAAAGAATTAATAAAACTTATTCATAAAGTAGAAGAAAATGGTAAATAAAAAAATCGGTCGATAAGACCGATTTTTTATTTTAATCTATTTTACAAATTTCTGTAGAACAGTCCTCACAATCAATTTCATTCTTTAGATAATCCAAATCATGAATGGTGATAGACCCTTTATCGATCGATATGATACCAGCTTTTCTTAAATCACTAAGCAAACGATTGACTACTTCCCGTGATGTTCCACAAAAATTAGCCAATTCTTGATTGGTTAATGGTAATTCAATAAGAATTCCTTGATTTGTTTTTATACCATAACTATTGGTAATTCGAATGAGTGTTGAATACAGTGCACCTTTCTTACCATGCAGAACAAGGTCTCTAAATCTTGTTTGTGTTTTCCGATATTGCTGACTCATCCATTTCATAAATTCAAGCGAGAGTTCATTGTTGTTTGCAAGCTTCTCCTCAAGAACATCCTTCAGAATAACAGCTACTTCGCCGCTTTCAGCAACCCGTGCACTTAATAAATACTTTGGTGCGGGGGAAAATAAATCAAGTTCTCCAATGAAGTCTCCTCTTGAACACATTCTAAGTGTTAGTTCGCGCCCATCTGGGATAATCTTGCTGATTTGAATAATCCCACTTTGGACAATATATAATTCATTTGCTGTGGAACCTTCCTGGAACAGAAAAGTGCCTTTTTCAATTTTCTTCATATGGTGAACCGTATCAAACAGTTGTGTTAACTTTACAGGTATTTCTTTTATTGACTGCATAAGTATTACCACCTTTAAAGGGGCGAACTGAATCGCTAATTTGCTTTCCTAAATAAATGACAGTCAAGTTTTCATTTACTAGATAATACTATAATTATATTGTTAACAAAGCTTATATATCAATAATTGTGGCATAAATTCATACAATCGTCAAAATTAGTACTCTTCATGGAAGAGCAGTTCCATCCATTACATAATAATTCCTTTAATGACCCTGGATTAAATGGAAATAATAAAGATGTACATGAAAAGGAGGGACAAATATGGGTCAGAATCGTCAGTTTAAATCAGGACAAAAAGCACCAAATAATGGTGTGTATATAGAAATTGGTGACACAGGGGATAATGTTAACAATCCAAAGAAAATAAAACTTAAAGCAGGAGACAGATTTCCTGAAACATCAAACGACGAACGCATTTGGACTTACCAACGTAAACCTTAAACTAATCGAAAGGCTGTGTTAAAGGTAAATGTTGATTTTAGAACTATGTTGATTTGTGCGGAAAGCGAAGCGCCTCGTGACAGGCAGAGACGGCCTGTCACTGCGGTGATTATTCCAAGAAGCTTTCCTTAGTGGAGCACAAATTAACAGCCTCATTTAACACAGCCATTCAAAAAAGTCATCCCCTGCGGATGGCTTTTATTTTATATTTGATTACATATTCGTATATAATAAACTTATAAAGGTCAAGAATGGTCAAAGGAGTGGAAATAATGGATTTAAATCGTATGACAGATCGGTTGCAAAAGGGAATTATCGATGCCCAGTCCTTAGCTATAAAAAGCAGCCATCAAGAGGTAGATGAACTTCATTTATTCATAACACTTCTTCGTCAAGAGGAGAGTTTATTAAAAGCTATACTTGAAAAAGCAGATATCCGAACTGACAGCGTAGAAAAGGCATTACTTAACGCCCTTAATAAAAAGCCACAGGTTACAGGGAGCGGTGCAGAGAACGGAAAGCTTTATATTACTTCCAAGCTGCAACGACTTTTTGTTACTGCAGAGGAATTTGCTTCGAAGTTTTCTGATGTCTTTATTTCTATCGAACATATTTTATTAGCTGCTTGCTACGATAAAGATTCCGAAATGGGGAAAATAGTAAAATCAAATGAAAAAACAGCGGAATACATCCTGTCCGCAATTAAGGAGATAAGGGGGAACCAAAGAGTGACATCACAAAATCCCGAAGCAGTCTACGATGCGCTTAATAAATATGGAAGAGACCTTGTAGCCGAAGTAATGGCAGGCAAACTGGATCCTGTTATTGGAAGGGACGCAGAAATACGTCATGTTATCAGAATATTGTCTAGGAAGACAAAAAATAATCCTGTTTTGATTGGGGAGCCAGGAGTGGGAAAAACAGCCATTGTTGAGGGGCTTGCCCAGCGAATTGTCAGAAAAGATGTTCCAGAGGGGTTAAAGGATAAAACCATATTTTCATTAGATATGAGTGCACTTATTGCAGGGGCAAAGTTTAGAGGTGAATTTGAGGAAAGATTAAAAGCAGTATTGAATGAGGTTAAAAAAAGTGAAGGACAAATACTGTTATTCATTGATGAGCTGCACACCATAGTTGGAGCAGGAAAAACGGATGGGGCTATGGACGCTGGGAACATGCTAAAACCGATGTTAGCTCGTGGTGAGCTTCATTGTATTGGGGCAACCACCCTTGATGAACACCGAAAATATATTGAAAAAGACCCTGCGCTCGAACGGAGATTTCAACAAGTACTTGTTCAAGAACCTAATGTGGAAGACACAATCTCCATTTTACGTGGTTTAAAAGAAAGATTCGAGGTTCACCACGGCGTCAAAATCCATGACCATGCACTCGTTGCAGCAGCTACATTATCAGACAGGTATATAACCGACCGCTTTCTGCCAGATAAAGCGATAGATTTAGTAGATGAGGCATGTGCATTAATCAGGACTGAGATTGATTCGATGCCAACAGAACTCGATGAGGTAACGCGCAGAGTGATGCAGTTGGAAATAGAAGAGGCAGCCCTAAGGAAAGAGCAGGATGACGCTAGTAAAAAAAGACTTGAGTCTCTTTTAAAGGAACTTGCAGAGTTAAAGGATCAAGCAAACAGCATGAAAGCCCAATGGCTGCATGAAAAACAAGGAATACAAAGATTGCAGGAAAAAAGGGAACAACTTGAGAAACTTCGAAGAGAATTACAGCAGGCTGAGGATAAATATGATTTAAACCGTGCGGCTGAGCTTCGTCATGGTCAGATTCCTTTGGCAGAAAAAGAATTATTGGCGCTTGAAGCAGCCACATCAAATAATGAGCGGCTGCTTCGCGAGGAAGTTACTGGCGAAGAGATATCGAATATCGTATCAAGATGGACAGGAATCCCGCTTTCGAAATTGGTAGAAGGAGAAAGGGAGAAACTTCTTCGATTAGAATCCATATTACATGAAAGAGTAATTGGACAAAATGAAGCGGTACAATTGGTTTCAGATGCAGTTTTACGGGCACGTGCGGGCATTAAGGACCCGAACAGACCGATAGGGTCATTTCTCTTCTTAGGTCCAACAGGTGTTGGGAAGACAGAGCTTGCTAAAGCCCTTGCTGAAGCTTTGTTTGATAGCGAAGAGCAGATAATTAGAATAGATATGTCTGAATACATGGAAAAACATGCTGTCTCAAGGCTAATCGGAGCACCTCCTGGGTATGTAGGGTACGAAGAGGGTGGACAGCTGACTGAAGCGGTCAGAAGAAGACCTTATTCCGTTATCCTCATGGATGAGATTGAAAAAGCTCACCCAGAAGTATTTAACATTCTCTTACAGGCACTTGATGATGGAAGAATAACAGATTCACAAGGAAGAACAGTGGATTTTAAAAATACCGTCATCATCATGACCTCCAATATTGGATCTCATTTTCTTCTGGAACGAAATGAAAATGAAGTTGAAATATCTGAGGGAACTAGGGAAAAGGTTATTTCTCAATTAAAAAGTCATTTTCGGCCAGAATTTCTAAATAGGGTAGATGAAACCATCCTATTTAAACCTTTATCGTTAACTGAAATAAAGGTTATAGTAGTCAAAATGATGAAGGAACTCCAAAGCAGGTTAAAGGAACAGGATATCGAAATAACGATTTCTGACAGTGCCAAAGAGTTCATTGCTGTAAATGGCTTTGATCCTATCTATGGAGCAAGACCATTAAAGCGTTTTATCCAAAGGAATATCGAAACAAAACTCGCACGGGCCATCATAGCTGGGAAAGTTATTGATCATTCGGTGGTAAGTGTAACAATTGAAAATGGAGAATTAACGATATCCATTGGATAAGAAAAAAAGGTCATCCGGAATATGGATGACCTTTTAATACTAATTAATGTTTCTCGACAGGTTCGTTTGGAAGTACAGCCGTTGCAATAACGATTAAAATGAAAACACCAACTGAAATAATTGCCCCTGACTTGAAGTCGAAAACTCCACCTTCTGTCATTGAACTAACTACATATGAAAGCATTTGCACTAAAACAAACGCCCAGAAAAAAGTCCAAAAGTATCGCACTATCTTTCACCTCTACCCTATTTATCATCTCTAATAATATTACCATATGCTTTTCAAATAATAAACGCAAAAATTGACAATCACCCATTAGCTTAAAATTTATGATAAAAACAGTGATGGTATCCGTTTTTGCTAGGCTATATTCCCTTTCATCTAATGTGAAATCACATACAATATTTTGAGGAAATATGTAAAAGGAGATTTAGCGATGGAGAACCGGAATTTTCAGATGGATACCCAGTGGAATATCATCCATTACCCTGGAAAGCCCACAGGTTTTGGAATTTTAATAATTGGAGATGAAAGACATTTTGTTGACGAAAGCAAATGCTTTTGGACTCAAAATGAAGGGAAACTGGCCATTATCAACCAATTGAAAGAATCAGGATATACTATTTTTTCCTCAAATTTGTATGGGCGAAACTGGGGAAGTGATCAAGCAGTAGACCTTGCACAAAGGCTGTATCAACAAGTTATAAGAAGTGAGATCCTTAATAATAAAGTACACCTAATAGCTGAGGGAATGGGCGCACTTGTTGCTGTGAAATTAATGGAAAAGATGAAGGGCCAATTAAGATCAGTGGTTTTATTGAATCCGATACTTTCCTTAAAAAAACATATTGAACTTGAAAAGGAACATAAGTTTTTTTACAAAAAGTTAGTGCGGGAAGTGACTGCTGCCCATAAGATAGATCCACTCTTGCTTGTAAAGGAACTAGAAAGTATGGATGATGAAGTGAAATTGCAATTTGGTGTACCAATAAAGATTATCCATGTTATGTCTAGTGGGAAATCATATAATCAATCAAAACAGTTACAACAATTACTTGCTAACACAGATATTAGCCCAACTTATATAGTACCTGAAAAAAAGCAGCAGCTTGGAAATATGATGAAAAAGTTTTTCAATCAGTTTGAGAAAGTACTATGACACTTCCTCCCCGGATGAGATATATTTCTGAATGAAGCCGCATAGGATTCAATAATGAAGCTCGGGGAGGCAGGAAGTGTAATGGACAAGGTCGTTATGGTCGGAGTATTTGACTTTGTGAACTTTCATGTATGCAAAGCATTACTGGATAAAGGTATAGAAGTTAAGGGAATACAAATTGAAACGGAAGACGATTATGAAATTCTAATTGAGAAAAGATTAGAAATCGGACGAAATGCTAACTTTTCTGAGGTTACATCAGGGGATATTTTAAATGGTTCATACGAAAACGAGACAATTGTACTCTCTGTTTACGACCTATATATGCGATATAAGGAAGAATACTTACTAAACGAAGATATGTTAATCAATTTAATTAGTAAGAACAAATGGGAACAAATTGTTATTCTTGCCCCTAGCCAAATGTTAGCCAATGTATTTGAATCAAAGGCTGAAATTGTCATAGATGATTTCATAAATAGGGCAAAATCTCAGAAACAAGATATCCATTTACTCTATTTGCCAACTTTATTTGGAACATGGCAGCCAGATACCTTTATGTTTCAAAACTCAATATTGACTGATATGAATAGAAAAAAACCGTTTCGGGGACTGCGGGAAGAGACAAATGACGCTATATTTGTTGATGATACAGTGAATTCTATAATAGAAATAATCGAAAACAAGCAGCCTGGACGATACTTACTCCAAAGCGGGAAGAGCAATCAATGGAATTTATGTGCTTCCTTCCTACGTATCAATGAACAAGCTTCAACCGAAAGAAAAGCGGAAACCATGGAAGATAATATAAACATAGTTCCTGTTAAAAATTCCGTTTCTATTGCAGAGGGATTGACGAAGCAAATTGACCATACTCACCGAATAAATAGCTAAAAAATTTAGGCTATGTTAAAGCTCATTATTGGTTTTGGCACTCTGTTGATTTGTGCGGAAGGCGCGAGACTCCTCGAAAATGCTATCGCATTTTCTTCGTGCGTGGGCGGATTCGAGGAAGTAATCCAATGTCCTGCAGGAGGACGGTACAGGGGAGACCCCGCAGGCGGCTTTAGCGCCGAGGAGGCTTCCCGAACCGCCTGCGGATAGCGAAGCGCCTCGTGACAGGCAGAGACGGCCTTTCACTGCGGAGATTATTCAAAGAAGCTTTCCTTAGTGGAGCGCAAATCAACAGCCATGTTTAACAGAGCCTAAATTTAAAAGCTGCCGTATATAACGGCAGCTTATTTTTTCTTCAAAAACCCTTGTACGAAAGGATAAACCATTTGAATTAATGGTTTTAAGTTTTGGGAGGAATCCCTCAATTTGCTTATATTTTCGATTATTGATTCAATATCTAGTGAGGATGAATTTGAATCAGGAACACTATGGTGATTGCCTCGTATACTCTCTCTTTTATCACCAAACATCATTCTTGAAAAGCGGTCATCCCGATGACTTTCTTTTCCCATATTTAAGCCCCTCCTTGTTGTAATCATTCTCCTTTTAGATTATGAAGTTTATGAACAAATGGTATGGACAAAAGCAGGGGCTGGTGAATTAAATGTTGCTTAAATACACTTTTATTTGATAAAATTAGTACCAAGTCATAATAATTGATAATAATTAAAGATGAATTATATAAGGAGATGATTCCTTGAACGCTGGAATTGTTGGTATTGGAAGGTATTTACCAGAAAAGATAGTAACAAATGCAGATTTAGAGAAAGTTATGGATACATCAGATGAATGGATTCGGACTCGAACAGGCATTGAAGAACGCCGTATCGCAGATGATAATACAAAAACTTCTGATATGGGGCTTGCAGCTGCACAAAAGGCAATTGAAGATGCAGGAATCACACCGGAAGATATCGATTTAATTTTGGTCGCAACCGTAACGCCAGATCAGCCATTCCCTTCCGTTGCATGTATGCTTCAAGAACGGTTAGGTGCGAAAAAGGCTGCAGCGATGGACGTTAGTGCAGCCTGTGCAGGTTTTATGTACGGTATTATTACCGGAAAGCAGTTTGTTGAATCAGGAGCGTATAAGTATGTTCTAGTAGTGGGTGTTGAAAAACTTTCAAAGATAACCGACTGGAATGACCGAAACACTGCAGTACTATTTGGAGATGGTGCTGGTGCTGTTATCGTTGGAGAGGTTTCTGAAGGTAGAGGAATTCTTTCGTTTGAACTGGGTGCAGATGGTACTGGTTCTAAGCATCTTTATCAAGATGAGTATATTATTATGAATGGACGGGAAGTCTTTAAATTTGCGGTGCGCCAGATGGGGGAAAGTTGTGTTCATGTTCTCGAAAAGGCTGGACTGACAAAAGATGATGTTGATTTCTTAATCCCTCACCAAGCCAATATCCGGATTATGGAGGCCTCTAGACAAAGGCTGGAGCTGCCGGTTGAAAAAATGTCAAAGACAGTTCATAAATACGGAAATACTTCGTCTGCGTCTATTCCGATTTCTCTCGTTGAGGAAATAGAGGCTGGAAAAATCAAAGACGATGATCTTATTGTTATGGTTGGTTTTGGCGGCGGTTTAACATGGGGTGCAATCGCGTTTAGATGGGGAAAATAGAAGGAAATTACTTGATATACATTGAAGTGTAATAAAGGAGATGTCTCGATGGAAAAGCGCAGGGTTGTAGTTACAGGTTTAGGAGCGGTTACTCCGCTTGGAAACGATGTTGAAACAACATGGAAAGGGATTATTGAAGGAAAGTCTGGCATTGGACCTTTAACAAGAGTGAATGCTGATGAGTATCCTTCAAAGGTTGCAGCACAGATTAATGACTTCAATCCGGAAACCTTTATGGATAGAAAAGACGCAAGAAAAATGGATCGTTTTACTCAGTATGCGGTTGCATCAGCACTGATGGCTGTTGAAGATGCAAAACTAACGATTACTGATGAAAATGCGGACCGTATTGGAGTGTGGATTGGTTCCGGGATTGGTGGAATGGAAACATTTGAAGAACAATACGAAATCTTTCAAAAAAGAGGATACCGGAGGGTAAGTCCATTCTTTGTTCCGATGCTAATTCCGGACATGGCAACTGGTCAAGTTTCAATCAGATTAGGTGCAAAAGGATTTAATTCCTGTACGGTAACAGCATGTGCAACAGGAACGAATTCAATTGGTGACGCCTTTAAAGTCATTCAGCGTGGTGACGCTATTGCCATGATTACTGGTGGAGCAGAAGCGCCGATTACAAAAATGTCAGTAGCTGGCTTCTGTGCGAATACAGCTCTTTCAACAAATCCAGATCCTAAGAGTGCTAGCAGACCATTTGATAAAAATCGTGATGGCTTTGTTATCGGTGAGGGTGCTGGTATCATTGTTCTTGAAGAATTAGAACACGCATTAGCCCGTGGTGCAAAAATATATGCTGAGATTGTTGGCTATGGTGCAACTGGTGACGCATATCATATAACAGCACCAGCCCCTGGGGGTGAAGGCGGTGCGCGCGCGATGAAAATGGCGATTAATGATGCCGGACTAAATATTGAAGAGATCGATTATATTAATGCTCATGGTACTAGTACTGAGTATAACGATAAATTTGAGACACTTGCAGTGAAAGAAGTATTTGGAGTCCATGCATACAATTTGGCCATTAGTTCAACCAAATCAATGACAGGACATCTTCTTGGAGCAGCAGGTGGTGTTGAAGCGATCTTTACTGTACTTGCTATGAAAGAGAGCATTCTTCCTCCAACTATTAATTATGAGACAGCAGACCCAGAATGTGATTTAGATTATGTCCCAAATAAGGCACGTCAAAAAGAAATAAAAGCAGCAATGAGCAATTCTCTAGGCTTTGGCGGTCACAATGCAACGATAGTCTTCAAAAAATATGAAAAATAAGCAGCCTGACCAGGAAAACCCCTGGTCGGGTTTTTTTCTTTTATAAGGACAACCAACCCGAACCACTTTTCATATCATTCATAAAATGTAAAAAAAGGTATGGAGTGAGGAAATGGGTATCATTCGAACAGATAAATGGCTGGAGGAGGAGTTTGATCGTCCAACAAAAATATGCGAAAAGCTGCTCCCTGCTTTCAAAGGGCTTAGTGCTTCGAAAATTTATAATCAATTAATCGAATTTGGAATGTATCGGCCATCAAGAATGACCAAGGAAATTTTTACTTCGTTGAAAGAAAATAACATTTGGAAAGAAGTGGGATTTATTTTCCAGGATTATAAAAAGAAATGGGGAGGACCAGATATTCCCATCTATCTGTTTCCAATCGGCCAAGATAGAAGTTTATTTTCTAGACAAACAGAAAAGGTGAAGGGCGGAGTCTCCTATCCAGATAAAATGTTTTTATTTCTTTCGAACCGTATAACATCTAAAGAGTTAGAGGCACTATTTGTTCATGAATACCATCATATTTGCAGATTAAAAAAGCAATCTAAAAGATTCGAAGAGTATACCTTGCTGGATTCAATCATAATTGAAGGGCTTGCAGAATACTCTGTTTTAGTTCACTGTGGGAGAAACTATTTAGCGGATTGGTGTACGCTGTATACGGATACAGAATTAGAAAATTGGTGGGAAAATTATTTGCATGACAATTTGGATTTAAAAAAGGGTTCAAGAAAACACGATGATTTATTATTTGGAGAAGGAAGATTTCCTAAGTTACTCGGGTACGCAGCCGGTTTTAAAATTGTTGAAGATTATTATAAAGTTCATTCTTACTCTACAAAAATAACCTTTACACTACCAGCAAAGAAATATTTACTCACTGAAGATAACCAAACTAAAAAAGGCCGAAAAAAATAGGCTTTTTTTTTATACATTCCATCTCAGGAATAAATTAACTTATGTCTGCCCATACTGATTGACAAACAGTTTCTTGAAGTGAGGGGTTGTACAATGTTGTATCTTCATGATGTTTGGGTAAATTGGTTTGAAGGTGAAGAAAACGGATATAATGTGTGCCACTTTCATGAATGGCGCAAAGATGACGGTGTTGAGCTGTTAGACCAAGCTCCTTTGTTAAAAGTTGAACCGATTCTCTATAATTATATTGAGAACGATCTCTCAGAGTTACCTCAACAGCTTCTAGATGATATTTTTCAAAAGGCCTATTTAAGAAAAAACCATGAAAGAGTGCAACTCGAGTACTGCTTTGTGGTGACAGATGGAGTGGGGATATTAGCCGTCGATACAATTGGTTATTCGATACCAATTAGAAAGAGCAGGTTAATTCCAAGGCAAGAGCAGCTAGTGTATGAAATGATTGCAGCTCACGAAGCAAAACAATATCATTTCCAAAAGATTTCAGTGGATAAGGATTTTCATATTTTATCACCTGAGCCTGATTTGATGACTGGACTTACGCGAAAAGAGCGTCAGCTAAAACAGCTTTTATTTATGGCACTAGATCAATTACATACATCAAAGAATGAAGCAGAAGTTCGATATTGGTTTACTGAATGGTGTCCTGAGCGATATTCAGCCATTCAGGAATTGAATTTTGAAAGTGCTTGGCAGCAGTTGTTTGAGGAAACAAAATACGGTTGGTCAAGACGTCATGAGACATTTTGTGAAAACCTAATAAAAGGTCAGCCATTTTTTGAAAAGCTATGGGAAATGGAGCATGGACCGAAAGTAAATTAAAAACACGGCCGCGATTGATTCGCGGCCGTGCCTTTTTTATCTTCTCTTTCTTCCTAGTCCCATTGCATTTTCCATTTTCTTAAGGGTTTTGCTGGCAACTTGGTTTGCCTTTTCAGCACCTTCGTCTAAAATCCTGTCGAGTTCGCTGGATTCCATTAAGTTATTATATTTTTCTTGGATCGGTTTAAATACATTTACGACTACATCAGCTAAATCACCTTTGAAATCCCCATAGCCCTTGCCATGATACATTTCTTCAAGCTCTGGGATAGTCTTATTGCCTAGTATGGAATAAATAGATAGCAAATTAGATATTCCAGCCTTATTAATCTTATCAAATTTAACAATTCCCTCTGAGTCTGTTACAGCACTTTTGATTTTCTTCGTAATTTGGTTTGGTTCATCTAATGGGGTGATAAAAGCTTTCTTATTTGAATCAGATTTGCTCATTTTCTTTGTTGGCTCCTGCAGTGACATGATTCTCGCACCAACTTCAGGAAGACGAATATCTGGTATGGTTAAAATCTCCCCATATTTTTTATTGAATCTTTCCGCTAAGTCGCGCGTTAATTCCATATGCTGCTTCTGGTCGTCTCCAACAGGGACTAGATCGGTATTGTATAAGAGGATGTCAGCAGCCATTAATGGAGGGTAGGTTAGTAAACTTGCTGAAACCGCATCCTTACCAGCAGACTTATCCTTAAATTGAGTCATTCTCTCCAATTCACCAATATAGGAAATACATTGCATCAACCATCCTGCCTGCGCATGTGCTGGAACCTCTGACTGGATAAATAAGGTTGCCTTTTCTGGATCAATACCAACAGCCAGATACAGCGCAGCCAAACTGCGAATGTTTTTTCGAAGCTCCAAACGATCCTGTGGTACAGTTATCGCATGTTGATCGACGATGCAAAAGTAGCAGTTATAATCATTTTGCAATTCTATAAATTGCATCATAGCCCCAATATAATTTCCAATTGTAATCGTACCACTTGGCTGAATTCCTGAAAATATTGTTTTCATGACCGATTTCCTCCTAATATATATATAAATAAAAAAACCATTCGTCCCCACAACGATAGGGACGAATGGTTCGCGGTACCACCCTAAATTACTCAAAAGAGTCACTCATTTCCAGAACCATCCTGATGATAGTCTGGTATCCTTTTAACGCAAGGAAAACGTCTCTTCCTACTATTTCAATAGAAGTTCGGAAAAGAAGCTCAAAAGTCCATTCGGTATTTTTCCGTGTTTGTTTCCACCAGCCACAAACTCTCTGAATCGGTTAAAAATACGTACTACTCTTTCTCATCGCTAAAGCTAATAATTTATTTATATCTATTATAAATAAATATATACTGGTAATCAAGTCAGTTAAGTGTTACTTCTTCTTCCCGCCGACACTTTTCCACCTTGTTTGGAACCTTGCGCTTTGTTCAACGAATTCAGAGCGTTTTTTTCCTCCGAAGACCTTTTCACCGAATCCATTCGTTATTACACCCATAAAGGCAGTAATCCCAATAATAAGAATTGCAACCATTGATAAATCAGCTATGTACCCACCCATGATAAAACCTCCATTTTTCCAAATCAAAAAAAATGATTAACAGTTTGTAGTGTAAAATCCCTCATGTTCATTTTAAAAGAACTTGATGGTTATTAAAAGAGGAAAAAGAATAAAAAGAGATAAAGTTACAAAAAAATGAATGCGTTTTCAATCCCGAGATTTTAATTGAGAAAATTGACGTGATTTTAGTTTCATCATTATCTGTGAATACCTACATAAAAATAATAATTAAAGCGAAAATTATATAAGGCTGTTTGTTTATCATGACAAGATTAAAAGCTTATGAAATTATGAAACCTTTTTGCGATATTTTCGTCTAATATATAAGAAACTAATAATAAAAGCTACTAATTGGACATTCAATAAATTTTGAAAAAAGGATACCTTTTTTAGAGACAGTGGTGTATAATTAATGATATAAATTACTTATTTATAATAATTTTAATTTAGGAAACATAGATGGATTTACAATAGATTTGGATTGTATTAAAAAGAGGAGTGTGGAGACGAATGGTAACATTATACACTTCACCAAGTTGTACATCATGCAGAAAAGCAAAATCATGGTTAGAAGAACATGAAATCCCATATACTGAGCGAAATATTTTTTCTGAGCCATTGTCAATTGAAGAAATTAAAGAAATTCTTCGAATGACAGAAGACGGTACAGATGAAATTATTTCTACACGGTCTAAGACATTTCAAAAATTAGATGTGAACCTAGACACAATGCCATTGCAGGACTTATTTGAATTAATTAAAGCTAACCCTGGACTATTACGTCGTCCTATTATTATCGACGAAAAGCGTTTGCAGGTTGGCTATAATGAGGATGAAATTAGACGGTTTCTACCGAGGAGAGTTCGAACTTTCCAATTAAGAGAAGCACAGCGTATGGTGAATTAAACTAAAATGATCAAGCCTTCATTCTGAAGGCTTTTTTTCTACTCTTGATGCCATTTAATTTGAGATTTCTCTGTCATTTTGTTACAATGTAAGGAATATCTAATTAATAGGCAAATTAATGGTTTTTGCAATTAAAGGTAATTTTATTTCCCAAATTAATACTTTTGTCATAAAATGAAAGTACAAGGATTATATTCTTTTTGACATTACTATAATTCTTTGGGAAATTGCTAAAAAGCATTGTCTGCTGGGGGTATTTTGTCCCTTCAATATGGAAACGGAAGGGAGAGGTAAAGATGGAAATCGAACGAATTAATGAGAATACAGTTAAGTTTTACATCTCTTATGGTGATATAGAAGAACGAGGCTTTGATCGTGAAGAAATTTGGTACAATCGGGAGCGAAGTGAAGAACTTTTTTGGGAAATGATGGATGAAGTCCATCAAGAAGAAGAGTTTGTTGTGGAAGGACCTCTGTGGATTCAAGTGCAGGCTTTAGAAAAAGGGCTGGAAATTCTTGTGACGAAGGCACAGGTTTCAAAGGATGGACAAAAGTTTGAGCTTCCAATTCCAAATGAAAAATTAAAGGATTTGCCTATTGATGGCAATATTGAAGATATCTTGGATCAGCATTTCAACCCTGGACAACGTGACGATGACGACCTTTTACTTGAAGAAGAGTCTTTAGAGTTTTTAATTGCTTTCAAAGATTTTGAAGACGTCATTATGTTGTCAAATCGAGGCGGACTTGATGATTTAATCACTGTATTGTACAACTTTGATAATAAATATTATTTATATACTGAGTTTCCTGAAGATTTGTTTGAAGAGGACGAAATCGATGATATCCTAAGTATCCTGTTAGAATATGGTTATGAAACACAGTTAACCATCCATCGAATCCAGGAGTATGGTAAAGAGATAATAGCTGAAAATGTATTTGCTGTAATAAGAAAGCATTTCAAATAAACGTACCGATTTCGATTATTGAAATCGGTATTTTTTACATAGGTTAAATTCTTTTTGAGGGTGATGAGACTGAAAAACACGGTAAGGGTTGTATTGTTTGTACTGGTTCTATCCGTACTTATGTTTTTCTTTAAGGAGTATATAAATGATGGGGTATTTGGTTTTCTGAGTCTTTTAATAACGTTGTCTGTCATTTTTATTTCATTCGTTATTTTTTTAGAGAATCGACATCCAACACAAACTATAACCTGGTTAGTTGTATTGGGGAGCTTTCCTCTAGTAGGTTTCTTTTTCTATTTACTTTTCGGAAGGAATTATCGTAAGGAGAAAATGTATCGGAAGAAATATTTTCTTGATAAACAAGCTTTTTTGACCGTGGAGGGTGAAAATGACCCGCGAGGTGAAGAAAAACTTGGATTAATGGCCGAGCACCAAGCAAGGCTATTTACTTTGGCGCAAAAATTGGGGAACAGTCCCATCTCCTTTGATACGTCAACGAAGGTATTAACCAACGGGGAGGAAACCTTTCATCACATTCTTGAGCAATTGAATAGAGCCAGACATCACATCCATATTGAGTATTATATTGTCCGGGATGATCGGATTGGACAAGAAATTAAAGAAATTTTAATTGAAAAGGCAGCACAAGGGGTTGAAGTCCGGTTTCTATACGATGCAGTGGGTTCATGGAAATTATCGAAAAAGTATATCAATGAGCTAAAAAACGCTGGAATAGAAACAGTATGTTTCGGTCCTGTAAAACTGCCATTTTTAAATAATAAATTTAATTTCAGAAATCATCGGAAAATAATTGTGATTGATGGAATGATTGGGTTTGTCGGCGGACTAAATATCGGTGACGAATACTTAGGCAGGAATCAAACATATGGCTTCTGGCGAGACACCCATTTAATGTTAAGAGGGGAAGCCGTTCGATCATTGCAGCTGATTTTTTTACAAGATTGGTATTACATGACCAATCATAGCTTCTTAACGGCAGAATATTTGTCTCCTCAAATAGATGAAAAAAACCATGGTGGAGTTCAGCTAATTGCCGGGGGTCCGGATAATGAATGGAGTGTAATAAAAAATATTTTTTTCTCGATGATTACATCTGCAAAAGAGTCTGTTTGGATTGCCTCACCATACTTTATCCCTGATGAGGACATTTTTTCCGCGATAAAAGTGGCTGCCCTTAGCGGGATTGATGTGAGATTGCTTGTACCCAACCGGCCTGACAAACGAATTGTCTTCCATGCCTCACGTTCTTATTTTCCAGAGCTATTGGAAGCAGGCGTTAAGGTATACGAATATGAACGCGGGTTTATGCATAGTAAAATTGTCATTGTTGATCATGAACTTGCCTCTATAGGGACTTCAAATATGGATATGCGCAGCTTTCATTTGAATTTTGAGGTTAATGCTTTTTTATTTCGTACAAAAAGTACCCAGAAGCTAGTGGCAGAATATATTAATGATTTAGAATATGCTAAGGAGCTTGAATTAATCTCATTTAGGAAGAGGCATATTGGCTTGCGGTTAATTGAGTCAACAGCAAGGTTACTTTCACCGCTTCTTTAAGTTCACAAACTCGTCAAATTGGCGAGTTTTCTTTTTGGTTAAAACAGGGTTTTTTGTAAAGTGCAACGAATGTAAGAAGCAAAAGGAGGCTGATATTAATTTGTTAAATGCTAAAACAAGTTCAGGAACAACATTTAGCTTAGGTAATCATTATAGGAAGGAGAATCTATTATCTCTACGGAAAACGGAGAAGTTTTTTTGTCCGGTCTGTGGGGAAGCCGTTTCTCTTAAATTGGGCAATCAACGAATTTACCACTTTTCTCATCGAAGCGGAACGGTTTGTAGGGATATTTTTGAAAGTGAAACAATTTATCATATGGAAGGAAAGCTCCAGCTCTACCAATGGCTTAAAGAGCAGCAAATCCCTGCAGAATTAGAATATTTTGATCACATCATCGGGCAGCGCCCTGATATCATGTTCCATTATGATGGAAACAAATATGCATTGGAATTTCAATGTTCACCCATAACAGAAGAAATATTTATCAAACGAACGGATTCCTACTTTCAACAGAATTATATCCCACTTTGGATTATAGGCGGTAATCATATAAAAGCAAAAAGGAGTAATGTTTTCTCCCTGTCAAACTTCCATTATTTCTTTTTAAGAGAAACAAAGGGCAGACAGTTGTTACTTCCTTCTTATTGCCCCGAAGAAAAACAGTTCCAAATCCTCAGTTCAATTCTTCCTTATTCGATAAAAAATACAATCGCAAATTCCCTTCATTTTTCTATTCAAAATGCCGGAATTGAGGATATTTTAACACCCAAATGGATCGCTCACTCAAACTTCTCTAAATGGTTAAATGAACATGAGAAATCTACCATGTATTGGTCACTTCATCCTAGTCCCGACCAAAATCGTTTTCTTCGCGAAATTTATCATCATAACCTCAACTTATATTTGCTTCCCCCGGAAATCGGTTTACCTGTTCACCATTCTCTTCTAATCCAAACACCTGCAATTGTCTGGCAAACCTATTTGTATTTAGACGCCTTGGAGGACAAATCACCCAATGATCTTATTAATCTGAAAGAGGTTGAAAGAAATTTTAACGATAGAATTAAAACCAAGGAGATTACGATAAGGAAACTGCCTCAAATTCCAAGAGAAACATCCTTTTTAGCGGTGAAAGAGTATTTTCTTCAACTAGAGAGACTTGGCATCGTTATAAAAAGAAACGAAACGACGTACCAACTACAAAATAGGATTTACATCCCCAAAACAAACCGAGAAAAGGAAGAAAGAAGGAACGAATTTATTCAAAAAAATAGGACCATCCTAGCAAAAACATAAATGAAATAGCACTTTAGGGCATAATATAATGGGTAAATCTTATTTTATTAAAGGAAATCGCATGAAAAAAGGAGAATATAAAAAGGGGTAATTAACTTTAACGTAACCAGAAAAAAAGTTGAATGGAGGAAGAAATATGGCAAATGAAGCTGCAGTAAAAGCATTGCCTGCTAGAAGTGAAATACCTGTTGAAGATACATGGAAATTAGAAGATATATTTTCAAGTGATCAAGAATGGGAACAAGAATTTCAAGAAGTAAAAAACCAGATTTCTGGGATTAAGGAATTTGAAGGGAAACTTGGAGAGAGTGCTGATACGCTTTATAATGCGCTTCAATTTCAAGATAAGCTTCTTGAGAGAATTGGAAAGCTTTATACATACGCCCATATGCGCTATGACCAGGATACGACTAATTCCTTTTACCAGGGATTAGATGATAGGATGAAAAACCTTTACTCTCAAGCAGGCAGTCAATTAGCATTCATTGTCCCTGAAATTCTTGCTCTTGAGGAAAATAAGGTGAATGGATTTTTAAATGAGAAGGATGAATTAAAGCTTTATGAGCATGCCATTGAGGAAATTAACCTTCAAAGACCACACGTCTTGTCTGCAGAGCAGGAAGCCTTGTTAGCTGAAGCAAGTGAAGTGATGGATGCATCTAGTAATACCTTCGGGATGTTAAATAACGCTGATTTAAAATTCCCTTCTGTTAAAGATGAAAATGGTGAAGAGGTTGAAATTACTCATGGACGTTACATCCGATTTCTTGAAAGTGGAAATCAAAACGTTCGTCGAGACGCGTTTAAGGCTGTTTACGAAACGTATGGAAACTTCCGAAATACTTTTGCCAGCACAATAAGCGGCAATGTAAAAAAGGATAATTTTAATGCAAGAATTAGAAAATACGACTCTGCAAGGCATGCGGCACTATCAGCCAATAATATTCCTGAAAGCGTCTATGATAATTTAGTTAACACGGTAAACGATAATTTACATTTATTGCACCGCTACGTTAAACTTCGGAAAAAAGTATTAGGTGTTAACGAATTGCATATGTATGATTTATATACACCTCTAGTAAAAGACGTTAAAATGGAAATCCCTTACAAACAGGCGGAGGAGCTTGTTGTAAAAGGCCTCGCTCCATTAGGGGAGGAGTATTCACAAATCTTAAAAGAAGGATTTGAAAACCGCTGGGTAGATGTTCATGAGAATAAAGGAAAGCGCAGCGGTGCTTATTCTTCTGGGGCTTATGGCACCAATCCTTATATCCTAATGAATTGGCAGGATAATGTGAATAACTTATTTACATTGGCTCATGAATTTGGTCATTCCGTTCACAGCTACTATACAAGAAAGAATCAGCCATACCCGTATGGAAACTATTCTATTTTTGTTGCTGAGGTAGCCTCAACCTGTAATGAAGCACTTTTAAATGATTATTTATTGAAAACGATTGATGATGAACAAAAAAGAATCTATTTATTAAACCATTATTTAGAAGGATTCAGAGGCACTGTATTCCGTCAAACCATGTTTGCAGAATATGAGCATTTAATCCATCAAAAAGCTCAAAATAATGAGGCGCTGACAGCCGATTTATTAACGAGTGAATATTATGCATTAAATAAGAAGTATTTTGGTGATGAGGATATTGTGATTGATGAAGAAATCGACTTAGAATGGGCTCGAATTCCTCATTTCTATTACAATTATTATGTGTATCAATATGCTACCGGCTTTAGTGCAGCTACTGCATTAAGTAAGCAAATCTTAGAGGAAGGTGAGCCTGCTGTTAAACGCTATATCGATTTCTTAAGTTCTGGAAGCTCTGACTACCCAATCGAAGTTCTTAAGAAAGCCGGTGTGGATATGACTAGCGCTGACCCGATTAAGGATGCATGTAAAGTATTTGAAGAGAAATTAAATGAATTAGAGCAGTTATTATCTTAAAGAGGAAAGGGATGGTACCATGTGTACCATCCCTTTAAAATCCTCTAAATCTTTTTCTGTCATTCAAATAGAACAGAAGAGTAAAGATCCCAATGAAAAATAGCGGAATGCTAATTAGTAATGGGAAAACCTTCATTAAGGCTAAAATGTGAAGGGAAAATCCACAAAAAATAAAGAGAATCATGAGGATAACAGGCAAGTTTTTCATAATGTATTCCACCTTTTTGAGAAAATCGTGTTTCAACCTAGTTATAGTTTATTGTCCACATTAGGTTAATATGATTTTGACAATTATGTGAAATAACACACAATCACATTGTCAATGGGTTCTGCCACATGGTATATTCTATACGTGAAGTTAGTCACAACAAACATATACCCCTTTGTTTGACCGTGAAAAATTTCTCCCATCCCCTTTGTTCGTATAAAATAGAAAAAGACCTTGCAGTTTGGCTGCAAGGTCTTTTCACGTTTAAGAAGTCACTGCGATTGGATTAGTCTTCAAGATACCGCCAGAATGTTCCATACTTTGCCGGAAGTTGTTCCACCTTTTGAAGTAAAAGCAATTGTTTCATTTCTCGCTCTACTTGAGAGATTGACAAATTATAAACTACGGCAATTTCTTTAGAAGCTACTAGTTTAAAATACTCCAGAAATTTTTCTAAAGGGGGCGGCTGATTTTTTTCAGGCTCTACAGAAAGCATTTCTTCAAGAATTTGCACATAGACTTCATAAGGGTAGGGCCCGGTAATTTTAATGCCCTCATCCTCTGCATTCTCGTTAAAAAATACAAGCGTCGGTATTTCTTGTACCTCCATCTCAGTGGTGATTTTTAGGTCACACTGGAATGCTTTAGCCGCGCTTTCAGAATGAAAATCGGATATGAACTCCTCTACATCTAATCCTGCATTTTCAGCACAGGATGTTAATACTTCAATATGGGAGATGTTTTGTTTATCGATAAAAAGTTTTTCCTGCAGCTTGCGTAGAAACCGTATGCCTGCTCGTCTGCCTTGCAGCTCAGCTGCCTTTATTGCAACAGAGGCTATATACGGGGAAGCTACTGGATTTTCTAACCAAAGGCTTCCATCACAGGACATCCCTGATCTGCTTGCTGTCTTTTCCCATAATTCCGCAATCACTTCATAATTTTTCTTTTTGCTGACATTTAAATTTGCGATACGACCACTTAACACATGTTTTATGGAAAAATATCTGCCATATTCAATGTGTAATTTTTTTAAGATAGGCTCAAGTGCCCAACACTCTGGGCATAAAGGATCGATGAACATATATATTTCAAGCGGCTTCTTGTCATAACTGTAGGAGTTTGGCCTTGAAGTGAATCCAGGAATACTCACGAATTTTCACCCGGTATCTCACTGCCATCAGGCTTATTAATCATATGCTGAGCAGTAAGATAGAGCCTAGAATAAAATTCATCCCTAAATGGACCCTCTAAACCAGTCTTGTCCATCGCTTGTGTCATGCATGAAAGCCATGCCTTTGCACGAGCAGGAGTAATGGGAAAAGGCAAATGTCGTGCACGCATCATCGGATGACCATGCTCCTCTGTATACAATGGTGGTCCTCCCAAATATTGTGTTAAAAATTGCTTTTGTTTTCGGGCAATTTCTGAAAAGTCATTTGGAAAGATTGGAGCAAGATCAGGATGTTGTGCAACTAGACCATAAAAAGTATCCACGAGACGATGTAGAGCAGCTTCGCCAAGGGCCTCATATGGAGTAGGCTTTTTCTCATTCATGTTGACAACTCCTTTGAATATGTTTGTATCTTTATTTTATCAATGCTAAATTCATATCTCAAATAAACCGCTTATAATTTTTGCTGGTAAAACCGAGCAATCTTATTCTGAGTTTTTCGTATAGGTATTTCATATTGTTTAAGTAGTCCTTGAAATACAAGTTGTCCACTTTGGAAATCTTCCACTTCGTATTCAATCTCATAGTCTTCTTTGTTTAAATAAAAGCTATGATCCAATACAAGTAAACCCTCTTTGTAGGGGAATTCAGCTCTTTTGGTTGTGAGAGATCCAAAATATACAATTTTGTTAAATGCAATTTTTAATTGTTCTATTCGTTCCTGGACAATTCCCTTTGGGAATATCTGCTGTTGAATGGCTGCCTTAAACTCATTTGCAGATAAAAGTTGTGTCGTTTCTAAAAGTCCAACAGCTGCCGGTTGTTTTAACGTCAATTCAAAGTTATTCTTTTTTTCTCTGATTCTTAGGGCAGAACCTAGGTTCTTTAAAGCAAATTCCGGTGTGTCGAAGTAATGATTTGATTGCATGACAATATCCTTTTCCTTAACATTAAATGTTTTAAGAAGATTTTCATATTCAACTTTAGTAAGTAAGTTCTTAAATTCAATTTCGATTGTCTCTGACATCAGGTCCATTCCTTTCCTAACATATATTTATTGTATCTTAGCTTTAAGTTAAACCGCAATTCTTGGGAGAAATGGATAGATTATGCTAAAATAAGGGAGTGAATAGTGGAGGTAAAAAGGATGAATAAAAGAATAACAATTACAAAAGCGAACTTTTTGAATAGTAAATTAAATTTATATGCAAGTGAGTCCATTAGCGGGTTAAGCCCCGCAGAACAAATTCTTGTTGATTCTAAAGAATTTTCTTTTGTTTATTTACTGGAAAATCTAGAGGGTTATACATATATCGACATGAAAGAGCCAATTTGGCCTTGGTTAAAAAAGGTACTAGAACAACCAATTCCAGTGTGGATTCTTTTTGAAGATGAACAATTGGAATTAACAAATTTCTATGAGGAATTATCTGAACTAATAACCAACATAAGAGGCAATAGTAATTATGGTGCAGAAATGGTCACGAAAGTAGAAGAGATTTTTTAAACATATTATAGTTGTCATTGGGGTGGAATGATGAAGCATTGGGACCAGTTTTTAGCTCCATATAAACAGGCAGTGTCAGAGTTGAAAATAAAATTAAAAGGGATGAGAGGACAATTTGAGCTAGATTCCAGCCATTCACCAATTGAATTTGTGACGGGGAGAGTTAAGCCAATTGCAAGTATCCTTGATAAAGCAAATCAAAAGGGTATTCCACTAGATAAATTGGAAGAAGAAATGCAGGATATTGCTGGAATGCGAATCATGTGTCAATTTGTAGACGACATTCATCATGTTGTTAGCTTATTAAGAAATCGAAATGATCTTCAAATTGTTGAGGAAAGGGATTATATTTCATACAAAAAGACAAGTGGATATCGCTCTTACCATGTAGTTATCATGTATCCTGTTCAAACAATTCATGGAGAAAAAAGGATTCTTGCTGAAATACAAATAAGAACCTTAGCGATGAACTTTTGGGCAACAATTGAACACACATTGAGTTATAAATATAAAGGGATTTTCCCAACTGATATTCAAATGAGGCTCCAGCGAGCTGCGGAAGCAGCATTTCGTTTAGATGAAGAAATGTCATTGATTCGTGGTGAAATCCAAGAGGCCCAAGCGTTTTTTACGAGAAATAAAGAGTTTAAACAAGAAGAGAAAAGCTGATAGAGCTTTTGTAAATTTCAGTACAAGGAGTATACGATGATGAAATTTGCCATTACATCCAAAGGAGATCAAAAGTCGAATATCTTAATGCACAAGATGAGAACGTATTTACTGGACTTTGATCTTATTTACGACGAGGACCAACCAGATATTGTCGTCTCAATTGGAGGCGACGGGACACTTCTATATGCTTTTCACCGATACAGCAGCCGCTTGGATAAGACCGCTTTTGTTGGTATTCATACTGGACATTTAGGTTTTTATGCTGACTGGACACCTGATGAAATTGAGAAGCTCGTCATTGCGATTGCCAAGACACCATATCAGGTTGTTGAATATCCATTAATTGAAGTAATCATCCGTTACCAGCATGCAGGTAAGGAATCCAGATATCTTGCACTAAACGAATCAACTGTCAAAAGTGTTGAAGGGACATTGGTTATGGATGTGGAAATACGCGGGCAGCACTTTGAACGGTTTCGAGGGGATGGTTTATGTGTCTCCACGCCATCAGGCAGTACTGCTTACAATAAAGCACTTGGTGGGGCTATTATCCATCCATCGATATCTGCATTACAGGTTGCAGAGATGGCTTCAATAAATAATCGCGTTTTTCGAACGGTTGGATCACCTCTAATCCTGCCATCCCATCATACTTGTATGCTGAAACCAGTTAATCGGGTAGATTTCCAAGTAACGGTTGATCATCTTACTTTACTTCATAAAGATGTAAAATCAATTCAATTCAGGGTGCCAGATGAAAAAATTCGCTTTGCTCGTTTTCGTCCATTTCCTTTTTGGAAGAGGGTCCATGATTCATTTATATCGGATTCCGATTAATCCTAATAGCTGGAGGAAAAAACATCATGATATCAGGTTTTCAACTTCAGTGGGAAGTTAATAAACAGCAAGCAGGCCGAATGATTAAGGAATTCTTGAAAGAAGAAGAGATATCTCGAATTGCTCTAACGGATATTAAATTTAATGGCGGGAAAATTCTGGTGAATGACATTGAAGTGAATGTTCGTTATGTGTTAAAAGAGGGTGAATTCTTAACCGTTATTTTTCCTCCTGAAAACCCAAGTGCAGGGGCAGCAGGGGAAAAAATCCCATTGGAGATTCTTTTTGAAGACCAATATTTACTGATTGTTAACAAACCTGCTGGCATGAGTACCATTCCATCGCGAGAACATCCCACAGGAAGTCTGGCTAACGCCTTGATAGGATACTATGAAGAAATTGGAATAAGAGCTACCTCTCATATTGTCACCCGTTTGGATAGAGATACTTCTGGTATTGTCTTAATTGCAAAGCATCGCCATGTTCATCATCTACTAAGCAAACAACAGAAAAATGGTAATATAAAAAGAACATATGAAGCACTTGCAGAGGGTAATCTTGT
Source organism: Neobacillus sp. YX16 (assembly GCF_030123505.1). Lineage (GTDB taxonomy): Bacteria > Bacillota > Bacilli > Bacillales > Cytobacillaceae > Neobacillus. Next base: position 1,626,871 of record NZ_CP126115.1, read on the forward strand.
ACTCGAAGAAGGTTCAATTGAGGAGCCGATTGGAAGAAAGTTGGACAGTATTATTGAAAGAGAGGTACGGAGTGACGGGCAATATGCGTGCACCCATTACAAGGTACTTAATAGATATAAAGAGTTTACACATGTTGAATTACAGCTAAAGACTGGTCGAACACATCAAATTAGGGTTCACATGTCTTTTATTGGGCACCCCTTATTGGGAGATGACCTATACGGGGGTAACCAAACGCTGATTAATCGGCAGGCACTACATTGTAAAAAGATTCATTTTCCTCACCCATTTAGTGGCCAGGATATGAATTTCACATTAAACCTTCCTGAAGATTTGAATGTATTAATAAAGGCTGACTCCTAGAATGTCAGCCTTTTTGCGTTTTTTGGTGATTTCCTAGGAAATTTGTCGATGTTGATAGGATTATTTACCCTATTTTTAAGCAAAGTCTTTAAATTTTTCTCCTATGTATGGCATAGTAGAATCTACAGAAACTATTTCCAACTCTGGGTACCGGAGGGCAGTTAACTTACCCCCAAAAACAGCTCCAGTATCAATATTATAGGTATTATTAATAACTCTTGGTTCTCTTACCGGTGTGTGACCATAAACGATTAAAGGCTTACCAGCATACTGCTTAGCCCAATCTCTTCTTACAGGAGAACCATCTGGGTTTTTCTCACCTGTAATATCTCCATAAAGGACAAACGTCTTCACTTTAGAGTTTGTTTTGCCGATAAATTCTTCTTTGATCCCAGCGTGGGCAATAACTAGCTTATCTTGATCTACTATTAAATGAAGCGGCGATTTTTCATAGAGTTCGATGAATTTCCTTTTAGTGGTTTGCTGTTCTTTTCGTGGCAGTGATTTGAATTCTGCTACAGTTGTTTCAAGCCCATGGGTTTCCTGAACCTTATTCCCAAGAAAGTAACGATACAGTTTATTACAATGGTTTCCAGGTGTGTAAAATGCCTTTTTCTGCTCTATTACCAGTCGCCATACTATTTCAGCAACCTTTAGAGAAGATGGACCGCGATCCGTTAAATCGCCAACAAAACCTAACAGCCTGTTTTCGGGATGAGACGGGATTCCATCACTCCACTGGTAACCCAACTTCTTAGTTAAAGCTTCAAATTCTGGCAAACAGCCATGTATATCTCCGATGATATCAATTTTCATGGAATATTCCCCCTTATTTTTATTTTTTGTTTGTTTAGTGATTTTTATAAAAAGAAATGAAGGAGGCCATTTATGGAACAACATGCTTCTGTAATATCTTTACTGGTGGTAGTGACGGTTGCTTTTGTAACCCCAATTTTACTACACCGATTAAAATTATATTTTATCCCGGTTGTAGTTGCAGAAATAATTATGGGACTTGTGATTGGGAAAAGCGGCTTCAATGTAGTTCATGAAGATATGTGGTTATCAACACTTTCGACACTTGGCTTTATTTTCCTCATGTTTCTTAGTGGATTAGAAATTGATTTTACTGCCTTCACAGGAGGGAAGAAACAAAATACACTTCCAAATGGTAAAAAGGAACCGAACACCTTCTTGGCCTCATTTATCATTTTTATTGGTATATTTATTATTTCCCTGTTGTTATCCTATTTGTTTGTATTTGCAGGTTTTATAGACAACGCATTTTTAATGACGCTCATAATATCAACGATATCCCTAGGGGTTGTGGTTCCGACTTTAAAAGAAGCACACCTGATGAAATCCAACATTGGCCAAATCATACTATTGGTTGCAGTGGTGGCTGATTTAGTGACCATGATCCTCTTGGCCATATTTGTGTCAATTTATGATCCAGGACAAGGGAATACATGGCTTCTGCTTATATTGTTTGCTGCTGGTGTTGTTTTGTATTTTGTTGGTAAACGTTTTAAAAATCGTCCCTTGCTTGAATCATTGTCAAAAGGGACTGTACAAATCGGAACCCGTGCAGTATTTATGCTCATTATAGTATTAGTTGGACTCTCAGAAACAGTAGGTGCAGAAAATATCCTAGGAGCTTTCCTGGCAGGCGTATTGGTATCTCTTCTATCTCCAAATCAAGAACTAATCCATAAACTAGATTCCTTTGGTTATGGTTTCTTAATACCAATCTTTTTTGTAATGATTGGTGTGGAACTAGATGTTTGGTCTTTATTTGCGGATAGAAAGCTTTTGTTATTAATACCGCTTTTATTATTAGGACTTCTGCTATCAAAGATAGTCCCAGTATATCTATTGAAAATCTGGTATGATACAAAAACAGTGCTTGCATCGGGTTTCTTACTTACGTCTACACTATCGTTAGTAATTGCAGCGGCGACAATTGGAGAGCGTATGGAGGTCATTACTCCGGAGATGAGTGGAACCCTTATTCTCGTTGCCGTCATCACTTCCATTTTTACACCGATAGCCTTTAAGAAATTGTTCCCAAAAGAAGTGGGTGCCAATCCAAAAGTAAGAATTGCATTTTTAGGTGCAAACCAAGTTACGCTTCCTGTTTCAAGGGAACTAAAATCAGGTTTATATGAACCAACCCTCTATCATACAAGAATGGACAAATCAGATAAACTTATCTCTAATTCATTATTTGATATCGTTGAGATTTTTGATTATTCGTTAGAAACAATTGAAACGAATAAGATTTTTCAAACGGATATTGTTGTCATTTCCACTGGCCAGGATCAGACAAATGCAAGCTTAGCATTGAAGGCTAAGGAAATGGGTGTTTCCAGGGTAATTGTTCGTATTGAAAGTCCCGAATTTGAGCAAAGTCTGAGAGAAAATGAAATTGAAGTTTTCTCATCCTTCATGTCAACGAAAACATTGTTGCGGGCATTAATTGAAACACCAAGTGTAATGAACATATTAACCAATCAAGAAAGCTCGCTTTATGAAATAAGAATGCAAAATGAGCAGTACGACGGAATGACGCTAAGAAGGTTTCCGTTTACAGGAGATGTTATTTTTGTTCGTATATTTCGAGGAAAGGATTCGATTGTACCACATGGTGATACGGAACTGCTCCTAAATGATCGTTTGATTGTAACGGGGTCAAAAGAGTATGTAGATGAGCTAAAAAGGGAATTAGAATTCTAAGGGAGGAATATCCTTGAGAAAAGCTGATACTTTTCATTTGTTAATAAATAGTGTAAACTTAGTACCAAGTACTAATAACTAATATAATGCATGGAGTGGGAGGACTTTTTCTATATGAATCTTTCTTTAACTGGAAAAACATATGTAGTAATGGGGGTAGCAAATAAACGTAGTATCGCATGGGGAATCGCTCGGTCACTAAACAATGCTGGTGCACGTTTGATCTTTACCTATGCAGGGGAAAGGCTTGAAGGCAGCGTCCGTGAATTAGCTGAATCATTAGAAGCAGAAGGAACTCTTGTGCTTCCTTGTGATGTTACCAAAGATGAAGATGTGGCTAAATGCTTTGCTGATATTAAGGAAGCTGTAGGTACCATCCATGGTGTTGCACACTGTATTGCATTTGCTAACAAAGAAGAATTAAACGGGGAATATATGAACACTACAAGGGAAGGATTCTTGTTGGCTCATAATATTAGTTCTTATTCTCTAACTGCTGTAGCAAAAGAGGCTCGGGGATTAATGACAGAAGGCGGAAGTATCGTCACATTAACATATCTAGGCGGAGAACGAGTTATACAGAATTATAATGTAATGGGTGTTGCAAAGGCTTCTCTTGATGCAAGCGTTCGTTATTTGGCTGAAGATTTAGGCAGGGAAGGGATTCGTGTCAATTCAATCTCGGCAGGACCGATTAGAACCCTATCAGCAAAAGGTATTAGTGATTTTAATCTAATTACAAAAGTGATTGAAGAAAAAGCACCTTTACGTAGAGCTACAACGCCAGAAGAAGTCGGTGATACTGCACTATTCCTATTCAGTGATCTTTCTCGAGGAATCACGGGTGAGAATATTCACGTTGATTCAGGATTTCACATTTTATAATGGTAATGCCCGCTATTTAGTTAGTGGGCATTTTTCTATTCTAATTTCCATGAACTAGTATAGGCAAACTGCATACATATAGAGTGTAGGGCTAGGTAAATGGAGGTGAATTGGATGGAGAAAAAGGAAAAACGTGGACCGATACTTTATGTTTCACAGACGTTTTTAAATACACCTGTAAAAAACAATCAGGAAATTTTTACAACCAGGCAGGAGGTTCAGCTGCCAATTGAAGAACCACTGCTAGAGGAGGAAAGCAACAAGGAAAGCAACAAGGAAAGCAAGAAGGAAAGCAACAAGGAAAGCAAGAAGGAAAGCAACAAGGAAAGCAACAAGGAAAGCAACAAGGAAAGCAAGAAGGAAAGCAACAAGGAAAGCAAGAAGGAAAGCAAGAAAAAGTTCTTTGAAGTTTCACTTGCAAAGACAGAATTACCTAAAGAGCCTAAAGATAAAGAAGCGGTGCAGAACCACAGTATTCCACCAAAACAAGAAAAACCCCGTACATTTAACAAAGTAAAAGGCTTTAGAGAAATGAACCTTATGGAGCGTTTAGAATACCTTGAAAATTTCCCTAAAGCATTGCCGCCAGTTCCTTGCGTCTTTTATACCGAAGAAAAGAATTTACAAGGATATTTAGTTGAATATAATGAACAGGATGTAACGATTCGCTTTCCAAATCAAACAACTGAGACCATTTCTTTAAAAAACTTAAAAGATGTCATGATGATTGGCATAAACAGGTAAACAAAAAAAGCCAGCCGGGTTATCGACTGGCTCATTTTATTACAAAGAAATTAGTCACATAGACCAAGGTCTACATCAGCAATACATTGTATAGCACAGAAACAATTTAAATCAACTGTAATACAGTCATTGCTGGCACGGAAGCGTTCAACTTGACAAACTCTTTCTAGGTTAATACAACATCTGTCTCCGCCGGCTACTAGGTTAATTGGGATAAAGTTCCCGCCTTCTCTGCGCCCTGGAATGAGAACACGAAGTGTTGCACAACAATTATCAAATATATCTTCTACGCGAAAGAAAATTGATACACATGCATTGCCTTCGCCGCTAAAGAACGCGTGGAATGGTGAACCATCAGCGTTTTTTAATACAAAAACACGAGTATCTGCACGATCTCTTCTTGCTGGTGACACTAGTGAACCAAGTGGTTCCAAGAAACAACTTGGACAATCTACACAATCATCATCTAGTACAGCATTATCCTGGATATCTTTTATAGCACGAACAACATCACATACACAGCCATTGCTGCTCCGTGAGTCACTATTTCCGCCACAACCCATTAATTACTCCTCCTATCCGTGATATATCTTACATTACTAACATATTTAAACAGGACCAATTGGGTAACGGACAAACGCCTTTTTAAGTAAAATTAGGCTAATTAAATGGAAAGGAAAGAAAAAATGAACATTGATTTTTTAACTTTTATTATATTAGGATTAGCCTGCTTTCGATTAACAAGGCTTATTGTTTTTGACAAAATAACTGAATTTCTTAGGCAGCCCTTTTTTGATGAAATAGCAGAAGAAAATGAAGATGGTACAGTAGAGGTGTATTATCTTCCGAAGAGGACACCTATTAAAAAATTTATTGGGGAGCTGCTAAGCTGTTATTGGTGTACGGGCGTGTGGATTTCAGCAGCAGTTATAACTGGGTACCTTTTTTTCCCGGCCCTATTTGTACCAATTATTCTCGTATTTGCAGTTGCGGGTTTGGCAGCAATTTTGGAATCTGTTGTTCAGCTTTGGATATAAGAGAAATAAGCTAAAATGGTTGTCCGCCCGAGACAAGTTCTATATTTCTAACATATCTTATTAGTAGTAAAAATAACGATATGGGAGTGGTAATAGGGTGAATATAGATAATAAGAAAACGCAATTAACAAAAACTACTCAAACGAAGAAAACGACTAAGAAAAAAGGCTGCGGCTGCGGTAAAAAAACTCAAAGATAAACTTAACTGCCAGAATTTATGGCAGTTTTTTTTTTGTCCACTAGAAAACTAAAAAACAAAAGTTACCGTATTCAAGTCATAATTTTTGTCAATCTCGAAAAAACTATATTGGAGTGATATTTCTACAATTCGGATAAGGGAAGGAAATAAGATGGTCTACATAATTCGGCTAATGTTATTTTTATCTATATTTTTAATGAGCTCTTGTAGTCAGGGACAAAATGAGAAGGATAGCCAACTGGCTCTCATGAAAACGACCAATCCTAACCCGACTGTTACTGAGAATAAGGGCCAGGACAAAGCAGAAAAAATTGAGAAGGAAGTAGAAAGTTTCGATGAAATTTATGATGTTGCAGTTGTGAAAGGGAAGAAGGATACACTTGTTGTATATAAAGTGAAGCATATGCAACGATTCAATATGAAAAAAATCGAAAAGAATTTAAACAAAACACTAGAAAAAAAGCATCCGAAGGAAAACTTTACAGTGTCGAGTGACTATAAGATATTTTTAGAAGTTGTGCGCCTAGTTGAGAGGAAAAACAATGGAACTCTTTCTGATAAGCAGGCAGAAAAACGTTTTAACGAAATCGTTAAAATGACATCAGATATGAAGTAAGAAGGGATGAATATCAATGGCGAGCAAGCAGAAAAATATGACACCCCAGCAGCAAAAATATCAGCAGCTCCAGCAGAAACATGAACTTAAACGACCTGTCCTAAAGAATTGTATAAAGGCATTTTGGGTGGGTGGTTTAATATGCGCTGTGGGGCAAGCAATAAGTTATTTTTACATTTACTTTTTCCATTTCACAGAACAGAATGTTGGTAATCCGACAGTAGCAACAATGGTATTCCTGTCAATGCTGCTAACAGGATTCGGCGTCTACGATCGCCTCGGACAGTTTGCTGGTGCTGGAAGTGCGGTGCCTGTCACTGGATTTGGGAATGCAGTTATTTCTGCTGCAATAGAGCACCGAACTGAAGGCTTTGTTTTAGGTGTTGGCGGGAATATGTTCAAGCTTGCTGGCTCAGTCATTCTATTCGGAGTGTTCTCTGCGTTTGTTGTTGCACTAATTAAAACGCTGCTGGGAATGTGGGGGGTTTTGTAATTGTTAAAAGGGCATCAATCTTGGGTTTTTAATAACCGGCCAATGATATCAGCAACAGGTGTTTCCGGCGGCCCCTTTGAGGCAAATGGAAATTTAGCCAATGACTTTGATATCCTTCATGAGGATTTATGGATGGGGATGGATTCCTACGAGAAGGCACAAAGAGTTCTACTGGAAGAGGCAGTAAGAACCACATTAGCGAAAGCGAAAATAGAGAAAGAACAAGTTGAATTTTTATTTGCTGGAGACCTTATTAATCAAATAACTCCTACTAGTTTTGCGGCAAGAACCATGCAAATTCCTTATTTCGGACTTTTTGGAGCTTGCTCAACTTCAATGGAAGGATTAGCATTAGCATCTTTTGTTGTCAATTACCAAGGGGCAAGAAATGTGTTAACTGGAGCCTCAAGCCATAATGCTGCTACTGAAAAACAATTTCGTTATCCAACTGAGTATGGAGGACAGAAGCCTCCTACGGCACAATGGACAGTTACAGGTGCTGGGGTTGGCCTGATTACACAAAATAGCCCTGGACAACAGCTGCCTGTTACCACCTCAGCAACGATTGGAAGGGTAATCGATATGGGATTGTCTGATCCTTTTAATATGGGAGGAGCCATGGCGCCTGCGGCGGCAGATACCATCATGGCCCATTTTCGCGATATGGAACTAGACCCCTCTTACTATGATTTAATTATTACAGGTGACTTGGGCAGAATTGGACATGACACCGCATTTGAATTACTTGGGAAGAGTGGGCTTAAATTAGAACGGAAACAATTTCAAGATTGTGGTCTATTACTTTATAAGGATGATCAGCCGGTTCAAGCTGGGGGGAGCGGTGCGGGTTGTTCAGCTGTTGTTTTATATGGCCATATACTAAACCAGATGCAAAAGGGAAGGTATAAGCGGATATTAGTAGTTGCAACTGGAGCGCTTTTGTCACCGCTTAGTTTTCAACAAAAAGAATCGATTCCATGTATCGCTCATGCGGTGGCCATTGAAATGAATGAAGAGGGAAGGTAATACGGATGTTAGCAATGTTTTTTTGGGCATTTGTGGTTGGGGGATTCATTTGTGTGATCGGACAGCTTCTATTTGACGTTGCTAAGCTTACACCTGGCCATACACTAAGCTTGCTTGTAGTGGCAGGTGCCATATTAGATGGATTCGGGCTGTATGAACCACTAGTGGATTTTGCCGGTGCAGGTGCAACTATCCCTATCACAAGCTTTGGTAATTCCTTAGTCCATGGTGCCTTACAGGACGCAGAAGTTCATGGACTGATTGGAGTTTTAACTGGCATGTTTCAGGTTACCAGTTCTGGTATCTCAGCGGCAATTATTTTTGGATTTATTGGGGCCTTAATCTTTAAACCAAAGGGTTAAAAAAATTTCAGAGGTTGTCAGTATCGTGTCGCCTAGTACACTTTGAAGCTGTTTCTCATATGTTATTAATGAGACTTACAAAGTGAGGTGACACTTTATGTTTGGTGGATATGGTGGATATGGCGGCTGTGGCTACGGCGGTGGATATGGCGGCGGTTCAACTTTTGTTTTAATCGTCGTATTATTCATTCTTTTAATCATCGTGGGCGCAAGCTTCTTTTAATCAATGTCGGTGCAAGCTTTTATTATAAAACTGCAAAGCTTGCGGCGAAAGAAAGGTTGGCCATATCAGTGGCCAGCCTTTTCTTTTGGTGTCTAGCTCCAGCGCCTAGGGGCTCGGGGTCATAAGCCAATCCGTCAAGAAGGTTAAAGAACAACCTTCTAGCCAGCTCGTCTTATGCCTGTCCCCCCTGGACAAGGCGCTTCCGCTTTTCTTAGTCATTCTTTTCACGTTTTAAACCTTCCTTCATACAATAAGAGTAGCCTATGAAGGAGCGTGATTTTTACCATGGATAATGGTTTCTTTAAAAATGTTGAAAAGAAAACAGGCGTTAATATGAAAGATATTCTTGAATTAGCGAATTCCTTACAAAATGCGAATTTTAAAGATGAAAAAACCGTTCGCAATGTTATCCGCCGCGTTTCGCAAATTGCAAACAAGCCAGTAAATAAAGAAACGGAAGATAAAATTGTGCAATCTATCGTAAACGATGGAAAACAACTCGATTTCAATACAATTTCAAAGATGATTAATAAAAAATAAGTAAAAGAGACCTCTTTCCTTGATGGAAAAAGGTCTTCTTTGTTATTTTTTATTTTTTTTTGTTAAAGGTGTTAAAAAACGGGAAGGATTAGCCTTTTTACCTCTTCGATTCTGGGGAACAGAGAGAAGTAGCTCAAACTTTGCTCGTGTCATCGCTACATAAAAAAGTCTTCTTTCTTCCTCTAGTGCTGCAAAGTCGCCATTTCTTGAGCCTTCTAAAGCGTAATCATGCGGCAGGCTGCCATCGACCGCTCCAATGATATATACGTTTTTGTATTCTAATCCCTTTGCCCGATGGATGGTACTTAGACTAATGGCGTCAGGAAAATGCTTACTTAAATTTTTAATTTCTTTGTTCATCGCGGACATATGCTCCGCATGTGATAGGAAGGCTTGAATACTCGTAAAGCTTTTTGCTGCAACCTTTAAATCCTTTAAATCATCGGAGCCTTTATCTTGCTGACTCGATTCATTTCCTCGTTTTTTCAAAAAGTCAAGAAAACCTAATTCCTTTTCAATGATTTCGATTGATTTAAGCGGGGAGGCAAATTTCAACGAGCGAATGTGCTGCACGGCCTTTTTTAATTTTTTTTCTTGAAAAGCATGTTTTGTTTTTAAATGGGAAAGCGCCTCCAGATAGGTACAATCTTTTAGTATGCTTTCAGCCTTAATATCCTTTAGTGCATGCTGACTCAGATATAGAGCAGGAAAAATATTAGCTAATGCCTGATTGTCATCTTCATCTAAGCTTATTTTTATAAATGAAAGAACGCTTTTTACAATGTGTCGTTCATAAAAAGCCTCTGAATCTAAATCAATTTTAAAAGGCAGGTTTGAACTTGCTAAACGTTCAAATACCGCTCGTGACCCTGCATTGGTCCGATACAAAATCGCAAAATCAGTTGGTTTTGCTCCATGCACAATTTTCTCTTGGATGTCGGTTACAATCATCGTTGCTTCTTCCTCTTCATCAAAAGGAAAGAAGAGGATAGGGGAGGTACCAGATTCAAATTGTGCTTTCATTTTCTTAAATCTTCTAACCTTGTTCTTCATGATCATCTCATTGGCAGCAGAGACAATTTCATGGGATGAACGGTAGTTTTGCTCCAGTGAAACTAATTTTGCATATGGAAAGTCCTTTTCAAACTCTAACAGATAACTAGGGTCGCTGCCTCGGAAGGAATAGATGGCCTGATCGTCGTCCCCTACGGCACAAACATTTTTATTCTTGTCTGAGAGCAGCTTTATCAGTTCATATTGGACCTTATTAATATCTTGAAATTCATCAATAAGAAAATAATGAAAGCGATTCTGGTAAAGTTCAAGCAGCGATGGTCTGGTGCTCAGCAGCTGATAGCAGCCAATCAGCATATCGTCAAAATCAAATAAGCCTTTTTGTGCTTTATATTCCTCATATTTCTTATAAAGAAAGGCAGCTTTTTCTTCCCAATCTGTCAGCGGCTTCACTTCATGAGGAAATAGAAGTGAATTCTTCCAAAAGCCAATTTGCTGTAGGGCTAAATCATAGGCGAATTCCTTCTCAGATAAATCGATTTCCTTCCCAGCCTCTTTCAAAATCTTATCGCGCTGCCACTCCTTCTTCAACAGACGTTCTCCGGACCAATTACTCCCCTCATGAAACATAAGAATACGATAAAAAATACTATGGAAGGTGCCGGTCACCAGGTTATTTATTTGTCCCTTATTAATCTGCGGATAAGTAATCAAACGATTTTTCATTTCACCAGCAGCTTTTGAGGTAAATGTGACGAGCATGATGGTGCGCGGGTCAATTTTTTTTACATTTAACATATAAGCGGTACGCGCTGTGAGTACTCGTGTTTTCCCGCTGCCTGCACCAGCAAGGACTAATAATGAGCCTTCAGTTTCCACAACAGCTGCTGCTTGACTTTTATCGAGTATAACTCCATTTGTGGCCAGTTCTCTTAGATAGGAGTCATGATCAAGGTGGTTTGCACCTTCGGTTTTTATAAAGGGCAGGGAGCATTTGATAGTTTTTGATGGACGGAATAAGCTGGTACTTTTAGATGTTTCAATAATGGTTCTTCCTTGGGGGATACGAAATCCATTTCGCTCCACCATAATCGGTTCCATTTCTTCAATTACTGGTTCTGGACATGAAGTTTCAGGAGATTTAATATGATAAAAATAAGGTTGTTCCAGTATACCAAGAAATAACCGTACCTTTTCCTGACAGACAGGGCAGGATAACTCACCGTTTTTTCCCTGCAAATATATTAATTGATATTGTTCTCGGGCTACTTGGTCAAGAACAATCCTTTGATTTTGATGCATAGCAGTTTTCATTATTCAGCCTCTTTTTTCAAAAATACGACAAACTCTATCATAGCAAAACTAGTTACTATCGAAAAGTGCCCATCTATTCAAGAAATGAAAAAAGCACTTGCCACTTAAGGGCAAGCGCTTGAAATTAAATTTTTTTTATCATGGTTTTATGAGGAATCCCAGCGTCTAGAAATTCTTCGGAAACAACCTCATAACCGAGACCAGCGTAAAATGGGATAGCGTGTGTTTGAGCATTTAACTTTAATTTATGTAGTTCATTTTCGAGAGCATAAGCTTCAATTTCACTCATAATGGCTTTTCCAGCGCCAGTTTTTCTAGCTTCCTTTAATACACAAATTCGTTCTACCTTCCCAAAACCATCTATAACACGAAAGCGGCCAGCTGCAATCGGTGAGCCTTCCAGGTAGGAAACGAAATGTACAGCGTCTTCCTCATATTGATCAATTTCTTCTTCGGCAGGGACATTTTGCTCGTCAATAAAGACAGTTCTTCTGACACAAAAAGCATCTTCAAGTTCTTTTTCATTTTCTACAACTTTTACATTCACAGTTGATTATTCCTTTCCTAGGCGAAATGTTTCGTAAACCGTCCAAGAACCATTTTCTAACTGATAGAGTAAATGGAAGCGGTCAACACTTTCTTCATGATCAAATCTTTTCATTCTTAATGAGCCATAAACATCTGAATGCTCATCATTTGAAAGCTCTTGACCAATCGTAATATGTGGAACGAAAGCATATTCTAAATTTTGCTCACTAAATTCTTGATTGATTTCATGATGTAATAAATTTAACTCTTCGGTTGGCTCTACTTTAAAGTAGATAACATTATTTACGGGCTGAAAAGAGCTGATTTTTGTTGTTTTTAATGTAAACGTATTAGTATTGCTTGCTATTTGCCTTAATTTATCAGCAAAGTAAACAACATCCTCTTCCTTTGCTTCAAATGAATTTTTCAACGTTAGGTGTGGAGTGATGAGTGAATAATGCGGGTCATAACGCTTACGATAGGAATTAGCTAAATCTTGTAGTTTTTTTGATGGAAAAATAACAACTCCAAATTTCATATGTGTAACCTCCATATAAACAAGAATTTTTCTTAAATCGGTGCAGTCATGGACCTTCCTGCTATTATAGCAAATATTCAAAAAATATGAAATGACCTTAAAACATCATCTTTAAGGCTCTTTTTAAATCAGGCTGCCAAAATGTCCATGTATGGTCGCCGTCGAATTCATCATAAAAATATGTAAAGGCCTTGTTTGTTAAGATTTCTGACAGCTTCCGGTTTGGATTTAGGAAGTCGCTTTTTTTGCCATTAGTGGTTTGGACTTCGGTTTCCTGATTTCCAACAATATGATATATCTCTAAAAGCTCAGCTTTGGTAAAGCTTTCGACCAATCCAAACACTTCATCTTCAACAAGCGGTGATTGTAGAAGCACTTTTCCAAAAGTATGAGGATATTGGAGAGCGGTCATTAACGATACTGTAGCTCCAAGTGAATCACCGATTAGCGCCCTTGTTGAGCCCATCTGATAAGTTGGAAATTCTTTATCTAGGAATGGAACTAATTCATGTGCTAAAAAGCGAATGTAATGTTGATTTTGTTCTCCAGCAGGGTGGTATTTCCTGCGGCGATCCTCCACATTCTTATAGGGTATCCCAACGATGATTAAATTTTCAATTTCTCGCTCAAAAAGATACTCATCTGCTAATCGTCCAATTCTGCCAAGTTGAAAATAATCTCTGCCATCCTGGGCGATTAACAGTGAGTATTTATATAATGGTGAGAAATTTGCTGGCAAATAGATGAGAAGCTGTATTTCTTCTCCAAGCTCATTACTTTTAATTGTATGTTCTTTTATCGTGCCTTTTGGTATCTCCATGCGACAATTCCCCCAATGTTCGATAGATACAACTGCATTTTATCATAACTATAGCGGAAATGCTCAAGGGGAAAAGAAGGTTATTAGGGGGAGTCTTAGTGTAGGAAAGAATCGTTTGCGCGAGTATTTGGCATTAAGGATAAAATATTTTCCCGGCGAAAGGTGCGAACCTGTTTACGGAGCAAACAATACGCGCGGATGTACTCATCATTCACTTCTTTCACAAGTAATTTTCGTTGAGATATCTGCTGGTCGCAAGATAGGTAAATCATCTCTAACGGAATATTTTCCTCTATAGCACGTAACAAAAGCCCATCCATGTATATCCCGCCTTTCTGATATTGTATACTATTATTATATCCGAACATTCGTTCTTTATTCGAATATTTTTTGGTATGTATGTTCCTTTTTAAAAACTGTTGACTTTTTATGAGATTTTACTATAATTATATTTGTAGCTTAATAAGAGATCTGTTAGCTCAGCTGGGAGAGCGCAACCTTGACAGGGTTGAGGTCGGGGGTTCGAACCCCTCACAGGTCATTCATACAGAGCCTTGGTAACCATTGTGTTATCAAGGTTTTTCCTATATAACAGGAAATTTAGTTTAGTAATACAGATGATTTGATGGCAGAATCTATTACCTCTAAAATTCAACATAATCATAATTACCCCTTCTTCAACTCCCTCAAGGACTTCTTCATCTCAACTCTTTTTTCTAACCGAATTAGTATCTTTAAAAAAATTTCCTTTTAAGGGGCCAGTTGTAATAAAGGATCTTTCATAAAATCAAAAAGCCCTTTCTATTTTATTGGAAATATAATTTTTGCGGTTTAAGTGCAAAAAAAATAATGATAGTGCCAAGAAATTTTGCATATTGTTTTCACAAATAGTTCACAAATAGGTGTTTTTAATATTGGCACAGTAATTGCAAGTTTATAAGTGAAAATTAAATTTGGATAAATATGTATTGTATCCATTTTTTGATGGGGGTGAAAGGGGAAAATTCTATACAAATATAAAAGAACATAACAAATGAACTAAATGAGATTTTCCTTTTAAAAGAAATTGATACGTTCATAATCATCAAAGGGGGATTACCAATGAAAACAGGTACGGATCGTGTAAAAAGAGGCATGGCTGAAATGCAAAAGGGCGGCGTCATAATGGATGTTGTGAATGCTGAGCAAGCAAAAATAGCAGAGGAAGCAGGAGCGGTAGCTGTAATGGCCTTGGAGCGCGTTCCTTCTGATATCCGTGCAGCTGGCGGAGTAGCAAGAATGGCAGATCCACGAATTACAGAAGAAGTTATGAAGGCAGTTTCCATTCCGGTTATGGCAAAAGCACGTATCGGACACATCGTTGAAGCCCGGGTTCTTGAAGCAATGGGTGTTGATTATATTGATGAGAGCGAAGTTTTAACACCGGCTGATGAAGAGTACCATCTAAATAAAAAAGTTTACACTGTTCCTTTTGTTTGTGGTTGCCGTGATCTAGGAGAAGCAGCTCGCCGTATTGGTGAAGGTGCATCCATGCTTCGTACAAAAGGAGAGCCGGGAACTGGTAATATCGTAGAAGCTGTTCGTCATATCCGTAAGGTAAATGCACAAGTTCGTAAAGTCTCTACAATGAGTGAAGATGAATTGATGACAGAGGCTAAGCTACTTGGAGCTCCTTATGAACTTCTTCTAGAGATTAAGCGTATTGGACGCCTGCCTGTAGTAAACTTTGCAGCTGGTGGAGTAGCAACGCCTGCTGATGCTGCGCTTATGATGCAGTTAGGTGCTGATGGAGTATTTGTTGGTTCTGGAATCTTCAAATCTGATAACCCAGCAAAATTCGCTAGAGCTATTGTGGAAGCAACAACCCACTACCAGGATTATCAACTAATTGCAGAGATTTCAAAAAATCTTGGAATTGCAATGAAAGGTATTGAGATTTCAACTCTGTCTCCTGAAGCGCGTATGCAGGAACGTGGTTGGTAAAAATTTTAAAAGGATTTTAACATACAAGGGAGAATAAATTATTTATGTTGTAGAGGTCTAAAAAATAGTTGTAAGCTCTTTATTGGTAGTGAAAGCGCTTTAACTTTTTTAAAAATTTAAAATATTCACATTGACATTGTTTATTCTAACCCGTATACTCGTGTTAGAAAGGTGTTCAGTGGGTTTTTGAAGGGTGGATTAGGGCATGCAAACACTGGAAACGGTGATTGTTACAGGATATGCAAAAGCTCCACAGGGAACTTCCATGTATGAAATGTATAAGCATGCGGGAATTGTCCTCGAAGTGGATCTGAAAGATCATAAGATTATCGGAGCTGAATTCACATTCGTAACTGAACTAACAAAAAATTATTTTCAAAAACTGCTGATAGGCTACTGTCTTCAAGACGGTGTTGAGCAGCTGATTAAACGAATTCAAAGTTTTTATTTTGCTCCATCCCAGCAAGCGATCATTGTGGCTCTTCAAGCTGCAGTTCAACGTTACTGGGATAATGTGAAGCAAATGAATACATAACGTTTGGTTATAATAAAGTGGGAAGATGACCTCTTCCCATGGTCTTATTAAAACCGGGCAAACATGAACTCTGTATAAGGAATGTTCGTTGAAACGACATTCTTTATAGAGATTTATGTTTTGCTCGGTTTTTTTATTTTACCGAACGGTTAACACCCGCAAAAGTCGATGGAAAGGCAGGGATAAAAAACATGAGCAAGCTGATTACATGCGAAGAAGCTGTAAAAAAGGTTAAAAGCGGCTCTCGAATTATGGTAGGTGGATTTGGACTTGTAGGAAGTCCGCTTAGTTTAATAGCCGCTTTGGCTCAGTCGGAAGTGAAAGACTTAGAGATTATTAGTAATAACCTTGGTGAACCAGGTAGAGGTCTTGGAGTTTTAGTCCGGCAAAAGCAAGTAAAAAAAGCAATAGGTTCGTATTTTACATCCAATCCAGAAGTAGTTAAAGCTTATCAGGATAAAGAATTAGAAGTGGAGCTTCTCCCACAAGGAACGATGTCTGAAGCCATTCGAGCGGGCGGTGCGGGATTAGGAGGGTTTTATACACCAGTCAGCGTAGGAACGAAAATCGCTGAAAACAAAGAAGAGCGTACCCTTAATGGTAAAAAGTATGTATTTCAAGAGCCTCTTAAAGCCAATTTTTCTTTAATTAAAGCGAAAAAGGCAGATCAATTAGGAAATCTCATATACAACAAATCGGCAAGAAACTTTAATCCGATGATGGCAACAGCTGGGGATGTGGTTATTGCAGAGGTGGACGAGATTGTGGAGGTTGGCCAAATTTCTCCTGAAGAAATTGTGACCCCTCATTTATACGTTGATTATATAGTTGTGAAGGGCGGTAACTAGCTTGAATATGAAACAATACATTGCTGCAAGAGCTGCAAAGGAATTGAAGGATGGCGATATCGTCAATTTGGGGATAGGGATTCCAACATTGGTGGCTGATTATATTCCATCAGATGTTAAAGTTTTTTTACACTCGGAAAACGGCATTCTTGGAGTAGGTCCTACGCCAGATCAAGAGCATATTGACCAAAATCTTGTCAATGCAGGGAAACTGCCTGTCACAGTATTGGAAGGATCATCCTTTTTTGATAGTGCTTCCTCTTTTGCGATGATTCGCGGAGGGCATGTAAGCGTTTCAATCCTAGGCGTGTTGCAAATTGATCAAGTGGGGCGGATTGCCAACTGGGCCGTACCAGGAAAAAGTGTTCTTGGTGTAGGCGGGGCGATGGATTTATTGGAAGGCTCCAAAAAGGTCATTGTAACAACGATGCATACTTCTAACCAAGGAGATTCAAAAATCGTCAAGGATTTAACTTATCCGGTCACATCGGAACGAATAGTGGATTTAATTATTACCGATTTGGCGGTGTTCGCTGTAAAGGAAGATGGACTTCATCTTATTGAGCTTTCCCCTGGAGTATCCCTTGAGGAAATTCAACAGAAAACGGACGCACCCTTCCAAATTGCTGAATCTTTCAATAAAGGCAAAGAGGTGAATGTATAGTGGTTGTAATTGTAAATGCATTTAGGACTGCTATCGGAAGCTTCGGTGGGTCACTGGCAGATACGCCTCCGGAAGTGCTCGTATCCCTCATCATGAAAAATAATCTTTCTGCTTCCGGTTACGGTGCCAATATTGTCGATGAAGTCATCGTCGGACAAACAAAGCAGAGTGCGCATGCTCCGAATATTGCAAGAGTCGCGGCATTACAGGCCTATTTTCCAGTATCTATTCCTGCTTATACTGTTCACCGTCAGTGCGGTTCGGGCATGCAGGCCGTCATTAACGGAGCGATGTCCATTTTGACTGGTCAGGCGGAAGTCGTTATAGCAGGAGGTGTCGAAAACATGTCACAAGCGCCTCATTATACGCTTGGCACTCGAATCGGCCACAAGATGGGAGATATGACGCTGTATGATTCAAATACGGAGAGTCAGCCAAAATCGCAGCCAGAGGAGATATACGGTCGTTTCACGATGGGGCAAACAGCTGAGTGGCTGGCTGAAAAATATAACATTACCCGCCGTGAACAAGATGAATTTGCTTTCACGAGTCAGCAGAAAACGAAACGTGCAATTGAAATGGGCCACTTTGAAGAAGAAATCATACCTGTTCCGGTAAAGGAAGGAAAAAAGGGGATCCGACACTTTGCGATAGATGAGTACCCAAGATTGACGGACATTGAAAAGTTAGGAACACTAAGTTCTGTGTTTCAAAAGGATGGTACGGTAACAGCCGGAAACTCATCCGGAAGAAATGATGGAGCTTCGATGCTGCTGTTGATGTCGGAAGAAAAAGCGATACAACTTGGAGTGGTCCCGATGGCAAGGATTCGTTCCTTTGCTGCAGCGGGTGTATCACCAAAAGATATGGGAATCGGTCCGGTTCCTGCATCCCAGATTGCGTTGAAAAAAGCGGGTCTTCGTTTGGAAGATATCGATTTGATTGAATTAAATGAAGCATTCGCTGCTCAAAGTCTTGCTTGTTTAAAAGAATGGGACATAAAAGGAGACAACGTGAATGTAAACGGAGGGGCGATTGCCTTAGGCCATCCACTTGGGTGCTCCGGTGCGAGAATCGTCACTACATTATGCCATGAGCTTGAAAAACAAAAACGGCAATATGGCCTTGCGACGATTTGTGTGGCAGGTGGATTAGGACTGGCAATGGTGGTGGAAAGATGGATGGAATAAATAAAGACTACGTGTTTCATCGTGATTTAAAAAAGGAGTACCCGATTATTACCCACGGTGTAGGAGTCTATCTCATAGATGAGAACGGGAAAAAATATTTGGATGCTTGCTCGGGAGCGGTTGCAGCCAACTTGGGCCATGGGATTACTTCTATAGGAGAGGCCATGGCAGAACAAGCAAAAAAAGCAGCTTTCGTTCATACAATGCGCTTTGAGACGAAAGCGTTGCATGAACTGGCTGAAACAATCGGAAAAATGGCTCCAGACCATTTAAATAAAGTGTATTTTACAACAGGAGGCTCCGAAGCAAATGAAAGTGCTTTGAAGCTGGCGAGGCAATATCATAGGGACGCCGGCAGACCCCAAAAACACATTGTGATCGGGCGATGGCAATCGTACCACGGTAACACTATCGGTTCTTTATCAGCAGGAGGAGATGTTAAAAGAAGGCATGCATACACTCCTAATCTTTTAAACTATGCCCATGTCTATTCTCCGTACTGCCACCGATGTCCATACGATCGTCAAAAAGATGATTGTCTCTCTAAACAAAACTGGACATGTGTAACGGATATTGAAAGAACCATTTTTGAGCTTGGTCCTGAGAACGTGTCGGCATTTATTGCCGAACCGATTGTTGGAAGCCAGCAAGGTGCTGTTCCACCGCCGCCGGGGTATTTTGAGAAAGTTCGAGAGCTGTGTGATCATTACGAAATCGTCTTAATTATCGATGAAGTGATGACTGGATTTGGCCGTACTGGTACCAACTTCGCGACAGAACAGATTGGAATCAAGCCTGATATAATCACATTCGGAAAAGGGGTATCAGCGGGATATGCTCCGCTCGCCGGAATGATCGTTCATAATCGGTTAATCGATGGGCTCATTCAAAACAGCGACGGGAAATTCATTCACGGTTACACATATAGTGGGCATCCTGTTGCTGTTGCAGCCGGTCTTGCTGCATTGGACGTATATAAGCGAGATATGGTGCTGGAAAACGTCAAAAAACAAGGTACCTACCTTGTCAAACGTCTTATGGAGCTGAAGCAAAAACATTCTTATATATCTGATGTTCGGGGCAGAGGGCTTTTAATAGGTATGGAGCTTGTGAAGGATCCTGGGCAGGATCTGTTGTTCGATCCATCTGAAAAAGCTGCTGAAAGATTGAATGGAATTGCGATGGAACTCGGTGCGGTTTTTTATCCCGGTTCCGGTTCAATTGACGGTACAAAGGGGGAGCACCTCATCATCAGCCCTCCTTTAAATGTTACGAGAGCAGAAATTGATGAGATTGTAAGAATTTTAGATGAATCATTCACGATATTCAAAGGTCAATTAAGAAAGGATGAGATTTATGAAATTACAAAATAAAACAGCAGAGATTAAAGAAAAAGCACAAAAACATTTATCACCGGTTATGACAAGGGTAACGGAGCTTGTCATTGAAAAAGCGCATGGCGCCAAATTTTGGACGACAGACGGAAAGGAGTATATCGATTTCGTTTCAGGAGTGGCTGTCAATGCAGTCGGGCATACGAACAGGAAAATGGTGGAGGCCATTAAAAAGCAAGCTGAAGCCTTGATTCATCTTGGATTGAACTATGGTTATTATGAAACGGCAGCGAATTTGGCGGAAAAGCTTGCTCATATCACACCAGGAAATCTAGACACTGTCTTTTTCTCCAATTCGGGAGCTGAAGCTATTGACGGTGCACTTAAAC